>JAUIKM010000035.1 GCA_030430495.1 bacterium | reverse complement strand
CTCACGAAAATGACCGATCGTGATGTGTCTAAACTAATTTTCTATCTTTATATAACTACCGCTCATTGACAGAATACTATCGGTCACCTTCAGTGGGATTAGCCGGTCATTTTCGTGAGATGGGGCATTTGGAGAAGTATTCGCCAAAGTGTTCAAGTAATATCAGGCATTCAGTGGACAAACCCGACATATAGGTCCGCGATTCCGTTTCCGTCACAAACACGTACAGAGAAAGCGCATAC
Source organism: bacterium (assembly GCA_030430495.1). Lineage (GTDB taxonomy): Bacteria > Bacteroidota > Ignavibacteria > Kapaibacteriales > UBA7675 > JAUIKM01. The sequence continues at coordinate 70,213 of JAUIKM010000035.1, read as the reverse complement.
TCAATCGCAGATTCTTCTTCCGACTGTAACAGCGTCTGAATTCTCTGCTTTAGTTGCGACACTGAGTATGATGTGGTTGTGATGTTCGATCCTGTGTTGCGTTGCATGGTCTCTGCCATTTTTACACTGTTTTTACCGGTTCGGCGGGATTCACAGAAATTATTTCGTGTTGAAGCGTATCCATGAAGATTTGCCAGCTCTGCTCGTGCGGAATCACTTCTTCTACAAACAAACGATCAAAGATATCCGGCGAGCGAAAGGCAGTCATTTTGCGAAATAGCTCTGCCGTAGCACGTTGAGTCTTGTCGAACGAATATTGATTCTCCCGTGCTATGTTTAACATTCTGAAAAAACATTCCGTACGAAAATAGATGAGTGACGTGCCCGACCGCATGACCTTGCTGACATATTCTTGCATATATTGAATGCGTTCATCGAGGGCAACATATTTCTGTTCCTTCAGGAGATACAGCACCTGAAAAATGAGAACAGTAACATTGATGCCTCTTCGATCTTGTCGAGTTACATCTATCTCGTTCAGGAGGCGATGAACATTAAAGTTGTCGCCGTATATGGTTACGCTCCGCGGAATCACCGCCGATTCTTTATCTGCTAAAAACAACCGGATATAAGCTTCATAAATACCCCATTTCTCAACGATCCGGTCGTCTTTATACAGGTTCTTCTGGTTCTTTGCCCAGCGAAAGATTTCTGCCGACTTCACGTACTGTTTGCTATGAATGCAGAGCAGGCAGTACGTTTCCATGAACGCAAAGCCATTCATGTTTCCAGTATCCTGATACTGACTTCTGAGCTTGGCGTATCGGAATCCATTATCAAAATCGCGCATGAGAAGACAACAGCGCACAAGATAGTAGCAGGCTTCAGCCCTTCGAGCGTCATTGGCAAGAGCGGGATTATCGTTCAGAAATGTTAGGTACTGTTGGTACAAGGTGTAGGCTTCACTGAACTCGCCCTTGAGCCGATGAACCCGTCCGGCAGAAATGCAATAATTGATGACGACCGTTCTGGTTGGATACCGAGTCACATCACCTTTAATCCAAGCGATCTGCTCATCTAATTGTTTGATTATCTCATCGTCAAGCACCACTTGCTTTGCCAGATGGGCATTTAACCGGGATCGTACGTTTTCAACGCGGGACTCAAGGTGAAGGATGGCTAATGTGTCATGGACTTTTTGGGTATACTTTTCACATTTTGTGATAGTGCCATGTTTACTTTCATAGTTTCGGAGAAGCTTGTAACAGCCAAGTTTCACATCGGTTAAATCATATTTTTTTGCCTTTTTGAGTGTTCGGCGCGTAATGATGTAGTACATGGCATTAGGCAAACCGAACCATTGCATAACTTCCGCAACAAACAGTTCTCTTTTCGCGTGGAAGTGATTAACCAGGTACAGTGAATAAGTCGTGTTATCGAGATTCAGGGTGCAAACAAGGCTCAATAGCTTTTCAATGAGGCGCTGTTTTGTTTTTGGATAGCTTTGACTTCCGGCATCATTGTAAGAAGCAATGTCAATCTCCGCCTCGTTCTCGTTCTGGTACTTTCCTTCCACTACACCATTCAAAAGTTTGGTGTAGAGATACTTTTCTTGAAAAATGACTGGAAGGAAGGGCGACTTTCGCCCCATCAATTTTTTTATAAGCGAGTAGAGTTCACGTATTACATCCATAACGGCTAACCTTGAGGCAAACCTCGTCAGGGTTCTTACACAAAGACGATTGCAGACCCTTTGGCTTCTCGACAGCCTCATCGAATTCAATCGAGACGAGTATATTTAGTTGGCGTAGTATTTTCTCAACTATCTGGAGACAAGGATATGGTATTCGAAACCCTGCTGTGCGTTCTCTTGTATCTGTCGGCAATCTTTTCGCCGGGCAGTTACAGTTACCAAGAGATTGCGACCTATGAAGCTCAACACCAGTCCGCAATTGATGACATTCATGCTGATCCAGTGCTGGAGCAAAACATTGTGACGCAATATAGCCCGCAGTTGGAATTCCTTGAGTTGTATGACAATGACGTCGAGAACTGAATCGAGGTCGGCAGTATATCCCCGATCCGTCCTCCACGATTTTCAAAGTGTGGGATGAAAATACATTGTTGGGGATAACCGAACAAACTCATTGTTGGCGTATTTTTCGTTATTTAGGATCAAGGAACGTCCCCTAAAAAAGGGCGTTCCTTGCCATATTTCGCCGGTTTTTGCGGGTTTTGCTGATTTTTAGCCGTTGGTTCAACTGCTCAGGCTATCCAAATAGGGGAAATTCAAAAAAAACACGGTTCAAAGAAAAGTTTGGATTCCACAGTGCTCATCGTTGGTGGATAATCATCCAGAATATGGATAGAAGGTTCTAGCTCATTGCTACAATTCCAAAATGAAACTGTCTGAGCTTGATGTTACCTCTTAGCACAATCTTTCCAGAAAAATCATTTGACAGTAAAATTCAGCGTCTTAGAATGCGGGTAGCCAAAGGGTCACTGAATCTCACTCTTGGCTATCAACCAGACTTCGTTCAAACCTTGTTATAGAGCGGAAAATCAAGCAAAAAAGCTCATTTTCCCTCCTCATAACCCGAAGGTCGGAGGTTCGAATCCTCCCCCCGCAACCAGAAGCGCAGTCATAGTCTGCAAATCAGCAGGTTGAAACGTTAAAAAAACAGGACTCAGTGACCCTTGGGCAGCGCCCTAAGGCCATTGACTATGTCTCAACTTGAATCACTGTTCCACCAATTCTATAAATACTCGTTGGTTTTTAAGGGTAATTCGCCCGAGACAATCCGGTGGTTGAAATATTACCTGGGTAATTTTCAGCGGTCGGCTCAAATCGAGGAATTAAACGAAGTAAATCTCCATGCCATTGAAAACTGGTTGACTCATAAGAAGCTGTACAACAACTGGTCGCCAAAAAGTATCCGCTTAGGCTTGCAAGCCATTGTGTTGTTTTTAGATTGGTGCGTCAGCAGAGGACTCAAAGAAAGCAACTGTGCCAAGTCAATACCACGACCAAGAGTGCCAAAACAGATTCCAAAATTTCTTCCGAAAGACCAAGCCGAGAAACTTCTCGAATGGGCTGAACATTACCCATACGGCTATAAATTTGAACGCCATCGTGCGGCAGCCATTATCGGCACTTTCCTACTGACTGGAATTCGGAAGGCAGAACTCCACAAACTCATGCTTTCGCATGTTGACATGGAAAACAATACGCTTTTCGTTAAATCTGGAAAAGGCGGCAAAGATCGCATTATACCTATAAACTCAAGGCTACGAACATTATTGAAAGTTTACCTAAATGAACGCAATCGCCTTAAGAAAACATGCCCCTATTTTTTCACCGCCATGAGGCAAGACAGTAAAATGGGAGACAACGTCGTTAAACGACTGATTGTGAAACTGAGAGAAAAAAGCGGCATATACTTTTACACGCACTTACTCAGGCATACTTTTGCCACGTTGATGTTGGAAGGCGGTTGCGATCTATTCAGCCTATCAAAGATGATGGGGCATTCTGACATTAAAACCACGACTATCTATTTAACAGCCACTACAGGGCACTTACAAGAACAGATTGGCAAACATCCACTGACCTAAGGGCAAATACCCCGAGGATCGATTGCTTCACCGCAGAAGAGGGAAAATGAAATATTAAAGAGCAAGACAAGGTTGAGAATTCAATTACAACAGTTCAACATTCGAGAAATTCTTTTTCATCGCTGTAGTCGAAACAAAGGTGTACATCTGGGTTGTGGACACGTCGGCGTGTCCCATCATTTGTTGAATCGTTCGCAGGTTCACATTTTGGTCGACACAGAGTTTCCCGAATGTGTGTCGCAACATGTGCGGGGTGACTTTGACGCCGGAAGAATTAGAAATCTTGTGAAAGATGTCCCGCACTCGTTTCGCGGTTAGTTTCTTGTCTGACTTCACGCCGGTGAAATACCATTGTGACGGCGGACAATGGCGAAGCCGCATTTCATCATAGGCACGAAGAATCGGCGCAAGCCGAGCGTGTATCGGAACAATTCTGTCTTTATCGCCTTTGCCGCCTGCTATGAATATTTCACCGATATCAGTCGAAACGTGTTCTGTCTTCAGGTTTAGTAACTCCGACAATCGGATTCCGGTGAAGGTGAACACAGCCATGATTGCCTCGTTGCGCGGGCGCTCGATTTCATAACGCCATTTGTGCCAATGGGTATGTGTTAGAACTTTGAGTGTGTCTTCTGTGGACAGGCAACGTGGTAAACGTTTTGAGAGCCGAGGACGATCTATCGAGACGACCGGATTTTTGGCGATGTAGCCACGCTTTATTGTCCAGTCAAAATAGGTTTTGAGATACTGCCATTGAAGCCGAAAGGTTTTGGGTGACCATGACCGATTTTGACTCGTTTGACACAGGAATTCTCGAATAATATTTGTGTTCAATTGGCGCAGGTCTTCGGTATGCGCAAAGACGCAGAGTTTTTGTACGGCGGACACAATGGCTTTGTACGATTTGGGGCGCATTCCCCTTTCGATCAAGGCGTAGCGTTTGAACTGATCCCGCACGTCTTCTACTTTCATTGTTTCAATTCTTGCTTTAGCAGATAGTCCGCCACCTGGGAAAATTTTGCCGGCGAGGTGGTCATCGAGTCTTTCAGGGCGCGTTTCAAAATGTGAAGCGGGTATTTGTCGAGGAGCGTAGCCGCATACCGTTCCGGTCGGTGAATATGGTCGAACGAAGACAGCCATGTTACCAACCGTGTTTTCATGGCGGAATATTCTTGTTCCATCTTTTGGGTAGCGTTTTGGGGAGTGTGTGACATTGGGAAAAATTAGAGGTGTATGCGTCGATCGGTCTTTGCTTTTTGTATTCGGCGTTCCTGAAGGGCTTCTATTTCGCGCTTTAAGAAAACGTATCCTGTAGAAGTTTTGCACGACCAGACTTTTCCGGTCTGTGCTAACTTTTGGACATATTTCACGGACACAGGCTTAAACTCTTTTTGTCCTTTAGGTCTGCGAAGAAGAATTTGGCGAGCCTGCCCGCTGCTTACTAAGCTTCCCCACTTGTGACGCTGTATTTTCATCACGGTCAATATATGAGGCGATTCGTATCAACAATAGTTCCGCAGGTCGAACTATTTCATGTTCGTTACGCTTTTCGACTGCTTTTTGTGAACTGTGAAAACAACAAAAAAACTCCCTCTTAAAAAGAGAGAGCTTTTGGGGGACTCTTCAATCACACATGATAGAAGAGAAAATGCGCGACACCACCTGATTGGAACTATTGTTTATGATCGTCTAAACTTCATCGCCTTGCCTTGACCGTGAGTCTGTTCCGGTAACTCAAGAGGAGTCTGTTGTCCATTGGTGAGCAGTTGTTCCATTTTTTTCAATAATGGCGTGTGCTGCTGCTGCGGTTCCAACTCGTCATGAGGGCGATGACACTCGTTGCAGATACGTTGCTTTGGCGCCGGTTGAAATGTCTCACTTGTAATCGTGATTTTCACCTGTTCTTTGATCTTGCGATGTCGTCCCTGACGTTTGCGACGCCAATTGGTAATCCATCCCATAAATTCTCCTTTATAAGTGTGTGACAGTCTGTGTGGCTTTTCCGTTGTTGGTCGTGGACTTTCTTGCATTGCGTTTTGAGCCATTCGCCCGCGAGTTGTGCGAGAATACCATCAGCGATTCAGGAATGTTGAAGCTGAAGTCATCGACACCGTAGAACTCCCGAACAAAATCTTTCTCGTGCTTGGACAGGATCGGTGTATAGGCGATGTCTGTAAAATGAGTTTTGAACTCTGCATACATCGTTACCAATTCTTGCCACTGTCGAGTAAACATGGATTCCAGCTGTTGAATCTGTCTGCGTGTTTTCCGATTTTTGAATCGTTCGTATGTGCCTGTCAGTGAGCGGTAAATGTCTTTTGCGTTTATCAGGAAGACCACATGTGCACCACTGATCAGCAGCAGGATCGTCACGTACAGTGAGAAAATTGCCCACTCACCTTCTGACGCATACAGAAAAACATACGAGCCAATACCAGCAGTCGCTGCGAGAAAGGGTAAGGCTTTGAGTGCGGTAAGGTACAGAGGCAGCTTTTGCCTGGCCTCACGGAGCGACAAGTATTGGGACAATCTGTTCGACCGAGCCTGTTGTCGCCGCTCATAGCTCAATTCTTTGGACGTAATGCCTGCATAGGTAAGAAGGAACAGTATAGGGATCACCAGCGTTGCCAGTATTCCCCACGAATGTGCACCACCATCCCAGAACATCATTAAATGCGCGATACCTATTACGTCGGCTATGAAGACAACCACAACCATCAGGTTATTAAACACCATCGGTTCTTCATCTTGAGGCGACCTTGTCGCGTTGGAAACGGGAGCGAGTCCCATGCACTGTGCGATAGTTTCTGATACGCTTTTGTGGGCTTGTTTCATGGCGGCAATAAACTCTTTGGCAATTCCCTTGTCGGGAGAAGACTTGTTCGGTTTGGTACGTTTATTCATTGTTAACTTTTCTGTTTTGGTTCATAGCTTCGTGAGTGTTCATGGCAATCTGGATTGCCTGTTCGATGTTCATTGCGGGAATGAGATTTCCAACGCGGCTTGTCCAATCATGCGTTGGACTATTACCGTGAACTAATACCACGTCGTCGATAGAGACCATTGAGTCGATAGCTACGGTTTTCTTCACATCATGTAGCCCGTCGCCAACGATGACCACGACCGGTGTAATGGTCTGACTTGTGAGCTGACGCCGGACGCTTGTGAAGAATCGGTCACTTACCTGTAATGCGCTCATGTAGTTGCTTTGAGCGGCAGCATTGCCGCATAGGCGTAGCAGGTGTTTCAGTTCGTTCACAAATCGGGTGCGTTGCCGATTGCATTCGTATGCGTACGAGTCTTCAAAGCTCAGACTGTCGAGTACGTATTGGTCGCGGGCATCATAGAACGTCCAGTCGTTGCGAACATCGTTTCGCTGCGGCGCGACAGGGCATTGCGAGCGATCGAAAACGATGGCGGCATGATGGCGGCAGTCTTGGTCGAGCAAGCCGACCAGGACTGCCCCGCCTGTTTGCTGCACCTGATCCAAAAGCGGACTGATAACGATTGCGAGGCTGTCGGTCGGCGCTTCACTGGACGTTTTGTGAAACGAACCGGAGATGTCGAAAAAGACACTGACCGCAGGGACAGTTGTGGCTATCTTTTTCGGGCGCGGTTGGTTCTCGTCGGTGCAGGCGACCATGAGGCACAAAACAATGAAAATCACTGCGCTCCAGAAAAAACGCCGCCACCATTTGCGGGCGGTATGATAAGGCGAATACTCGATGCGGATGTTGTCATTTTGATGGTCTGACATAATTATTTCCTTTGTTTAAGAAGTGGTTGAAAAATGTCCCCGCACCGACCAAGAGCCGGAACGGGGACGAGATGCGGTGACCCTACAATATCTGGACGTTGCCGGTATGCGGATTGCTTGCGAACAGGTTTGTTAACGTGGTAGTGAGGGTGAGCAGGGGCGTGCCGAGTACTTCGATGGTTGCCCAGACAGTTAACAGGATGAGCAACAGGGTGAGTGTCGCGATCATTGCACGCCGGAATGTCCAGAAACGATACATGACGGGCATGATATTATCTCCAACATAAAGATTGGTTGAAATGGCGGCTGAAGGCAGACTCAAGCGAGTGACAGATGCGGTGAGAAACATGAAGTACCGAGGTCAGACCTTGACGTGGCGTTAAATTCGGTGTAGTGTCGCCAATGGTAGGTCTAAGCCTTTAACGTTCCGTATTCCATGCGTAGCTTTGGGTTCAGCTACTGCCATGAATATCGGCAACGGGATTCAGTTTTCAAGCACGAATCTTCAACTCGCTTGAGACTGATTGGCAAAGTTGTTCCACCAACTTCGCCCAGCCTGCCACCCCCGCTCATTGAGTGGGGGCTTATTAACTATGTGAATGCAAGGTATGGATAACAAGCGATTGGAGGGAGATCAGAAAAGACCCAATTGTGGTGTAAAATTGGTACAAGGCATGTCAAACGTCGTATTCTAGGAGCTTGTCCAAAAAGACATCATAATTTTTCTCATCTGTCTTTAAATCTACTTTACTTCTCGCATTTCTGTTATGTCTTTTGAAACCACTAAGAGAAATTCCTAGCAAGACCGAGGCTGTTTTTTCATCTATTCCAAGTAGTTTGAAACAAACGGCGATACATTCGTCCTGACGAAGCTCAAGATGCTCAGCTAGTAGAAATCTCAGTTCGATTGTTTCGTTGTGTACAAATTGAGACAAGTCGGCATAGTGCTGATTTTCAAAAGTTATTCTACGAAATTCATCCATAACGTAGAATTTAAGCTTTTTTCTAGTGTCTTTGAATATCTTGACTACTTCTCGAATCTCCGCATGAGTATCTGGAAGTGTTTCATAGTATGAACGATTATTCTTTTTTACTTTTTGCGTCTTGTCTACATCATTCAGCAACTTTACGTATTGGTGCCGGAGTATATCAACTTCTATTCTTCTTTTAATGATCTTGCTAACGGTGTAGTGAGAATTGCAGGTGACTGCCAGCATTTGTTTTAGAAACTCCATAGAATGCTCACTTGAACTGAAGACAGAAAACATTTGCTTGGCGTCTTCGGGGTAGTTGCGGTAAGAGTAGAACAGAAACATGTAATATTCTGAAGCTGTTCGGTACATCGGTTCACCGGCTTCATCCAACTGAATCAAGATGTCTCGCAGCTTATAGGGGATGTCGATACCATAATTCCCCATGAGAAATCGGGCACTACAACTGATGAATACGGCTTTGGCTCTTATGGTCTCAGGATCATCGTGTGCAATATCAATGTCCTGAGTGTTATTCTCAGGATCAATGTATCTTGTGTGCAGGGTTTTCCGATCCCTGTTGGCAAGTGCAATGAGAAAGACATTGAATTTGTCAACTATCTCTTGGAGCGACTTATCCATTGCCTTCACCCAAGCCATACTCTTTGATAAAGTCTTGAGACTCCCTCCAAATACAGATTTCGAGTTCAGCGGTCGCGTAGCGGTTATATTTTAGCTTGTTTAACTTCGAGAAGAACAGTTGGAGATTTTCTAACTTTCTTGTTTTATAGATCCCGATGACTTGGCTGGTGAATCCCGTTGAATCGAGAAGTAGAACGACATCAATGTTGCATTCGTCCAATATCGCCTCAATGCTCTTATGGTATTGCTTTTGTTTATCGCCTATCAAGCGGTAATAGCTTTCGGAATACCGAATACGCCCCACCAAAACGAACTCATCACGTTCAAGAATGCCAAGTTCTTTTATCGAACTGTCTTGCGGCTTTTTCATTGAGTTTGACCTCATCTTCTAGTGCAAAGGAGCTTTCAAAGGCATGTTGGCTTTTCACCGGTAAAATCTAACATTTGCCTTGCATGCCTACATCTAAATCTGTGGTGTAGTGCTGATTTCGTCGCGGCGAAACGAAGAAACTTCCTGATTCGAATAAAAAACACGTACAAAACACGTACATGAAGAAAATGGGTAATCGTGCCCCCTAGTATTCCCCGTGCAATGGCACTGACATGATGACGACGGACAAATTCTGTCCTTTTTCGACTTTCAACTTTTTCTTGATTCTGTATTTGAATGTTTCGACCGTTCGTACCGACGGGATGTCAAGAGCAGTCCTGATCTCTTCGTTGGTGAATCCCATTCGCAATAGAACACAGACCTTTTGTTCTTGAGGTGAGAGACCAACTTCAGGAAATTTCTTGGTGATCGCCTGCGCTATCGTATCAGCAACGGAAGCCCGTAGGTCTTGCCAGAGAAAGCCGATTCCTTGATTTGTGGCAGCATCATTCTCCTGTTCAAACTTTGCAATGAGTGAGGATAGCTCGCCGCGTATTCGTTCAGGCTTCATATCGACAACACTTTGCAACGCTTGAACAATAGCCGGAAGGCTGGCGGTGTTTTGGAGCGAGGTTCTTTGAGAACGTAGCCTACTGGCTAGCTCACCTAGTTGTTTCTCAGTCAACTCTCTCCGCTGTTCAGCCTGATAGGTCGCGATTTGAGACAGTGTGATTGCTCTTTGTTTACTTTCATCATTCAATTGTTCCAGATATTTAATGTGCTCCTTGAGAAATCTGTACCCTTGATCAAAATCACCACGATTTTCATACACTGTTGCGAGCAGATAGGTTGCCGAGCTACACACAATCGGTTCAATTGAAGACTCAGCAAGCCTCAAGGTTTTTTGGAGTTGTTCTTCGGCTTTCCCCCACTGTTGTTTCGCAATGAATAGCTGTCCTAGTCCTTTGCGAATGTATACCTCATCTCTTTTGTTGTTGTGCTCTTCAGCAATTGACAAGGCTTTCGTATATGCTGAAAGTGCTTCATCCGGATTCTTCAAATACTTTCTGTGAAGCTCTCCCATGTTAAAATAGACTGAAGCCCGTTGCGCATCAAAACCGTGCTTTGCGTTATGATCCAACGCTTTGTGGAAATATTTGAGTGCCTTTACCGGTTTACCGGTCTTGACGTACATGATTGCCAGATTGAGGAGATCACTTGAAACATGCCAAGGATTAGCGTCCCGAAGTTTGTTTGCAATATTTTGGAACTCAAGAGCCTTTTTAAATTCATTGATATTGTAGTAGCAGCTTGCCAGATTCTTCAAACTCAAGGGCAGATACTTACGATTTTGTGTTGCATGAAAATATTGATAGCTCTCGTAAGTGAGTTTCAATGCTTTGTCATGGTCTTGGAGTACGCTGTGTATTTGTCCTAAAGAAAGTCGAGCCAGATGATACTCATCTTTCGTCTCAAGTGCCTGACTCGCAGAGCAGCATTCCAAGAAGCATTGTGCTGCGGGTAGGTATTTTCCCGGTATCAGATAAGCAGTTCCTTTGTGACGGAATGACTTTGCCAGGTATAGCCAATTATCAAGTTCTCGGAAAATTGAGATAGCATGGGATAGAATATTCACCGCAGCGTCGAACTGCCCCAAGATTATTTTCGCAATTCCGATGTACATGTGACTCTGCGCTTCACCCTGTCTGTCCCCGATTTTTATGGCCAGCTCCAGAGACTTGGCACTTGCAGCTATTGACTTGTGGGGATCGGTCGAATGAAATTCATGTGCTTCGGCCAAGAGTGCCTGAAGCTCCATGTTTTGTTGATTTCTATTCCTCACCATTCTGGCACCTGAAAAAATTGAGCATCTGAGTGAGTCATTATAGCTTTGAATTTGCACCATTTTTCTGAAATCATGCAACGACAGGCTTTTTTTGGTTGATTCTTTTCAATAATTATCCTGTATTTTCTTCTGTAGTGCAGAACTACGTTGCGAATTTTTCCGCTTCACCCAGCGAACCAGCAGCGACAGGCACCACCAATGCCGAACATTTGAACCACCATCGACAAGGAGACTGACATGTTCAATACCCAAAACACGCCCGCCATGTTCGTATCGCTCACGCTCGATGAGTTCAGAGCGATCGTATTTGAGACCGTACAGGAGACCGTTCAAATCACCATTGAAAATCTGAAACTGCAACCACCCGCAGATGATGACTACATCACCATCGCGGAAGTATGCCGAATTCTACGGGTAAGCAAACCGACTATTCACAAGATGAAGCGAGAAAAACGCCTGCCATTCTATCGCATCGGAAGAAAAGTGTATTTCAAGCGTTCCGAGGTGATGGCGTTGCCGGTTGCCGCTAAAATCACCGGCAATAGCTGATCGAAAATAGTTCACTATCTGCCATTTTTAAATGGTTTTTAACCGATACGATTACACCATCCTTAACCACCAATCCACATGAATACACAAGACATGCTGCTCTGTGATTTGCTCCAATGCGGCTCGCTTGATCTTGAATTCTTGCTTGACCTGTATGACGCCAATGACATCGACCTAGAGCGCAATATCGAACAAGCCCGAGAGCTTTCTAATGGAAAGATCGAGGACATCAATGTTTTGATATATCAGGCATTCGACAGCATTGCTCAGCAGTTTCTGCGAGAACAATCCGAAGTCCTGTTTGAACGCACCGGCTATAGCGAAGTGTATCCCCCAGAGTATGAGATTTACACAAACTATCTTGATTCACATTTCTGGTTTCGCAGTGCCGAGGTTCAGACATTGTTCGATGAATGGAGCGAATCGCGTCGACTGACGCAGGAACAACAGCTCATGCAACGCATGAGACAATAGCTTCAGACAGTGCATGCAGATATTGGCGGACACTCCCACAGTCCGCCAATTCTTCCATGCACAGCCAGTTAACAATTTGGCGTCAAACCCAATCGCAGAGCGTCGGATGAACGCAGCAAATTGTACACTGGCGAGGGAAGTTTCCCTCGAACCCTCTTCACAACATCACCACTAAAGGAAACACGATCATGCCATACAAAAACAAAGATCAGCAGCAGGCTTACCAGCGAGAATACTACCAAAAGAATAAAAACCGCCGGCGGCGGGTAGTGGTGACGTTGTCGGTGAAAGAATTTGCCACGCTCGATAGCGCGGCGAACAAGGAGAAAACATCAGTGGCGAAGTTGTTAAAGCAATTTGCTGTTGCCTATCACAATGGCACGTTTGTCGTGCCGTGCACGACCGCCGAGTCGTTGCAACATGTTATCCGAATACTGCGCAACTATGGCAATCTTGTAAATCAGATTGCGAGGAATTACAACGCCGAAGCCAAGACCGGACAGTTTCATTATCTACCCAAAGAAGTGCGCCGCACTTTAGAACAGATTCACTCCAAATTGAATCGTCTGGAAAAACAGTTTCTCATTTTCACACAAACGCCACCACAATGATTATCAAACTCTTAACACAAGGGCAGCGGACGAACTTCACCTTTATGGTGCAGTATTTGTTTGATCACGATCAGGGCGGGCACTACCTATCCCGCAATCTCAATCTGGTTGACCATATGGATCAGGCCGCCATTGCGAAACGATTTATTGAAAACGATCGGAAATATGTCCCCAAGCGTAAAAACGGTGTCCGCTTGCGGCACAATATCTTTTCTCTCAAGAGAGTTGAGAAGATACCATTACAACGGCAATGCGAGATACTAACCGAAGCGGCGCAATACTTCACGGATACCTATTGGCGTGACGTTTTGAGCTACGGTGCACTGCATGTTAATTCGGGGCATATCCACTATCACATTCTCAGTTCACCAAATTTTGTGGGCAGCAAACAGAAGGTACGCATTACGCCACAGCAGCTTCAGGTCATAAAGTGTCAAATGGAACGCTTTGTTCAGAAAAAATTTCCGGAACTGGAATTGCCGACACGGTACAATCAGCAGGAGCAGGAGCAAGAACAGGCACAAACGCACTCCATCGGTGACAAGGAATATTTTCTCAAAGACCGAACGAAAGCTCCTAGCAAGAAAGACATACTGAAGGAAGTGTTAACCGAGGTATTCGCTGATTCATCTTTAGTTACTTTTGAAGAATTGGAACAAGTTCTCAATGAACACCAGATTCAATTAGTTCAACGCGGCAATACTATCACGGCTCATTTTGACGGTATCCGCGCCAGACTGCGCACCTTGCAATTGCAAGAAGATTACAACCGCATGCACCAACGCTTCAACACTTATGAAGAGCGTATGCGGCAATTGGACTCCATCACTCAGAACCAATCTCTCACCCATTCTCAACGGAGACACACATGACTTCATGGCTGGAAATTATTCTGACGGCATTGATACTGTACTTCTTCTTAACGCTGATTGTGAACTGGCTTTTTCCTCGTTTTACCAAACGGGTTGGTGGCGTATGGGGCTTACTGAAGCCCGTTCGTTGGCTGTTCAAGTGGGTATTCAAGTGTATCAAATGGCTTTTCGTTTCCTTGTTTCGACTGGTAAAACAACTCGTATCCGGCTCACCCCAGGTCAGTGACTTGTACGGTTCAGCCGATTGGCTGAGCAGGCGAGAAATGCGGAAGTTTTTTCGTCGCAAAAACAAAGGTTTACTCTTAGACGGCAAAAAGAAGCGACTTTCTGAAGAACGTTCGTTTCACCACATGTTAATGGTCGGTGTATCGGGCAGCGGTAAATCGTCGTCAGTCTTTATTCCGAATGTGGTGTATTTAGCGAGGCACGGGCATTCGATGGTGATAACAGATATTAAGGGCGAAATACAGCAGTTAACCGCACCATATCTGCGTGCACAGGGCTACGAAATGTTGACACTCAATTTATCCGATACGACCAAGTCAGCGGTGTTTAATCCGCTGCATAGATGTCGCGATCTTTCTGATATAAAGCAGTTGTCTCGTATCCTGATTTCAGCAAGTTTTAGCACCGGAAAACAAAAAGACTCCTACTGGACGAAGGGGGCAGAAAGGGTTGTGACAATCTTGCTATTTGCCGCGTGGAAATTAGATGAGGTTGATTTACGCAACTTGTCGACGGTGGCGTTCTGGCTTGAGCTGATCGGCACTCCGGAGCAAAAAGTATTGGACAGGATTCTGGCACAGTATTTACCGGACAAACTCATGCAAACGTATCAGGCTTTTTTGAATGAGCCACCAGAGCCGAGAGGGTCAATTTTATCAAACGCAAGAGTCGCACTTGATCCGTGCAATGATCCTATCTTTCAAGCGGTAACCGAGGGCAAAGACAGTTTGGATTTCGAGGCATTGCGAACCGCACCAAATGGAGCAGTGTTGTTTCTCAACGTGCCGCCAAAGCGTATGGGCGATTTTGGATTCTTGTTTACGATCTTGTACAAACAACTGCTGGACTTTGCTTTAGAGGAACCGGCAGAGGACGACCATTCGATTTTCTTTCTGTTGGACGAGTTCGCGAATATTCCTCCGATACCTGATTTTGCCAATACGATCACATTGGCGCGGTCGTACCGTGTCAGTTTGCTGTTGGGTGTACAGTCGCTTGCGCAGTTGAACCGCTACGGAGACAGTGAAGCGAAGACCATCCAGAGCAATTGTAGTTCCTTGCTGGTGTTGCCAGGTGTCGACATAGACACTGCAGAACGCTTGAGCCGTATTGCCGGAGACGCAACCGTTACGTACAACGAGGACGGATTTGGGACGGACAGTCCAGCGCGAGAACGGTTGTCACAACGCAAACTTATGACGCCGGACGAGGTACGGCGACTCAAGGACAATGAGGCATTGTATGTCTACCGGAACTTAAAACCGGTGCGGTTGACGATGAAACGGTGGTTTGAAAACCGTCGGATGAAGCGGCGATTGTTGCGAGCGCAGAAGGTGGAGCAAGCCTGAGAAATAGGCATTATGATGGTTAGGAACAGAGAGCTGGTCTTTTTGATCGGCTCTTTTTGTTTGTAGCAACCGTCGCTGGTATCGGAGAAATTCGTAGCAGTTCCGCAAATGAGATTGAAATTGCTGGGAATGTGCGGGCGAATTGAAAAAAAATGCAGAAATTTTCAATTGCTCAAAAAACACGCTCAAAGTGTATGAAATATGTATGACTCAAAACATAAAGCCCCTGCAAATCATTGATTTACAAGGGCTTAGATGTTTTAGAAGCGGAGGGTGAGGGACTCGAACCCCCACAGGCTTGCGCCCGGCGGTTTTCAAGACCGCTGCAATACCAATTATGCGAACCCTCCGGGACGTTCCGACTGGCCGGAACGAACTGCAAATATCCGACCGGCACGCCTTTTACGCAAGATTTTTTCGCCGGCCGCCGCTTCAACGCCTTCTGCAGGCGCTTTTGTTCTGCGCGGCCCCTCGATCTTTCCTCTGCCGACCTGATGATAAAAAGGCCGCTTTTGTTTGTCAGCGGGAGCGAAACCTCAGGTCCCGCAGCAGCCCCGAGCCGCCGCGTCGGGCGTTCAACGTCGGCGATATGCGCCAGAGGTCCGATCCGCACCGGCGCAGTGCGAGCGCCGCCGCACGCACGCCTCAGACCTGGCCCATGAACTGCACGTCGCAGAGGTTTTTGTAGACGCCGTTCCGGCTTAACAGTTCGGCGTGATTGCCCTGCTCCACCAGGCGCCCGCCTTTAAACACCAGAATCTGATCAGCGTCGGCGATAGTCGAAAGTCGGTGCGCTATCAGCACGGCCGTGCGGTCGCGCAGCACGCGGTTGATTGCGTCCTGCACCAGTTTTTCCGACTCGGAGTCGAGCGCCGAAGTGGCCTCGTCAAAAATCAGAATCGCCGGGTCGCGCACGAGCGCGCGCGCTATCGCCAGGCGCTGTTTCTGGCCGCCGGAAAGCATCGTCCCGCGGTCGCCGATCGGCGTTTCGTAGCCCTGCGGCAGCCGCTCGATAAACTCCGCCGCATTGGCGATTTCCGCCGCGTGTTTGATCTCCGCGTCCGTGGCTTCGGGTTTGCCGTAGCGGATATTGTTCGCCACCGTGTCGTTAAACAGAGTCGGCTCCTGCGCCACGACGCCGAAGAGACCGCGGTAGTCGCCCACCTGTAGCGAGCGGATGTCGCGCCCGTCAATTTTTATCGCGCCTTCCTGCGGATCGTACAGTCGAATCAGCAGGTTGGCCATCGTGGACTTGCCGCCGCCGCTCGGGCCGACGAAGGCGATTTTGCGGCCGCGCTCCAGCGAAAAGTTCACCTCGCTCAGCACGGCGTCGTCGTTGTACGCAAAACCCAGATTTTCAACTGTCAGCGCATTCTCAAACGTCTCGATCGGCTCCTTGCCGCTTTTGACTTTGGGCGTCAGGTCCAGCGTCTCAAACACGCGCTCGGCCGCGACCAGGCCGCGCTGGATGCGCGTCGGGATCTGCGCCATGCGCGAAATTGGCGACATAATGGCAAAGAGATAAAACAAAAAAGCGATCAGGTCGCTGGCCGGCATTTTATCCTCGAACACTTCTCCCCCGCCGACGAACAAAACGGCGCAGAGCGCGGCAATCGCAAAGAGCTCGTTAATGCCCGGCACCAGCGCAATCACCTTGCGGTGTTTAATCGCCGAATGCACGTAGCGGCTCGTCTGCTCGGTAAAACGTTCGTTCGACAGTTTCTCCAGACCAAATGCTTTGACAATTTTTATTCCGCCGACCATCTCCTGCAGCACGCTGGTAAAGTCCGCCATGGCCGTCTGCATGCGCGAAGCGTAGCGCCGCAAATAACGCGTCGAAAGCTGAATTAACAGCAGACTGATAATACTCGTGCTGAAGGCGATCAGCGTGAGTTTCATCGACAAACCAAGCAGAATGGCGAGCATGATAAACGCTTCGATCGGCTCACGTGTAATCGAAAGCAAGGTGGGCGTGATGCTCTGGTTAACCTGGCTGACGTCGTTGGTGACAAGCGAAATCAAGGTCCCGCTTTTGCGCTGCGAATAATAGTCCATCGAAAGCGCGCTCATGCGTTTGAACAGCCGATCGCGAATCGATTTGATCACGCCCTCTTCCAGGCGCACGTTAACCAATGCACCCAGGTATTTGAAGATGTTTTTGACTACAAACACACCGACAATCAGCAGGCTGAGATTTAACAGCGTCTGCATCTCGCTCTCGGCATGGATCATGTTAAACACGGCATCAAAACCGCCCTGCACGATCGGCTCCAGAAATTCACTGCCGGGCGTGTCGGCGCCGGTCGGGGCGGGTTGTGCGCCGCCTTCGACCTCAAAAACCAGCATGAGCAGTTTAATCAGGCCGATCGACGCCGCCGTGGTGGCCGCGTACAAACCGTTGACAATAAATGTCAGGATGAACAGCGTGCGAAACGGTCGTGCAAATTGAAGTACACGCAGAAACAGCTTCAATGTCTTGCCCGCAGTTTGTCGGAAAAATGAGTGTGCAGCAGTTGCGCCAGCGCCGCCTGCGCTTCGGACCGCGCGATAGACGAAATGTGCGGCGCATCTGTTGTGAGTGCGATGTGCGGCGTCCCGAAGGGCGTCCACGGCAGCAGGCTCTTGACGCGATGCAGGTAAAGCGCCACCTGCGGCAGTCCAAAAGCCGCGCCCAGGTGCACAGCGGACGTATCCGGCGTGAACAGCGCGTCGCACTGCGAGAGCATCGCCGCAAACTCGTGAAAACCGGATACGACGGGCGCGCGGCGCACGCCGACCAATTCGGCGATCGCGGCCTGCTCGTCGGCGTAATGGCGATCTGCAAACAGCATGACTTCCACGCCCGGGAACTGCACGCGCAGATTTTTGAGCAGTCCGATGAAATTGTCGCGTCCCCAGTAGCGCGTGGGGCTGCCGCCCGCAAGGTTGACCGCCAGGCGCAGCGCGCCGCGCCGCCGCCCAAGTCGCTCGGCCGCCAGAGCGCGGTCGGCTTCGTGCAGGGGATATTCCATGCGCAGGTCGGCCGCGGCCGGATCGATGTCAAAAGGCAGCAGCAACTGCGCGATACGCTCGACGATGTGCACGGTGGCGCGGTCGCGCGGCGGCACCAGATACGTGTACACTCCGGCGTTGTTTTTGTCGATCCCCAGGCGATGGCGCGCGCCGCTCAGACGCAGCAGCGCCGAGGACGTGACGGAGGGGTTGTCCATCAGGTCGATCGCCACGTCGTAGCGACGCATGCGCAGATCCCGCGCCAGGCGCGGCAGCATGTAGAGTTTTTTGTGATAGACATGGATGTGATCAACGAAGGGAAGCAGAGCCGGTTCGATGGCGCGGTTTTTTGTGCCGAGGATCACGTCGATACGCGCCTCCGGCAGCTTGCGGCGCAGCGCCCGAATGACGGGTATTGAGATCAGCGCATCGCCGATTTTATCCTGGCGCAGCAGGACTATACGCGGCGGACTCGATAGCGGTATTTCCGGCGCGGGCGACTCGACCATCTGCGCCTTGCCGCCGTCAGCGAGACGACCAAGAAAAAGCCGCCGAAGTCGAATTTCCAGTTCCTTGCCGCCGGAGCGTCGCAGCGGCTTCAAGGGGCGTTTGTTGCGAGGGCGGGACACGTCAGATCGGTGCGTCGCGCTGTTCGGAAAACTGTACGGCGGACGTATCGCCCGGGTCGACGCCCAGGGATTCGGCCCGCAGCAGGCGGCGCATGACGGTGCCGTTGCTGTTGCGCGGCAGTGAGTCTCGCGTCAGAATTTCCTGCGGCGTGGCGATAGGACCCAGCTCGCGCCGGACGTGATCGCGCAGCACGCTCTGCAGGTTGTCGCGTTTTTCAATGCCCGGTTTGAGCACCACAAATGCGCGCATCTGCTCGCCGGTGACGTCGTCCGGCAGACCGATAACCGCCGCCTCTTTGACCTGCGGGTGCGTCATCAGCGTCGATTCAACCTCGGCCACGCGGATGCTGTGACCGGAAATATTGACCACGTCCTCGTGGCGGCCAAGCACGCAGAAATAGCCGTCCTCATCGTAGAAAGCGACGTCGCCGGTATCGTAAAAGCCGGGGATTTCCTCCCAGTAGCCGCGGTAGAGTTCGTCGTTGTTCCAGATGCCGGTCATCATATACGGCACGGGACGGCGCAGCACGAGGCGGCCGGTAGTGTTGGGATCGACCGTCTGGTGATTTTCGTCGACGATGTTGGCCACGACGGTGGGCATGGGTTTGCCGACTTTGCCGAGTTTGGCGGTCATGCCCGGCAGCGTGCCGAGCACCGGCGCGGCGATTTCGGTCTGCCACCAGTTGTCGATCACGTGCCCCTTGCCGCCGAGCATGTTTTCCTGAGCCCAGATATGCGCTTCGGGATTGAGCGGCTGGCCGCCGCTGGCAATCAATCGCAGGCTGGACAGATCGAATTTTTCGAGCGCCTGTTCCGTGGTCTCGCCGCCGCGCATAAACTTGCGGATGGCCGTCGGCACGGTGAACAGGATGTTGACGCCGTGGCGTTCGATGTTGCGCCAGACGACGTCCGTATTGGGATAGTCCAGGCTGCCCTCGCGCGCCAGCGCCGTCGCGCCGCACAGCAGCGGGCCGTAGACGATATAGCTGTGGCCGACAATCCAGGCAATGTTCGAGGTGCACCAGATCACGTCCGACGGCCCCAGATCGTAGAAGGTGCGCGCCAGGTTGTAGGTGCCGACCATGTATCCGCCGTGGGCGTGCACGACGCCCTTGGGTTTGCCGGTGGTGCCGCTGGTGTAGAGTATACAGAGCGGATCATTCGCCTCCATGACCTCGGGCTCGATCCACTGCGGCTGGTGTTCGATAAAGTCGAAAAAGTCGATTTCCAGATCGGACATCAGCTCAATCTGCGGCGTCTGGCGGCGGTGCACCACTATTTTTTCGATACCGTCCAGGTCGTCACAGGCGGCTTCCACGATCGATTTAAGCGGTAAAAGTTTGCCGCCGCGGTAATTGACGTCGGCACAGAATATCAGCTTCGGCTGGGAATCGATGATGCGCGCGCGTACGGCCTGCACGCCCATGCCCGCATACACAACCGTGTGAATGGCGCCGATGCGCGCACATGCCAGCATCGTCGCAATGGCCTCGGGCGATTGCGGCATGTAGATCAGCACGCGGTCGCCCTTGCCGACGCCGACCGCTTTCATGGCATTGGCCAGCTGGCAGACGCGACGCAGGAGACGTCCGTAGGTTATCAGCTCCTCGTAGCCGGTTTCCGTCGTCCAGATCAGCGCTACCTTGTTGCGGTCGCGTCCCTTGGCGTGGCGGTCGAGCGCATTTACGGTGATGTTGCACTGTCCGCCGACGAACCACTCGTGGCGCGGCGGATTGAAGTTCATCGTTTTTGACCAGGGCTTGAACCAGGTCAGTTCGCGCGCCACGCTGTCCCAATATCGCTCGGGAAAACTGATGGAATGGAGGTAAAGCGCTTCGTAATCCTGAATCACGGCCGCCTCGCGCAGGGATTCCGGCGGAGTCAGCGTGCGGGATTCATTGATGAGACGTTCCATTGTTGCCGGCCAGATGTTGGGAGAGGGAGCGCGGCTTAGGAAGACGCTCCGTCGTGGACCGTGGGGACGGATGTCGCCACGGGCTATTTGACAAGTTTGGAAATGGCCTTGAAGGTCGGTGTACCGGCAACGACACAGAGTTCAAAGAGGATCGACTCCACGCTGGTAACAATCGCTCCGGCCTGCCGCATGCGCGCCAGGGCCAGCTCGCGGTCGGACTGCGAGCGCGACGAAACCGCATCCGCGATCACGACCGGCGTGTAGTTGTTCGCCAGCAGGTCCAGCGCCGTCTGCAGCACACAGACGTGCGTCTCAATGCCCATCAGGATAACGTGGTCGCGGCCGAGGTTTTCGAGCGCTTCGTGGAAGTGCGGCTCACCCCAGCAACTGAAGCTCATCTTTTCGATATGCGTAAAATCGTTGAGCGTTTCCGTCACCGCCGGAATGGTCGGTCCAAGCCCTTTGGTGTACTGCTGCGTTATCAGTGTCGGAACGTTCAACTCGCGCAGGCCGCGCAGCAGCGTCACCATTTTGGCTTCGAGGTCAATATTATCGTGGATGTGCGGGAAGAGGCGCTCCTGCATGTCGACCACGACGGCGCAGGTTTTGTCTTTCTGGATTCGCATATGGTATCCTGAAGCAGGTATGAAAGGGCAGTTGTGCAATGTGCGCAAGTTTACGCATTGCCGCGCGAACGGCAAAAAACAGCTGTCTTCTATTGCCGCTTTGCGCTGCGGTCTTTGTGATTCTCTGGCATGAGATGGTAAATTGGTGGTTTGGCCTTTGAACATCCGGGGCAATGCATTTAATGACTTCTTCCCTTGAAAGGGCTATCGACCGACTCTCCGGCATCGTCGGCAATGTGGCTGCGGTCCTGCTGATTGCGCTTGTGCTCGTGACCTTTGTCGATGTTGTACTGCGCTATTATTTCGAGAGCGGCTCAATCGCCATGCAGGAAATGGAGTGGCACCTCTACGCCACGATCTTCCTGCTGGGCATTTGTTTTACCATGCGGTCCGATGCACATGTGCGCGTCGACGTCTTCTACACGCGCCTGCGGCCGCGCGCTCAGGCGCTGATCAACATGCTGGGCGTGCTGCTCTTTGTCCTACCGCTGTCGACGCTGATAGTCGTGCACTCCTGGTCATTCGTCGAGTATTCGTTTGAGATTGGCGAGACGTCGCCGGACCCCGGCGGCCTGCCCTTTACGTATCTGATCAAAGCCATGATTCCGCTGGCATTTGTTTTAACATTTTTATCGGGCATCGCTTTTTTCCTGCGCAATCTGCGGCAGGTCAAAACCGGGGCGCCGCAACAGTACGATGACAAAGCGGAGGGCCACGCGTGAAGGGACTGCTCCTTTTTGGACTCGCTTTTCTCGTCCTGCTGATTGGATTCTCGGTGGCCTTCAGCTTCGGCGGCGTGGCGCTGTTTTACGCGATGTTAACGGACAGCATGGACCTGTTCCGCATGCTGCCTTATCGCATCTGGTCGCTGATGACAAACATCACGCTGATGGCGGTGCCGCTGTTTATTCTGATGGGCATCATCCTGCAGAAATCGGGCATGGCCGAGCGCCTGCTGGAATCGATGGGCACGCTCTTTGGCCGCGTGCGCGGCGGCGTGGCCGTCTCAACCGTGGTGGTCGGCGCTATTCTGGCTGCGTCGACGGGCGTGGTGGGCGCAAGCGTTGTGGCGATGGCCGTGATCGCGCTGCCGGTCATGTTAAAATACAAGTACGATCCACAGCTGGCGGCCGGCACCATCTGTGCTTCGGGCACGCTGGGCCAGATAATACCTCCCTCCATTGTGTTAATCATCCTGGGCGAAGTCCTTCAGGTTCCCGTCGGCGATCTGTTCCAGGCCGCGGCGCTGCCCGGACTCTGTCTGGCGCTGATCTACATCATTTACATTCTGGCGATTTCATTTTTCCGTCCCTCGGTCGCACCTGCCCTGCCGCCGGATAAGCGTCCCTTGTTTACACGCTACGGCGAGGCATTCAAGGCGATTCTGCCGCCGCTGGTATTGATTGTCCTGGTACTCGGATCAATTTTCCGCGGTTTGGCGACGCCGACGGAATCCGCCGCGGTCGGCGTCGTCGGCGCGGTCGCACTGGCGATTGTGTACCGCCGTTTTTCCTTCCGCATGT
Organism: bacterium; assembly: GCA_030430495.1. Taxonomy (GTDB): domain Bacteria; phylum Bacteroidota; class Ignavibacteria; order Kapaibacteriales; family UBA7675; genus JAUIKM01. Next base: position 47,248 of record JAUIKM010000035.1, on the reverse strand, counting down.
TGTTCGAAGCCGCGCGCGAGACGGTAAAAGTGACAGCCATGATTTTCATGATCCTGATCGGCGCAACGGCATTTTCGATGGTCTTTTCGTTTACCGGCGGCGAGGAGGCAGTGGCCACCTTCCTGACCAATCTGCCCGGCGGCGAGTGGGGCTTCCTGATCATCTCCATGCTGGCGATCATGCTGCTGGGCTTCTTCATCGACTTTGTTGAAATCTCGTATATCGTCGTTCCCATCCTGGCCCCGATCGCGGTGAGTTACGGGCTGGACCCTGTGTGGTTCGGGATACTTATCGCGCTCAACCTGCAGACCTCGTTTCTGACTCCGCCCTTTGGTTTCTCACTGTTTTATCTGAAGGGCGCGGCGCCGGACGCACTGACGACGGGACAGATTTACCGCGGCGTAACTCCATTTATTCTCTTGCAGGTAGCGGTACTTCTGGCTGTGTTGTTTGCGCCCGAGGTGTTTATGCTGCGGGGAGTGGAGTAAGCGGGTGAGAATGGCGGATGCGTTGCTCTGGTGTTGACGCTGGTAGTCGGCAGCGCCTGAGTCCGGGTACTCGTTTCCTCTGTGTCACGTTAATCGTTTGAAACTGGCCGTTTGACGTCGAGTGTGGAACACGACAATTTTTGGCACGCAAAGTTTTTGAGCTGCGAGCCCTTAGGGCACACAGCTCATACGTAGTTTCACCTAATTTGACGATGCCGCTGACCGCTCAGACCTTAAAACAAGCCGTTCAACACCAAATTCTGAACAGTTCAATTCTCAACTCTGCCCGACACAAAAAAACTTCAGGCTTCGGGCTTGATTACTCCACACACAAACCTCAACCCTCCAACCCCAGATTCTCCCGCAACAGCTCAAAAAACGGCGTCGCATTGCCCGCGTCGTAGGCACGCAACGTGTCCAGAAAACGAGGGTAGTCAACCCGGCCGCGCTCGTACAACGCCGCCGGCGTCCGGCCGTACGTGGACTGAAGTATCTGAATCACCGCGTGCGCCACGCGGCCGTTACCGTCCGCGAACGGTGCGATGTACACCAGTTTCCAGAAGGCAAAACCGAGCAGGGCGGCCAGTGCCGCCGGTTTTTTTGCCGTCAGTTGTACACGCGTCCGGCAGTCGTCGCAGTAGCCGCTCAGGGCATGCTCCAGTTCGTCCGCGGTCTGCAGGGGCGGGATGTGTTTGGACAGACGAATCGGCGCGTCGCGCAGACGCCCCGCTTGCGGGTCCGCGTCGCCGAGAATGCGGCGGTGTATCTCCTTCAGGCGCGCAACGCTGAACAGCTCAGCCGCTTCTATGCTCCCGTATTCCTCGATCAGTCGCCGCATGGCGGCATCCTGAGAGGCTCTCAGGACGCGTTTTGCTTCGGTGTTTCCCGGCGCGTCGTGCCGCCCAGCCCAGGGAAAAGCTTCGGACTCGGCAACGCCGTTGTTGTGTGGTACGGACATAATGAATAATCCCAATCGGTGTTTAATAGCCAAAAGACTGCAAATGGTTTTTGTTGTCGCGCCAGTCCTCGCGCACCTTCACAAACAACTCCAGATAGATCGGCATGCCCAGATGAGCTTCGATGGCTTTGCGCGAACGCTGCCCCAGCTCCTTCAGTTTGCTGCCGCCCTTGCCGATCACGATGGCTTTTTGGGTGTCGCGCTCTACAACGATATCCGCGTTAATATAGAGCTTGCCCGTTTCGCGTTCTTTAAATTCGTTTATTACGATTTCGGTTGAATACGGAATTTCCTGGCGAAACTCGCGGAACACCGTCTCGCGGATCATTTCCGCCACAAAAAAGCGCTGCGGCAGTTCGCTCAGGTCTTCCGGATCGTAGTAGAACTCGTGCTCCGGCACGTGTTTCTGCACGGCGCTTAACAGGGCCGCGACGTTGTCGCCGGCCAGGGCGGAGATCGGCACAACCTCGCGCACGGTCTGTACCGCCAGCAATTCCTGCATGATCGGCAGGATTGACTTTTTCAGGTGCACGCGGTCCACCTTGTTCAAGCCGATCACCACCGGACGCGGCATTTCCGCCAACGCGATTTTCAGCTTGTTCTCGACGTATTCCAGCGAGTTGATCGCCTGCGAGGCGTCGAGCAGCAGCAGGATCACGTCGGCGGTTTCAATCGCGTCGCGCACGTATTCCATCATCGAGCGGTGCAGCTCGTAGCGCGGCGTCAGGATGCCCGGCGTGTCCATGAAAACCATCTGCACGTTGTCGTCCGAGTGGATGCCGAGCACGCGCTTGCGCGTTGTCTGCGGCTTCTTGCTCACAATCGAAAGTTTAACGCCGAGAATCTGATTTAACAGCGTCGACTTGCCGACGTTGGCCTCGCCGACGATGGCGACAAATCCCGCGCGGCGCGCAGCGGATGCGCCTGTTTTTTTACTCATTGTTTAAGTCCTTTTGCCCTTCTGCGGCATTGCTGTCCGGCGCGCTTGCGCCGTCCTTCGATTGTTCCACCTGCGGGCCGCCGTCTGCGGTCGCCGCCTCTTCTTTCTCTATTTCCGCCTCCGGCGCCACAACGCCGTGCAGCGAGTTAAACGCCTGTTGAATCTCGGCCAGAATGCGCTCCGCATCCTCAATCGCCACGTCGTCGATGCGCGCATCGTCAATACCGCCCGCCCCCGCCGTGTCGATGTAAACGGACGCCAGGCCCAGCCTGCGCTGGAAGAACGACTGGATCATCGAAAGCGTCTGGATTTTTTGCAGCGGAATCGCGCTGACCCGCCGCCGCCAGAATCCGTGACGAACAAAAGCGGTTTCCCGGGAAATGTTGTAGCCGCGGTATTCCCAGCGCAGCAGCGCAGCCTTGTACAACAGCGGCAGCGCCAGCGCAAACAACAGCGCGCCAAAACCGAGCCAGAAAAACAGCCCGACCGCCACTACAAGCCACAGAATCAGCATGCGGATAAATGCGCGCCGGATCGCCAGACGCGAAATCGGCTCAAACTCCTGCGGCACCTCAACCTGCATGATCTCCTGAATCAGCTCCACCGCTTTGTCGCGCTCCGCCATCGGCACGGCCACTTCAGCGCCGCGTTTGTCCTGTCCAAAACCGGCCGTCTGCACTTCCAGGGCGGCGTAGCCGAAAGCGCGCATGACCGGACTGGAGCTCAACACCATCGACTGCACCTTGCGCAGCGGAATGGTCGCCTTGGACACGGCCAGCAATCCGTGTTGTTTAAACAGCTTGCCGCGGTCGCGCGTCAGCCGGAAGTTGTAGAACTGGTTAACAGTGAACAGCATGCCGGACACCCAGGCAATCAGCAGCATGCCCAAACCGGCGAGCAAACCAAAGAGCCAGAGGGACTCCGCCTCGCCGCCGTTTAACTGCAGCAGCTGCTGCTCCGGATGTGAGTTGATAAATTCCTCGGGATTGTAGCCCAGCGTCTGCGCCACGGTCAGCGCCGCGGCAAGAAACCAGAACGAAATGCGGAACATGCCGAAAAGCCACAGCGTGCGCTTCGGCATCTCGTATAAAACCTCTTCGCCCTGCGGCGCGCCCGCGCCGTGTTTAACGCCGCCGGCAACTGACGCCGCCGATCCGGCGCCCGTGTTAACATCCTGCGCCGCCTGTTCATGCTCCTGATCCGCCTGTTGTTCGCGGATCAGCAGACGCAGCGCCTCGGCGTCCTGAATCGAAATGAATTCAAACACACCTTCGGTGTTGTCGCCGCCGGCGGTCTCCAGCTGCACCTGCGCGATGCCGAACATGCGCTGCAGGAAGTTCTGGCGCATTTCCACATTCTGGATTCGCTCGATCGGAATATTGCGCGAGCGTTTGGAGAAAACGCCGCTGTCGATCACGACTTCGTCGTGCGTCACGTAAAACGTAAAGTAGAGGTAGCGCAGAATAATGGCCGGAATGGTCAGTACGATCGTGGCGATCGTCACGAGCACCAGCAGCCAGAACTCGCCGCCGCGAGCCGAGAAATACAGGGCAATGATGACGCCCGGCATGCTGACGATGCCTTTGTAAAACATGGTCAGCGGATGCAGCCGCCGCGGCTCGGTGAATTGATGCGCTCCAGCGGCACTGCTCATACGGCGTCTTCGAGCGTGTTGTTTTTCAATTGGTCGCGCAGGTCTTCGGCGTATTCGTAGATCAGACCGGGAATCACGATGTCCGCGCCGCGCGTCCCGGCGGTGTAAATAATCAGCTTGCCGATGCCGAACATGGACTCCAGCACGTTCTGCGAGACGTCGATATGCTGCACGCGCCGCACCGGCGCAACCGTGCGCACGCGGTTGAAGACGCCGTGCTGCACCACCAGCTCTTCCGCCCGCAGCTCAAAAGCCCAGTGGCGGTAGCGGATCATCGGTACGACCGCCGCCAGCGCCAGGCCCGCCAGCAGCACCAGCCCCGTCAACATGCCGAAGGGCAAAACGTCGAGAAAAGCGGCGTCCGGGCGCTGCCATTCCAGATAGAACGCTCCCGCGCTCAGCAGCAACGCCCACACGATGTAGCGGATGCTCCACACAGCTTTGATTGACGAATCCAGATGGTACATGGCCCCCCGCGCATTTTCTCTGCAAAACACAAAAGTACGCAATTCCCCTGCCAGGTGAAAGACGACGCCCGGCGGCGCGCAGCCTTGCACCCGACGACAAACAAAATGGCCTTTGGGGAATTTATTCAGGCGGTAACCGGTTCTGCCGGCGCGGTGTCCATTTGCCGGCGCTGCGCTGCGGCCCGGTAGCACATTCGCCAACGACGGCGTATCTTGAAAAGCGCGCTGGACTTCTCGGCGGCGCGGACGCCCGCGGGCCCACACACGGAACGGATTCTTTTGCGGAGAATGGACATGCGGTTGAAATCAGGCAAAAATTGCGGCCTGTGGGCGCTGACGCTCGCATTGATGTTGGTGATAAACGCACCCGCGCTCCTCGGCGGCGCATGGACGCGTCCCGCCGGCGGCTGGTTCGGCAAGATATACCTGGCCTCGGGCGAGGCGGGATCGTTCTCGGATTCGCGCGGCGAGAGCGTTTCCGGCATCGACATCAGCGGCTCGAGCGACACCTCGGGCGTGACCAATCTGACCTTTGAATACAACGAGCTGATCGTCGGCATGTACGCGGAATACGGCCTGACCGACGACTTCACCCTCATTGCCGACCTGCCCTGGGGCCATTTTTCGCTCAAGGAAAAATACCGCTCCACGCGCATCGTGGACGGGCAGCCGCAGGAAGCGCGGTCCGACTCCAACTTCTCGATCTCGTCCTTCCTTTTTTACGGTCTCGGCGGCCGCTACCGCATCCTTCAGCGCAACCGCATGACGGCTTCGCTGGCGGCGTCCATTCGCATTCCGCCCGGCGGATCGGACGGCATTGTGGAAAATCCCGAGTACGACTTCCTCAGCGACGGCGCATTTGAAGTGGCCGGCGGCCTGGAACTGGGCCTTTCGACCGATTTCGGCTGGGTGGCCGGCGCCGTCAAATACCGCCACCGCGGCGAGGAGCTGGAGGACGAATTTTTCTTCCACCTGGAGGCCGGCTTCAACAACATACCGGAAGCATTTTTCAAGTTCAAACTCGACGTCATCCAGAGTCTGACGACTTTTGCGGACGCGCGCGAATTCAACATCCGCGAGCAGCCTTTGCAGTCCAACATGATCGTCCCGGGCGTGGCATTTGCCCTGACACTCTCCGAGCGCTATTTTCTGGACGTCAGCTACGACATCCGCCTGGACGCAAAAAACGCCTGGCGCATCGGGACCTTCGCGGTCGGCATCGGCGTTGAGATTTAGACTCTTTTTTGCCTTTGTACAACGCTTCCACGCTTGAGCGCTTCGCCCTGCGGGCTTGCTTTTTTTTCTTGTTAGTCGGCGGGAGTTCGCTTGTCGGTCCGGGAGGGGGGCGTTTTTTGTGTTGAGGTTTTCTGTTGAACGCCGCAAATTACGTAAAACTACCTACGAGCTGAGAGCCCTGCGGGCACTCAGTTCCTTTGAAGACCCGATCCTTCGCGCCGACCGCCGCATGCAGCACCGCATTGTTCTTCCGACCCTTTTCCTGCTGACAGGCCTTTTCTGCTCCGCCGGGCCTTCGCTCGCCGCGGAGCCGGAAGTGCTGCGCGCCGATCATATGTCGCGCCTGTTCAGCCTCAACCGCGTGGACGGACCGATCGCCGCGATCGGGTCGCGCGACTACCTTGACTATGACTTCATCCCGCGCAACATCCGGCTGAAGGCCGCCGCAGCCCTGAGTGTCGCTTCGCTCAGACCGCAGTTCGACCTCGGCTTGCACATCGGGCTGGATTCCCTTTCACCCGGCTTGTCCGTCGCCGCCGACATCTATGACCTGACGGCGACGTTCGATGGCTGGAAGATGCCGGTTCTCGACAACTCGATCTGGATGCTGCTGCGCGGAACCGATGAATTCGACTACTTCCGGTTGCAGGGATTGCGCGCCGGCGTCGCCTGGCAGTGGGACGAACACTGGTTGGCGCGGGCGCGCATCAGCCATGAGAGCTGGAGCCCGCTCAAAACCAGAGTGTGCTGGTCCCTGATGGGTTATGAGAGAGACGTCCGCAGAAATCCGTCGCTGCGCGGCATCACCAGCGAGTTTACCTCGCGCCTGGAACTGAGTTTGCAGTTTCAGGATCTGATCGATCTCTACGGTTACCGCAGCGGCTGGCGTTTTAACCTCGTTTTCAGCGACAATCTGAACAGTTCGACCGGCGACCGCCTGGATGCCGAGCTGGCGGTGTTTCTGCCGTCGCCGTGGATTGCCCTGCACACGCGCCTGCGCCTCGGTGCGGCCGGCGGAGTGGGTTATCCGGAACGTTTTACGTTGGGCGGCCCCGGCAGTCTGCCCGCGATTGCAAGCAATTCGCTGTCGGGTAATCGCATGCTCCTTATTAATGCCGAGCTGATGCTGCATCGGGAATTGACGCTCGACGAATCTTTCCTGCAGGAACTGGCTCTTGTTGTTTTGTTCGACGCCGGTGTGACGGATCAGGTTGATCCGGGCTCGCCGCTGCTGGAAGGCTTGTCGTTTGACGGTCGTCCCGTACGGGCTTCGGCCGGTGGCGGCATTGGAAGTCGCAATGCCGTCTGGTTAATCGGTCTGGTCCGCGACCTGCGTTCATCCGGCCGCGCGAGGCTGATTTTCAGGTTTTCGCCGAATTTTCAGTTTTTTTGAAAATTGGCTACACTACGCCCAAATTGCGGACGTCAATGCAGCCGATTTCACGGACGGGACCATTTCCTCCTCTCATCAAGCTCCGCCGTGATAACCATCTCTCCTCGACTTTGACGCTTTTTGCAAATTAAATCCCGCTGTTCTCCTCCTTGGCTGCTTAAGCGCGCCCACAGCAAACACGATAACTGGTCATTTTATGACCGACAGTCATAATACATCATCTGGTCGACTACTGACCATCAGTCAATTCCCTCATCAACATGCGGTGACGAAGATGCCCATGCATCGGATACTTTTCCCGTGCAGACCGGACCTGTTGCGCAGTTTTCTGGCAACGGCAGTGCTGGCTCTCATTTTTCTGGCCCGGCCGATGGAATTCCAGGCGCAGACTGTCCGGATGAATCTGGACGAAGCCATTGAGGCGGCCATACGCAACAATCACAACCTGAAGTCGGCGGCACTGGACGTGCGCAAAGCCGACGCCCAGGTGACCGAAGCATTCGGCAATGCGCTGCCGAGCCTTGATCTGACGGCCAGCTACACGCGCAATCTGGAAATTCCCAGCTTTTTTGTGTTCCCGGAAGGCGCGGACCCGATCGAGTTCCGCACGGGCGCCGACAACGCCGTGAACGCGCGGCTGAACCTGCGGCAAACAATTTTCAACGGCGCCGTTTTCAACGGTGTCGGGACCTCCCGCACCTACGCCCAGATTTCGCGGACGCAATTGCGCTCGCAGATCGGCACGACAATTCTGGACGTGCGCAACGCCTATTACAGCGCGCTGCTCGCCAAGGAATTCCTGGATGTCTCACAGACGAGCCTGACCAACGCGGAAGCCAATTATCGCGAAGTCAACGTGCTGTTCGGCGAGGGCCTCGTGTCCGAGTTCGACGCCATTCGTTCGGAGGTTCAGGTTGCCAACCTGCGCCCCGTGGTGGAAACCAGCCGCAATCGCTATATCGATGCGCGCAACAACCTGAAAGTGGTGCTCGGACTCGACCCGTTGACGGAAATCGAACTGACCGACGACTTTGTCTACGACTCGACGCTCGCGCCCGCCGCTGCCGTCAGTGAACTGCAGACCGACGCCGGCAATCGCAACCTGGACCTGAAGGCGCTCGAAGAACAGGTCGAGTTTAACAATCAGGTCATCGACATCTACCGTTCCGAGTTCCTGCCGACGATCGACTTCTTCGGCAACTACGTGTTCGACGGCCAGGCCAACGACTTCGACTTTTTAACGAGCAATGCTTCGTCGGTCGGCCTGGAACTGCGGTACAACCTGTTTAACGGATTCCGCAGTTCTTCCCGCGTCGAACAGGCGCAGGTGGACGAGTTGCGCGCCCGCGAGCAGGAGATGCTGGCGCGCAAAGCCGTGCAGAGCCGGGTGGTTAACGTTATGGGCCGCATCCGCACCGCCATGCAGACCATCTCCGCCCAGGAACGCACCATCGCACAGGCGCAGCGCGGCTACGACATTGCACGCGCGCGTTATACCGAGGGCCTCGGCAGCCAGGTGGAAATCAACGATGCGGATGAAGCGCTGCGCCTGGCGCAGTTAAACAAACTGCAGTACATCTACGACTACATGTCCGCCCTGGCCGAGCTCGACCTGCTGCGCGGCGAGATTGACGAACGCTACATTGAACTGGTGACCACGGACGAATGACAGACAAACCGACCAGCGGCACCAAACAACGCCGCAAGCGCGAAAAAGAACGCCGGCGCCGCGACATCCTCGATGCTGCGCGCGAAGTCTTTTTTGCGCACGGGTTTAAACATTCATCCATGGACATGATTGCCGAACGCAGTCAACTGGCCAAGGGAACCCTCTACCTCTACTTCAGAAACAAAGAGGATCTCTACGTTTCGCTGATCGAAGACGGGTTTAAACTCCTGGCCGGCATGATCGCCGCCTCGGTGGCGGAAGCGAGCGACATCGAGTCGAAAATCGTGGCGATAGCAAGGTCGTTTAACCGTTTCGCCCAGGAACACAACGACTTCTTCACGATCTTTTCAACGCTCAGCGCCGGCGATATGCGCGACATCCACGAGCGCGTCGACTCCGACAACCTCAAACGCCTGAACGAACAGGAAAAAGCCGAGTTTTCCAAGTCGGCCGCGTTAATCGAAAAAGGCAAGTCCATCGGACTCTTCCGCGCAGATATCGATGCACAGTACTCGATGCGTATGATCTGGTCCGCCATTCACGGCGCGACGCTGCACTGCAAGAACAAGAAGCACGGGAACTTCGACCCGATCGACTCCGAGCAATTGGCCTGCGACATCGTCCGCGGCCTGCTCCAGAGTTTTAAACCGGCGTCGTGACGCATATACATTCTGACACAAAGTTTTATCCACGATATATGGTGAACAGAGCCATGCAATCTTTACGTAGCGGATTCCTTGCGGTGATGTTAACGGGTTTAACTCTTATGCTCGTTGCGTCCTGCACGCCCGAAATCCCCGAAGGCCAAGACGCCGAACTCCGCGCGATGCTCGAAAAGCTGCAAGTCAGCCGCGACTCCCTCGACGCCATTATTGCCGGCATCGAAAAAGCGCTCAAAAGCGATTCAACCGACGCGGACGTTCGCGTCGTGCCGGTTAAAACAACCATGCTCGAACCGACCAAACTTGAGCACTACGTCGATGTTCTCGGCAACGTGACTTCCGACCGCAACGTCATGGTCAGCCCGCGCCAGTCCGGCATCGTAACCCAGGTGTATGTTAAGGAAGGCGATCGGGTAAGCGAGGGCAAGCCGCTGGCGCAACTGGACGCGAGCCTGCTCGAACGCCAGTTAAAAGAAACGGAAACGCAGCTGGAGTTTGCACAGACGGTGTTTGAAAAACGCAAACGCGTGTGGGAACAAAAAGTCGGCTCGGAAATCGAATATCTCTCGGCCAAAAACGACGTGTCCACGCTCGAGCGCCGCATCGAGACGCTTAAACAACAGATTGGCGACATGACGATCCGCGCGCCCTTTGCCGGCATGGTCGACATGGTGCAACTGCGCGTCGGCGAGGCCGCTTCCCCGGGAATGCCCTCCTTTCAGGTCGTCAGCCTGCAAGGCCTCCAGATTCAAAGCGCTATTTCCGAGCGCTTCCGCTCTTACCTGCGCAAGGGCGACCCCGTTGAAATCTATTTCCCGCACCTGGACCTCGATACAATCAGGACGAAGATTGCGGCCATCAGCGAGGCCATCGACGCCTCCGACCGCACCTTTGAAGTATTCGTCCGCGCCGACGGCATTTCGTCCTCAATCCGGCCCAACATGACCTGCCGCATGCGTTTGAACGACCGCACGCTGGACAGCGTCCTGGTGGCGCCGATCAATGCGATCCAGCGCTTCAAGGATGAACAATTTGTCTACGTGGCCAAAATGAAAGGGGACAACTACGTCGCCGAACGCCGTGTCGTTGAGACCGGGCTTTCCTACGATGCCAATATCGAAGTGAGCCGCGGCCTGCAAGCCGGCGAGAAACTGGTGACGGTCGGATTTCAGAATCTGGCCGACGGCGTCCTTGTCGATCCACAATAAGCCCGGAAATTCCACACAGGGATACCGGAACCCCTTTCCCGTTACCTATTTGGGTGATGTTTCATGCTGAAATCCATCTTCAAGCCAACCGCCTGGGCCGTGGACAATCGCGTCAGTGTTTTCATGCTGACGGCGCTCATTACGCTCGGCGGTATAATAACATACCAGACGCTGCCAAAAGCGCAGTTTCCCGACATTGTCATCCCGACGATCTACGTCAACACTATCTATCAGGGGACGTCCCCCGAAGATGTCGAAAACCTGCTCACGCGCCCGATCGAGAAAGAACTCAAATCGATTTCCGGCGTGAAAAAGATTGAGTCCGAATCCGTGCAGGACGTTTCGATCATTATCATTGAATTTACAACCGACGTCGAACCCTCGATCGCCAAACAGCGCGTTCAGGACGCCGTCGACAAAGCCAAAACCGAACTGCCCGCCGACCTGGACAAAGATCCTGCCGTCCAGGAAGTCGACTTCTCGGAATTCCCGATTATGTCGATTAACGTCGCCGGCGACTTCGACCTCGACAAACTCAAAAGTTATGCCGAGGACCTGCAGGACGCCATTGAGACGCTGACGGAAATCACGCGCGTCGACATTATCGGCGCGCCTGAAAACGAAGTCCAGATTAACGTCGATCTGTACAAAATGCAGGCCGCAGGCATCACGTTTAACGACATCGCCAAAGCGGTCAGCAACGAGAACGTCAACCTCTCCGGCGGTGAAATTAAACTGCGCGAACTCAGCCGCACCCTCCGCGTCGTCGGCGAGTTCCAGAACATGCGCGAGATCGAGGACATTATCGTGTCCGCCGAAGGCAAGAAAGTCTACCTGCGCGATATCGCGACCGTGGAAAACACCTATGCCGACGCCGTCAGTTTTGCGCGCCTGGACCGCCAGCCGGTTATCACGCTCAGCGTCATCAAAAAAAGCGGTGAAAACCTGATCGCCGCGTCGGAGAAAATCGATGCGATTATCGCCGAACTGCGCGAGTCGACTTTCCCCGACAATCTGATCCTGAGTAAAACAAACGATCAGTCGATAAACACGCGCAACAACCTGGCCGAACTGTTAAACAGCGTGCTGATTGGTTTTATCCTGGTTGTGCTCATTCTCATGTTTTTCATGGGCGTGCGCAACGCCATCTTCGTCGGTCTGGCGGTGCCGCTCTCCTCGGCCCTGTCTTTCCTCTTCCTGCCGACGCTCGAGTTTTCGTTTAACATCGTCGTGACATTTTCCTTCCTGCTGGCGCTCGGTATTATCGTCGACAACGCGATCGTGGTGATTGAGAACACCTATCGCCTGTACACGCGCGAGCGTATGGAAATCACGTCCGCAGCCAAGTACGCCGCCGGCGAGGTATTCGGCCCCGTGCTGGCCGGGACGCTGACGACGCTCGGCCCCTTTGTGCCGCTGCTGTTCTGGCCCGGCCTGATCGGCGAATTCATGATCTACATCCCCGTGGTGCTGATCATCACGCTGACCGCTTCGCTCTTTGTGGCCTTCATCATCAACCCGGTCTTTGCCGTTAAATTCATGGTTGAGAAGGACGGGCCGGACGACTGGAAAGGCATTCTCTGGTTCGGCATCTTCGGCCTGCTCTTCGGTCTGGTAGCTCATGGCTCCGGCTCACCGATTATGGGCAACCTCTTCTTTGTGCTCATCGGTCTGGTACTGCTCAACAAGTACTTCCTGACGCCGGTGGTGATCAAGAACTTCCAGGCCCACGTCGTGCCCTGGATGATCGACATGTACACGGCCACGCTGCGTTTTGTGCTGCGAGGCTGGCGTCCCGTCGGCGTTCTGCTCGTCGTGTTCGGTTTTCTGATCTTCACCATGATGCTGATGTCCGTCTACCCGCCGCCGGTGGTGCTCTTCCCCGAGTCCGAGCCCAATCAGATTTTCACGTACATCGAAATGCCTTCGGGCACGCGCGTGGAAGTCACCGATTCCGTCACGCACTCCGTCGAAGAACGCATCATCCGCATCGTCGGCGAGGACAACCCCATCGTCAAATCCGTCATCGCGAACGTCGGTATCGGCGCGGGCGAACCCAACAACCCGGACCGCGCCAACACGCCCCACAAAGGCCGCATCACGGTCGACTTTGTGGAGTACAAACTGCGCAACGGTTACTCGACGCAGAAGATCCTCGACTCGATCCGCGCCGAAATTACCTCGCTTCCCGGAGCGCAGATTACCGTCGACAAGGAACAGAACGGTCCGCCGACCGGCAAGCCGATTCAGCTCGAAATTACGGGTGAAAACTTCGACACCCTGATCGCGCTGGAAGGCCGCATCAAACGCTATCTGGTCGACTCGCTGAATATCCAGGGCATCGAAGAACTCAAGTCCGACCTGGTCGTCAGCAAGCCGGAAATCGTGGTCGACATCGACCGCGAACGCGCCAACCGCGAAGGCATCTCCAGCCAGCAGGTTGGCCAGCTGATGCGGACCGCCCTCTACGGCTGGGAAATCACGCAGTACCGCTCCGGCGAGGACGAATATCCCGTGCAGCTGCGCCTGCAGGAGAAATACCGTCAGGACCTCAATGCCATGATGAACCTGAAGATCTCCTGGAAAGACGGTCCCAATTTCCGCGAGGTGCCGATCACGTCGATTGCGGATGTTTCCTTCGGCAACACCTTCGGCGGCATCAACCGGCGCGACCTCAAGCGCGTCGTGACGCTCTCCAGCAACGTGCTGACGGGTTTTACGCCCAACGAAGTCAATGCGGAAATTGCCGGGGCGATGGAGCGCTTCAAAATGCCGCCGGGCTACGAACTCAGCTTTGGCGGTGAACAGGAAGAGCAGGAGGAAACGGGCATCTTCCTGGCGACCGCTTTCGGGATCGCCGGCCTGCTCGTGATTTTCATCCTCGTGACGCAGTTCAACTCGATGCTCAAAACCATGATTATCATGTCCACGGTTGTGTTCAGCACGATCGGCGTGTTCATCGGTTTTATTGCGACCAACCTGACCTTCTCCATCGTCATGTCCGGCGTCGGTATCGTGTCGCTCGCCGGGATTGTGGTGAACAACGGCATCCTGCTGATCGACTTTACCGACATACGGCGCAAGGCCGGCCTGGGCATCAAACGTTCGATCATCGACGCCGGCAAGACGCGTTTTACGCCCGTTATTCTGACGGCCATTACGACGATGCTGGGCCTGGTGCCGCTGGCCATCGGTCTCAACATCGACTTTGCAACGCTGCTGACCGACTTTGACCCGAACTTCTACCTCGGCGGCGACAACACGGCGTTCTGGGAACCGATGGCTTCGGCCATCATCTTTGGTCTGTTTATCTCGACCATTCTCACGCTTGTGTTTGTCCCGGCCATGTACCAACTGGTCACTGTGATCAGCATTCGCTGGTGGCGCTTCCGTCACCGCGCACGGCTTGCGGCTCGGGCCCGCCGCGCTGAGCACAACCGCAGGCCGGGCGACGCCTGACCGCGCGGCTAACAAAAAAAGGCTGTTCGGGCTTTCCGGGCAGTTTGGGCTGTTGAAGTTCAAAGGGCGTCTCCCCAAAGGAGTCGCCCTCTTTTTTTTCCCTTGTTTTCGACGGCGTGGAGCGGCAATCCCGACGCCTCCGCGAGCCGGGCCTGGAATCCGCCTTGAGATTTCAGCAATCGGCGTAAAATCCGTATATTTGCCGTTCTATATTTGAACATTCTCGACTCTTCCCCGATTGTGAATGAGAGCCGTAATTCCCGTCGCCGGAATCGGAACGCGACTTAGACCCCACACGCATACGCTTCCGAAAGTTCTGCTGAACGTCGCCGGCAAACCCATTCTTGGGCATATTCTGGACAAACTCGTCGAACGCGAGATACGCGACTGCACCGTCGTGGTCGGTTATATGGCCGACAAGGTGGAACGGTACGTGCGCGAGAACTACGACCTGAACGTGACCTTTGTGGAACAGAAGGACCGCCAGGGACTGGGCCATTCGATCTGGACGGCGCGGAAAACCATCGATGACGAGCCGCTGCTGATCATTCTGGGCGATACAATTTTCGACGTCGATTTTGCGCCGGTGCTGGCGCGCGACGTCAGTTCACTGGGCGTCAAACACGTCGACGACCCGCGGCGCTTCGGCGTGGCGGAAACAAATGCCGACGGCATGGTGACGAAGCTGATTGAAAAGCCGGAAGTGCCGACGTCCAACCTGGCTCTGGTGGGGCTCTACTACGTGCGCGAGACGCGCCTGCTGATGGAGAGCCTGGACCACATCATCGACCAGGATATCCGCACGCGCGGGGAATACCAGCTGACGGACGCGCTGCAGGTGATGATCGACCGCGGCGCACAGTTTGACACCTTCGGCGTGGACGGCTGGTACGACTGCGGCAAACCGGAAACGCTGCTGGCCACAAACCGGCACTTGCTGGAACATCAGAAAAATTCCGGCGCGCAGCCCGAAGGCTGTATCATCTGCCCGCCCTCATACGTCGCACCCAGTGCGCAAATTTCTCATTCTGTGATTGGCCCCTACGCCACGGTCGCCGACGGTGCAATCGTCGAGAACAGCATTATCCGCAATTCGATCGTCGGCAGCGAAGCACGTGTACAAAGCGTCGTGCTGGACGAGTCGATTATCGGCAACAAAGCCTTTCTGCGCGGCGGCGCCAACCGCCTGAACGTCGGCGACTCCAGTGAGATCGACTTTTCGCGTTAGGTCCGGACGAAAACAAACCTGAACTTATATTAACAGGCGAGAAACGCACGAATGTCATACTACTTCACATCTGAATCCGTCTCCGAGGGGCATCCCGACAAGGTGTGCGACCAGATCTCCGACGCGGTCCTCGATGCCGTACTGAAGGACGATCCGAACGGGCGCGTGGCCTGCGAATGTTATGCCGCGACCGGCCTGGTCGTCGTCGGCGGTGAAATCACGACTTCGACTTTCATCGACATCCCCGAGCTGGCCCGCCAGGTGATCAGCGACATCGGCTACACAAAAGCCGAGTACCGTTTCGACAGCGAATCCTGCGCGGTGATCAACGTGATCAACCGCCAGTCGCCCGACATTGCGGCGGGCGTGGATACCGGCGGCGCAGGCGACCAGGGCATGATGTTCGGCTACGCCTGCCGCGAGACGCCCGAGCTGATGCCGGCGGCGCTGATGTATTCGCACAAAATTGTCCAGGAACTGGCGCGTTTGCGCCGCCTGGGAGCCGACGGCCCGATGCCCTGGCTGCGCCCCGACGCCAAGTCGCAGGTGACGCTGGAGTACAACAACGACGGCAGCATCAAACGCGTGGACGCCGTCGTGGTCTCGACGCAGCACGATCCGGGCGTCACACACGCCGACATCGTGAGCGCCACGATTGAGCATGTCATCCGCAAAATCATCCCGGCCGAACTGCTGGACGACGAGACAAAATTCCACGTCAACCCGACCGGCATTTTTGTGCTGGGCGGACCGCATGCGGACACGGGACTGACGGGACGCAAAATTATCGTCGATACCTACGGCGGCAAGGCGCCGCACGGCGGCGGTGCATTTTCGGGCAAGGATCCAACCAAGGTGGACCGTTCGGCGGCTTACGCGGCGCGCCACCTGGCCAAGAACGTCGTGGCGGCCAATGTGGCCGACGAGTGCACGATCCAGCTCTCCTACGCCATCGGCGTGGCGGACCCCGTCTCAATCTTTGTTGACACACACGGCACGGGCAAGGTCGGCGACCAGCAAATTGCGCAGTTGATCCGCGGCGAAATTGATCTGACGCCCGCGGGCATCATCAAGCGCCTGGATCTGATGCGCCCGATTTACCGCGCGTCGGCCGCCTACGGGCACTTTGGACGCGATGAGTTCCCCTGGGAACAACTGAATCTGGTCGACAAATTTGCGACTTTACTCTGAAGCGGCGCAAGCGGCCCAACGGTGTGCATTCGGCGGGACAAAGTACAACAGATTGTCATTGATCATACAAGGGAGTAGAAACAGCCATGAGTTCTGATACGAACACTACGGCCGCCGTTCATTCCAACGGCATTCAGGTTAAACCCGACGTGATTCCGCCGCGCGCGGAGCAGGGTAATTTCAGCGAAGTAGAAGGCCAATACTGCGTACGCGACATCTCGCTGGCAGACGAAGGCCGCCGCCTGATCGACTGGGCGGAATCGCGCATGCCGGTTCTGCTGACGCTGCGCGAAAAATACAGCAAGACGCAGCCGCTCAAAGGCCTGACGATTGCAGGCTGCCTGCACGTCACGAAAGAAACGGCGGTTCTTATCCGCACGCTGGCAGCCGCCGGCGCCAAAGTTACCTGGTCCGGCTGCAACCCGCTGTCGACCCACGATGCCGTCGCCGCCGCACTGGCCGAAGAAGGCATCTCGATCTACGCCTGGTACGGCAACGGCCCGGACTTCTACTGGTGCATCGATCGCACGATCGACCAGGAGCCGGACCTGACGCTGGACGACGGCTGCGACCTGATCAATACGGTGCACGAGCGCCATGCCGAGTACGCCAAAACGCGCGTGATCGGCGGCACGGAAGAAACGACGACGGGTATCCAACGCCTGCGCGCTCGTTCCGAAGCCGGCCAGCTCTACTACCCGGTGATCGCGGTCAACGACGCCGAAACCAAGTGGGACTTCGACAACGTGTACGGTACGGGCCAGTCGACGATCGACGGCATCATCCGCGCCACGTCCGTCATGATCGCCGGTAAAAAATTCGTCGTTGCCGGTCACGGCCACTGCGGCTCAGGCGTCGCCAAGCGCGCCTCCGGCCTCGGCGCGGATGTGATCATCACGGAAGTGAAAGCCACGGCGGCGCTGAAAGGCGTGCTTGAGGGCTACGACGTGCTGCCGATGGACAAAGCCGCCGCGATCGGCGATATTTTCTGCACGGCCACGGGCGTGAAGGACGTGATCCGCAAGCGCCACTTCGAGGTGATGAAAGACGGCGCGATCGTGTGCAACACGGGCCACTACGACGCCGAAATCAACCTGAAAGAGCTGGAAGAAATTGCGAAAAGCAAACGCACGATCCGCAAGAACTGTCAGGAGTACACGATGGCCGACGGCCGTCGCCTCTACGTTCTGGCCGAAGGCCGCCTGGTCAACCTGGCCGCCGCGGAAGGCCACCCGTCGGAAGTGATGGACATGTCCTTCGCCAACCAGTTCATGAGCCACATCCGCCTTGCCGAAGCGCATACTTCGGGCGACAAGTTCCCGATTGAAGTGCTGGACATTCCGGTGGAGCAGGATCAGTACATCGCTCAAACGAAACTGAAGACGCTCGGCACGAACATCGACGAGCTGACGGAAGAGCAGCAGCGCTACATCACGGACTACAACGCCGGCACCTGATCGAATGAGACCGGAGTTCGGCGCGCCGTCTGTGTGCTGAAGTAATTACGAGAAACGGCCGCTCCCTTTTTTGGGGAGCGGCCGTTTTGTGTTTTTGGGCCTTGTCCGTAGCGATGCGTCGACGTCAGGTTGGGATTTCTGCTTTGGAGCCTGGTGGATTTGCTGTTTTTTTCGGATTTGGGGTCAGACGGGCAGTTTTGGGCTTTGAGCGGTAAAAATGTCGCGTTTTTGCCCTTGAGCAATGAGCCTTCGGGGCACACAGCTCAAGGGCTTTTTCAGGTGAATTTTCCCGTTCAGACGGAAATACCGTCCGTCCACTCCTGACGCCGCTACACCACGCCACACCCGCCGCAAAGTAAGTCCCAGAGTCAGAAATCAAGTATCCATGCGGGCAGTTCCGGCGAGGTGTTTTCTGCACTGCATGCGGAACGCCGTCCGCCGGGGAGGATGGAATCGAAGCTGGTTCGGCGATATGTGTTGACTGCACCAAACTGAAACCACGCGGCACGGCAGCAGCAAGACTGTGCGCAAACCCGATACTCGACCCGGTGGCCCGGCCCCTGGAACGCAGGATTGTACAATACGACGCGGTGGTTAACAAGAATGCCTTTCAGAGAAGCGTACCGCAGGTAGACGCGATCAAGCGATTTAAAACAACAACGGCGCCGGAATGTTAACTCCGGCGCCGTTGAAATTCTGACCAGTGAACCGGATGGCGATTAACGCATCACGGTCATTTTGCCGCTGAACTTATTGCCGCCGGCCGACATCGTGTAGATGTACGTGCCTTCGGTGAAGTTCGCCGTCTGGACATCCCAGACGTAGGAACCGGCGTCCATCATCGGGCGGTGCTCTTCAAAGACCACTTCACCCAGGATGTTGGTGACCTGCAGGGTCACGTCCATCGGACGATCGAGACCGAAAGGAATGTTGGCCGTGCCGTAGACCGGGTTCGGGAAGACCTGACCCAGTGCGAGGCCGTTGACGCGGCCGGACTCATCTTCACGCACGCCGGTGGTATTTTCCCAGGGCCACGCGTCGACGTTGTCGTCGCCCATGTACTCGCCAAAGATGGCGATGTCCAGGTTAAAACGCAGCGGCTGACGACGCATGTGCGGGAAAGCCGGGATAGCCGGAGCGGCATTCCAACGGAAGCCCATGTTGAACATGTCGATAATGATGTCCGTGCCTTCCAACGGCTGGTTGTTTTCCAGGTCGCGACGATACAGACCGCCGAGCGCCCAGTTGGCGTTGTTGCCGAAGAACCATTCCCAACCGCCGATGATACGAACGCGCTCTTCCGTGTTGGAACCGGCGTCGAGGTCATCGTAGTTTTCGGGAACAAAAACGAAGACGATAGGATAACGGGCCGGGAACTCAAGCTCGGGCGTTTCGATTTTCAGGCGGTTGATGGAGATGATGTCGCCGGCCGCATTCACTTCGATAGCCGAGTTGATGTCCTGAGCGGGAATTTCGTAGTAGCCGCGGCCGTCGTTGACGTCCATAAATTGGAGGCGTGCCGGCGGTTCCTGATCTTCGACACCAACGTCGTCAAAGATGCGGTCCAGCAGACGCGCCTGCGAGCCTTGCTCGGTCGAGAACAGGTCGCGGTTTTCCGGCGTGATCAGGAAGGGGAACATGAACCAGTTGACGGAAATCGGGGGGCGCTCGGAACCGAACACGCCGCCGGGAACGATCATCAGGGGCATGATCGAGTCGATGCGCACCGTGGCTTCAGCATCGCTGCTGTTCCATGCGGGCATGACCTGGCAAGCGCCGAAAGCGCGCCAGCCGTCGCCGGCATCATCCGTAAACTCGGTCGGCAGATCGCCGAAGGGAACGAGGAACAGACGCTCGGGTTCGCCGGTTTCGGGATCGAGGACGTCCGGGTTCGTCAGGATGAAGGACGAATCCTGAGTACCCTCGGGATAAATGTCGAAGTAGGTGTCGATTTTGGCCGTGTAACCAAAGAACGGATCGTACTCGGGCACCGCCAGAGCGTCGTTGCTCGGAACGTATTCCGCGCGCGGCAGCATGTAGGGCGGCAGAGCGGTTTGTTCCGCGTTTTGCGGCACGAGGCCTTCGCCCATTTCAATCATGTCAAAGCTGGGGCGATCGGCCGACAGCATCGACGGGTGAATGTGGCTCACGTCGGCATTGCCGTAGCGAATGGCGCGCTGACCATAAGCCGTCGAGAGACCGCCCATCATCAGCATAGCAAGCACTATAGTAGACTTTTTCAGCATAGTAACTCCTTAAAAACAGACATGCAGTTTATGAATGAAGTCGAATGTGTCTGGTTGTCGAGTCAGTTTTACCATTGGTATCAGACTCTTCAGGCTCCATGTCCCCGGTCTTTGAGCGTTTGGTAGCGGAGACCAAACCGTAAATTTATCACTTTTCAGTCGAAGTTGAAAATACTGCGGCTGATTCAGCGCCGGAGCTTGAGTACCTGTTATCGAAGTTGCGGCCCGAATAACGAATCACTCATTCGAATCGTTCCGGTGCTTCTTCACGTTCGAATATAATACCGCTCAAACGCGCGGTCACCACATACATACCACATAATCGCAGTCCATATCCGGCGCCCGGAGTTATTGCACGACCGCACGCGGCCGTTTTTGGTCTCAAACGGTGATTTCTATGCGGATCGGCCGCCCCAGGCATTGCTCCAGCAGGGTCTGTTTGCGCGAAGCGCCCCACACCTCAATATCGGGCGACGGGCCGGTTTTCCTGCTCTGGACTGAAATCAGGGTGTAACGCGCTTTTTTCTTCACTGAAAGACTGATGACGTTCTGCAGTCTACGGCGATCCAGGCCCTCGGCGATGCGCAGTATGCCGGCCATCCAGCACATGCGTTCGTGCAGGTCCTGCGGCAGCCGCTGCAGCGAATCGTGTTTGGGTTTGGGATGACTTTTGCGATGATAACGCGCCACATTGGCGATCAGCTCAATTTCATTGTTGGTAAAACCGAGCAGGTTGGAATTCTTGATGATATAGTATGAATGGCGGTGGTGCGCCTGGGCGGAAATCACGTAGCCGACGTCGTGGAGCCAGGCCGCGGCTTCCAGAATTTCGCGTTCCTCATCTCCGTAGCCGTGGTCGGCCTGCAGCGCGTCGAAAAGGCGCAAGGCCATGCGTTTGACGTGTTTGGCATGCGTCAGATTCACGCGGCAGTGTTCGCTCAGGTGCAGCACCGACTCGTAGCGCAGCCGATTGAGGTGGTGGTACTTGCGGATGTTGCGGCGTTTCTGCACCGTGTCCAGCAGGATGCCTTCGCGCAGGGCGTAGTGCGAAAAACGCAGTGTCCTGATTTTCAGCTCCTGCACGAGCTGTTCGAGGATGAGAGCGCCGCCGACGATGATGTCCGCGCGTTTGGGGTCCATGCCCGGAATGCCGGAGCGTTTCTTGACGGTCTTGTGTTCGAGCAGCTGGCCCACCGCCCACAGCACGTCGCGACCCGTTATCTCCATGCCGTTGAACTTGTCCGGCGGATTGGTCGGATTGTCGCGCAGGGCCACCATGGAAAAGATGGTCTGGATCGTACCCGAACTGCCGACGACGGTATCGAATTTTGTCTTTTTGAGCGTGCGAATCGCGGGAGCGATCTCCCCGCGGATGTGCTCGCGGCACTGCCGGATAGCCTTGTCGGTCAAGGTCGACTTGGCCAGGAAACGGCGGCTCAGGCGGATGGCGCCGAGTTTGTGGCTGTAAACGGCGTGCAGATCGCCCGCGGTGCCGATGGCCGTTTCCGTGCTGCCGCCGCCGATGTCGATGATCAGCGTGCGGTTGTCGTACACCGGCAGCGCCTGCAACACGCCCAGGTAGATCAGACGCGCTTCCTCCACGCCGGAAATCACTTCAACCGATACGCCGGTCTCGTTGCGCACTTCTTTGACGAACAGATCGGCATTGTCGGCTTCGCGCAGGGCGCTGGTCGCGATGGCGCGCACTTCCGCGTTCTGGTTTTCCGCCATGGCGACAAAACGCTTGAGGGCCAGGACGCCGCGCGACGCCGCCTGCGGCGTCAGATAACGCATGTCGCTGGTCATTTCCCCCAGCCGGACAACTTCCTTGTCGTTACTGTGCACCGTCAGCACGCCTTCGGTGCTGATCGACGCAATGACAATGTGAACTGAGTTGGTACCGACGTCAATGGCCGCGTAGAGGGACCGTGAGGTCATTGATCAGACTCCATAAGTGCCGCAGGAAAGGCCCAACTTACGGCTAAATGCGCACATATGCACGCATTTCGGCCTTGGCGGGGCCGCCGCGCAGGTCTAAATTGTCCTGCCGTCAAACGCAAACCAACGCGGGATAAAACTCCATGTCGCCTTCACCTCACAACAGTTGTTTAACAGCTCGGCTCTTAACCGTTTTTGTTGTTATTTTCGGCTTGACATCGGCGGTGTCGCTGCGGGCGCAGCGATTTGTCGACCGCGGTTTCATCACCAATCCGCTGTTTAACAGTCCGACCGACGCGGAGATGGACGGACCGCAGTTTTTGCCGGGCGGCGCGGCCTTCGGCGAGCTGTTTTACAGCTTTAACGACACGGTGCAGGCCTGGAGCCAGCGCCTGATGTACACGGCCGAGCTGCTTCGTTTTTCACCCGATCAATCGCTGTCGTTTAACACCAATCTGGAATTCGTCGCCGATCCCAACAACTCAATCAACTTCAACCCGCGCGCCATCTGGTTTGAGGAGAATGTTCTCTACACACAGCGCCAGGACGGCTGGCTCTGGCAGCTGGGTTACAACCACCGCTGCAAACACGACCTGGACAACCTGACGCAGAACGTGCAGCGCGGTTTGATCTACGGCTCGGTTTCGGGGCGGCTGATCGTAACGGCCGGGGACACACCGCGCCCCGATCTGGCGGCGGCCTTGCGCACGGATGTTTATACCTTACTGGCGGACGACCGCATCCCGGGCATCGCCGAGGAGGCCGGCCTGGACTTTGAACAACTCGCGGCTTCACTGGCTTTTTCGGCGCACTGGCACGGCGGAGGCGGCAGCATTGGATTCTACGCCCGCACGCGGAGCTCGCTTAACTTTTTCGGGAAGGATCCGGGATTCAGCGATCGGCTGGGGTCGATTGCGCATGCGCGCTGGAGCGGCGATATAGAGGCGGGACTGGAGATTCGCGGCGCGTCACTGATGCATATCGGCGCGCGGCTGGAGCACTTTCACGATGCGGAGATCAATCCCGTGCCCGGCGAGCAGACCGTATTCAGTATCGGCATTCGCATTTTCTCGCCCGATGGTTTTCTGTGATTCGTTTCACCAAAATGTCAACAGGGGAAACGATCTCCCGCCGGCTGCTTCAGCCGCCCGACTCTTCCTCCGGCAGGCTGACGATAACGGGGTCGCCGACGCGGATGTTAAACTTCGCAGCGGCATCGCCATTGCGCAACGCCAGTTCCACGTAGTTACTGCTGCCGACGTACGCCAGGGCATCGCCGTCGTCCACGTCGACGTATTGTCGTTTAAGTCCCGGCGCGGAGAATGATTCACAATCCACGCGCAGCGCCGCATGGTCCATCCCGACAATGTCCGACTGTTTAACAGCTGTAATCACATTGCCGAAACTGTCGATGTCCAGCACGGCCGCACTGAGAAATTGACCTGCTCTCGTGACGTGAAACCAGTCCCGGCGCTGCACGCTGCCGACGGGAATTGGTTTTCCCAGCGCCCCGACGCGACCGCCGTTCCGCGACAACCAGGCCGCGGCCGGCGCAAACACATCACGACCGTGAAAGGTATTTGACAATGCGCGCTGCGGCAACACACTTTCGTTAATTTCCCAGGCTTCGTCTATCTGCGCCAGTTCCGCGCATCCGCTTATCAGTCCGTTGTCTGGCAGCAGGTGCAGGTGACCGCCGCAGCGCACAATGATTTTGCGTCGTTCACCGCCCACGCCCGGATCCACGACGCTCAGAAAAATGGCTGAATCGCCCACATGCGGCATCGCGCAGGCCAGGCGAAACGCACCCACCGGCACGTTTTGGGGCGGTACTTCGTGCGTCAGATCAATCATGCGCACATCGGGCGCAAGCCCGCACATCACGGCTTTTACGACGCCGACGTACACGTCGCTCAGGCCAAAATCTGTTAACAGGAAAATTGTCATTTTACCTCCCGGGCAGGCAATATACATCGAAACGGGTTTCAGCTAACACCCGTCTGATCACTTCGCCCCTCGCTGCGCTGCGTGGCTTGTTTTTCTCTTCTGTTTGTCAGCGGGTTTGAGGTGCGCAGACTTCGGGTGGATTTGGAGACTGCGACTTGGGGATTTGGGGGCTCTACGTAGAACTACGTAATTTGAAGAGTTCTCACTCCGCTCGTCGCTGATTGTCGGTCACTCAGCCTCCAAAGCCGCCCGTTGAGAAATTCACCTCAAGCTGTGGAAAACTTGTTGCTCGCTTCAGTCGGACTTCGCTCCCCCGCGCCGCCGACTCAACAGCCACTCAAAACCGTAGCTCGCAATGACAAGCAAAAAGGGCATCAGGTACAGCCGGAAACGCGCGTAGCCGTTGGGGCCGCCCAAAACCCACAAGTACATCAGCGTCATACCTGTGAAAATCATGACAGTCCGATTCCGAAGCCAGAACGTCTTCAATCCCGCGAGAACGGCCAGAGTTAACAAAACCATCAACAGCAGGTTAAACAGGAGCACGACCGCCATCACAGGCTCCTGCGTGAACAGCCGCATGAACGCGCCCCACAGCCCCTCCGTAGCGATGATGTTCGTCAACCCCAGCTCCGAGCTGTCGTCGCCGTGCAGCGTGCGTTTAAGTACCAGACGCCCCGGATCGTAGATCGTGATCGCCATGCCCTTCAGAATCGTTTTCGCATAAACAAAAGGATGTGCGCTCAGGTATTCGC
This sequence comes from bacterium, assembly GCA_030430495.1. GTDB lineage: Bacteria > Bacteroidota > Ignavibacteria > Kapaibacteriales > UBA7675 > JAUIKM01. Next base: position 22,352 of record JAUIKM010000035.1, on the reverse strand, counting down.
CCGCGTAGGCCGCCCACAGACTGTCCATGCTTTTGTAGTCGCGCCGCGGCAGATTTTGGGCGCGGCGTTCAATCTCCTCCTGCACCGCAATGTGCGCCTCAAAGTAGGTCAGTCCTTCGACTTCGGCGCGCACGTAGGACGTGTGTCCCACGCCCAGGTTTTTGCTCTGCGTCGAGGTAAACGTCCAGCTGTCGGTCTTTGAGTGTACAAACAACAGCCAGGGAGCAATCGCCGCGCCGAACACCACAACAAGAAGTAGCGGAGCAATCAACGACCGGCGCCGCCATAAAACAAACAGCGCCCAGAGAATCACCAGGTAGAGGCCGACGGGTTTAACCAGCGTCGCAATTCCCAGCAGCACCGCGCCGAACACCATCTGTTTAAGTCCGCCGCGCAGCACCAGCACGGCGCTCCAGACCAACAGCGCCGTAAAAATCGGTTCGGGCACAAGTTCCTTGGAGTACAGGAGCATCAGCGGCTCGGCGACAATTACCAGCGCCGCCCAGCGCGATGCCGCCGGCGCGCCCGCCGCCTGCAGCAGACGCAGCAATCCGATGTACAAAAGCATCAGGGCCGGAATATTTAAACAAATCGCCGCAAGCCAGCCGCCCGCGCCGAACACGGCGTAACAGGCGGCAATAATCAGCGGGTATCCGGGCGGCCGCAATACGCTGCTGAATTCCGCCACTTCGGGGCATTCGTAGCTGCCGCCTGCCGCCAGCGTCTGTGCCAGACAGTCGTACTGCGGCGAGTCGCCGTTAAACATGCGGCTCTGGTCGGGAGCGACAAACAGAATTACAACAATGCGGGAAAGCAGTATCCAGCCCAGAACCCAGAGGTCAAAACGCGTCAGAAACATGCGACGCAGAAGCGCCGGCGGGTCGGTGTGCCGTTGGCCGGAATTTGGTGTGAGAGCGGACATGCGTCAGGCCCTCATGCGCCGATGCGCGCGGTAATATTGTCGATCAGGCGGACATTGTCGAGATGCGCCGCCAGCAGAAATACGATCTCTTCGCCGGCGGCGTACTCGTCCGCCGTGCTCAGGTCGTGCGCGCGCGCCGCCTGGGCGTAGTCCGGACGAATGCCCGTATCGGCGCTTAACACTTCCGCCATGAGCTGTTCCAGCCTGCCGCGATTTCCCTCGCCCGCGGCGGCGGCCCGCGCCGCCTGTTGCAGCGTTTTATAGATGAGCGCCGCGCGGGCGCGCCCCTCGTCCGTCAGGTAGGCGTTGCGCGAACTGCGCGCCAGACCGTTGGCCTCACGGCTCGTCGGCGCCAGATCCAGTTCGACATCAAAGTCGAGGTCGCGCACGAGTGCGCTGACGACGCGCGTCTGCTGAAAGTCCTTTAAACCGAACACGGCAATGTCCGGCTGCACGATGTTAAACAACTTGGCCACGATTGTGGCTACGCCGTTAAAATGCCCAGGACGCGATGCGCCGTCAAATTTCTCGACAATCGCGCCCTTGACGTGCACGGAACAGTGCACGCCGTCAGGGTACATTGTTTTGGTGTCCGGCGTGAACACCACGTCGCAACCGGCCGCGGCCGCTACGTCGAGATCGGCCGCCAGCGTGCGCGGGTATTGTTCGAAGTCTTCGTTGGGGCCGAACTGCGTGGGGTTAACAAATATCGACGTGACAACGCAGTCGGCGCGTTCGGCGGCGCGGCGGATGAGCGAGGCGTGACCTTCGTGCAGCGCGCCCATCGTCGGCACGAACGCCACGGTGCGGTCGGCGCGGCGTTGTTGTTTGCTGAAGCGACGCATGGCGTCGGGATGCGAAATGGTTTCAATTGCCGTCGCCATTGTTAACCGCCGTCTGTTTAATCTGAATGTGCTTGTTTAAGTCGGAACGTCGGCTCAGAGAATGCGTTTGCCGAAGCAGGAGAGTGTGCAGCCCACCGCAAACTCGGCGCTGCGGTTCATGTCGTCCAGCGTCGGGTTTACTTCGACCACTTCAAACGACCCCAGTTTGCCGGATTCGGCAATCGTTTCCATAATCATGTGCGCCTCGCGGTAAGAGAGGCCGCCGGGCACGGGCGTGCCGACGCCTTTGGCCACCGTCGGATCGACGCTGTCCAGGTCAAAACTCACGTGAATATGGTCCACGTCGCGCCGCATGCGGTCCAGCACGCGTTTAATAATCGAATAAATGCCGTCGCGGTCGATCTCGTACATCGTGTAGGTCGGAATGCCCTTGGTGCGGATCAGTTCGCGCTCGCCCGCGTCGATGTCGCGCGCGCCGATGATCGCCACGTCGCGTACGGCCACTTTGGGAAATGTGCCGCCGATGGCGGTGAGGCGCTCGTGACCAAAACCCATTGCGACGGCCAGCGGCATGCCGTGAATATTGCCCGAGGGCGTGGTCTGCGGCACATTGACGTCCGAATGCGCGTCGACCCAGATCACGCCGAGGCGCTTGCCGCGCTCCTCACAATGCGCGCCTATGCCGGCAATCGAGCCGATGCTCATCGAGTGGTCGCCGCCGAGAATCAGCGGGAAATGACCGTCGTCCATAATCGACTTGACGCGGCCGCAGAGCTGCTCACTCGCGCGCGCGATTTCGTTCAGATAACGCAGACTCTCGTCGCCCGCTTCCTCGCTCTCGGCCGTGTGGATCACAATGTCGCCAAGATCTTTGACGGAGAGATTCAGTTCGTCGCGCAGGCGATTGACGATGCCGGCTATGCGCAGCGCCGACGGCCCCATGTCTACCCCGCGGCGTCCCGCGCCCAGGTCCATCGGAAAACCGAGTACGTGTATGTCCTTTTCGAAAGCAGGCATGCGGGCTCTCCTGAATTGCGAGATCTGAAATTATTGGTCGGCCAGAAGCGAGAAGAGTTGGTGCAGCGTGGAACGCAGATCGCGTCGGTGCACGATCTTGTCCAGGAATCCATGCTCCAGCAGGAACTCCGAGCGCTGAAAGCCGGACGGCAGTTTTTTGCGGATCGTCTGCTCGATCACGCGCGGGCCGGCAAAGCCGATCAGCGCGCGCGGCTCGGCGATATTCAGATCGCCCAGCATGGCGTAGGACGCCGATACGCCGCCCGTCGTCGGGTCCGTCAGCAGCGAAATGTAGGGAATCTTCGCCTCCGCCAGCTGCGCCAGCTTGGCGCTGGTTTTGGCCATCTGCATCAGCGACAGCGCACCCTCCTGCATACGCGCGCCTCCCGACGCGGAGATAAGCAAAAGGGGAATTTTTTCATCGAGAGAGCGGTCGATTGCGCGGGTGATTTTCTCGCCCACCGCCGAGCCCAGCGTGCCGGCCATGAAGTTGAAGTTGCGGCAGCCGAAGGAAATGCGGCGTTCGTGGATTTCGCCGACGCCCACCGTGATTGCGTCGCTGACGCCTTTGGAGTAGGCCGCCTCCAGACGCGTTTCGTAGGGTTTGCTGTCGATGAATCCCAGCGGGTCGACCGAGCGGATGTTCTGATCCATCTCCTCAAACGATCCCTGGTCAAAGATCAGCTGAACGTATTGTTCAGCGTGGATGCGAAAGTGCTCATCGCAGTTGGGACAGGTGAAAAAATAGTCCTCCAGCTGCCGTTTGTAGATAACGGTGTCGCAGTTGTCGCACTTTGTGAAAAGACCGTCGGGCATTTCGCGCTGGGGCGGACCTTTGGGATATTGTTTGGGTCGCAGGAACCAAGCCATACAGTTGTTATCCTGGGGAGTGTGCAGTGTAGGAAGCGCCGTTTCCGCCTCTGCTGCGGCGCAAACGGCGCTGTTGGTCGTTTCGAGCGGGCCGAAAAATCAGGCGCGCGGCGTCATGTCGCGCACGCCGACCATGTTATAACGATTCGAGATGAACGACACGTCGCTGAACGTCGCCGTGCCGGCCGGATTCGCGCCCGCGCCGTGGAAGTCCGAAAATGCCGCGGACTGATTGACCCACAGCTTGCCGACGAAGTTGAAGGCCAGCGGAGCGCCCGCCTCAAACACAATGCGTTCTTCCGCCAGGGCGCGCTGCTCCGCGTCCGTGGAATAAACGCTGGTCGTCAACGCGCCGACGCGTTTGACCAGATCCGTCATCAGGTTCAGGCTGTGTTCAAAGCCGTCGGTCGGCACGACAAAGTAGATCGGGCCGAACCACTCGCGGCCGTAGACGTCGCTCTTGTCGGCTTTGAGTTCGATGATGGTCGGCGTCACCGTGCGCGCCTGCGGGAAACCGGGCTGGCCCACGCGCTCACTTTCGAGCAGCAGGCGGCCTTCGTCCATGTCCGCCGCGGCGGCGACGCGGTCTTCCGTCGCTTCATTCTGCAGCGCGCCCAGCGTGGCCGCGCCGATTTTGGGATGACGCGAGAGGTTCATCACCTTCTCCGTCAGGCGGTCCACGACTTCGCCGTAGGGCACCGTTTCATCGCCGACGGTCACGCCTTTGCCGTTGATAAAGATCGTCTGCGGCGCGGTGCACATCTGTCCGCTGTAGAGCACCATCGAAAAGGCCATGTTGTCGAGGATCGCGTCCAGGTCGTCGGCGCTTTCGATGATGGCCGAGTTTACGCCGGATTTCTCGGTGAACACCGCTTTGTTGTTCGCGTGTCCGATTTTTTCGAGTTCGTCGCCGAAGGCGCTGCTGCCCGTGTAGTCGATCAGTTTGACGTCGGGATGCATCGCAAGGTCCATCGTCTTCGGGTCGCCCGCCGTGTCGACAAAGAGCTGCACGATGTTGTGGTTCAGCCCCAGGTCCGCCAGCGTGGCGCGCATGCTCGCCACAAAAATGGCGATCGGCAGGATCGCTTTGGGATGCGGCTTGACGACCACCGTGTTGCCGGTGATCAGGCCGGCGAACATGCCAGGCGTGCTGTTCCAGATCGGGAAGGTCGAGCAGCCGACCACCAGGTTGACGCCGCGCGGCACCGCGTGGAAACTCTTGTGCACCGTCACAAATTCTTCGCGGCCGACCTGTTTGGTCCAGGTGTTGCTCGGCACAAAGGCGCTCAGCTCGCGATACCCCATCGCCACGGCTTCCAGCGCGCGGTCAAAGGCGTCGCCGCCCGAAGCCTGAAAAGCCATGATCAGACCCTGGCCGGTCGTGTGCATCGTCGCAAAACCGATTTCCGCGGCTTTGTCGGCGGCGCGCTCCAGGCATTCCATCAGCACTGCGGCGCGCGCGGCGACGGAGAGCGAACGCCATTCCTTCATGGCGTCGCGCCCGGCGTGCACAACGGCGTCGATGTCCTGCAGCGGATAGGAAACTTCCAGCGAAAAACCGTAGGGCGATTCTTCCGCCCCGAAAAATTCCGTGGCGCCTTCGATGTTGAGCGCGCCGAACTCGGAGTTGATGTGCGCCTCAAAGGCGGCCTGCCCGGCATTGCGCGCTTCCTCATCCTTCAGGATGTTGATGCGCAGGCTTTTGGGCCAGCTGACGAGTTGATTGCGCTCGGCATTCGAACGCAGGGCTTCTTCCAGGACGGGCTGGTGTTTGTTGATCAGACTCGAAATATCGTGCATGATTGAATCTTTGGAATCAGTTATTGGCTGGAATGTTGATTTACTGCGTGCGTGGTTGCGTCCGTGGACGTCAGGTTTGCGCGGAGTCGTCCGCCGCTTTGGACGCGGCATTCGCGGCGGTTTTGGGCGCGGCGCCCGCATCCAGTTTGGCGTTGATCTTCCGCATGAAGAGCGTCATTGCGATACCGGCCGCCAGGACGACCACCATCGCCCCCAGCCACCAGATTTCGCCGGTCACAAAAAAGGCGACCAGGAATATCAGGCTTGCAAAGATCTTTGTCCCGACGGACATTTTCAGTCCGCGCGCCTGTTTCTTGCGAATGCTGGATAAAGTTTGCGCCATAGTTTCCTCCCGCGAGCGGCCCGTGTGAGCACAAGACCGCTAATCTACAAATTCCGCAACAATTTTGCAGTAGACGTCTCTGCCCGATTCAGGGTGTACGGCCGGTCCATTTATTCCGCATGTGTATATTCGCATCCATGAAACGACTCAGCACTTTCAGCCTCTTTTGGCCCCTCTTCGGCCTGTTCGCGGTCCTGCTCGGCGGCTGCGACAAAGGCCTCGAACCGCCCCTGGAGGGCGACGTCATCCTGCGCGGGCGCGTCGATTTTGCCGGCGGCGTCGACAGCTGGCCGGAGCGCGATAGCATTTACGACCTGCGCGTGGCGGCTTTTCAGGAATACCCGCCGGAGAGCCTGGTGGGCGACATCGTGGAGCAGCGCGCCTGGTTCACGGACGACAGCCTGGCCACCTTCCAGGAATCGGTCGACTGGGAAATCACGATCCCCTCGCCCGGCCCGGCGCGCATCGCCTATCTGGTGGTGGCGATGCAGAACGGCCCCAACATCTTCGAGGACTGGATAGCCGTCGGCGTCCATGCTCCGGCGGACCAACGCGATCAACCGACGGTCATTCAGTTGCAGCCCGGCGCGATCATTGAAGACATTGTACTTACGGTTGACTTTGACGACCTGCCGCCGCAGCCTTTTTGACATTCCGTCCGCAGGCGATTAAACAGCACTTCCAGTTTATCAGGACTGCACACATGACGTTTAAACACAAGACCGTTTCCGCGTATCCGACGCAGGTGTTTGCATCGCCGCTCTCCCTTGTCATGCGCTCAGGCCTGCGCCTGGCTTTTCAATCCCTTCTTGTTTGTCTTTGTTTAATGTCTCCGGCATTCGCGCAGGGAACTGCGAGTCTTGCGGGCGAAGTCCGCGACGGCTACGACGGCCGCGCGCTGGCGGGCGTCACACTGCGCGTCGTCGGCACGCAGTTTGGAGCGATCAGCCGCGCCGACGGCTCCTGGGAGTTAAACAATCTGCCGGTTGGCAACCTGACGCTGCGAGCGTCGCTCGTCGGCTACGAACCGCTCGAACGCGAACTGGAAGTTACAAGCGGGCAAAACAAGGGAATCATCCTCAGCCTGCGTCAGAGTTCGGTGCAGACAAGTGAAGTCGTGGTCTCCGCCGGCAAGCGCGTGCAGGCCGTTCAGGACGTGCCGGTCAGTATTTCAACAGTTGATCAGCTGGAGTTGCAGCAGCGCAATATTACGCGCCTGGACGACGCGCTGCGTTACATCCCGGGCGTATATGTCAGCAAGGACCAGATTAACGTGCGCGGCTCCAGCGGTTTTTCGCTCGGTCTCGGTTCGCGCGTGTTAATCCTGCTGGACGATTTCCCGCTGCTCTCCGGCGACAACGGCGAGGTGAAATTCGACGCGCTGCCGATTTTCAACGTTAAACGCATCGAAGTTGTTAAAGGCGCGGGATCGGCGCTCTACGGCACGGGCGCGCTCGGCGGCGTGGTAAACATTTTGACAGCGGATCCGAGCGAGACGCCGGAGCTGCGCGTGCGCGCTTTTGCGGGCGGATACACCCTGCCGCGCGAAGAATGGCAATACCGCGAAACCGCGCCATTTCTGGGCGGCGTCGACGCGTCGTATTCGCGGCGCCTCGCCGGAGTCGACCTGCTGGCGGCGGGCGGTTACAAACGCAACGAAGGCCACCACGACTACCTGCGCACGAGCAACTGGAACGGTTTTGTGAAGTTCGGCGCGGACCTGACGGACTACACGCGCGTGAAGGGCATTGTTAACGTCGCGCGCCAGGAACGCGAAAACTTCGTATTCTGGAAAAGTCTGCGCGCGGCCACCAGCCCGCCGGACGATGCCAACCCCGACGAGCGCATCGTGTCCGACAAGTTAAGCGCGGCGCTCTCCTTTGAACACCGCCTGGGCGATAAAACATTTCTGATTCTGCGCAGCGGCGTGTTCCGCACCGCTTTTGCGACCGAGCCGCGGCTGGAGAGCAGCGCCAACGACCAGCTGAGTTCGACGTCGTACGCCATCAGCAATGAGTTGCAGTTAAACACAATCCTGAACGAGGAGTTAATCCTGACGGCGGGTTTGTCGAGCGCGTTAAACAGCATCACCGAGGGTTTCCTGGGCGATCAGAATCAGCGTCTCGGCGCGGCATATCTACAGGCCGAGTACACGCCGATGCCCGCGCTGATTTTAACCGGCGGCGGGCGTTTTGACATCGAGAGCACGACGGGACGCGACAGCGAGTTGCAGTTCAGTCCCAAGCTCGGCGCGACGTATCACCTGAGCGAGGACACGCGCCTGCGTTCATCTTTTGGCGTCGGTTTTCGGTCTCCGACGTTGGGCGAGCGTTATTCCTCGCTGCAATTCGGCGGTTTAACCGTTGCGGCCAATCCCGACCTGGACCCGGAAAAAAGCTGGTCGCTGGAACTTGGCGGCGCGACGCGTTTAACGGACGAGCTGGACTGGGAGCTCGATCTGGCCGTGTTTTACAATCAATTCCGCGATCTGATCGAGCCGCAGTTTCCGGACGCCAACGAGCCGAACATCCGGTTTATCAACATCACGCGCGCGCGCATCGCCGGTGCGGAGCTGGGCGTCAAGGGCTGGCTGCCGGGGCGTTTCGCCGCGCTGGAGCTGGCGCTGACGGCGATGGACCCGACGGACCTGGACACGGACGAAATTCTGAAGTACCGCTCGAAGTGGCTGGCGCAGGGCCGCGTGATAATTCCATTCGGCTGGCTGGAGTTTCAGACCGACTACCGATATCAATCGCGTTTTGACAACATCGACGAGGAGATCATTTTTGCGGTGCGCAATGCGGACGCGCGCACGGACATCCATGTCTTCGACATGCGTTTAATCGCGAATCTGTACAACGTCACGAACATGCCCCTGCGTTTGACGCTCAACGCCAAAAATGTTTTCAACTATTACTACACGGAAATAATCGCCAACCTGGCGCCGATGCGCAGCGTGACGCTTCAGGCGGAGGTGAAGTTGTGAGGGACTCATATATGTCCATGCTTTGATCTGCTGGAATTTATTCCGCATTTGCAGTTTCACTCACCCCCTTTCCGTTTTGCGTCTTTGGACTGGCTGTAAAACAGCTTCAAACCGTCGATCAACTTTTTAAACAGGATGTCCTGTTGCGCCTCACTCTCGTTCCAGCTCGAAAAATCGACGATGTGAAACTCTTTTAATGTGCGCATCAGGTTTTCCGGCCAGCGACCTTTTGTCCAGGAGTCATCCAGCGCAATCGGGCACAGCACGGGAATCTCGCTCTTGAAGTAGCGGCTGTTGGCTTTGTCCATTTCGAACTTCACCCAGGTGCTGTTGATGGACTTTTCCGACAGGATGAGCAGGACGGTACCGCTGGAATCAATTGCATGGCTGATAATTTTGTCGAGCGGACCCGCCGTGGCGTCGCGTTTGTCGCGCCAGAAACGAATGCGTGCAGCTTCCAGGCGTTGTTCCAGTTGATCCACAAATTCGCGATCGGCATGTGAGTAAGAGATAAACAGTCTGGGAATTTCCAAGGTCGTCTCGTGTCGTAGTTGATAAATATTGTTGGTTGTTTCGGCAATTTCTTCAGCACTCAGATCGGCATTAAACAGTTTCGCGGATTCAATCTCCCAGTCCTGCCAACCACAGCCTTTGAGGAATTCAGCGGGGAGGCCGCCGGAATTGATGATTGTTTGGTTGTCGATACTTGACGGTCTATGATGTTTGCAGTGCTCCAGACCAATGCTTTCTGAGAGGTCGCAATCGACGATTGCGGACTTTCCAAAAAAAGCATTTTTGAATATTGTTTTTGTGCAACCAGCACTGTGCATACGACATAATCGAAGATTGGCACCTTCAAGATGGGCACCATAAAGATTGGCACCTTCAAGATGGGCTCTAAAAAGATTGGCTCTCGAAAGTTGGGCTATCGGAAGTTGGGCTCTCGAAAGTTGGGCTCCCTCAAGATCGACTCCCGTAAGATTGGCTCCCGAAAGATTGGCTTCCTCAAGATCGGCTCTCGTAAGATTCGGCCTCACATCCGGATTCTCTCTCCGCCAGGCATTCCACTTCTCAACACCGCTCTTAAGAATTCTGACATGTTCTGGATTTGCCATTCACCCTCTCCACCATTTTTTATAACCTAGCTTTGCTTGTTGCCAAGTAATTTCCTCAAAGTGTTTTGATCGAACTCTTGCCGCATTTCTGGAGTCAAGACATCCTCCCCAAGAAAAGCGTTAAAGACCGAGTGATTTTTCGGCTCACTATAAAAAATATGCAGACCGTCGATCAACTTCTTGTACAACTTCGCACGTGTTTCTTCGCTCTCGTTCCATTGAGAAAAGTCGAGGATATTAAACTCTTCGACTGATCTCCGCACATTCTCTGGCCAGCGGCAGTTTTTCCAGGAATCATCCAAAGCTACTGGGCACAGAACAGGCACTACAGACTTATGCTGTCTATCGATTGCCTTTTTGACTTCGTACTTCACCCAGTCGCTTTTGACAGACTGTTTGGACAAGACCAGAAGGACAGTACCCGACACGTCTATGCCACGCGCAATGACCTTGTCAAGTGGGCCGGCTGTAGCGTCGTGGATGTCGCGCCAGTATCTGATACCGCTTGCATTGAGATATACCTCAAGTCCATCAACAAACTCGCCGTCGTCGCGCGAGTAGGAAAGAAACAGGCTGGCAATCTGAAGTTTGGTCTTGTGTCTCAGCTGAAAGACCTTATTATTGATCTCGGCGATTTCATCGGCTGCCAATTCGGGATTATACAGCTTGGAGGACTCAATCTCCCAGTCCTGCCAGCCACAGCCTTTTAAAAAGGCATCGGGAATTTTATCAGAGTTTACAACGGATATTCTATCTATTGCGGTTGGTGTCAAATGTTGACATGAACTCAGCCCTTCAGCTCTAACCAGGCTTGATTTAACAATGGCAACTCCTTCCAGTTTTGCGTCACTAAGTCTCACATCGGAAAACTCGATTCCGGAGAAAATGACCTGCGAGAGCAAAGCCTTTTCAAACGTAACTGCCGTTAATACAGAGTCCCGTATCTGAACATTGCGGAATACAGCAGTATGAAATGTTGCTGCTATTGTAGATTCTCGTACAGTTACATCGCGAAACTCCGCAGCAAGAAAGCTAGCGTCAATTAGTTCTGCGTTTGCAAACTCAAGCCTCACAAACTTAGCTTCTTTGCAAGAGGCACCTGATAGATTCACATCCCAAAGCACTGCCCGAAATAGAAACGACTTGTCGAGACAAGCGCCTGCCAAATTGGCCATGAGAAAATCTGTCTTCTCGAGATTAGAATTTCTAAGAGTTGCACCAGACAAATTTGCACCGGAAAGATTTGCTGATTTCAGGTCAGCTCCGTTTAGATTGCAGATGGAAAGATTGGCATCACCAAGATTGAAATCCACCAAACTTGACCGACTAAGATCCGGCCTCACTTCCGGATTCTCTTTTCGCCAGGCATTCCACTCCTCAACGCCGCTCTTCAGAATCTCAACATGTTTCGGATTTGCCATTTCAGCCTGCAAGAGAAGTTGTTCAACAAACACACATTTCTGTTTCAGCTACTCGGATCAAGCCGCTGCGCTAAGCACCCATGGGCTTCCAGTGGCTATCTGACTCGTCGTCCGACTTTTTGGGCTCACTGTAGAAGATGTGCAGGCCCTTAAGTAAACGTTCGTACAGTCTGGACCTGGAGTCTTCGCTTTGCTTCCACTGAGAGAAATCGAGGATATTGTAGCTTTTGACAACGCGCAGCAGATCGTCCGGCCACCTGCACTCTTTCCATGAATCGTCCAGTGCAATCGGACAAAGGGTTGGAATCGGCGAGTCTTTTTGTTTATCGCGCGCGGCGCTGACTTCGTATTTAACCCATTCACTGTTGACCGAGTTGCGCGAGAGAATCAACAGAACGGTCCCCATATCGTGAATGCCTTTCTTGATGACTTTGTCCATCGGCCCGGCAATGGAATGGTGAATGTCCCGCCAGAAGCGGATGCCGCTGTTCTCGAGTCGTTTTTCCATCTGTTCAACAAATTTCACATCGGCATGTGCATAGGCAATAAACAAACTGGCCAATTGCAGTTTGTTTTGGTGACGCAGCTCATAAACGCGGTTGTTGATTTCGCCGAGCTCCGCAGCGCTCAGATTGGGATTGTACATTTTGGCGGATTCAATCTCCCAGTCCTGCCAGCCGCAGCCTTTGAGGAATTCAGCCGGGAGGCCTCGCGATTTAATAATTGTCTGGTTGTCTATGCTAGACGGGCCAAAATGTTCGCAGTGGTCCAGACCAATGCTTTCTGAGAGGTCGCAATCGACGATTACGGACCCTCCAAAAAAAGCATTTTTGAATATTGTTTTTGTGCAACCAGCACGCTGCAAACGACAGAATTGAAGATGGGCACCATAAAGATTGGCACCTTTAAGATTGGCACCATAAAGATTGGCAACTTCAAGATGGGCACCATAAAGATTGGCACCATAAAGATTGGCACCTTCAAGATGGGCACCTTTAAGATGGGCACCTTTAAGATTGGCATCTTCAAGATGGGTACCTTCAAGATTGGCACCATAAAGATTGGCACCATAAAGATTGGCAACTTCAAGATTGGCACCATAAAGATTGGCACCATAAAGATTGGCACCATAAAGATTGGCAACTTCAAGATTGGCACCTTTAAGATTGGCACCATAAAGATTGGCACCTTTAAGATTGGCACCTTCAAGATTGGCACCATAAAGATTGGCAACTTCAAGATTGGCTCTCGAAAGATCGGCTCCCATAAGATCCGGCCTCACTTCCGGATTCTCTTCCCGCCAGGCATTCCATTCTTCTACTCCGCTTTTCAAAATTTCGATATGCTTCGGATTTGACATTCAACAGTTTCTCTCGTTTGCTGGTGTTCAAACATGGTCGATCTTATACAGGTTGAAACACGCTACAGCGCTTCCAAGCCATGTCCGACCCCGGTCATCTGTTGGTTCATGAATCTGAACTGAGTGCTTGCGGCCTGGATCGGCTCGTTCAGCTTGCAACGCTAAAAATAGTCATTTCCGGTAAACTTGCGGAATGTGTTATTTGCGGTTCCTCTGGATGTTCGATTCGAGGGCTGAAAACTACTAACACAATGACAAACAAAAAAAAAGAGCCAGCCGGAAGCGAAGCGAGGGCGCAGCGGTGGGTTTTCTCGGCGGGCGGGACCAAATTTTGTTTCCTGAGTCTTTAGGGCAGCTCGAAGTTCACGGAGCCGCTCTTCCCGTCCCCGCAGCGGCTCCCGCCCTTGTTTAACGATCTCGATCGCGGTATGCCCATGCGTAGCCTTGCCCGACTGTTAACGCTTTTTTTTCTGACAATCTGTTGCCTGCCCACGCTGAATGCACAGCTAAACAAACGACCCAAATACAACAACATCTGGTATTGGCGGTATATCTGCGGGCTGGACTTTAACAATTCCCCGCCGACAATATTGCTGGACGGGCCGGTAGAACAAGGGGAAGGACAAAGCATGATAGCCGATCCGGACAGCGGCGAGTTGCTTTTGCTGTTCGATGGTTATGAGTTGTACCGGGGGCGACAAAGCGGCTTTGAAAACGGACATACGTTGTTCAGCTCAAGAACCGCGATGCAGGGCTCCGTGATCACGCCGTTGCCCGGATCAAAGCGCTACTACTACATTTTTCACACTGACGGTCTGCCGGTTCCGCATGGCGCGTTGCGCGGTTTGTTTTATTCCGTGGTCGATATTGAAGCCGCGACAGAAGAAGAATTCATCGTGCAGAAAAATGTGTTAATAGACTCGCTGGCGACCGAGCGGGTAGCCGCCACGTGGAACTGCGAAGGCAACTTTTTCTGGATCGTTTCGCGTCAACAGTACGGCAATCGCTATCTGAGTTTTAAATTAACGTCTGAAGGCGTCGATCACGAACCGGTCGTGAGCGACATCGGGCCGACGGCAGTTGTTGAATCGCGCAACCACTGGGCCTGGGTCGGCGGACTGTACTTTTCTCCCGGCGGCAATTACCTGGCTATGACAACCTGGGACCCATTCTACAACACGCCGCTGACACCCGGCATTTTTGAAATATTTGAATTTGACACGGGCAGCGGCGAATTAACACAAGCGCTGGGACTGACCGATAAGAACTTCGAGTACAGAGTTAATCCGCATGTCGCGTTTTCACCCGACGAAACAAAGTGTTATCTGTCAGGCAGTTGGAAACAGGAACAGTGCATCATACAGTTGGATTTAAGTCTGAGCGACGGCGACGAAGTGTTTAATCGACGAACGGTACTGAAATCGCCGATAATTAACGAAAATTCTGTCGGAATCTGCGACCTGCAACTCGCGCCGGACGGCAAGATATATTTCGGCACACATCAGACTGAGTCCAACGGGCGCGATCAATGGGTCGGCGCTATTCGGAATCCCAATGCGGTCGGCGCGGCCTGTGATTTTAACACTAAAGAGATCCTGATTCAAGGCGCGCCATTTGTGTGTTCCACCCCGCCGAACCAGGTAATGAGCTGGAATTCGAGCGTGGCGTCCGACCTGTGCATGGGGCCCGAGGTCAGGATCGAGCTCTCCGACTCCACGATCTGTCAGGGAGAATGCATTAACATCCGCGATGCAAGTCTGTTCCATCCGGACGAATGGTCGTGGACGATTGAACATGACGGCGACGTTCGCAACTGGAATGTGCGCAACCCCGGCACGGTGTGTTTTCCGGAGGCCGGCGAGTACAGGATTCACCTGGTTGGATCGAATAAATGGGGCGCGCATGAAGACACGCGCACGGTATTTGTTTATCCCGCGCCTGTAGCCGACGCCGGCGGCGACGTGGCTTTGTGTGCAGGCGGCGCAGTTCAGTTAAACGCCGAGGCGGTCGGCGATGAGTTTGTGTGGTCGCCCAACGACGAATACATCGACGATGTTAAGTCACTTGCGCCTACGGTCAGTCCGCCGACTTCGCGCTGGTATTATCTGGACGTCGTCTCGACTGAAGGCTGTGCGGCGCGCGACTCCGTTTTTGTGCGCGTCGACTCGCCGCCGTCGGTTAACATTGTCAACGCGGACCTTTCAATCTGCGCGGGCGAAGCGATACAACTGCGGGCTGAATCGAGCGGCGGCGAGCTGCGCTGGACACCCGCGGACGAATACATTGACGATGTCAACTCCAACACTCCGACGGTCAGCCCGCCGGCTTCGCGCTGGTACGTTGTTGAGGTCGGCGCAGCCGACGGCTGTGTGGCGCGCGACTCCGTTTTTGTCCAGGTGACGCCGGGACCGACTGTCGAGATTGTCGCTGATCGACTTGTGGTTTGCCCGGGCGAGGAAGTGCAACTGCGGGTATTGATGACCGAAGTTGAGCGATTTGCATGGGATAATCCGGAAGACTTCGACGACCCGATGAGTCCCGCGCCGACGGTCAGGCCGACCGGACCCAGCCGATATACAATCACCGTCTGGAACGGCAGGTGCAGTGCGCAGGCGTCGATCGACATAAGCGTTAACGATGCATTGGAGATAATTATCAACACACCCGCGGCGGTCTGTGCGGGCGAAGAAGTTGAATTGCAGGCCGAGGTCCCGGCCGACGCGGCGCTGCAATGGACGCCGGCGGACCTGTTTAACGATCCCGGCAGTGCAAGTCCGGGCCTGAGATTGACGAAATCGCGCTGGGTGTATCTGCACGCCGACCGCAATGGATGTTCGGCTTTTGACTCGACCTTTGTTGAAGTGTTTCCACAGCCGCATCTGGCAATTGACGAACCGCCGCGCCTGATCTGTCGCCGCGGCACGGAAGTACAGTTAAACGCAGCAGCCGACCGGCCCGGCACGATTGTCTGGACGCCCGCGGCGGGACTGGACGACGCGACGAGTTTCACGCCGATGCTGACATTAAATGACAGCAAAACTCTGACCGCAAGGTTTACGAGCGCAGACGGCTGTGAGACAACGGAAGAGATCACACTGGTAGTTTCCGCGCCGATGAGGACAGACATTAAAGTATCCATCGACGAAACGAATGTTCTGCCGGGCGACCGCATCACCTGGCGACTGACGCAGGTGGGCGGTCGCGGCGTGGTCAACGGTATTAACATCGACCTGGCGTTCAATCAGCAGGCGGCGCGCATCATTCCGGAATCGATTGTTACAGCGCCGGGCTGGACGTTTACACTGACGCCGGACGTGAGCGGCGGCCTGTTAAACATCAGAGGCGAAGGCCCGCCGACGGACGTCGCCGAACTGCTTCAGTGGCAAACACATGTGCTGCTGGTGGAGTTGAACGAGGACGGAATCATTCTGATCGAAGCGGCAGGCATGGATTTAACAAGCGATTCGGACTGTTTTAGCGCCGGCGGGCTGACAAGCGACGATTTGCAGTACTCGGCCTTCTGTCTGGGCAACGCACGCCTGCTGACGATCGGCGCGGGCGCGTTTGCGCTGCACGCGCCGCATCCCAATCCGGGCGGCCCCGGCGCGACGGTGCGCTTTGAACTGGGCTTTGACACGGAGGCTCACCTGCAGGTGTACAATACGCTCGGCGAAGTCTTGGCCGAACTTGCGGGCGGAAGAATGGCAGCGGGCGAACACGAGGCACAACTGCCGCGGGAGCTGGCCGGCGGACTGTATCTGTTGCGTCTGCAGGCCGGACCGTACGTCGGCACGCAGACGATGATTGTGAGCGAATAGGCCCGGCGCAGGAGCGCGGCAAATCGAAACAAGCGCACGGCTCCGAGAGAGCGGCATGAGTTTTTGCCCTTTTTTGTCCGGGCATTTGTTGTTATACTTGCGGCATTGCCCAAAAACGGAACGCGCACCGTTTTGCACCATTTGTACGGACCCGACATGCAAAAACTCCTGGGCATGGCGCTGATGCTTTGCGCCTATCCGTTTGTTGCCTTCTCGCAAAATTCCAACTGGATCAAGATCGAACTGCCGCCCGAAGCGGGCGATGTGGAAATTGAACAGGTGCTGAGCGCACCGAACGGCCGCCTCCTGCTGAAAGTCTCAGATGGTTGGGGGAGAGCCGACTACGTCTTTTACAGCGACGATCACGGCGAAAGCTGGAAAAAGGTCGAGTCACTGCCAAAGAGTATTTTGTACAGCTTGACCGCGCTGTGCGACGGACGGATACTTATCGGCCTGGGGACGAGCATTCTTCAATCAGAGGACAACGGCCCGACCTGGAGCCCCCTTTTGGAGGACCCATCTCCGGATTGGGGCAGAGACAACCTGGATTATGTGGATTTAAAACAAGAACCGGGCGGCAAAATTCTGGCGGAGGTCTTCGATTATTTTTTCGGAGGCGGGCACCTGTCAGTTGGCGATGAAAGTGGAACACAATGGACCGTTCCGCGCCACTACGGCAGACCCAACAACAGCTTGTCCAAAGCGGCGCTGCGCAACGGCAATCAGCTCCTTATAGCCGGCTCCTTTCCGGGCAGCCTGCTGACCTTCGATCTCACCGACAACAAAGAGAAACGCGACACCCTGCTCAAAGCCGGTCAGCATGGCGAAGGACCGTGGCACCCGACGTTCCTGGAAGTCAACAATCGCGGCGACATCCTGCTGGCGACGGACAATCCCGACTCGCGATACTTCGGATCGAGTGACGGCGGCGCAACCTGGAGTTTCAGCGGGACGGAAGGCCCGGATCCATCGGACAGACTGTATACCGTTATTCGCCGCGACCGCCACAACAACTTCTTTGTAAACGGAATACAGCAACTGTGGTACACCGACAACCTGGGCGTGGAATGGCGTCAGATCGGTACGGACATCAACTTTACGGCCGACACTTTATACAAAGGCATTGCAATAGTGGAGCTGGATTCGGCCGGATACGTTTACGTCGCCAGCCCAAAGGAAATGTTCCGCTCTCAAAATCCCGTTTATTCGGTCACCGATGTTGAGGACGAAACGCCGGCGGCCACAGCGGCGGACGGCGGGTCGGCGGTGCGGCTGACGCCCAACCCAGCGACGGACGAGTTTGCGGTGGACTTCAGCGTTGAGACTCAGGGACTTGTGACGGCCGAATTGTTCGACGTGCGCGGACGCCTTGTTAAACAAGTTTTTCAGCGCGTGTTCCCCGCCGGTGAGCACTGCGTGACGAACAAGATGGATGTGCAGACGGCGGGAGTGTATATCCTGCGTTTAAGCGTCGACGGCAAGGTGTGCAGCACGCCGCTGACGATCCTGCGTTAAACATCGGGCCTCGCGGCGTAGAATGCGATTGGAGCGGAGTACGTAAAACTACACAAGAGTTGTGTGCCATTGAGGTTCACAGCTCTTTTTTTCTGCCCATTAAACCCCGAACTCAGAGACTCGCTACGACTGAATCATTCGACTCACAGAGGCACAAAGACAAACAGGCCGGCAACGCGTCTACCCGCCGGTGATCACCGCGCGACTAACAAGATGGATTTGCAGGGATCGGGTGTGTACGTCCTGCGTTTACGTGCCGATGGAAAAGTCTCCGCGGCTACAGTGACAATCCCGCCTTAAACATCGGAGTGAAGCTCGCCTTCCGCCACGCTTTCGCGGCCCGCTCCGGGCGTTAAACGCACAAAGGCGGCCAGCAAAAATCCGAGGCTGATCAGCGCCAGCAGCGAGACGCCCCAGGAGCCCTCGTCCGCCGAAGTGTCGCTCAGGTCCGGCATGGCAAAGTAGACCGCCACGGCCATGGCGTTGTTAACAAAGTGCAGCACGACAGACAGCAGAATGCCGCCCGTGTGCCAGGCCGCAAGCCCCAGTAAAACGCCAACCAGAAAGAGCGGAATCAAGGCGTCCGGATTAAAGTGTAAAGTCGCAAAGAGCAGAGCAGTGACGAGGATTGCCGCCACGGGCGACCAGCGTCGCGCAAGCATCGGCTGCAGATATGCGCGGAACAGCGTCTCCTCCGCCAAAGCCGGAATCACCGCCACGATTAACAACGAACGCAGAAAATTCGCCGCGTTTAACTCGCCGAAGATCTCGAAGAAATAGTCCTGCGAGAGCTCGCTGAAGCCGCGCAGCGCCTCGGCCCAGTCCGGCGGAAACAAATCGTATTGCACCGGCGTGAACGACGCGCTGAAAAACTGAATGGCCACAACGCAGACAAAACCGATCAGATAGTGCTGCGACGTCGGCAACGATACCTGCATTCCGCCGTCGGCGGCCGCCACACGCGGCGCCAGTACGCCGCTGAAACCGCGGCGATCCGACATTAACATGAGGACGGCGGGAAACATCAGAAATGCCAGCTGGCTGAATCCGAGCACCCAGGCGACCGGGAAATCCGGCATTAATTTCTCGGACGCGATTTTGAGCAGTCCGCCGCCCATCTGGTAGCCGAGGTAGACGGAACAGACGACGCCGAGCGTCAGCAGGACGGCGCCCAGGGTGAAGCGGCGCTCGCTGCCGGGAACGAGAAATATTCGGTTCTGGCTCACGATGTAAAACCCGGTTTTGCCGCCGCGCCGGAAAGCGGCGGCGACGGCTCGATCATGGATGGATGCAAATTTTCAGACCGCGGAGATTCAGTCGCTCCCCCGCCCCGGTCGCGCGTCGAATTCGGCGCGCGCGGCGACCATGTGCACGGCCTGCATGAGCGCTTCGGCGCAGGCGCGCGGATCGGCCAGCGACTTGCCGGCGATCCCGAATGCCGTGCCGTGGTCGGGCGAGGTGCGCACAAAAGGCAGTCCGCCCGTCGCGTTGACGCCGCCGCCGCCGGCCAGCATTTTGAGCGGTATGAGGCCCTGGTCGTGATACATGGCCAGGACGCCGTCAAAATTGCGCCAGGCGCCGTGCGCAAAAAAGCCGTCGGCCGGAAACGGACCTTCGAGAGTAACACCAGTTCGGCGCATCGATTCAATCACGGGCGAAATAACTTCGATTTCTTCGCGGCCGATGTCGCCCTCCTCGCCCGCGTGCGGGTTCAGCCCCAGCACGGCGATGCGCGGATGCTCAAAACCGAAGTCGCGCCGCAGGCTCAGGTCCAGTTGGGTGACGCCGCGTTCGACGGCGGCGCGCGTTACGGCCTCGGCCACGCGCCGCAGCGGAATGTGGATCGTGGCGAGCCCGACGCGCAGTTCCCGCGAACAGAGAATCATGACGGGATGATCAACGGCGGCGCGGCCGGCAAAAAATTCGGTCTGGCCGGGAAAGTCCGCGCCGGCCAGGTGCAGCGCTTTTTTGTTGACGGGCAGGGTGAGCACGGCCTGCGCCGTGCCGTCGAGCGCCAGATCGGCGACGCGTTCGAGCGCTTCGAGCGCCAGCGCGCCGGCGTCCGCCTGCAGCTCGCCCGGTCGCAGCTGCGCCGCGCTGCTGCATTCGATCAGGGTGATGCTGTGGCCGTGCACCTTCAGGACCTGATTGTGGATTTCCGCCTCGACGCCCAGGAACTTCAGGCCGGCCAGCAGAGTTTGCGTTTCTGCGGCTAGCAGGAGCTCCACGCCCTGCTCCGCCAGCACCTGCGGCGCGTGAATTTGCAGCGCGCCGAGGAACACTTCCAGGGCGACGCCGTTGATATCTCCGCAACTGACTGCAACTTTCATGGGCTGTCGCGCCTCCTCACTACATCCGGGCGCGTGGGCCACGCCGGTCTGATGTCGATTGACGCCAAAAAAATCGAACTTTTCAGGATTAATGGCGTAGTTAGCGCATTGACGACGAGATAACGCGCCCGATGTTTGAAGCCCGTCAGCCGCGCAAGCGGACGCGACGGCGGCTGGACACAAAAGGATACGAGTCGAAGTTCTTTGAACATGAAGGCGGAATACTTGACACAGGATTCAATAATTCGTATTTTCGCGTCAATTTATCGGCCAGATATTTGTTCTAACAAATATTGTTGGAACAAGGAACCGAACAAGGCACTTGATGGTTAGCTGTCAAGCACGACACAAGATGATGATAGGTAGTATTGACGACGATTCCGGTGGAATTACGACGAACATATTCGAGGATGATACTCAGTCTAGGGAGGTAATTATGGCAATGGATTTGGCTCTTCAGATTGAACACCTGTTCAGGACGGACCGGAAGAAATTCCTCGGCTTCATTCGACAGCGCGTTCGCACGGCGGAAGAAGCGGAAGACATTTTGCAGGACGTGTTCACGAATGTACTCGCAGCCTCGGCAAACGTATCCAAACCGATTGAGAACATCGCTTCGTGGGTTTTTACCGCGGTGCGCAACCGAATTATCGATTCTTATCGCAAGAAACGTGCGGAAACGTTTTCTGACATGCAGCTTCCGGGTCAAGCCGAAGACGGCATGGACACTTTTGAAAACTTCATTACCGATCTTTCGGCCAGTCCCGAAAGCGCTCTGATGCGCAAAACCATCTGGGAAGCCGTACAGGACGGACTGAAGGAACTGCCCAAGGAACAGCGCGAAGTGTTCGAACAGAATGAGTTCGAGGGTATTCCCTTCCGCCAGATCGCGGAGGAGACGGGCGTAAATATCAATACGCTGCTGGCCCGCAAACGCTATGCTGTCCTGCATCTGCGCAAGAAGTTGACGGAACTGTACGAATCGGTTAATTCGAACGAATAGACAAAAGCATACGACTATGCATAAATGGCCCGCTTACACAATGTGTGAGCGGGCTTTTTTTATTGCGGCGCTGTGCGGTGCTACAACAATCGCCGAATCCGTCCGTATGTCTCGTCAACTTCACATCAACTTCAGGTAGTGTATCGTGGCCAAGATTCTGCTCATCTTTTTTGCGATCATCATCGGCATCGTCGTCGCCACGGGCTGGGTGCTCGGCGCCATCCGCCGCATGCTCGGCATCTCGACGCGTCGCCAGTCGGGTTTCTCCTTCCACACCAATTTCAACGCGGGCCGCCGGGGCAAAACCAGGAACGACAAGGACGACGTGGTTTACGACCGCGACGACGTGGTGGTGCTGCGGGGCAAGGCGCACAAGGAAGAACGCAGCAAGGGCGGAAAAACCATCAACCGCCTCAATAAAATGGACCAGGGCGAAATCCGCGACGTCGACTACCGCGATAAAAACTCCTGACGCAGGCCGACCAGTTTCCGCTGATTCCATGACCGCTTTGAGCCTGCGGCTCAGGCTCGCTTGATTTTTTTGTTCGTCAGCGCGCGCGAAGCCGCAAGTCCACGAGCCGGTTTTTGAGTCGACATTTCATCCCGTTTCAGGTCGGTCGTCGAGCCACAGAGCCGCAAGTCCGCCGCCGCGCCACAAAGCTGCAAGTCATTGAGCCCGCTTCCAGGCTTCGAGTCAAAAGCCGGTTCAAGGTCAGAAATCTTTATACCGCGCTTCAAACTCAATCACACCATATTTGTCGCTCAGGCGACAATCTCCCCGCCGGATCAAATCCACGCCCGCGCCGCTGAGCAACATGTTGGACGTAATCACGGGGCCGGATTCGATCTCAACGTATTTGTCGCCCAGGCGACAATCTCCCCGCCGGATCAAATCCACGCCCGCGCCGCTGAGCAACATGTTGGACGTAATCACGGGGCCGGATGCCTTCTCAACGTATTTGTCGCTCAGGCGACCATCGCCCCGCCGGATCAAATCCACGCCCGCG
>JAUIKM010000034.1 GCA_030430495.1 bacterium | reverse complement strand
TGCATGTTGTGACATATCGATTTCCGATCCGTTTCGTTAAGAAGGTATTTATTCTTCTCCTTAGCATCGGCCGGAAATCGATTTTTTTAAACATACAGTCTACCGCGAGTTTCCACCACGTCCAGACGCACTCCTCCCACCCTGCAACCAGTGCAGTTTTTTCGAGGCAAACGTCAGTCCGGCAATCCACGGCGCGTTGCATGCGGCGCTCCGTGTCATGTGCCAGTCTACGCCAAAACCACAAATTATCCCGCCGTAAAAAACTGAACGATACTCAGAACGTGGGTGAACGCACCATATTCACCGTCAAGCGGACATGATATTCCCGACCCGCCGACAAACAAGACAATCAAAAAGCGAGCCCGCAGGGCGCTGCAATCAGGGAAGCGGAAGTGCAATGTTGATTGAGGAGGGAAGTCAGCCGCGCAGGCGGTCGAGCAGGGCGTTGGCTTCGTCCGCTTCGTCGCAGCTGAGCGTGCCGAACAGTGCGTCGATGTTTAACATCCTGTCGTCGATGTCCGCAAGCAATTGCATGCCCGCGTCCGTAATGATGACGTCCATGCGGCGGCGATCCTGACTGCAGGGGTTGCGTTTAATTAACTTCTTGGCGTGCAATCGGTCGACAAGGCGGGAGACGTCGGACTGTTTGTCGAGCATGCGCTCGCGCAAAATGACAAGTGAAGCGGGTTCGGGGTAATGGCCGCGCAGAATGCGTAAAATGTTGTATTGCTGCGTCGTGATGTTGTGCGGCTGGAGCGCCGTGCGCAGGTGCGGCTGGAGCCAGTTGTACGTGTAGAGAATGTTAACCGCCAGCTTGTGATAAGCATTGCGGAATTTTTTCTGTTTGATTTCGTCTTCGAGTCGCATGTGCCGCTACAACTGTGTTTAAGTGCAGGAAGGGCGATGTTTGGCCGCGCCTCCGTCGATCCTTTCAATTGTTAATGTGATCCCGCAAGTGTTGCGTAGGCCGGGACGCGCGGAACTTCCACGATAAACACCTTGCCGGCTCGGTCGGTGGTAAAGCGCAATAGCTCGGCATGTGAAACCAGTAAAAAGTCGTCCTGTTTAACAAACGATGCGTCGGTTTCAATCTTCCCTTCGAGCACAAAAATAGCAAAAACGGAATCCTCATCAACTTCCATGGCGTGTTCGCCCGGCCCGTAGGAAAGTTCAAAGACGCGCGCCTGCGACTGCAGTTCCACCGTGGCGCCTTCACCTGCAATAATGCGGGCCTCCATATCATCCATGTCCAGCACGTCGAACTGATCGGCGCGGAAATCGCGATACTGCGGCGGCTGTGTCAAGGCGTTGCGCAGGTCCGGATCAAACCAGATCTGGAAAAAGCGCGTGCCCTTGCTGACGCGCTCGGCATGTGTTAAACCGGTTCCGGCGCGCATCACCTGGACGTCGCCCGCCCGCAATGGCGTCCACGTACCGGAAGTGCTGTCGTAGTGTTCCAGCGTGCCCTCGATAACAACGGACATGATCTCAAAACCGCGGTGCGGATGTTCGGCGATCAGGCCGTCCTCGTTGCCCCAGGCGTAGGACCAGTAAAACAGCGTGGAGAAAGAGTGCAGCAGGCCCTCGGGTGCATCGGGGAACATCACCATCCTGCGCTCCTCGATTTTCCGGCCGTCAAACTGTCCGGGAGGTTGTGCTTTGCGGGGGATGTGAATAATGCGCATGGCGCTGCCGTCCTTTAGAGTTGCAATAAAACGGGGACCGTTTTTCGGTCCCCGTTACTATCAGGCTTGAACCAACGAAATCAGGCCTGTTTGTCCAGCTCGAGGTCGATTTCGATTTCCACCGTTTCGCCCACAACAAGACCGCCGGTTTCGAGCGTTTTGTCAAACTTCAGACCGAAGTCAAAACGATTGATTTCGCCCGTGATTTCAAATCCGGCTTTGGTCGTGCCCCAGGCGGTCGCCGTTCCTTTGTATTCCACGTCGAGAACCACTTCCTTCGTAATGCCGCGAATCGTCAGGTCGCCCGTCAGTTTATACTTGTTCTTGCCGTTGCTTTTCATGGATTTGCCGACGAACTTCATGTTCGGATGCTGGTCCGCAGCAAAGAAGTCGTCGCTGCGCAGGTGGCCGTCGCGTTTTTCGTTGTCGGTATCCACACTGGCCGTTTTGATGTTCACTTCGATTTTAGCGTCCGAAAAGTCGTCCTTGTTCGCGATAACCGTCACGTCGTAGTCGTTGAACTTGCCGTCGGTCGACGAAATGACCAGGTGGCTGACTTCAAAAGAAACTTGCGAGTGGACTTTGTCCGCTTTCCAGGTAGCCGCCGAGGCTGAAGCCGTTCCAAAGATAAACAGTGCAACGAGGGCCCAGGCGAAGCTGATGCGTTTCATGTTAAGTACTCCATCAGAGTTTGTACGTGAGTCGCAAAGATTTGCGTGTGTTTGATTACATGCCGCAAATATATGTTGGAACAATAGATGTTGCAACATCTAATTTTGCAGGCTGCGCGAAACCGCGGAATTCAGGCGCAAATCGGCGGTTTTCCGGAGTCAACTGATGGGGGAAATACTTGGATGCCGAATAGGCGGCGGCGGTGGTCAACTGTTGGCGGCGTCGGAGCCGACTTCCCAGACGTCGCCCGAATCGAGCAGGGCCTGCAGGTCGCCGTTTCCTTTGCGGCGCCGGGCTTCTTCCACCTGATCGTTCAGCTGGTCCTCGTAGCGCGGTCGTTCTTCCTGCAGCAAAACGCCGAATGCGCGCGGCAGTCCCGGCGCGCTATCCATGCGGCTCAGTACAAAAGCCATGGCGCGGTCGCCTTCGTCAAAAACCGTGACGTCGTCGATGCTGTTTTGGCCGTTTTCAAGTGAGATGCTTTCCGCTTTGAGCCCGTTCAGACGAATGCCCTTTTCTTTGTTCGCCCCGTAGAGCATGGGGCGGCCGTGGTCGAGATACAAACTGGTGTCCGGCCGCGTCGACTTGTCGGTAAACTCCTCAAAAACGCCGTCGTTGAAGACGATGCAGTTCTGGTAAATTTCGATGAATGACGTTCCGCGGTGTTCGGCGGCGCGGCGCAGCGTGCTGTTCAGGTGCGGCAGATCGCGGTCCATTGTGCGTGCCACAAAAGTCGCCTCCGCTCCCAGCACCAGGGACAGCGGGTTGAAAGGCTGATCCAGCGAGCCGAGCGGCGTCGATTTGGTCACCAGTCCGGCCGCCGAGGTCGGCGAGTACTGGCCTTTGGTCAGGCCGTAAATTTCATTGTTGAACAGCAGAACGTTCAGATCCACATTGCGGCGCATCAGGTGAATCAGGTGGTTGCCGCCGATGCTCAGGCCGTCCCCGTCGCCCGTAATCACCCAGACGGAAAGGTCCGGCCGTGCAATTTTCAGCCCCGTCGCCAGCGCGGGCGCGCGACCGTGGATGCTGTGAAACCCGTAGGTATCCATGTAATATGGAAAGCGGCTGGAGCAACCGATGCCGGAGATAAAGACAACTTTCTCGCGCGGAATACCCAGATCGGGCATGATCTTCTGCATTTGCGCAAGGATCGCGTAGTCGCCGCATCCGGGGCACCAGCGCACGTCCTGATCGGACTTGAAGTCTTTGAGCGTGTATTTCACTTCGCCGTTGGAAGGCGCGGCGGCGGCCTGTGCCAGGATATCATTCATGTCCGTTCATCCTTTCCGACTGAACAGCCGACTCTTGTTTGTCGTCGTGTGATTCGCCGCTGAGCACCTCGTTGACTTTCTGCTCGATTTCCTGCTCGCGGAAGGGCAGGCCCTGGATCTTGGTAAGTCGCAGGGCCGGCGTCAGGTATTTGCTGCGCAGAATGTTGACAAGCTGCCCGTCGTTCAGTTCCGGCACAATGACGTGATCAAACTTCTGCAGCAGGTCGCCCAGATTGCGCGGCAGCGGATTGAGCGTGCGCAGGTGCGCGTGTCCGACGCGCCGTCCAATGCGGCGTTGGCGCAGCATCGCCTCGCGTATGGCGCCGTAGCTGCTGCCCCAGCCGACCAGCAGGACATCGCCGTCCTGATCGCCTTCGACTTTGAGTTCGGGCAGTTCTTCGGCCAGGCGATCGATTTTTTCGGCACGCAGGCGCACCATCTTCTCGTGGTTGAGCGGATCGTAGCTCACGTTGCCGCTGACGTCTTCTTTTTCCAGTCCACCGATGCGGTGCTCCAGTCCGGGCGTTCCCGGCAGAGCCCAGGGGCGCGCCAGCGTTTGCGGATCGCGTTTGTATGGAGCGAAGTCTTCGCCCGGCTTTGCAAAATCGGGGTCGATCTGCGGCAGCGTTTCTATGTCGGGCAGCAGCCAGGGCTCGGTGCCGTTGGCCACGTAATTGTCCGAGAGAATAAAAACCGGCGTGCGCGTGCGCACGGCCAGACGCGCCGCCTCAATCGCGATGTCGAAACACTCGGCCGGCGTTGCCGGAGCCAGGACAATAACGGGCGCTTCGCTGTTGCGTCCGTAGAGCGCCTGGAAAAGGTCCGCTTGTTCCACCTTGGTCGGCATGCCGGTGCTCGGTCCCGCGCGCTGCACGTCGATCACAATCAGTGGGAGCTCCGTCATGACCGCAAGTCCGATGGCCTCGCTCTTGAGCGAGAGGCCCGGGCCGCTGGTGGACGTGACGGCCAATGCGCCGCCGAACGCCGCGCCGATGGCGCTTGTGACCGCGGCAATCTCGTCCTCGGCCTGGAATGTCTTGACGCCAAAGTGTTTCAGGCGCGCCAGAAAGTGCAGAATGTCGCTCGCCGGCGTGATCGGATAGGAGCCGAGAAAAACGTCGAGTCCTGACTGGCGTCCCGCAGCGACAATGCCGAATGCCAGCGCCAGGTTGCCGGAAATATTGCGGTAGCGTCCCGGCGCCAGTTTGGCCGGCTCCACTTCGTAACGGACGTGAAAAATCTCGGTGGTTTCGCCGTAGTTCCAGCCTGCCTTCAGCGCCAGAACGTTCGCGTCGGCTATCTCCGGCGCTTTGGCAAATTTTTCCGCAGTCCAGCGGATGGTCGGTTCCAGGGGGCGGCCGTAAAGCCAATAAAGCATGCCGAGCGCAAAGAAGTTTTTGGTTCGCTCGACTTCTTTGGAACTCAGTCCGCTGTCGGCCAGGGCCCGTGCGGTAAGGCGCGAGACATCGACGACAAAGACCTTGTAGTTCTCCAGCGTCGAGTCTTCCAGCGGATTGTTTTCGTATCCCGCCAGGCGCAGGTTCTTGCGGTTGAAACCCTCCGCATTGGCAATCACCATGCCGCCGCTGCGCAAGCCGGAAAGATTGACTTTCAGCGCCGCCGCGTTCATTGCCACCAGCACGTCGAAGGCGTCGCCGGGCGTGTTGATCTCCGAACTGCCGAAGTGGAGCTGGAAGCTGCTGACGCCGTAGAGCGTGCCCTGCGGCGCGCGGATTTCAGCCGGAAAGTCGGGCAGTGTGCTGATGTCGTTGCCGAAGATTGCCGACGTGTGCGTAAACTGCGTACCCGTCAACTGCATACCGTCGCCGGAGTCGCCGGCAAAGCGAATGGTGACGTCGTCGAGTTGTTCTACCGTGCTCTGAGCCATTCGGGATCCTTTCCAGTGCTGCCCGGGAGCGGGCGCCTAAAAACTTCAGATGCCTAAGACGATCGACTGCGCGAAATCGTTCGGACGTCCGTGCGCAGCGGTACACGCGTGCCGCAATTTCGGTTCGGATTGGCTCGGAATCAGGAGAAAGCCGGCACAAATCCCGTCTTTTTGTACACTTTGCGCAGCGTTTTGTGCGCTCTGCGGCGCGCCGCCTCTGCGCCGTCTTTCAGGATCTGTTCCAGGTAGGTTTTGTCGTCCATCAGGCGATTGTACTCGGCCTGAACCGGTTCCAGCAGTGCAATCATTGCGTCGGCCAGTTCGGACTTGAGCTCGGCGTAGTTTTTGCCGGCAAAGTGCGCCTCAATATCCGCCATGGGTTTGCTGGTGGCAATCTGGTACAGCGTCAGCAGGTTGCTCACCGCCGGCCGCGCCTCGTCCATGCGAATCTCCGTGCCGGAGTCCGTTACTGCGCGTTTGATCTTGTTGCGGATTTCGTCCGGGGAGTCCGTCAGGAACAGGGTTGACTTCTGGTTGCTGTCGGATTTGGACATCTTTTTATCCGGCTCCTGCAGGCTCATGATCCGGTGGCCGTCCGGCGGGATATAGGGATCCGGCACCACAAAAGTATCGGAGTAATAATGGTTGAAGCGCTCCGCCAGGTTGCGCGTCAGCTCAAGGTGTTGTTTCTGGTCTGCGCCGACCGGCACCAGATCGGCCTGATAAATAAGAATATCGGCGGCCATCAGGATCGGATAGGTAAACAAACCGACGGTTTCGGAGTGTTTTTCGGACTTTTCCTTGAACTGCGTCATCCGGCTGCACTCGCCCATATAGGTCAGGCAGGTCAGCACCCAGGCCAGCTCGGCGTGCTGCGGCACGTGCGATTGCAGGAAAATGACGGATTTCTCGGGGTCGATGCCGGAAGCGATGTAGAGAGCGGCTACATCCAGCGAGGTCCGGCGCAGGTCGGCCGGTTTCTGGCGCACGGTGATGGCGTGCATGTCGACGACACAAAAAAGGCAGTCGTGCGTGTGTTGCAGGGCATTCCAGTTGCGGAGGGCTCCGGCGTAATTGCCGATCATGAGACGCCCCGTGGGCTGCATCCCGCTCAAGATGACTTTTTTGTTTGTCGCTGTATTTGAAGATTCCTGGTTGGACATTGCCGCACCGCCTGCTGGGTAAGTCGTACGAAATACGTTACAGAGTTCTAAAGAACCTGCAATTTAACGCGCGCGGCAGGAATAGACAACGCCGCGACCGCGCTACCCGTGAATGAACGTCGGAGCGCGCGGTCGCCGAACTCGTGGAGACGAGCAAAAGAGGTCAGCTGCGGAAGTAGTCGAAGATCACCTGCAGGTGCGCATCGTAGACATCCCAAACGGGCAGTTTGAGCGAACGTGCCGTGATCGCGCCGCCGTAGAAAATTCCCTGAAGAATCTTCATGACTTCGACCGGTTCGATCTGGTCGGACATGTCGCCCTTCTCAATCGCCTGCGTCAGGTGCTTGCGGAAGAGCATTGCCAGGTCGGGGACCGGGCGATCCGCTACTGTGGGGTGATCGGGATAGAGAATCTGTTTTTCGGCGTAGTTGGGCTCGACGTGGTCCGGCAGCCCGGGCAGTTCAGCCATGACGCCGAACAGACCGTACATCAAGCCGGGTAATTCTTCGAGCGCAGCCGAAGCCGCTTCAAACAGATGTTCAACAGCAAGAATGCCGTTGATATTGTTGACTTCCTGTTCCACCGAGCGGTGCAGGCACCAGATGCGGAAGTAGTAGAGCAGGATGTCTTCTTTTTGCGGGAAGTATTTGTAGAGCGTTACCGCCGAAATCTCTGCGCGCTCGCATATCTCTTCGATATGCAAATCTTTGAACTCGCGTTTGCCAATAAGTTCGACGGCGCTATCAAGAATCGTCAACTTCAAGCGAGCGCTTTTCTTTTCGCGTAAGCTCAGCTCCCGGCTGGCGGATTTACCACGTGCCATCGGATGTGATTTCCGTTAAAATTGCGTTAATCTGAACAGGACCGACTTGTTGAGTGTCTCTTCGGAGAAACAAAACAATAATCTACAAAAAGATATTCTTTTAGTACAGTAAAATCCACAAACTGTTTTGGCCGCCTGCCTGTGGTTGACAAGTGTTTTTGACGTTTCAGGCTCAAAAAATGCGGTGCATTCCCTCGCCGTCAGGTCTGTTTTACTGTTGTCTTTCTTGTCGCGCTGACGGTAGTCTGCGTTAAAAATCTTCAGGATGCGATATATCATATCACGCCGGTAGAACTGAATCATTTGTCTGAACGCCGGAAATATTGTCGCTGCCGTTTCTTGTGTGCTGCGTCATTGCTCCAACACTGGTCGCGGCCCTGCGTTGCTCCGGTTCATTTCATGTTTCATCGGGTTCCGCGCCGAACTGCGGCTGCATTGTCTCTTCGTGTACACCGGCGTTCCCGAAGGTTGTGCCGGCGCTGCGTCGTCACGGAACAGGTCGTGCCGACGCCGCGCGGCGGAGCAGTTTTGTTTATGCGTCGGCCTGCCCAAGGCGTGTAAATATGTATTTTGCACCTTGGCGCGAACGGGATAGCTATTATTCAAAATGTTAAATGCCATGCGGGGCGTGATCGGGAGTCGAGGGTGCTGAGTTTCTGGGAACAACAATCGCTGCAAAAAATTGATTTTGTCGTCGTCGGAGCGGGATTGGTCGGTATGCAGACCGCTCTGGCGCTGCGTCTTCGCGCTCCCGAGGCGCGAATAGTCATATTGGAACGGCATGCACCGCCGCGCGGCGCCGGCACGCAGAACGCAGGTTTTGCCTGTTTCGGCAGTCCGGGTGAACTGTTGGACGACATTGCACGCGTCGGCCGCGACGCCGCGCTGGCACTGGTGGAACGGCGCTGGCGCGGCTTGCAGGCATTGCGCGCCCGGCATGGAGACGCGGTCCTGCAGATCGAGGACCACTGCGGGCATGAAGTGCTGACGCGGGATTCCGCTGTTGACGCCGCCGCACTGGAGGACTTAAACAGCGACCTGCGCCACATTTTTGGCGATGAGGTTTTCCGCTTGCGGCCCGACCTGTTGCAGCGCTACGGTTTTGGGCGCGAACGCGTCGCGGCTCTGGTTCATACGCATTTTGAAGCCGCGCTGGACAGCGGGCGTTTAAGTCTCAGTCTGCAGCGGCAGCTGCGCGCGGCGGACGTAGAGCTGCTCTGCGGCATCGAAGTCGACCGGCTCGAAAGCCGCGATCGCGGCGTCGACGTCTGCGCTGTTGACGCCTGCGGTGAGGAGATCGTATTGCACGCGCGCGCGGCTGCGCTCTGCGGCAACGCCGCTCTGCCGGATCTGCTGCGGACGCTGGGCTCCGCGGCGACGGAGCCGCTGCCGGACATCCGGCCCGGCCGCGGTCAGGTGCTTGTGACCGACACACTTCCGGATCTGAAGTTCAGCGGCACGTTTCACGCCGATCGCGGTTTTGTGTATTTCCGTCGCCTGGGTGATCGCGTACTGCTCGGCGGCGGCCGCAATCGCGACTTTGACACGGAAAGTACACAGCAACGCGGACTTAACGAGTCCATACAGTCTTTTCTGGATGAGTATCTGCGCACTGTCATACTGCCCGGAGCGCAAGTCTCAATCAGCGGCCGCTGGTCCGGTATTATGGCTTTTACCGCGGACAAACAACCCTGTGTTAAACAGATTGCGCCCGGTTACGTGATCGGCTTTGCCTGCAACGGCATGGGGGTGGCACTGTCCGCCGCGGCCGCGGAGCAATGCGCGGACTGCGTGATACGGGCCGCGGAGAGTTAAACAGCTGAATCGGGATTCAGGGAAGATCCACTTCTGCGGCGGCGCGCCAACCCGCCTCATTGCCGTCTTCAGGTGCGTCGAGTTGCAAGGCGGCCAGACAGTCGTCGACGTAGGCGTCGCTGCGCATACCGACGAGTACACAGGTCACAGCCGGATGTGCGCGCAGGGCGTTCAGCGCCAGGTGTGAGAGCGAGTCTGAATCCGGCGCAAAAATCGGCGCATAAACGTTCAGCAAGTCCTGCGCTCGGCGCTGCGAGCGCGCCGCGTAGAAGTCGTCGATCACCTTAAACAGGCTCGAACTGCCGGCGATAAAACTGCCGGCCCAGGCGTCGATGGCCGGGGTCTTCAGTCTTGCCAGAAAGTCCATCGCGTGTTTGATGCGCGGCTCAAAGTGCCGCTGCCGCGCGCTCTGCCAGTGCTCGCGCCCGTCGAAGGCGTCCAGACCGTTGTGCAGGCCCGCGGCCGGACTTAACCATTCGTGCAGCGTCGTTTTTTCCTCGTCGGCCAGGTGCAGGCCGGGCAGAATCTCCGTCCGGAAGCGCTCCTCCAGCACCTTCAGTCGATTCAGCGCCGCGCGAATTTCGGACTCGGATACGTCCCTGACTTCCTGCGCCGCCGCAAGGCGGATCAGCCTGTTCTGTGTGATGGCGTTCAGCGGGCGATTGACCAGAACGTTTAAATGTTTCTCGCGGGCAAAGTCCAGCACCGCGGCTGTTGTTTTCACCTGATTTTTGCGCGTCGCCGCCGCATGTTCAATCAGGTTGAACGGGAGCTGCACACAATTGAAGCCATGCGCGCCGTTCAGCGATTCCGCTATGTTAAACACGCGCTCCAGTGAGCAGAAGTCGGCGCTGTCGGCGTCGCCCGGAAACGTGTTCGACGAGATGCCGTAGCTGCGAATGCGGCCCGCGGCCTTTTCGCGTTCCAGCTGTTCAAAGGCCCGTTCTATTCGCGTGTAAAACTCGCTGCGTGCCACTTCGACATCGACGCCGTCCGCGGCGGCTTTCATCAGGTAGTACTCTGGATTGTGCAGCAGCAATGTGTCGACGAAGCTGAGTTTGAGCCGTTCCAGCGATTCCGTTAACTGATCGTGAATAAAATCCGGCTCGATGCAGTGCCACAGCTGTTCGGCGTAGTTGACAATGTTGGCGTAGCGCCCATTTTCATTCACGCGCGCCAGATTGCGCCCCTGGATATAACCAACTTTGGTCACGACGTGCACGTCCTCGCGGTTCAGTTCTCCGCGGCCCAGCATTTCTCCCAGCACGAGGCCGACGAGTTCCTCGCTGCGGCCGTCGCCGTAGTTGGTCGAAGTGTCGATCAGGTTGATCCCGGATGCAAGAGCGTGTTTAAGTGCGCGTTGGTGCGTCGCATTATCAACGGTAATGCGATAACAGCCGAAGCCGAATGCGGTGACGTCGCGCCCGCCCTTGCGGTCGTTCCAATGTTTGCGCTTGAGCTGTCGGAATTGTGCGGAATGTGTATTCATAACTTAGCCGTGCATGCAATTGATAAACGGGTGTGCGGCCCTGCGCGGCTGTCGCGTCCGGGCAGTCGCGGGCGAAGACGCAGCAGTCCGGTGCTGCGTGTTGTGCCAGCGGGCGTCCGCTCTTTTGCGGACAGTGGTCAATTAATCTGCCGCTGAGACGTTAGCCGACGCAGTTGCTGTTCCGGCGGTTTTCGTCGCATCGACAAACATGGAAGGCATTTTATGGAGCAGGGCTGGGAAATCGCGTTGATCGCCTGGACCTTTGCCGGAAGCATCATGTGGATGTATATCGGCGGCAGTTCGCTGCTTTCCGTGCTGCGCCTGGACGAACTCGGTTCCGTCGATGCGCCGCCGGTCAAAGTGCGGCCCCTGGTCAGTATTGTAGTGCCCGCCTGCAATGAAGCCGCCGCCCTTCGCGATGCGCAGCTTTCATTGCTTGGGCAGGACTACGACAATTTTGAGGTCATTCTCGTCAACGACCGCTCGACCGATGAAACCGGTGAATTGGTGGATGAAATCGCCGCCGGTGACGCCCGCGTTCGCGCCCTGCACATCAGATCCCTGCCGGACGGCTGGCTCGGCAAGGTCAATGCGATGCACACCGCCGCCGGCCTGGCGCGCGGCGAATTGATTCTGTTCACGGACGCGGATATCGTGTTTGAGCCTGAGGCTCTGCGCCGCTCCGTCGACTACTTTCAGGTGCACCGTCTCGATCATCTGGCTGCGCTGCCGCGCCTCGAAACTGATAGCTTCTGGCTTAAACTGCTCTGCAATGCTTTCGGCGTCCATTTTATGGCCGGTATGCACCGCCAGGCCGATCCGGAGAGACCGGAAGCCATCGGCGTCGGCGCGTTTAACATGGTGCGCCGCGAGACTTATGTGCGCCACGGCGGGTTCGAACGCCTGCGCCTGGAAGTGGCCGACGACGTCGGCCTGGCTAAGTACCTGGCGGAAAACGGCGCGCGATCAAGCATCGTGCTGGCACAGCGCATGTTGTCGGTCGAGTGGTATGTCTCCGTCATCGAAATGATTCGCGGTTTTGAGAAAAACCTCTTCGCCGCCGTCGCAGGATTTTCCTGGCTGCGCGCCGCCCTGCTGACGCTTTTTGTCGTTCTGTACTCGCTCGCGCCGTTTGCCGGAATACCCGTCGGCACGCCTCTTGCCCTGCTGCCCGGTGTTCTCGTTGCCGTGTTTTTGTTCGCCGGCATCGTTGTTTCGCGTCGCCGTGTAATCGGCGTCGGCTACGAAGCCATGTTGATGCCGCTCGGCCTGCTGACGTTGGCAGTCGCCATCGCCAATTCGGCCTGGCAGGCCTGGCGGCGCAAAGGCATAGTATGGCGCGGCACGCTCTATTCAATCGCGGAGCTGCGTCGCCACCAATATGTGCGCATGTTTAAGTAGTCGTTCGCATGTGGCAGGCGGCTCCCGCCGGTCGCTGCCTGCCATTTGTTGTTTAACCTGATCCGGGTGTTTAAGCGGCCGCGCCGTTTAACATTCGTGCCGGGTCGGCGCGCGCCGCCGTTCCGTTTAATTCCGCACCGCCTGCTGCGGAATGACCGGACCCGGGCAACGCAATTTCTACGCCTTCCACTACAATCAACTCGCTCGTCATGCGGAACGTCAGTCGCAGAAGCGGCAGGCGCTCGGATCCGCCGTTGCCGCTGATGCTGCGGCGGTCCGTCACTTCGTGTTTGCCCTCCAGATCCAGGCTGCCGGGTAGTGCCGGGAGTGTTGTCAGCCGCTGCAGCAGCATCTCATACACGGTGCGCGTCGCGGGATTGATGCGCGTCGCTGCGTCGATGGTGCGCGTGGCCGGATGTTCTTCAATAATAGTCCGCAAGTGAGACGTCTCCAGTTCGTCTCCGGATTGCATCTGTTTAAGTCGGTTCAGTGCCGCGGCATGTGCGATGTCCGCCGCCAGGCCTGCGCTTGCCGGATGCGCGCAGGCCGCCTTCAGGTCGATGCGCCGCCCGGTCTCCACGTCCGCCGCCGGCAAGAGGTCCTGCAGTTCCAGGTCAAACTGGTCGAGCATGGCGCGGTACTCGTTCAGGCTGCGTTGTGTCAGCCTGAGTTCGTCCCGGGCAAATACACCCTGCGGCGCGGCGCGCAGAGTTTCAATGCCGTAGTCGGAAGTCGCCTGTGTCGCGTCGCTGTGGTCCGGGTTAAACAGGCGCTGCGGCCGGCGTCTGATTGCGCCCTCGTTCTCCAGTTCGTACAGCGCGCGCTCCAGCGCCAGGCTGGCCGGCCCGTCTCCCTGCTGAAAAAAGTGGGTGCCGCTGAGTGAGGCCACCCGGCCGAGGCGGGCATTAAACTCAATGTGAAACATCAGGCCGTGCAGCCTGCGCACCGTCGGCGTCGCGCCGCCGGCGCACATCAGATTACACAGTAGCTGCACCAGGATTTTGAAGCGTTCCCAGTTCATGTCGGCTCCGGATTTGTCCGCAAAACAAGTCTCAGTGTGTTGCGGACAAACTATCGCCGACGCCTGCTGCTTAACAAGCGAAGAAAATTAAACGGTCGGTTTTATGCGCTGAACGTAGCGGATTGCCTGGGTGTACGGCTCAACTGTTAATGATCTGGCCGAAGAGCGTCGCCGATGTCGAACGCTCCACGGCGACTTCAATCGTGTCGCCGACGATGTAGCCGGAGTGTTCGTTGTGCGGGAAAATGACGACTTTGTTGGAGTCGGTGCGGCCCTGCCATTCGGCGGCATTGCGCTTGCTGGGGCCTTCCACCAGGACGCGCTCGGTTGTGCCGATGGCCGCCTGGTTGATTTCGCGGGAAATATTCTGCTGCTGTTCGATGACTTCATTCAGACGTCGCGTCTTGACGTCGTCCGGAATGTCGTCGCCCATTTTCCATGCGCGCGTGCGTTCGCGCGGCGAGTACTTGAACATGAAAGCGCCGTCGTAGCGCACTTGTGCCATCAACTCCATGGTCATCTGGTGGTCTTCTTCCGTCTCCGTCGGAAAACCGCAGATGATATCTGTCGACAGGGCGCAGTGCGGCATCGCCTTCTTGATCGCCTGCATGCGCTCCAGGTAGTGCTCCACCGTGTATTTGCGGTTCATCAGCTGCAGCACGCGGTCGGAGCCGGACTGTACCGGCAGGTGAATGTACTTGCAGATATTGTCGTACGCCGCCATCGTTTCGATGAGTTTGTCGCTCATGTCGTAGGGATGTGAGGTTGTGTAGCGGATACGCATCTGCGGCGCGGCTTCGGCGCAGGCCGCCAGCAGGTCGGAGAAATCTGCGTCTTTGTCTTCGTCGCGGTAGCTGTTGACGTTCTGTCCCAGCAGCGTCATCTCGCGGAAGCCGCTGTCCCACAGGTGGCGGGTCTCCGTCACGATGCCGTCCAGGCTGCGCGAGCGCTCGCGGCCGCGCGTCCAGGGCACCACGCAGAAGGTGCAGAACTTGTCGCAGCCGCGCATGATCGATACCCAGGCGCTGATGCCTTCGGTGCGCAGCGGCGTGATGTCGTCGTACGTTTCCACGCGGCTCAGTTTTACCGCCAGGCCTTTTTCTCCGCTGAAGGCGCTGTCCACCAGTTCCGGCGTCTTGCGGTACTCGTCCGGACCAATTACCAGATCGACGAGTTTTTCGTTCTCCAGCAGGCGCGTGCGCAGGCGCTCGGCCATGCAGCCCAGGACGCCGACCACCAGGTCGTTTTTGCGTTTTTTGTAGTAGCGCAGGTGTTTCAGGCGCTCGTGGATGCGCCGCTCGGCATTGTCGCGGATCGCGCAGGTGTTCAGCAGGATGACGTCCGCGTCGTCCGGCCCGTCGACGATGGCATAGCCGCTTTTGTTCATGATCGACTGCACGATTTCGGAGTCGTTCAGGTTCATCTGGCAGCCGTAGGTCTCCACGTAGAGCGTGCGGCCGCCCGTTGCCGTTGTGATTTCGGCGTCGACGGCGGTTTGTTCTCCGTTCTGCGGAGTCTGTACGACGGGCAAATCAATCATGGTCGTTTCCTGCATTGCAATGCGGCCGCCGGTGGAGCAGCGCCTGGCGGCGCCTTCGCTCTTCCGCGGGCCAAAACCTGCGAACGGCTATCGACGCGTCAGTTCCGGCCTGATTGTTCAATTGACGACCGCCTGTTTCGCGGTGTTCAGATGCGCAGGGAAACGACCGGGCATTGCGCTTTGCGCAGAATCGCCTCGGCCGTGTTGCCGAACAGGAAGTTCTCCAGCTTGCTGTGGCCGTGTGTGCCCAGGAAGATCATGTCGATTTTGTTGTTCTCGACGTACTTCAGGATTTCTTCGCCCGGAACGCCGTTCAGCACCACCGTCTGGATCGGCACGGGACACTCCTTCAACCGTTCGCGCACTTCGTCCATTTTTTTCTGCGAGAGTTCCTGCAGCTCGATCACCAGATCGTCGTAGTTGGCCAGCGTGATCGGAAAGGTCGGGGTGTCGACCACGTGGACCACTTTCAGGTCCGC
Source organism: bacterium (assembly GCA_030430495.1). Classification (GTDB taxonomy): domain Bacteria; phylum Bacteroidota; class Ignavibacteria; order Kapaibacteriales; family UBA7675; genus JAUIKM01. Next base: position 55,228 of record JAUIKM010000034.1, on the reverse strand, counting down.
GTCGCATTTTTGTGCCAGATCCACGGCGTAGTCAAGTACTTTGTCGGCATTGTCGGAAAAGTCGTAAGCTACCAGATAAGTCAGTGCAGCCATGCTGAATCCTCACATTGGGGTTTGCTTAAATCGTCCAGTTACCACTCGTGGCCAAATCTACGGCTTTTTACACACGGACGCACCTGCAATTTTCCTGACGGGGCGCTGCCGCGGCAGCTTCCTCCTGATTTTCCTGTTTTGCCCGCGGCGGCTGCGCCCCCGCTCGCAGTGCGAAGCAGTTGTGCATTCCGGCTGCCGTCGGGCGGGAATCTGCTAGTGGCAGCACTCCGGTTCCTGCGCGCTCAGTCCCGCCGCCGGCGGACTGAGCAGCGGAATGTCCAGCGCCAGGCCGCGCGCCACAAACAGCACGCCCAGCACGAAGGCCATCGCCGGAATCAGGCGCGCAAGCCGCCGCCGCAGCGGCGCGCCGAAAGCGTCGCCCGCCAGGCTGGTAAGCAGCATCAGCGGAATTGTGCCCAGGCCGAAGACCGTCATGTACAGCATGCCTTCCAGCGGGCCGTCGCCCAGGACCGCACCGGCGATGCCGATGTAGACGAACCCGCAGGGCAGCAGGCCGTTCAGCAGTCCGATTCCCAGCAGCGCGCCGCTCTTGCGCGATCGGAACAGCGCGCTCACGCCGCGCCGCACGCTGTTGCCCAGCGGGTTGCCGCCCAGCGCCGATCCCACGCGCGCCTTCCAGCGCGCCGGCAGCACAACGGCCAGAATCACCAGCACGCCAATGACAATCGACAGCGTCTGCTGCATCCCGGCGATGTCCAGCAGTCCGCCGACGGCGCCGAAGATTGCACCCAGCGCCGCATAGGTGATGATGCGGCCGCCGTTGTACAGCAGGCGTCCGCCCACCAGCGCCGCTTTGCCGCCCTCGCCGCGCGGCAGGGCCAGGGCTATCGGTCCGCACATGCCGATGCAGTGCAGGCTGCCGATAAAGCCGACGCTCAGAGCCGTGAAGAGGAATTCGTTCATTGCGCGCCTGTCAGATTTCGAGCTCAACTTCGGAAAAGTGTTCGCGCCCTTCGTGTTCCCAGGTGATTTTTACCTTCCACTTGCCGGCGGCCAGATGCCGTGCGTCGATCTCGCCGCGCAACGGCGCTTTGTTGAACTCCAGCGTGTGGAACTCGTCCAGTCTCGCGTCCGCCGGCCGGTATAGTTGCACCCTGGCTTGCAGCGGTCCGCGCATGTCCGCCCCAAAATCCACACGGATATTTTTACTCGGGCGGTCGTACTCGACCTTCAGGTCGCGGCCGAAATCCAGACCGTTTTGAGCGCGCTCCTGCTGGGCGTCGTACACCAGATCCTGCTCGTAGTAATTGTCCTCGACCAGGTCAAAATTTTGCGAAAAGGCGATAAACAGAAACACGCCGACGCCGCTGATGAAAATCCCGAACGCGGCAAAAATCCCATAGATCCAGAACTTGCCGCCCTGCCTCCAGGTGGAGGACTCGCGCTCGCCGCCGGCGGGGCGGTCCTGCAACGGTATCTTGTTTGGTGAAGTGCTCATCTTCGGCTCCTGTTATCGTCTAACGTCCGCCTGACTGCGACGGACCCTGGAACGACATCTTGACTTCTTCCAGCAGTTTGTCGCCGCTGAATATTCCCAGTTTCATCGGCGTCTGCACGCCCTTCAGCGCCGTCTCCGGCATGCTGATCAAAAAGCGTCCCGTGACCCTCGTCTGTCCTTCTATCGAGCGTTCTTCCGTTATCATGCGCAGGCTGCCCTCGCTCGGTTGCAACAGGCGGATGTCGAACTCCATTGCGTCGAAGGTCTTGTTGACAATGTTAAACTGGAAGAAGTTGCCGTAAACGCCTTCTTCGAGTCTGGTCGTCAGCGTGCCGCGCTGGCGCAGGATGGTTGCTTCCACGTCGCCGCGGATGGAGAAGAAATAACCGAGCAGCCCCATCAGCACAACGAGCACGCCGCTGTACGCAACCACGCGTTTGCTGAACAGGCGATTGTTGGGGTGTTTAATGCTGTTTAAGGACGCGTAGCGCACCAGACCGCGCGGCTGGTTGATTTTGTCCATCACGTCGTCGCAGGCGTCGATACACGCCGTGCAGTTGACGCACTCCAGCTGGATGCCGTTGCGGATGTCGATGCCCGTCGGGCAGACGTCCACGCACTGGTGGCAGTCGATGCAGTCGCCGCGCTGTTCCGTTTTGAGCGGCGCGCCTTCCTGCATGCGGTTTTTGTCTTCGCGCGTCAGGTGCCCGCGCGTCTCGCCGCGCTTAAAGTCGTAGGTAACCGCAATCGTGTTTTCATCCACCAGTGCCGACTGAAAGCGGCCGTAGGGGCAAACAATGATGCAGGCCTGCTCGCGGAACTTGGCAAAGACGCCGTAAAACACCAGGCTGAAAATCACAATGCTTAACAGTCCGCCGATGTGCGCGTCGATCGGATCGGTTATAATCGTAATCAGTTCGTCCGAACCGATGATGTACGCTAAAAACACGTTGGCAATCAAAAAGGACAAGGTAAAAAAGATGCTGTGTTTAAGCGCCTTTTTCCAGACCTTGTTGAAGTCGGTCTTGCGGCGATCCAGGCTGCGCGCCCGCGGTGCATCGCCTTCGATCAGGTATTCAATCTTGCGGAATACCATTTCCAGAAAAATCGTCTGCGGACAGGCCCAGCCACACCAGACCCGTCCGTAGATTGCCGTGAACAGCACGATAAACACGATCAGCGTCAGTCCCGAGAGCACCACCAGGTGGAAGTCCTGCGGCCAGAAGGGAATGCCGAACAGGACAAATTTGCGCTCCAGGATGTTTAACAGCAGCAACTGATGCCCGTTGATTTTGATGAACGGGCCGGAGAACAGCAAGACCAACAGCAACCAGCTGAACCAGGTGCGGCCGCGGTAGAAGCGCCCCGCCGGTTTTTTCGGGTAGATCTTCAGGCGCTTGCCGTCCTCCGCGACGTTGTACAGGTGGTCGCGAAACGATTCGTCCCCACCTTGTTCTTTCACATCAGCCATGACAGTCCCTTCCGCGCTTGTGTTAATTCCGCCTTAATCGACTAAGATACCAACCGTGTAATCCAAGTGTGTTATTCACATTCGACGGCGCGCTCCATGTCGACCGGTTTGGGGTCGGCCGGCGATGTACCGCGCATCGAAATCACGTAACTGGCCACCTGCAGCAGTTCGTCCTCCGTCAGCGGGTTGCCGCTGCCGTAGGGGATCATGCCTTTTTCCGGGAAGCCGGTGATGATGTTCGTCACGATGGACTCCAGATCACAACCGTGAATCCAGTAGTTGTCCGTCAGGTTCGGGCCGATGCTGCCGCCCAGGTCTTCCAGGTGGCAGGTGTAGCAGTTGCCTTTGCTCGTGTTGAAAATCTCGCGTCCTGCGGACAGATTGGCTTCGTCGGTTCTGAGTTCAAGCGTCATCCCGGCCATGATGCGCACGGGGTCGTTGGCGCCCTTTTCAGGGTCGATGCCGTAGACGTCAAAGGCTTCCTGCAGCTCGGCTTCGTACTCCTGGGCCGAGCTGAGGCCGGCGTCGGTGCCGTGCCAGTAGAGCATGTATGCCATGCCGAAGATAATGGTAAAGTAGAATCCGTAGACCCACCAGCGCGGCAATTGATTATCCAGCTCGCGGATGCCGTCGTATTCGTGATCCAGCAGGTTCTCGTCGTGCATATCCTGGCTCATCGTAATGTCCTCCCGGAAGACAGGTTGGATTGTTGCTTGTATTCGCGTAATGCATCGGCTTCCAGCGGCAGTGCGGCCAGTTCCCGCAGTTTGTTCTTGTCCATTCGCGCTACCCAGATGATCAGGCCGGCGAAGAACACAACAAATATCAGCAGGGAAATAATCGGGTAGATGTCGATGCCCTCTATGGAGCTCAGAACGTCTTTGTACATGGTTTTCCCGTTAGTTGATTAACTGTTGACAGATGTTGTTACTCGTCGCCTTCCTCTTCGTAGCATTCCCATTCCATATCCATGTCGGGTTCTTTGGCATCCGGCGGGTTGCTGCCGCGCAGCGAATACACGTAGCTCGCCAGCAGGTGCAGGTCGTCAAGGCTTAACATTTCACCTGCCGCATCCGGCATGTGCAGCTTGCCTTCATAGCCGGTCACGGAGTAGTTGATAATGCCTTCCAGCGAGCAGTCGCTGATCCAGAACTTGTCCGTCAGGTTGGGGCCCACATCGCCGCCGCCGTCTTCGCGGTGGCAGGCAGCGCACTGGCCCGCGCCCAGGTAGATCTCGCGTCCCGCGGCGATGCTCTCGTCGTCCGTCAGGAACTCCAGCCCGGAAGCGTCGATCCATTCGGGTTCTTCAACAGCATCCTCGTCCATCGCAACTTCCTCTTCGGCTTTGGCCTTGATGTCCGTGCCGAGGCGTTGCAGGTAGGCTATCAGCGCGATGATCTCGCGGTCGGGCGCAACGTCGATGTTGTTCTCCGCCAGGCCCGTCGCAATCGCCGTCGCCTGCATCTCCAGGTCGGCCAGGGCTTGTTCCTCATAACCTTCTTCGTAGGGCACGCCCAACGCGCGCATCGCCGCGATTTTATCGGCTATCAGCGAGGAGTTCAGCTGATCGTCAACCAGCCAGGGGTAGGCAGGCATGATCGAGCCGGCCGAGGTCGACTGCGGGTCGAGCATGTGGTTGTAGTGCCACGCGTCGTTCCACTTGCCGCCGATGCGGTGCAGGTCCGGACCCGTCCGTTTCGAGCCCCACAGGAAGGGGTGGTCGTAGACAAATTCGCCCGCTTTGGAGTATTCGCCATAGCGCTCCGTTTCGGAGCGGAAGGGACGGATCATCTGCGAGTGACAGTTGTTGCAGCCTTCGCGGATATACAGGTCGCGTCCTTCCAGTTCCAGCGGAGTGTAGGGCTTGACGCTGGCTATCGTCGGCACGTTGGCTTCCACCATGGCCGTCGGGATGTATTCTATCACACCGCCGATCAGGACTGCAAGCAGCGTCAGCAGGGCAAACTTCGTCGGTTTGGCTTCCAGCACGCGGTGCCAGCTCTGTTTGTGTCCGTCGTTGCGCGCTTTGCGCGGCAGCGCCGGATGTTCGTCCTCTTCGTTGCGCACCAGCGTTCCGCTGCCGACAGTTTTAAACAGGTTGAACGTGCCGATAAGTGCGCCGACAATAAAGAGGGAGCCGCCCACGGCGCGCAGTGCGTACATCGGAATGATCTGCGTTACCGTATCCAGGAAGTTCGAATAGGCCAGCAGGCCGTTGTCGCCGAATTCTTTCCACATCAGGCTCTGTGTGATACCGCCGATGTACATCGGGAATACGTAGAACACGATGCCCAGCGTGGCCGCCCAGAAGTGCATGTTCGCCAGGCGTTTGGAGTACAGCTGCGTGTTGAAAATACGCGGCAGAATGAAGTACAGCATCGCAAAGGTCAGACCGCCGTTCCATGCCAGTGCGCCCATGTGCACGTGGCCGATCACGTAGTCCGTGTAGTGCGTCAGTCCGTTCACGCTTTTAAGCGACATCATCGGCCCTTCAAACGTCGACATGCCGTAGGCCGTGACGCCGACCACAAGAAACTTCAGCACGGGGCTTTCGCGCACCTTGTCCCAGGCGCCGCGCAGCGTCAACAGACCGTTGATCATACCGCCCCATGACGGAGCAATCAGCATCACCGAAAACACCACGCCCAGCGACTGCGCCCAGTCCGGCAGCGCCGTGTACAGCAAGTGGTGCGGTCCCGCCCAGATATAGATGAAAATCAGCGCCCAGAAGTGAATGATCGACAGCCGGTAGGAGAACACCGGTCGGTTCGCCGCCTTCGGGATGAAGTAGTACATGATGCCCAGGAAAGGCGTCGTCAGGAAAAATGCCACGGCATTGTGTCCGTACCACCACTGCACCAGGGCGTCCTGCACGCCGGCAAACAGCGAGTAACTTTTGGTTAAACTCACCGGCAACTCAAAGGAGTTAACCACGTGCAGCAGTGCGACGGTCAGGAAGGTGGCGATGTAAAACCAGATCGCCACGTACATGTGTTTAACACGCCGTTTGGCAATCGTGCCGAACATGTTCCAGCCGAAGATGATCCACACCACGGCAATCGCCAGGTCGATAGGCCATTCCAGCTCGGCGTATTCCTTGCTCGAGGTCCAGCCCATCGGCAGTGAAATGGCGGCGGAGACGATAATCGCCTGCCAGCCCCAGAAGTTAATCTTGCTTAACACGTCGCTGTACATGCGCGCTTTACACAGCCGCTGCAGCGAATAATACACACCCAGGAAAATGGCATTGCCCGCAAAGGCAAAAATCACCGCATTGGTGTGCAGCGGACGCAGACGCCCGTACGACAACTCCGGTATAAAACCGAGGAAGTCCGGAAAAATCAGTTTAAGGGCTACGATCAGACCCACCAGGAAACCAACGATTCCCCAGATTACCGTGGCATACGCAAAGTTGCGCACGATAGCATTGTCGTAGTGAAACTTCTCAAGACTCACAGGGCACCTCTGAATAATTCAACAGGCACGAACCAGTTTATTGTTTGTGCAATTTATCGCTGCGTCGAACTGAATTTTTCTCCTGCGCTTCACTTTGGCTTATCCCCTTGTTTGCACCGCGGCCGTCAAAGAGTATGCGCATGGAAGGAGTATAACTGTCATCAAACTGGCCGCTGCGAACGGCCCACACAAAGGCGCTCAGAAATCCCAGCGCCAGAAGCAAACTGCATCCGATCAGCACGACAATGACGCTCACTGTTTAACCTCCCGCGGAGCCAGAAGGCGCGCGCTGAGCGTGCTGAAGACAATCACCGTAATGGAGCTGAGCGGCATGAGCACCGCGCTCACAAGCGGAGAGAGCAGCCCCTGCACCGCCAGTGTTAAACCGACCACGTTGTACAGGAGCGATAGAAGTATACTGAGTTTGACAATTCCCAGTCCGCGGCGCGCGTACTGCAGGAACTGCGGCAGCCCGGCCAGAGCGCGCGCTTCCAGAATGGCGTCGCTGGCCGGCGTAAAGGCGGCGTTGTTTTCCACCACGGCGACGCCGACGGTGCTGCGGCGCAGCGCGCCCGCGTCGTTTAATCCGTCGCCGAGCATCAGCGTGGTTGCGCCGCCGCGTTCGAGTTCGTCCAGGAATTCCAGCTTGTCCTGCGGCGAGCGCCCGAAGCGCAGGTGTTGTTTGCCGCCGAAAGCGCCGCTTAACATATTGACAAAGTCGGCTTCCTGCTGCGGCGTATCGCCGGAGAGCAGGTAAATGTTAAATGCGCCGCGCAGCTTCTCCAGCATGGCGCGGATGCCGCGGCGCAGGTAGTTTTTCTGTACAAACGCACCCATGTAGCGGCCGTCCACCGCTATGTGCGCGGCCGACTCGCGCGTCGGCAATTCGCCGCTCATGTCGGCGCCCTGTTCGCGCAGCCACTCCGCCGCGCCGATCAGGACCTGGTGGCCGCTGTAGAAATCGGCGCGCAGACCCTTGCCCGCAACCTCGTCGATAATTGCGTCGCCGACGGCGCTCAGGTCGTCCGCATCCACCTGCTCGCGCAGGACACTGACGATGCCGCGGCTGAGCGGGTGGTTGGAGGCCTGTGCCGTGTTCAGCGTCATCGCCGCTTCCTGGACCGTGCACTCCAGGCCGTGGTAGCGCAACTGCGCCGGCTCGGCGCTGGTCAGCGTGCCGGTTTTGTCAAACACGATCGCGGAAGTCGCCGCCAGCAGTTCCAGCGTCTCCGAGTTTTTAACGTAGAGTCCGCGCCGCGCCAGCAGACCCAGCGAGGTGCCGAAGGTGAAAGGCGCGGCCAGCGCCAGCGCGCAGGGGCAGGCCACGATCAGGCTGGCCGTCACCGCGTCCGCCGCGGCGCTCCAGTCGCCCGCGGCCAGCGCCCAGTACAGTCCCGCCGCCGCCGCGACGACAACAACGCCAAAAGTGAAGTACTTGCTGAATCGATTCGTCAGATCGCTGAAGCCGGCGTGTTTTTCGTCCGCGAAAATGCCGTTGTTCCAGAGGTCCGTCAGATAACTCTGCGAGACCGGTTTGATCGTTTGAAAACGCGCCGGACTGCCCGTCAGGCGTCCGCCGGCGTAAACCAGATCGTTTTTGGCGCTGTGCTGCGCCGCTGATTCGCCCGTCACAAAGCTGTAGTCCAGCGCTGCCGAGTCGGAGAGCAGCAGGGCGTCCGCCGGGATCAGCTCGCCGTTGCGCACCACGATGATATCGCCTACCTCCAGTTGGTCCAGGCTGCGCGTCGTTGTCCGCCCCTCCGTCGTTTCTATGCGCACCGAAAGAGGGAAGTAGGCGGCATAGTCGCGGTCAAAGGCCAGGCGGTCGTAGGTTTTGCGCTGAAACATGCGTCCCAGCAGCAGGAGGAAAACCAGCGCGGCCATGGAGTCGAGGAATCCGGGCGCGCCCAGTACTGCGATGTCTACCAGACTGCGCAAAAACAGCACGACGATGCCGAGGGCGATCGGAACATCGATGTTGACGTTGCCGCCGCGCAGACCCGTCAGCGCCGAGCGGAAGAACGGCGCGGCGCTGAACAGCAGCACCGGCAGGGACAAAGCCAGATTGAGCCAGGCAAACAGTTGCCCGAATTCGCCGCTCAGACCCTGCGCGCCCGCCAGATACTCGGGGAAACTGAAGAGCATAATGTTGCCGAAACAGAAACCTGCCACGCCCAGGCGCAGCCATTCGATGCGCGGCGTTTTGGGAGGCTCCGCGCTGCGTGCCGCCGCCAGCCGGATGTCCGGCGGATAGGCGATTTTGTGCAGCAACTCAACGACCGCGCGCAGGCTGCTGCGCCGCGGATCAAAACGCAGGAGCAACTCCTTGCGCATGAAATTGACTTCCGACTGCAGGACGCCGGGATCGAGTTTGTGCAGGTTCTCAAGTAGCCACACGCAGGAAGCGCAGTGTATGCCGGGGATGTTCAGGCGGGCGATTGCCAGCGTGTCGCTGCGGAAATCCAGCAGGCGCGCCAGCAAACTCTCGTCTTCCAGGTAGTCGAAATCGCCGGGGTCGATCTCGGCGGCGGCGCGGTTGCCGGGGCTGCCGTCGGTGGGCGCGGCACAATAATACGAGTCCAGGTCGTTTTCAGCCAGCATCTGGTAGACGATCCGGCAACCCTCGCAGCAGAAAGCCGCGCCGTCGAGCGCAATCCCGTTGTCCGGGCAGTCGAGTCCGCAGTGCGCGCATTGCTCTTTGGCTGCGACGGAAGATGTTGCCGGGCTGTTCATGGCGTTCCGCAGAAGTGTGTGTGCCTGTTGTGTCGTCGGGGAATCGACGGCACGGATGCAAGTTTTACGGCCTGAACTCGTTGATTTAACGGCAAATTACGACCGGACGTCAGTGCTCTAAATGATGCAAATCAAGCCAAAACCTGATAAAAGTCAGGCATATGCGTCCGATTAGCTGGAATGCGGTCCGGGCATTTTGTATTTTTGCGCCGACGGTAGTTGAAAAAATCGCTTAAAGCGATTTGAATGCGGTCGGTGTCGACTGCGCTCGTCGGAAAGGCAAAAGGTACAGCAATGAAAAAGCGGTTCGAGTCACCACAGTGCGAAACCTGCGGCTCGCGCGAGAACTCCATTCTCTGCGATTTGAGCCATTCGGGCGTGCTGCAGATCGACGGCTCAAAAAATACCAACTCATACAAGCGCGGGCAAATCATTTTCTACGAAGGCAACCGCCCTTCCGGCCTCTTCTGCATCTTCAAAGGTAAAGTCAAAATCTACAAGTCGAGCGAATCCGGTCGCGAGCACATCGTGCGCCTGGCCAAAAACGGCGACGTCCTCGGTTATCGCGCTCTGCTCAGCGGCGAGCTGTATTCCGCCACGGCCGAAGCACTGGAGGAAACCGTGCTCTGCCACATACCGCAGGCCACCTTCCTGCAAATACTCGCGGAAGATCACCAGCTGATGAACCGCCTTATGCAGCTGCTTACGCACGACCTTCGCGAGGCCGAAGAGCGTATGGTTGAACTCTCGCAACTGCCCGTCCGCGAGCGCCTGGCCCAGACGCTGCTGATGCTCAATTCCACCTTCGGCACGGCCGACGACGGCGCTACGCTGGATATTCAATTGACGCGCGAGGACCTGGCCAACATCGTCGGCACGGCGACCGAGAGCTGCATACGCCTGCTCTCCGAATTCCGCAAGGAAGGCCTTGTGCAGCTCAACGGTAAAAAGATCGCCATTACGGACAAACAGGCCTTGATCCGCCTGGCCAACGTCGTCGACTGATCGCCGGTTAATACTGTGTTTATTGATAGTTCTGTCGCCACGCGACCGGGCAAGCCGTCAATGACAAACGTGATATTTGTCATTGTTTAAAGCGGCGGCTGTCGGCATTTTTGTCGTCAAACCAGACGAATTCATTTGCCGACCCGCATCATGACAATGGCTGTCGAACATAGGGCGTTAACAGACGGACTCAGCTACGCGGCGCGCCTGCGCCAGGGGCTGACTCTGTTGCTGGACGGTTCCGAGTCGGTGCGTTTTGAACCCGGTGCGGCGCTGTACCGCGAAAACGATGCGGGCGAAGCCATCTATCTGCTGGAAAACGGCGTTGTTAAACAAATCCGCAGCTGCCGCGGCGGCGAGTGCATCGTGGGACTGTCCAACCGCGGCGAGTTCCTTGGCATTCGCGATGTGATGTTGTTTGCGCAGTATTCGAGCGGCGCCGTGGCCATCGGCCCGGTTGATGCCCTGCGCATTGAACGCGAAGAATTCAGAGAGTTTTTACAGCAGAACCCTTCGCTGCAGTTAACAATTTTCGGCATGCTGAGCCGCAGCATCGAAGACGTCGAATCCAAACTCGTCAGCATCTCCACCAAGTCGGCGCGCCGCCGCGTCGCCTGGGCGCTGTTAAAACTGCGCAAAGCGCTCCTGAGCGACTACACCGTCGAGCCGCGTCTGGCGGTCAGCGATATCAGTGCGCTTTCCACCTGCGCCGACGGCACTCTCGTTAAACTGCTGCGCGACTTTGAGCGCCGCTCCCTCATTAAACGCAGCGACGTGGGAATTGAAGTTCTGGACGAATCCGGCCTGCGCCGCGTCTCCGGCGAGTATTAAACCCCTCCTGTAATTATTGCACTGCCTGACCTCGCTTGCGGCGTCGGAGATTGAGTTGTTGGTGTTTTGAAGCCTGGACTACGTCGGAGCTGTGTGCCCTAAGGGCTCACGCTCAAAAATCTTGCGTGCCAGAAACCGGGAAACTGACGTTCGCGCGTGAAAATACGTAAAACTACGTACGTGCTGTGAGCCCAAAGCACCGCACAGCTCAACTCCGGATGCCCCTGTGTTTGACGTCAAACCCGCCGACAAACAAAAAAGTCAGAAAAGCGCCCGCAGGGCAAGCGCTCAGGGAAAATTCTGCGTGTACTACGACGTGTGAAGAAGCGATGCGGCCCCGTAAATCGAGCGCGGGGAGCTGTGCCGGCGAGTGTGATTCAATACATGATAAAAATCAGGATTCAGGCTGAGCAGCATCATATACGCCGCGTGTTTTGAGCCGTATTTTTGTATCGTTATTTGAGGCGAACGTCATTGAGCTGCGCCTGACGATTTCCCGGACGGGCGCGCTTGAACACAGTGGAAAGGAATTTAATGCCATGAAAGCCAATCGGATCGTGTACGGTATAGCAAGCTGCCTGATTTTTGGCGGCCTCGTTTTCTCCATGAGCCATGTCGATACCCTCAACGCCTCGCCAATGGCAAGTAAAACCGAGATGATGACCCTCGGCAAGAAAGTCTACGACGAATACTGCGTTACCTGCCACCAGAAAAATGGCGAAGGAACGCCGGGCGTGTACCCGCCGCTGGCCAAGTCCGACTTCCTGAAAAAAGATCGCAAAGGCAATATCCGCAACCTGCTGTTTGGTCTGGAAGGCGAAATTACCGTCAATGGCAAGAAGTTTAACGGCGTCATGCCCAAGGTCCCGGAAAAATACGGCGACAAAGACATCGCGGCCGTGCTGACCTACGTGTACAACAGCTTCGGCAATCGCGGTCCGGTCGTGTCCGAAAAAGAAGTTGCGACGCTGCGCGCCGAAGGTCCGCCGAAAGCGGCTTCTTCCTCCGGTTCCAAACGCAAGAAGAAGTAAAGACATCAAATCAAACTCCAGTCGGAACAGGTCGATGGAGCGGCAGGCAAGAGCCCATGCGTCGCCCTGATTCCAAAGCTGTCTCGGGTCCGTTTGCACCGCAAGCGGGCCCGTCACATTTTAAAGCGGCGCGGTCCGTCGGCAAGCCGAAACCACCCGATCAATTGCGGCAGGGAAAACACATGCGCTACAGCGACATTACCGTTTCCGTTCTGGCCGGCGGCCACAGTCGCAGGTTCGGCCGGGACAAAGGCCTGGTGGAACTCAAGGGGCGCACGCTGCTGCGGCGCGCCATCGATCTGGGCCTGCGGTTGACGGACGAGGTGCTGATTTCCGTCGGGGCGGAAGATCCCTATCCGGTGGACAAGGTCAACCACCACATGCCGGACATAAACGACGACCGGGGGCCGGCGGGCGGCATTCACGCCATTCTGAACGCCTCGCTGCGACCTTTTGTCCTGTTCCTGCCCGTGGACGTGCCGCTGCTGCGCTTTGAAGTGCTTATGCTTCTCTACAAACGCCGCCGGAAGGAAGGCCCTCTTGTTATCCGCTCAGCGGCGGGTCTGGAGAATCTGATCTGCCTCTGGCCGCGTCGCAGCGCCGACTGCCTGGAAGCCGGCGTGCGATCCGGTCAGCTCAAAGTGCAGGTTCTGGCGGAGCGCTGCGGCGTGGAAGTGGTCGACCTGCGCGAGATAGCGCCGCACATACCGGCGGAAGAGTTCATGAACGTCAACACGCCGGACGACCTGGAGCGCGTGAAAGCCTACATGCGCGAACACAATATAGACTGAACGCCTGCCGCAAATTTACTAGATTCGCGGCTGCGAGAATCGCGTCGACGCAATTGCGCGGCGCAGCCTGAACATACCGATCATAGTTTTTGGCTCCGAGCCGTTGCATCTACCCCGCTCCCGCGGCACGATGTGCGGCCGCCGGAATTAATCCGGCCAGGGCGTCGCGGGAAACGGCGTCGCCTTCCGACATTGAAAAGGAGTACTCCTACGATGGTCGCTGCAAGCACCGTCCCACGTCAGAACGACGCGGGCGCACGGTCGGTGCTGGTCGATGCTTTCGGCCGGCGTATCGACTATCTGCGCCTGTCCGTCACCGAATACTGCAATCTGCGTTGCAGCTACTGCATGCCCGCGGCGGGCGTGCCGCACGTGCCGCATGCCGAGTTGCTCAGTCTGGAAGAAATCGACGTTCTGCTGCGCGCCGCGTTGGACTGCGGCGTTCGCCGGTTGCGCCTGACCGGCGGCGAACCGCTTGTGCGCCGCGGATTCCCCGAACTGCTTCAGTCCATCAGCGCCATGCGCGCAGGCGGCGCGGGATTAGACGAAGTGCACCTGACCACCAACGGCGTGCTGCTGCCGCCGATGTTCGACGACATTGTTCCGCATCTGGACGGCATCAACCTGAGTATCGACACTCTGCGCGCCGAGCGTTATCACGCGCTGACGCGGCGCGACCAGTTCGGCGCGGCGATGCGCGCGCTCGACATGTTGAAAGGCACGCGGTTGCGCCTCAAGATCAACGTGGTGGTGCAAGCCGGGCTCAACACGGACGAACTTGCCGACCTGGCGCTGCAGGCGCGCGACCACGACCTTGAAGTGCGCTTTCTGGAAAAAATGCCTTTTGACGGCGGCGCGCGCGACGCAGCCGAACCTCACTGGGATCACAGGGACATTCTGGCTGAATTGCGGCGTCACTTCCCCAACATTGAATCGCTGGGGCGCGCCGCGAACGCGACGGTTGAGCGTTTCGGCGTGCCGGGTTTCCGCGGTCGCCTGGGGATTATCGCCGGTTTCAGCCGCACCTTTTGCGGCAGCTGCAACCGGCTGCGGATTACGGCGCGCGGCCGGATTAAATCCTGTCTCTACGGCGCCTACGCCGGCGATGTTAAACAGACTCTGCGTTCCGGCGGCGGTGAAGAGGAGTTGAAAGCGTTGCTGCGCCGTACGGTCGCCGGCAAGGCGCGCGACGGTTTTGCGGCGGAAGCGGCGCTGAAGGCGCGCAGCGAAAACGAATCCATGAGTATTATCGGCGGTTGATGTGAAGTGGTTTCCACAAACATACAAAGCCGGCGCTCGGCGCGAAGTTAAACAAAATCTGCCGCGCAACAGCTTTGGCTGGGGCGAGTGGAGCGGCGCATTCGGCGATCTGGGCGTGAGCCTGCCGATCCTGGCGGCGCTGGCGATGACGAGCGGCTTTTTTGCGGCGCAGGTGCTTCTGCTCTGGGGACTTGTTTACATCGGAGTTGGATTGTGGTTTCGCGTTCCGATTTCCGTGCAGCCGCTCAAGGCGATGGCCGTGTTGACCTTGGTGAATGAATACATGCCCGTGGTTCTGGCCGCGGCGGCCATGATCTACGGCCTGCTGTTTGTCCTGCTGGTGCGCAGCGGATTGATCGGGCGATTAAACAGACTCATGCGTCCGGCGTTAATCCGCGGCGTTCAGCTCGGCATTGGCCTGCTGCTGGCCGTCAAAGCCTGGGACCTGGCGCACGAAAATGGCTGGCTGCTGCAGAGCGAGCCGCCGAACTGGTGGTTAAACACAGCGCTGCTGCCCGCGATCGTTCTGCTGATCTGGTATGTGCAGTTTAAACGCGGATTTAAACTGACGCCGATTCTGATCGGCGGCGCGATGATTATCGCCTTGATGAACGGCGCGGAGCTGCCCCTGGGGCAGAGCGGAATAAATGCGTTCGGCGGCCCGACGACATCGTTGGAACGACTGACGGACGAGCTGACGGGCAGCATCGTTGAGATGATGCAACTTTTCAGTTGGCGTGCGGCGCAGACGTTTGAAGCCGTCCTGCTGCTCATCGTCACGCAACTGCCGCTGACGCTGGGCAACGCCGTCTACGCGGCGGACGAAACGGCGCACGATCTTTGGCCTGAGCGCTGCGGGCGCGTCAACCCGACGACGCTGGCGCAGTCGATCGGACTGGTAAATATCGGGATTGGTTTTCTGGGCGGTTTTCCTGTTTGTCACGGAGCGGGAGGCATGGCGGCCCACGCGCAGTTCGGCGCGCGCACGGGCGGCGCGGCGATAATTATCGGCGCAATTTTTGTCGTGACGGCGCTGGTGGACCCGCTGCGCGCGGCGCTGCTGGCGATTCCGGTTGTTTTACTGGCGGCGCTGCTGCTGTTCGACGCGGCGCGTATGATCGCCTTTGTGCGACGCCTGGACTCGAAGTTCGAAATATTTGTCGCCTGTCTAATCGGTCTGCTGAGCCTGCTGACCAAAAACCTGATGATTGCGCTGGCGGCGGGCGGCCTGCTGCTCTTCCTGCACGCCAGATTCAGCGGTGCGCGCGGCAAAACGCACAACTGAGCCGCCTTTGCGGCGCGGTTAAACACGAGGATAAAAGATGATCGACATCTCACATAAAAAATCGAGCCTGCGCACGGCGGTGGCGCAGGGCAGTATTATCGCCGCGGCGGCGGTGATTGAACGCGTTAAAAACGGCACGGTGCCCAAGGGCGACGTGCGCGCCACGGCGCGCGCCGCCGGCATTCAGGCCGCCAAACGCACATCGGACTGGATCACCTTCTGCCACCCGATGCCGCTGGACTACGTCGACCTGAGTTTTGAACTCGGCGAGACGGAGATTCGCATAGAAGCAACCGTGCGCGCCGTCTGGAAAACCGGCGTCGAGATGGAAGCCATGACGGCGGTGCAGGCCGCCGCGCTCAACATGTACGACATGTTAAAACCGCTGGACGAGAATTTAACAATCGGCGCCAGCCGCCTCGTAGAGAAACGCGGCGGCAAGAGCGACTTTGCCGATCGTTTTCACAGCGCGCCGCGCGCCGCCGTGCTGGTGATCTCCGACTCGACGCATGCCGGGACGCGCCAGGACAAAGCCGGCCGCGCCGTCAGTGAATTCCTTGTTAAACAGGGCGTCGACGTCGCCACGTACGATATACTGCCGGACGAGGCCGCCCAGATTGCCGGCAGACTCCGCGAGCTGGCCGACGATCACTCGATGGATTTTATCTTTACGGCCGGCGGCACGGGTTTCGGCGCGCGCGACGTCACACCGGAAGCGATTTCACAGGTGATCGACAGAACCGCACCGGGAATAACCGAGCAGATGCGCAGCTACGGATTTGACCGCACGCCGTTTGCCATGCTTTCGCGTCAGCTCAGCGGCTTGCGCGGCCGCACCTTGATCGTCTCGCTGCCCGGCAGCACGGCCGGTGCGGCCGAAAGCGTGCGGGCGCTGTTTCCCGGTTTGTTGCACGCCATTCCGATGATGCACGACCTGGGCCACAGTTCCGGCATTAAACACAATGACAAACAAGAAAATCAGGGAGAGAAATAATGGCATCCGCCAAGGGCAGCGCCCTCATTCCCGCCGCGATCGTCGATGCGTTTGTCGGCGAAGGTCTGGCCGGCAACCCGGCCGCCGTCTGTGTGCTTAAACAGGAACTGAGCGAGGAGCAGATGCAGTCCATTGCCGCCGAGTTTAGTCGGAAACCGCTTTTGTGGAACTGAACGCGGAGCCGTGGCGGCTGCGCTGGTTTACGCCGGAAACCGAGGTGGACCTGTGCGGTCACGCCACGCTGGCGACGGCGCACGTGCTGCGAACGATGCACGGCATGACGATGCCGCACCTGCGCTTCCGGAGCCGCGGCGGCGAGTTGACCGTGACGGCGCTGGAAGACGGCCGCCTGGAGCTGGATTTTCCGGCGTTTGCGCCGACAAAAGCCGAACTGCCTGAGGGACTGGATTCCGTGCTGGGCGCTCGTCCACTGGAATTTTACGATCATCTGAGCTACAACCTTGCGCTGTTTGACTCACCCGCGACCGTGCTCTCGCTCAAACCCGACATGCAAAAGTTATCCGGCTATTACCCGCGCGCGGTGTGCGTGACGGCGGCGGGCAATGATCCGCGTTCCGGCGCGGCGTGCGACTACGTCGTGCGTTTGTTTGCGCCTTCGGTGGGTATCGACGAGGACCCGGTGACGGGCTCGGCGCAGTGCATTCTCGCGCCCTACTGGGCGGCGCGCCTCGGCAAGACGGAGATGACGGCGCGTCAGATTTCGGAGCGCGGCGGCGAGCTGCACGTGCGCGTCGACGGGGAGCGGGTGTGCATAGCCGGCCGCGCGCGCACCTTTCTGCGCGGCACGCTTGAGGCCGATACATTCGGGAGGTTTTCCCTTGATTGACGTGGCGACGGCGCTCGAACTGGTGAGGGCCAACTACCCCGCGCCGCAGGCGGTGCTGCTGGCGGCGGAAGCGGCGCATGGGTGCGTTCTGGCGGAAGACGTGCCGGCGCGCGAGGATTCGCCGCGCTTTGACAACAGCGCCATGGACGGCTGGTGCGTGCGCTGGGACGACGTGGCCGTTCTCGTAGACGATCCAGGCGAAGACTCTGCGCCGGAATCGGTCGCGCTTCGCCAGGTCGGCGAGAGCCGCGCCGGGACGCCCTACGAGGGGCGGTCCGCCGCCGATACGGCTGTGCGCATCAGCACGGGCGCGCCGACGCCGGCGGGATACGACACGGTGATTCCGCAGGAAGACTGTCGCGCCGAGGGTGAAGTGGTGTACGTCCTGCGCGTCCGCAAACGCGGTGCAAATATCCGCCTGCGCGGCGAGGAGTTTACAGCCGGCGTGGAACTGCTGCGTCGCGGCGTGACAATCAACGCGGCGCGCATCGGCGTGCTGACGGGCCAGGGGCACGCGTTGACGGCGGCCTTCCGGCGTCTGCGCGCGGCGATCATTATCACCGGTTCCGAGCTGCGGCCGCACTGGCAGGCCGGCGCGCTGCCGCCGGGCGCGCTGCGAGATTCAAACGGGCCGATGCTGCGCGCGCTTGTAACGGAAGCCTCGGGCGAGACGGTTAAACAGTTTCTGGCCGGGGACACGATGGAAGAGCACGCCGCCGCGCTGGACGAGGCGCTCGGGGCAGGAGTCGATCTGATTCTGTTTTCGGGCGGCGTTTCCGTCGGCCCGCACGACCTGGTGCGCAGCTGTGCGGCGGCCGCCGGATTTGAGACAATTTTCTGGCGCGTCGATCAGAAGCCGGGCAAACCTCTGTTGTTTGCGCGGCGGGGCTCGACGCTCTTGTTCGGCCTGCCGGGCAACCCGGTTTCGGCGCATGTCTGTTTCAGCGTGTACGTCAGGCCCCTGCTGCTGCATGCGGCCGGGAAGGCGCTTCCGGCCGCGCGGTCGTTTCCGGTTTTACAGGACCTGCACAATCCCGGGCGTCGCGCGGTTTTCATGCGCGTGGCGCAGCGCGAAATCAATGGCCTTGTTGGTGTGGAAGCGCTGCGGCAGCAGGGTTCGCATATGTTGAGCGGCGTCAGCGAGGCGACGGGCATCGTGCTGCTGCCGGCCGGTGCGCGCATAACTGAAGGCGAACTCGTCGAGGTCATCCCGGTCTGAAACAGGCGGGATTCAAGCGACAAGATCCAGGAGGGAGACTATGAATATCAGAGTGCGATACTTTGCTGTCAGTCGTGAAATCACAGGTTGTGAACTCGAAGACCTGGAACTGGCGCCGCGGGCGACGACGGAAGACCTGTGGGTGCTGCTGCTGGAGCGTCACCCGCGCCTGGCGCCGCACCGCGCGCACAGCCGTCTGGCGCTGAACATGCAGTACCTGAACAGGGCGGCGGACTTAAACAACGGCGACGAGGTAAGTCTGATTCCTCCGGTAAACGGCGGCTGAACGCGTCGTGTGTTCGGACGCAGCGGGTGAAATACGGCGTTTAAACTCGCGGACGGATGGCGCGGCGACCTGTTTAACACGGGCGGCGCGGAGACTTGCGGCAAGAAGACTGAGAACGCGGAGGTTTGAGACTCTGGGCTCGGTGACGAACAAGAAGAAAAAGGCCGCAACCGCAACTTTCAGGGCCAAAATTCGTTGGGCTGCCTGCCGACGAGACCGAAGGTGCGAGCCGTTCAGAACGGAGCTTCGGGCCGCCGCGAGAGAAGTGGGTTACGGGATGTGAACTATTGACGAGGCGTGTATGCATGCACTTGAGGTACGCAATCTCAGGAAACAATTCGGTAGTGTTACGGCGGTGGACGACGTATCATTTGAGATTCCGGAAGGAGTGATTTTTGGTCTGCTGGGGCGGAACGGAGCAGGTAAAACAACCACAATCCGCATGATGATGGATATTTACAAACCCGACGCAGGTGAAGTCCTGCTGCGCGGTGTGAAGGCCGGTGAGGAGTTTAACTCGAATGTCGGTTATCTGCCGGAAGAGCGCGGTCTGTACCAGAAAATGACGGTGATGGATACGCTCCTCTTTTTTGCCGAATTAAAAGGTAAAAAAGGCCCCGAAATTAAACGGCGGGCGGTTGAATATCTGGAGCAGTTCGACCTGGGCGACCGCATGAAATCCAAGCTGGCGGACCTCTCCAAGGGCAATCAGCAGAAAGTTCAGTTTATTTCAACCATTCTGCACGACCCGGAATTTGTGGTGCTCGACGAGCCGTTCTCGGGCCTCGATCCGGTTAACACCTCGATTATTCGCGACATGATTCTCGACCTTAAACGTCGCGGCAAAGTCATTATCTTCTCGACGCACCTGATGGATTTTGCCGACAGGATGTGCGACAATATTTGCCTGATTCACAAGGGCCAGGCGTTGTTAAACGGCCCACTGAGCGATATACGCCGCAAGTTCGGCAATCGCAACGTCACGGTGCAGGCCGAGGGCGACCTGAGTTTCCTGCGCGGCAACCCGATTGTGGAGACGATGGAAGACTTCGGCAATACCACGGGCATTCTGGTTAAACAACAGGACGATATCCAGACGCTGCTGAAAGTGTTGGTGGAGAACAACATCGTGGTCAGGCGCTTTGACGCGCACACAATCTCACTGCACGAAATATTTGTCCGCGTTGCCGGCGACGACGCCAAAAGCGGCGAAGCAAACATGATGGAGGGCTCGCATGTTTAATGCACGGACAATTGCCATCATCAAGCGCGAGCTCAAGGCCTTGATGTTAAACAAGACCTTCATCGTCATGACCGTGTTGATGCCGCTGCTGTTTATGAGCGGTTTCCTGGTCATCGGTCTGATGCAGGTGCTGAACGTCGTCGACAAAGCCCACGTGGTGATTGTTGAGGAAGAGCCCTTTGTCAACGACCTGCTGCGCGAGGTGATGCGGGAGAACGAAGAAGTGCAAAGCGGCGCCATGACGATCGATTACCGCACGATGGACAGAGCGCAGCTCGAAGCATTTGTGGAGCAAAGCCGGGCCGGCATGCTGCAGGATTCGATTGCCGGTGTGTTTTATATTCCCGCCAAAGCGCGGTCCAAAAAACGCATCGAGTTTTATTCGGCTAATCCGAACAACCTCGTGCTCATAAGTCGCGTGTCCGAGGGTGTGAACAAAGCATTGATTGAACTGCGCTTTGAAGGGCGCGGCATCGCTGAAGAGGACGTGGCGTTTGCGCAGGGGGGCACCAAAACTGACAGCTACAAGGTTTCCGCCGGCGCCGATGTGTCGGAAGAAGATGGCGGCGGCGTCATTGTCTCGTTTGTCGTATCCTTCCTGCTGTACATCTCCCTGTTTATTAACGGCATGCAATTGTTGCGCTCGGTGACGCAGGAGAAAACCTCGCGAATTGTCGAGGTGCTGCTGTCGTCGGTTAATCCGCGCGAGTTAATGACGGCCAAGGTGGTCGGCACGGCGATAACGGGCCTGGTGCAGATGTTAATCTGGTTCTCGCCCATCCTGATGCTGTCGATGATCCAGCTGACGGTTTTGCCGGACGACATTGCGGACAAGGTCAGCCGGGTGATGGCTTCGATCAACCTCGGATTGATGGCCTACGTCATTGTTAACTTCCTGATGGGCATCATGACATTCCTGTCGATGTTCGCCGCACTTGGCGCGATGTTCGACAATGATCAGGACGCGCAGCAGGGCATGTGGCCGATCGTCATGTTGATCATGGTGCCATTTTTCATTGCCATGTCGATCAGCATGAATCCTTCGTCCGAGTTGGCGGTGATCAGTTCAATGCTGCCGATTTCTTCGATCATGGTTATGCCGGCGCGCATGGCGCTTTCGGACGTGCCGTTCTGGCAGGTCGGGCTGACGCTCCTTGTTAACGTTGCCGTTTTGATCGGCATCCTGCGCCTGGCCGGCAAAATCTACCGCGTTCGCATTCTCAGTTCCGGCAGCAAAGTGACGCTGAAAAAAGTCTGGGGATGGATGACGGCGGAAGCCTGAGGAATAGCATGCAACGACCCGACAGTAATGTTAAACAGCAAAACCACGAATGGTCGGATGCGGCAACGCATCTGGCCATTCAGCCTGTTCCGATCGATGTGAATGCGGGCATTGACTTTGTGCGCAGCGACGGCAGCGGCGGCATCGACATTTTTCTCGGCACGGTGCGCAACGTCAACGACGGGCGGGTGGTGCGGGCGCTCAACTACGAGGCCTATCCGGAGATGTGCATCGAACTGCTGCGCGGAATCTGTACCGGCGCGCGTGCGCGTCACGAGCTGCACCGCATTTTTGTGGCGCACCGCACGGGACATCTGGATCTGCGCGAAGCGGCGGTTATGGTGGCTGTCTCGTCGCGGCATCGCAGCGAGTGTTTCAGCGCCTGCAGCGAGATTATCGACGCGATCAAACACGAGCTGCCGATCTGGAAAAAAGAGGAATACGAGGACGGCGATTCGGCCTGGGTGCGCTGCAACCATTGACGGTCGCTTGTGCGTCGCGTCGAGCGCTTGCTGCCGTTCAGCGCGTTTGAGTGGACGTTCACGCGACAGCGTAGAACAAATACTTTTTGGCACGGTATTATTTCACGAGCTGTGAGCCTTCGGGGATCGCAGCTCTTTTTGTAGATTGCCCGGACTGCGTATTTTCCGACCTTCATCAACCATCAAAGCGGAGCAAAGTTGAAAAACCTCGACGTCTATGACGCCATGATCGCACGCGTACCCGAGGTGGAGCGCAAGGGCAAAACCATGCTGTACACCTCCGCCAACGGTTATATGTTTTCCCAGTTAAACAAGGCCGGCGAGATCGGGATTCGCCTGCCGAAGGAGCGCGGGGCCGAGTTTATCGCAAAGCACGATGCGGGGCCTTTCCTGTCATATGGCGCGGTCATGCGCGACTACGTGCTGGTTCCGGCGCATCTGCACACCGACATCGACCTGCTGGCGGCGACCCTGGCCGAGAGTTATGCCTATGTGATGTCGCTGCCGCCCAAATCCGGCAAGAAGTAGGCGCATTGCACGATCGACCGGATCGCTACTCCGCCGTTTGTTCCGCCACGCCGATGCCCAAAGCGCCCGTTATTCGTTTTACATGCACCTGATTGCAGCGCCCTGGCGGGCTTGCTTTCTGACATTCTTGTTAGTCGCGCAGCGGGCAAGACATCGATTGTCGGAATGAAATGCCCGTTCAACCACGTGGTATGCACCGTTCAGCGGCGCGGAGGCGGCGTTCAATTTTTTCCGCTTGATTGACCGGTTGTGGCGTTGCAGATTGACGGGGCCGCATCCTCCGGAGGCTGCGGCTGCGAGTATTTGGGCGACGCCGGCCGGGCTGCGGCGGGGTCGAAAAACCGGGAAAATCCCGGGCGGGTGAGTTGCGCCCGGGCGAGGGCAAATTTTGGACGGCGAGACGGGCGGGTACTGGGTGGGGCCCTTGATTTCACTCAAAAGAGCGTCTTTTTCCGCCAAACGGTCACTTTTCGGGCTTGAACGGATTTTGCCGCCGCCGTGGATTCCATGACAGCTCGTCCGCCGACTCCGGCCGTCCCGCGCTCCTTTTGACTTCCGGCCGATTCTGCGTCGCGCCTGCGTTTAGCCGCCCCATTTTTTGTACATTCGCGGATGGTCCATCCAGAAAAAAGGCGGTAGCGTATGCGTACTCCCGGCGGCATGAAATCGATCGGTTATTCTCTGCGCGTGGCGCGCGAGGTGGGGATAGGACGCCTGACGCGGGCGGTCAACTCCAATAATGCCTGCAAGACCTGCGCTCTGGGCATGGGCGGCCAGCGCGGCGGCATGCGCAATGAAATCGGGCACTTCCCCGAAATCTGCAAGAAAAGTTTGCAGGCGCAGTTGACCGATATTCAGGACGGCATTCCGGCCGAAGAATTTAACAGGCTGACGCTGGCGCAACTGCGGGAATTGCGGCCGCGCGAGCTGGAGCGCCTCGGCCGACTTAACACTCCGCTCTACAAGGCGCCCGGCGCAGATCGATTTGAAGTGCGCAGTTGGGACGACATGCTGCGTTTAACAGCCGAGCGCCTGCGCGAATGCACGCCCGACCGCAGTTTTTTCTACGCCTCCGGGCGCTCCTCCAACGAAGCGGCGTTTCTGCTGCACCTTTTTGTGCGTCTCTACGGCACCAATAATGTTAACAACTGCTCGTACTACTGCCACCAGGCTTCGGGCGTCGGCCTGGCGTCGACTATCGGCAGCGGCACGGCCACCGTTCTGCTGGAAGATGTCCAACACGCCGACCTCATCTTTGTCATCGGAGCCAATCCCGCGTCCAATCACCCGCGTTTTGTGAGCGATCTGCTGCGCTGCCGACAGCGCGGCGGCCACGTGGTTGTGATCAACCCCGCACTGGAGCCGGGCCTCCAGCGCTTTAACGTTCCGAGCAGCCTGCGCTCCATGCTGGCGGGCGGCTCCGACATTGCATCGCATTATTTGCAGCCGAATATCGGCAGCGACACGGCCGTGTTAAAGGGGGTTGCCAAAACCGTGCTGGCGCGGGGGAAAGCCGATGCCAATTTTGTTCGTCATCACACGCAAGGTTATGAAGCCTTTGAGCAGGAACTGAACGCCGTCACCTGGGAAGAGATTGAGTCCGCCTCGGGGCTTTCGCGTCAAGAGATAGAACAGGTGGGCGAAGTCTATGCCGGGGCCCGCAACGTTATCTTTACCTGGGCGATGGGCATCACGCACCACGAACACGGCGTCGGCAATGTCGAGATGATTGTTAACCTGGCGCTGATGCGCGGCATGATCGGCCGTCCGCACGCCGGCCTGCTGCCGCTGCGCGGCCACTCAAACGTGCAGGGCGTCGGTTCCGTCGGCGTGACGCCGCAACTTAAACAGGCGATTTTTGACGCAATCGAGCGCGAACTGGATGTCAAACTGCCGCAGACGCCCGGCATGGACACGATGGCATGCATGGACGCCGCCGCCGAGGGCCGCGTCGACGTGGCGTTTATGCTGGGCGGCAACCTGTTCGGATCCAATCCGGATCGCGATTACGCCGACCGGTCCCTGAACAACGTGCCGTTTAAAGTCTTCCTCAATACCACTCTGAACGAAGGGCATGTGTACGGTGTGGACGGCGAGGTCGTCATCCTGCCGGTGGCGGCGCGCGACGAAGAACTGCAACGCACGACGCAGGAGTCGATGTTTAACTTTGTGCGCCTGAGCGACGGCGGCATTGTGCGGCTGGACAATGTGCGCTCGGAGGTAGACATTATCTGCGACCTGGCGACGCAGGTGCTGGGCGCTTCAGCGCCGCTCGACTTTGCCGCGTTCAAAAACTACGACACCATTCGCGATGCAATCGCGCGCACCGTGCCGGGTTTCGGCAAGATCGGCGAGATTAACGCGACCGGGCAGGAATTCCAGATTGGCGGACGCACTTTCCACGAGCCGAAGTTTAACACGCCGGATGGACGCGCCCTGTTCAAAGTTGTGCCGATCCCCACCGAAGACAAGCCGGCGTCCAACGAGCTGCGCATGATGACCGTGCGCAGCGAAGGGCAGTTTAACACTATTGTCTACGAGGAAGACGACGCCTGGCGCGGCCAGCACGAACGCTGGATTATCATGATGAGCAAAGTCGATGTCGCGCGCATGGGGCTGCAGGACAACGCGCTGGTCGACGTGCGGTCCAGGGCCGGTGAGATGCACAATGTGCGCGTGCGGCCGTTTAACATGGCCGCGGGCAATGCCATGATGTACTTTCCGGAAGCCAACGTGCTCGTGCCCGCGGCTCTGGATAAACGCAGCCGCACGCCGGCGTTCAAAAATATCAGGATAAGCGTCCACGCCGCGGACGGCCGGATGCAGTCTGTTGTTTAATACGGGATGTGTATGTCTGAAATTTATTCCGTTCGCGACGCGCGCGGGGAGGAGCAGCCGCTGCTCGTGAGCGTGCCGCACGCCGGGACGGATTTCCCCGCCGAATTGCACGAAGTGTTTAAACCGGAGTTTGTGCGGCAGCCGGTCGATACCGACTGGTTTGTTCACGATCTCTACGACTTTGCACCCGAAATGGGTGTGAAACTCGTCAGCGCGCGTTTAAGTCGCTACGTCGTCGACCTCAATCGCAATCCCGGCGGCGCGGCGCTCTACGGCGACGGCCGGATCATTACCGACGTGCTGCCGACGACGAGTTTTGCAGGCGAGGAGCTGTACAGCGGCGCGCTCCCCGACGCCGCAGAACGCGGCCGCAGATTAAACAAGTACTTCAGGCCCTATCACGATTGTCTGGCGACCGAGCTGCGACGCCTGCGGACCAGGTTTAAACACGTGCTGCTGTGGGACTGCCATTCGATTAAACACTTTGTGCCGACGATCCGGCCGGAAGCCTTTCCCGACCTGATTCTGGGCGACGCCGACGGCACGTCCGCCGCGCCGATACTGAGCGCCACGGCGCTGGAGCATCTGCGCCGTGATGCGGAATTTCCGGTGGCGCACAACACGCCGTTCAAGGGCGGTTATATCACGCGGTCTTTTGGCCGTCCGGACGAAGGCGTTCACGCGCTGCAGCTTGAAATGACCCAGCACATGTATATGAATGAAACAACGACGCGCTACGACGAGGAGCGCGCCGCACGGATGCGCGCGCGTCTGCGCAACGTCTTTGAAGCTCTGATCAATGCGTTGAAGGAGCTGCCATGAGCGCCGTGCAGTGGTTGAAATGTGAGGCCCTGTGGGACGGCCGCGCATGGATTGAACCGGCGTTTGTCGGCCTGGACGCCGATGGAATTATCGACACAATTACAGCGGATGCCGCGGACCTGCCGCCGGGCTCGGCGCCAAAACATATAACGGGGTGGATTCTGCCCGGTTTTATCAATGCGCATTCGCATGCTTTTCAATACGCCATGGCCGGGCTGGCCGAGCACCTGGCGCCCGGCGCGGCGGATGACGACTTCTGGTCCTGGCGCGAGACGATGTACGGTCTGGCGCTCAGAATCAGTCCCGACGAGCTGGAAGCCGTCGCCTGCATGCTCTACAGCGAAATGCTGCGGCGCGGCTATACGCGCGTGGTTGAGTTTCACTATCTGCACAACGACGCCGACGGGCGGCCCTACGACAATCGCGGTGAAATGGCGCAGCGCCTGGCCGCGGCGGCGCAGCAGAGCGGCATCGCGTTGACGCTTGCTCCGATGTACTACCGCAACGGCGACTTTGACGCGCCGTCGCAGCCGCGCCAGCGGCGCTTCATCTCTTCATCGCTGGACGACTACGACAAATTGCTGGACGCTTCGGCGGCGGCGTTGAACGGCCTGCCGGATGCGGTGGCGGCGCTGGGCGTGCACTCGCTACGCGCCGCCGCACGCGCCGAAGTGAAGGAAGTTTTCAGCCGCGGAGCGGCGGAGCGGCCCGTGCACATTCACGTGGCCGAGCAGGTGCGCGAAATTGATCGCTGCAGCGAAATCTGGGGCGCAAGACCCGTGGAATGGCTGCTGAACAACGTCGAGCTGAAATCGCACTGTTCGCTGGTGCACGCAACGCATATGACGGCGGCGGAAACGCGGCGTCTGGCGCAGAGCGGCGCGGTGGCCGTGCTGTGCCCGAGCACCGAGGGCAATCTGGGCGACGGCTTTTTTAACCTGCGCGAGTACGCCGCGGCGGGCGGCGCATGGGCCATCGGCAGCGACAGCCACGTCGGGCTGAGCCCGCTGGAGGAGTTGCGCTGGCTGGATTACGGGCGGCGCATGTCGGACAGGCGCAGGAACGTACTCTGTCTGAAGGGTGGCGACGACAGCGGCGAAAGGGCTGTGCGCGCGGCGCTTGCGGGCGGGATGCCTGCGGCCGGAACGGTGGGCGGCGGGCTTGAGCCGGGAATGCCCTTCGACGCGGTGCAAATCGATGACTCCGCACCGGTTTTGTACGGTCTGCCGGCGGCGCGCCGTCTGTCCGCGCTGGTGTATGCGGGAGATTCGGGAATGTTGAAAGCTGTTTTTCGGCGCGGCGGAACAGTCGTTGAGAACGGGAAACACGTCGACGGCGAGCGCATCCGAACGCGCTTCCATCGGGCCGTCGCGCCGATGCGGGACTGGTAACGCGCAGCGCAGCGGGCCAAACAAGAGCGGCCTTTTAAAGCGGGTATCATTTCCGTAATCATTGCAAATCACAAGGACCCGCCGTAAATTCGTGGAATTGTTGCAGTTCGCCTTCGACCTGCGGCATATTCGACGAACATCCCTGGTAAGTCCAGCCCATTCAGTTCCACTTGTTCCGGTGGCAGGCGATCTCGCGCTTATGGAAACACTCGGCACACAATATCTCCCGATTCTGGTTACGATAGTCGTCGGCCTCGTATTCGGCACGCTGATGCTGAAGCTGCACGAGTGGCTGGGACCGAAGCGCAGCAACGCGCAAAAACGCTCGACCTACGAAAGCGGGATGAAGCCGATCAAGTCGGCGCATGAACGGTTTACGGTCAAGTTTTATCTCGTGACCATGCTTTTCATTGTGTTCGACATCGAGATTGTCTTTATGTATCCGTGGGCGGTGCAGTTCCAGGAGTTGGGCGTGCAGGGCTACATCGCGATGATGCTGTTCATGGTGATGCTGTTTGCAGGTTATATCTACGTAGTCAAGAAAGGAGCCCTCGAATGGGACTGAACGAAACGCTCGAGCGCGACGGCTTTGTGACGACAACGATAGACGCCATGATCAAATGGGGCCAGAAAAACGCCGTATGGCCGATGCCTCTTGGAATTTCCTGCTGCGGCATCGAGATGATGGCGCTGGCCGGTCCGCGGACCGACGTAGCCCGTTTTGGGTCCGAAGTATTTCGATTTTCCCCGCGTCAGGCCGACCTGCTGATCGTGGCCGGGACGGTGACGTATAAAATGTCCTGGGTGGTGCGCAAGATTTACGATCAGATGCCCGATCCGAAATGGGTGATCGCGATGGGCGTGTGCACATCCACCGGCGGCATGTTCC
This sequence comes from bacterium, assembly GCA_030430495.1. GTDB lineage: Bacteria > Bacteroidota > Ignavibacteria > Kapaibacteriales > UBA7675 > JAUIKM01. The sequence continues at coordinate 26,992 of JAUIKM010000034.1, read as the reverse complement.
GTTCGTATCCGGTTGTGCAGGGCATCGATACCTTTTTGCCGGTCGACGTGTACGTGGGCGGTTGTCCTCCGCGTCCGGAAGCGCTGGTAAAAGCGCTGATGACGATTCAGGATAAAATCGACCGCACAAAGCCGACGATCATTGACCCCGACCCGGTTACAGGGGTTGCAGAGGCGGCGTTGATCTGATAATTGGTGGCAATCTCAGGCGAGGTTGCCACATTTGTTTTTTGCGTCCACGTGGAAATCTGTATTTTTGCAGCCACCTGAAAAGGGCGGCGCAGCTTGTCAAAGACGAATCTACAGACATCTTTATGTACCCTATCGTACGCGTTTCTTTCGGAGTGGTCGTTTCGTGCGTGTTTTTGATACTCGTGGCGAACGTCAACGGATTTTTTGTGTCGCCTTCCGACGACCCGGCCTGGGTTGACGTAGCTGCGGCGGACGCTGCCGGCAGTACTAACGGCGGTCCCGGCGGACCTGGCCTGGCTGTTTATCAGCGCGTGTGCCAGTCCTGCCACCAGGCAAGCGGCGCCGGGCTTGAGGGCGTTTATCCGCCGCTGGCGGGCTCCGAGTGGGCGCAGGGCGATCCGGGAATTCCGGTGCGGCTGGTGCTGCACGGCTTTCAGGGTGCAATCGAACGCAACGGCGTTCAATACAGTGGCGTCATGGCGGCCTGGGGAGAGGTTCTTGACGACCAGGAAATCGCCGATGTACTGAATTATGTTCGCGCCGCATGGGGAAACAGCGGATCGACAATAGCTGCGGACTACGTAGCTGAAGTTCGCGCGGCAACGGCGAACAAGCTCGGCGCATACCAGCCTGACGAAGTCGTGGCTGAAGTGACTGCGGCCGCTTCCGGCGGCGATTCGTCCGCCGAGCAATAAACTTCAGGCGCAGGCGCTGCGCAGGTTTCGGGCTCGCCGAAACCGGGGACAACGGACTACGAGACCAACGTGACAAACGACGATTGAACGTCCATCGCGGATCCCGCGATGCTCAGAGAGGTTTAACCAAAAGCGAATTCTACCGATATGCTCGAGTACTTTCCTGAGAACGTGTCTTCCATCGGAATTGAACACGACCATCTGTTCGCAATTATCTACTATCTCTGCGTCGGTATCTTTTTTCTCGTGAATATCACGCTTGTCTACTTTCTTATCAAGTACCGTCGTCGTCGCGGCGTCAAGGCGTATTACTTCCACGGCAACAACCTCGTGGAGTTTACCTGGACGTTACTGCCGACGCTGCTGTTTGCCGGTCTCGGCTTTTACAGCGACGATCTGTGGACGCGCATGAAATATCAGGACGCCGTGCCGGTGGCCGATGTGGAAGTGGAAGTGCTTGGGCAGCAGTACCTGTGGCACTACCGCTATCCGGGGCCCGACGGCGTTTTTGGCCGTACGATTCCCTCGCTGCGCAGCAGCGAGAACGTTTTTGCGATCGACCCGGAAGATCCGGCCGGCAAGGACGACCTGACGATGTCGAACGTTTTCTACCTGCCCATCAATAAAACGATTGTGGTGCATCTCTCATCCGTTGATGTGCTGCACAGTTTCTTCCTGCCCAACTTTCGCATCAAACAGGACGCCGTTCCCGGCCTGAAAATCGACGTGTGGTTCGATTGTTTCAAAGCCGGCGACTACGAACTGGCCTGCGCCGAACTTTGCGGCAGCGGCCACTACAGCATGCGCGGCGAGCTGCGCATGCTGTCCGAAGATGCCTACAACGAATGGCTGCAGGGCAAATACGACGCGATCCTCGCGAGTATTGAACAACCTGCAGAAGCGGCGAGCGCCGACGACATGATGGACGCCGGCGACGAAATGAGCGACGGAACGGAGATTGTTGAAGAGCCGACACAGGCAGAGCAAGGCCACTGAGGCGCTGAGCGATGGTGCGCGTTCCCGCGCACGGCTCGCAGGCAGGGAAGGGCGAACATCGAGAAAAATTCTACAAACTGATACTTTTGCGAAATATGGCAACTGAAGTTCTCACTCAAGCGCATCACGGGGCACATGACGATCACGGTCATGACCACGATCACGCGCATCACGAGTCCTTTATCCGCAAATACATTTTCTCAACCGACCACAAAACCATTGCGAAGCAATTTCTGCTCAGCGCATTGATTTTCCTGTTTGTCGGCGGGGGAATGGCGCTGATCCTGCGTTGGCAACTGGCCTATCCAGGCCAGCCGCTGCCTTTGATCGGCCATTTGCTTTCGGATAGCTTCGTGACGGACGGCGTCGTTCAGCCTGGCTTTTTCATGCAGATGACGACGATGCACGCTTCGGTCATGATTTTCTTCGTGATTATTCCGCTGGCGGTCGGTTTCTTCGGGAACCTCTGTATTCCGCTCCAGATAGGCACGGACGATATGGCCTTTCCAATGGTCAATATGTTCTCCTTCTGGTTGGTGCCTCCGGCGGCAATGTGTGTAATGTCGGGATTCTTTATGGATGGAGGTGCGGCGGCCGCGGGCTGGACGCACTATCCACCTTTGAGTGTAACATCCGGCGCCGGGCATACCATGTGGACTGTGGGTGTGTTCTTCGCGGGCTTCAGTTCAATCCTCGGCGGATTGAATTACATCGTGACCGTGTTGAATAAACGCGCTCCCGGAATGGGCATGTTCGACATGCCGCTGACGGTCTGGGCGCTCTTCATCACGGCCGTGCTGATTTCACTCGGTACGCCGGTGCTCGCCTCCGATCTTGCCGTGTTGTTCTTCGACCAGTTTTTCCATTCGAGCTTCTTTATTCCGGAAGGCATGCTGTACGCCGACAACGTGCACACGGGCGGCGGTCAGCCGATTCTGTTCCAGCACTTGTTCTGGTTCTACTCGCATCCGGCCGTATACATCATGCTGCTGCCGCTCATGGGCGTTGTTTCCGACGTGATGTCGACCTTCTCGCGTCGTCCGATCTACGGCTACAAGGCGATGGTTTTTGCCATGGGAGCGATCGGCGGTCTCGGCTTCATCGTCTGGGGGCACCACATGTTCCAGTCGGGCATGAATCCGCTGCTCGGCACGACTTTCATGCTTTCTACGATTGTTATCGCCGTGCCTTCCGCGATCAAGACCTTCAACTGGCTTGGCACTCTCTGGCGCGGCAGCATTCGCTTTTCGGTTCCGATGTTGCAGGCGCTCGGCTTCCTGACGACTTTTGTCGTCGGCGGTCTCAGCGGTATTTTTATGGCGGCCGCGCCGGCCGATGTGTTCATCCACGATACTTATTTCATCGTGGCGCACATTCACTACGTGCTGTTCGGCGGCTCGCTCTTCGGAATCTTTGCAGGCATCTACTACTGGTTTCCCAAACTCTTCGGGCGTCATATGAACGAAGCCTGGGGCCAGATCCACTTCTTCGCGAGTTTCATCCTGTTTAACCTGACCTTCTTCCCGATGCACCTTTTGGGCATCGGCGGTCACATGCGCCGGATTTCCGATCCGACGGTGTATGAGTTCCTCGCTCCGTTCCAGGACATGAACGAATTCATCACGCTGGCGGCAATCGGTCTGGGCTTTGCGCAGCTGATCCTCGTGTTCAACATCATTTTCTCGCTCAAATTCGGCAAAAAAGCCACGCGCAATCCCTGGCGCGCCAACTCGTTGGAGTGGGCCTGTCCTTCGCCTCCGGTGGGGCACGGCAACTTCGACCGCCAGATCCACGTGTATCGCGGCCCCTATGAATTCTCTTCGCCTCTGACGAAGAAGGATTATCTGCCGCAGTGGAAAAAGCTGGAAGAAAAACCGGCCGAAACGCCGGTGACGGCGCAGAAGACGGAAGCGGGCGAATCGACTAAGGCCTGAACCTGAAATCCTGACTTATTACGCTGCGTTGGAATGAAATCCGGCGTGGCAGGGACTCCGCGGAATGAGCGGAGTTGACTGAACTATGTCGACGATCGAAACACAAAATATCGAAGACGCCATCCAGGTTCCGCTCGACGAGTTGGAAGTGCGCAGCGAACGCTGGAAAGCTTACTACGAGCTGACCAAACCGGGAATAACCAAGATGGTTGTTCTGACGGCGTCGGCCGGGTACTTTCTTGCGGTGGATTCGCCCCTTGCCTTCTTTGCGCAGGTGGGGAACATCGTGCATTTCCTGTTCACGATTCTGGGCACAACGATGGTTGCCGCCGGGAGTTGCGCGATCAATCACGTTATTGAGCGCGACTATGACCGGATGATGAAACGCACCGCGCGGCGTCCGCTGCCTTCGGGCAAGCTGCTGCCGTCGGAAGCGATGATTTACGGGCTTGCGCTTTGCATCCTGGGCATCGGTCTGCTGTGTTTTATCAATATGACGACGGTGCTGCTGGCGCTGATTACGCTGGTAGGTTATGTCGCCGTGTATACGCCGATGAAGACGCGTACGGAGCTGAATACGCTCGTTGGGGCGGTTCCGGGCGCTCTGCCCGCGATGGGTGGTTGGGTTGCAGTTTCGGGCGATGTTACGCTCGGATCGCTGGCCATGTTCGCCATCGTGTTTTTCTGGCAGTTGCCGCACTTTCTGTCGCTGTCCTGGATGTATCGCCAGGACTATGCCGTTCCGGGATTCAAGATGCTGGCGGTGCGCGATGAAAGCGGGGCGATTGTTGCGCGTCACGTCGTGCTCTACACGATCTGTCTGGCGGCGGCGGTTATCATGCCCTTTGTGCTGGGCGCCACGGGCATTGTCTATGCCGTCGGCTCCATGCTGCTCGTCGGGTACATGCTGATGAATGCGCTGCGCTTCACGCGCGAGGTCTCCTCGCCGAATGCGCGCAAGGTGCTGCTCTCTTCTTATGTCTTCCTGCTGGGAGTCATAATACTGATGTTCGCCGACAAGGCTTGACGTCGCAGTAAAACTTGAACAAAAGACATAACATTCAATACAAGGTTTAATTCGGCTTATGGGCAGTCTATCCCTGGCTCACGAACCGGTCACCGGGATTTCCCACGGCAAGTTGGGAATGTGGATTTTCCTGGCGACGGAAATTATGTTCTTTTCGGGCTTTTTTGCGACGTTCATCGTGATGGATGCGGCCAATCCGGGTCTGTTCGAAGCGACGGCGACGGCGCTCAACTGGAAGCTGGCGCTGACGAATACGATCATTCTGATCTGCAGTTCGCTGACGATGGCGCTTGCCATCCTGAATCTGGAGCGCAAAGACACCGGCAAGTTTCGCATGTTTCTCGGCCTGACGTTGCTGGGGGCATGTGGCTTCCTCATTATCAAGACCATTGAGTACAGCGGGAAATTCTCGCACGGTATCGGTCCTGATACGAATGTTTTCTACGGCATCTACTTTTTGATGACGGGTTTCCACGGAGTCCACGTTGTGGCGGGAATGATCCCCATGATCTGGATGCTCGGCAAGTCCTTTTCCAAAAAGGGATATACGAATGCCGGACGCGTTGAAGTGCTCGGTCTCTACTGGCACTTTGTCGACCTTGTGTGGATTTTCCTGTTTCCCGTTTTCTACCTGCTCTACAACCCGAGTCTGGTATGGGGCGCTGCGGCTGCGGCGGGCGGACACTGATTCCAGGTTTCGCGGTCACTGTGCGGCTGCGCTAAATAGAGGATAAACGTATGGCGGAAGGTCATTCCTACGAATCGATGCAGCGCGAATACATGAAAGTATTCGGTGCGCTGATGGGGCTTTCGGTTTTAACCGTACTGGCGGCGATGCTGCCGCTGCACGGTCCCATCGGCATCACGCTTGGCCTGCTGATTGCTGCGGTCAAGACGCTGATGGTCATGTACATATTCATGCACCTGAAATTCGATCATCCCTACCTTCGCATTATGGTCATCGTGCCGCTGTTCCTGCTGTGCATCATGATCTTTGCGTTCAAAGTTCTGGGTATATGATTGCCGGATGATGGATTCCAAAAGCATAAAAATTGCGTGGACAATTTTTGCCGTGCTGGCGGCGCACCTGCTTTCCTGTACGTCCGATGACGCAGCGGGACGCCGACTGGACAGCAATGAAGACCAACTGCATGTTCTGGCCGACGCGCCGGCATTTGAAGGCGTGACCCACAATAACGTTGCCCTGAGCAGCGCGGAGCTGGAAGGCTCGATCTGGGTGGCCTCATTTATGTTTACTTCCTGCGGCGGATCCTGCCCGGTCATGAATTCCAACCTGGCCAAACTCCAGGACGAGTTTGCCGACATTGAAAACCTGACCTTTGTATCGTTCACGGTGGATCCTGAGCGCGACAGCGTTTCCGTGCTCAAGAGCTACGCCGCCAGGTACGGTGCGCGCGACGGGCGCTGGCAGTTTGTCAACATGCCCAAAGAAGCGGTGGCCAAACTTTCCGCGCAGGGTTTTCTGCTCGGCAACGTCGACTCGCCGGCAATGCACAGTTCGCGCTTTGCGCTGGTGGATGGCCAAGGGAAGATCAGAGGGTATTTCGACGGCCTGGATGATGAGGCCATGCAAAAATTGCGCAAGGCTTTGCGAAGTCTTGCAGACGGTGAAACGACGCACTCATGATTGAGCACGTCCATTCGAATTCATTTTTGACGAGGTATAAAATGAAGCAGAAAACATGGAAGACGGTAGCGGCCCTCGTCATTGCTGCTCTTTTGACGACGGCGCAGAACGTGCTGGCCTGCCCCAATTGCAAGGCGGGTTTTGATAAGTCCTCCGAGGCTGCGGCACTTGGAGAGGCTTACTCGGCATCGATCTACATGATGTTGTTCTTGCCGATCCTGCTGGTGGGATTCATTGCCATGCGCATTGCACGTGTAATGCGCAACGCCAAAGTTTCCAGCCCGACTGCATAAATGCAAACAAGAACCGACGCGCAAACGGTGCGTTCGGCCGACTGTTCGGATTTTCTCAGCGATACAGAGCATACGCGGCTTAGCATATGTTTACCAGACAAATCGACAAACGCCTGAAGACAACCTTCATCCTGTTCGGAGCACTTGCGGCCGTTACCGGGCTGAGCGCCTATTTCGGTCTCCATCCGCGCGTAAGCGATGTGGGATACCGTCCGGAACAGCCGGTGCCGTTTTCTCACAAACTGCACGCAGGTGATCTGGGCGTCAAATGCATGTACTGCCACAATACCGTCGAACAGGCCGGCCACAGCGCCGTCCCCTCGACCAGTACATGTATGAACTGCCATACGGCCGTTCTACCTGAAAGTCCCAGGCTGGAGCAGGTGCGTGAGAGCTCCAAAAGCGGCAAACCCATTGAATGGCGTCGCGTGCACAAGCTGCCCGACTACGTCAACTTCAATCACTCCGGTCACATACGCGCGGGCATCGACTGCGCATCGTGCCATGGCGAGGTTGAAACAATGGGCGTCGTGACGCAGATGCATCCGCTCAACATGGGCTGGTGCCTCGACTGCCACCGCGACCCTGTCAACATGGTCGTCCCGGCACGCGAAATCTCCGGTATCTTCATGGGGATGAAAACCTATGAAGAAGTGGCGGACATGTGGGCCAACGAGCCGCCCACCTGGGGTGACGGCAAGTGGCTGAGCACCTGGCGCACGCCGGACAAACGCATGCTGACGTGGAAAGCGCCGAGCGAACTCGACTCGGCCGCTATTCAGGCGGCAATGCAGGCGCACGAAGAAGGCTTCCTTGGCGTGGGCGTTACACAGCACACATTCCTGGCGGACGGTCCGGCAGCGGACGGCATGTCCGTTCCGAAGAAGCCGGCACTCGGCCCCGAGAACTGCGGTTCCTGCCACTATTGAGCAGAAAACCGCAGCGCGGCTGACCGAATTTCGACTTTACCTTTTTCCCAACATCCGAATTCGTATTCGATATGGCGGATAAACCGATGGCGGAACAGAAACGCTACTGGAAAAGCATCAAGGAATATTCCGGCGAACCGGAATTCATGGATCTCCTGTCCAAACAGGCGAAAAATGAGTTCCCGGAAAACTACGACCGCCCGTTGCCCACAGCGAACGGCATGACGCGCCGGACATTCATGGGGCTCCTGACGGCGTCGATGGCGCTTACGGCGGCAGCCTGCCGTCGCCCCGATTACAAGATCGTTCCGTCGGTTCGCGCCGTGGAATACATCAAACCGGGTATTCCCAACTTTTATACCTCGGTGTATTCCGACGGCAATGCCGCAGTCGGTATCGAAGTAAAAACACGCGAAGGCCGCCCCGTAAAAATCGAGGGCAACGCCGAGCACCCCGTTCTCGGTGGAAAGTCGTCCGCTGCAATGCAGGCGGCTCTGTTGGCTCTGTACGATCCGGATCGAATGAACGGATCGCGCCGCCACCCGGTGGGCGCCCGCACCAGTTCCCAGCTGCCGCCGGATCGCGTGCTGCAGATGGTAGCCGAAGGCGCACAGGCTGCGTTGAACAACGGCAAGGGTGTTCGCATCCTCGTCGGTGAGCACGCTTCGCCCAGCCTTGATGCGCTGATGCGTCTGCTCGAAACCGCCGTGTTTGACCTGAAATTTGTGACAATGACTCCGGGCCACACCAGCGGCGCCGCTCAGGCCGCCCGCGACGTATTGGGCGTCGACGCCGAAATGGCGATCGACTACTCCAAAGCGGATGTCATCCTGGCTGTCGATTCCGACTTCCTTGGAACGGACAAATACGCCGCCGTCAATACGCGCCAGTTTGCGGCCAACCGCCAGCCTACGCGGGAAAATCCCGTCATGTCTCGACTGATCGTTGCCGAGTCCATCATGTCGCTTACCGGCATGAATGCGGATGACCGCATCAAAATCGGACCGGATGACGTTGAAAAATTCCTGGCCGCCGTGCTGAAAAGCGTCGCGGGCAGCAGTGTCGACCCGGTGGTGGCTCAGGCCGCCAGCCGCGTACCCGACAACCTCGGCGGCGATCTGGCTGCACACGCCAAATCGGTTGCAGGCGAGTTGACGGCTCCCGGCAAACGCGGCCTTGTCTCGCTCGGCGCGCATCACTCCGCCGCCGCGCATGCCATGGCTCTGGCCATCAACCTGGCCGTCGGCGCGGTGGGTGAGGAAAAAGCGCTCGACCCCTTCCGCGTGTTCCCGTTCAGCTCCAGCAAAGCCGAAGAGCAGGCGCAATTCCGCGCCGACCTCAAAAACGGCAGCATCGGCGCTGTGATCTTTGCCGACGTCAACCCCTTCTACTGGGGCGACAAAGAACTGCGCGACGGACTCGAAAAGGTTCCGACGCGCGCGGCGTTCACCTCGCATGAAGATGAAACGGCCGGAATGTGCGAGTTCTACATTCCGTCGGCGCACAGCCTGGAATCGTGGGGCGACGCGCTGACCTGCGACGGCACGCTGGCCATCCAGCAGCCGATGATCGCGCCGCTGAATTCTTCCAGCATGAGCATGGGCGACTTCCTGATGTCGCTGGCCAAAAACATGGACGATGCGCTGGCCATCGAACTCGAAAACATTAAACTCGCTAATGAGTTGAGCTATGATGTCGATTCCTACATTCACTTCGTGCGTGCGCGCTGGGAAGAAGAGTGGTGGAATTCCGACGACGTGCTGGCCGATACCTTCAGCCGTCAATGGGAACTGGCGCTGCGCCACGGAGCCTATCAGCCCGTGCGTTATCGCCGCAGTCCCGAAGCGGTTGCACCGATGTTCAATCCGGACGGATTTGCGACGGTGCTGCGCGACGGTCGCAACCCGAGCGCCACGCAGGGTGCAATGACCTGTGTTGTAGCGCCCGACCCCAAACTGGCGTACGGTGCGCTGGCCAACAACGGCTGGTTGCAGGAGCTGCCGGATCCCGTCACCAAAGTTACCTGGGACAACGTCGCAGCCGTCAGCATTAAAACGGCCGCCGCCCTCGGCGTCGACAACGAAGACGTCATTGCGATCGAAAACGCCAACGGATCGATCGAGCTTCCGGTGCACATTCAGCCGGGTATGGTCGACAACGTGATCCACACGACGACCGGCTACGGCCGTACGCGTGGCGGCGTGGTGCAGGAAGGCGTCGGGGCGAATGCCTTTACGCTGCTCGCTCCCGGTCAGGCCGTCGGCGCCATCAACGTCAATGTGACGAAGGCGGACCGCAAACATCCGATTGCCACGACGCAGCAGCATCACACGCTGTATCAGGCCGAGGATGCGGATTGGCGCAACGAGTACAACGCCGAGACCTACAACCAGGACGTGCCGAAGGGCAGCAAACCCAAAGTGCTCGAACGCCGCGAAATCCTGCAGGAAACGACGCTCTCAAAAATGAAAGGGCCGCGCGAGGAAGATCTCTTCCACATGCCGCACGTGCCCGGTATGGAAAAAGACGCAGACCTGTTTACCGAGCCGGTTACCGCCAATCCGCCCTTCCAATACAAGGGCCACCGTTGGGGCATGACGATCGACCTTTCCAAATGCACCGGCTGCAACTCCTGTGTTGTGGCCTGCCAGGCGGAAAACAACATCGCCGTGGTCGGTAAGGATCAGGTTCTGGCCGGACGCGAACTGCACTGGATCCGCCTGGACCGCTACTACTCCGGCGATCCGGAAGCGCCGCAGTCGGCTGTACAGCTCATGACCTGTCAGCACTGCGAAAACGCTCCCTGTGAAAATGTTTGCCCGGTGGCCGCTACGACGCACAGCCCCGAAGGTCTGAATGAAATGACCTACAACCGCTGTGTCGGTACGCGCTACTGCCTGAACAACTGCCCCTACAAAGTCCGCCGATTCAACTTCCTCAACTATCACAAAGGAGAGCGTTCGCCGATCGAAATGGCGTTCAATCCCGATGTGACGGTGCGGATGCGCGGTATTATGGAGAAATGCACTTTCTGCATCCAGCGCATCAACAAAGCAAAATGGGAAGCCAAGGATCAGGGCCGGGCCCGCGTGCAGGACGGCGGCGTTGTAACGGCATGCCAGCAGGCCTGTCCGGCCGACGCTATTCTGTTCGGCGATACAAATGACCCGAACAGCGCGGTTTCCGCAATGCGTCAACACGACCGCGGCTATCTTGTGCTGCGCCAGCTGAACGTCAAACCGCAGATTACCTATCTGGCTAAAGTGCGGGCAGACAAAGAAGGATTTTTGAGTTAAGTATCCGGCCGCCAAGGCGGCTTACAGATCGGGACTAACCAACACATTCGTGCGATAAGTGCTTATGAATGCTGTCAAGTCGGAATCCGTCCGCGAACCCCTGATTCTCGGGAACCCCACCATGGGGCAGGTTACGGACAAAATTGCGGGCATAATTGAAGCCCCGCCGACCAAGAAATACTGGGTCTTGCTTGCTTTTACGGCGCTTCTTGCCGCACAGGGTCTCGCTTCGGTAGCCTATACCGTTCTGGTAGGGCCCGGTGTGTGGGGCGTTAAAAACCCGATCGGTTGGGGCTGGGCCATCACCAACTTCGTGTGGTGGGTCGGTATCGGTCACGCCGGTACGCTGATCTCCGCCATCCTCTTCCTCTTCCGGCAAAAGTGGCGTACCGCCATCAACCGCTCGGCCGAGGCCATGACGATCTTCGCAGTTATCTGCGCCGGTCTGTTCCCGCTCCTGCACACGGGGCGTCAATGGATTGCCGTTTACTGGCTCCTGCCGTATCCAAACCAGATGCAGATGTGGACAAACTTCCGCTCGCCGCTGGAATGGGACGTGTTCGCCGTAAGTACGTACCTGACCGTTTCGCTGGTCTTCTGGTACACCGGTCTCGTGCCCGACTTTGCCACGATGCGCAATCGCGTCAAAGGTTTGGGACAGAAGCTCTTTTCCTTCTTCAGCCTCGGCTGGACGGGCTCGACCAAACACTGGCAGCACTACGAAATGGCTTATCTGATTCTGGCCGGTCTCTCGACGCCGCTGGTGCTTTCCGTGCACTCGATCGTGTCCTTTGACTTTGCCGTCTCAGTGATTCCGGGCTGGCACACAACAATCTTCCCGCCATACTTCGTTGCGGGCGCTATCTTCTCCGGTTTTGCCATGGTGGTCACCTTGCTCGTCATTGCGCGTTCGGTGCTCAACCTGCACGACTTTATTACGCTGAAACACCTGGACAATATGAACAAGATCATCCTGGCTACCGGGATGATGGTGGGCTATGCCTACTCGATGGAGTTTTTCATCGCGCAGTTCTCCGAATACAGTTTTGAACAGTTTGTCTTTGTGAACCGCGCCACCGGCCCCTATGCCTGGGCGTACTGGTCAATGGTGTCCTGCAACGTGCTGGCGCCGCAGATCTTCTGGTTCAAAAAGATGCGCCGCAACATCGCGGTCATGTTCGTGGTGTCGATCTTTGTCAACATCGGCATGTGGTTCGAGCGTTTTGTGATTATCGCAACCTCGCTGCACCGCGACTTCCTGCCCGCCAGCTGGGACTACTACACGCCTTCGATCGTGGAAGTCTCCATATACGTCGGCACGATGGGCATATTCCTGACGCTGTTCCTGCTGTTCGCCAAATTTGTTCCGATGCTGGCTATCGCCGAGCTCAAAGGCGTGATGCCTGGCGCTCAGCCCAGCCATCACGGCGACGACCACAGTGCGCACAACGGCGCCGCTCAGAGCGGTGCGCTGCACAACGGACACGCCTGAAGCCCCGGACCGATCTGATTGAGCGGCGGTCCAACAATTGACGCCCGCCGCTCCATAACTCTCTGGTGTTAATGAACTCCGTTCAGATGACCATATGGATGAGCAAACTCTGACCCAGGAATCCGGAACCAGAACTATCGCCGCGGCCGACGCCGCAGGCGTGAACAAAGACGACGTGATCGCCGTTCTGGGCAACTTTACGGATCCCGACAAGTTGACGCACGCCGCGCAGGAAATCCACGCGGCCGGATTCGTCGACTTCGACATCTATACACCGTATCCGGTGCACGGCCTCGACAAGGCCATGGGCCTGCCTAAAACCAAACTTCCGCTGTTTTCGATCGGCGGTGCCGCCTTTGGTCTGGCGAACGCCATTTTCCTGCAGTGGTGGACGGCTACAATCCAGTACCCGCTGAACATCGGCGGCAAGCCGTACTTCTCACCCTGGTTCGGCATGCCGGTCATGTTCGAGCTGACGGTGCTGCTCTGCGCGCTGACGACGGTCTTCGTCATGTTCGGCCTTATGTGCGGACTGCCCAAATGGTGGCACCCGCTGCAGGACGACGAAGGATTCCGCAAAGCTGTCGACGACACGCACGTGGTATCCATCGAAGCGGCGGACGCTCGTTTTACGGTGGAATCGGCGACGGCCCTGCTCGGTCGCCTCGGAGCGGACGACGTCCGCGTGGTTACGGCCTGAGAACTGACGATTTCGACATTCTCTCATATTTGAACCGACACAATGGCAACTTCCAGCAAACGCCGTCTGCCGATCTTTCTAGTGATTATCGCAGGCGTATTTATCGTCTTCTGGGTGGGTCTGCTGAGCGGGTCCATCATGTGGACCTCTGACCAGCCGCCACTGATGGTGATACCCGACATGGACAACCAGTCCAAGGTGTCGCCGCAGGAGCAGGTCAATTACTTTGCCGACCGCTCGGCCGATCGCGCGCCGCTCGAATACACAATTCCGCGCTATGCGGAGTTCTATCGAGCCACGAGCATTGCCGAAGCCGAGGAGATGTACAGCAACTCGCTGCCCTCCTCCGAGTGGATCCTGGCCCGCGGTAAAAACCGCTTTGAAACCTTTTGCGCCGTGTGCCACGGAGCCGAAGGCGCCGGCGACGGAACGATCGGCGAACGATCCGCGACGCTCAAGCCGCCCAGCCTGATTGCGCCGGGCGCCCTGACCCTGGGCTACACGGACGCGCACCTGTTCCACATTATCAGCATGGGACAAAACATTATGCCCGGCTACCGCGACAAACTCAAAGAGGTTGATCGGTGGGCGGTTATCAACTATGTTCGTTCTCTGCAACGCAAGCACCTGGGGGAAGATGCCCTGCAGCAGGCGCACGCGCAACCGGAAGCCGATATGGCGATGAACGAGGGTGAAGATATGACCGATGCGAACGCGGAGGGTGAACAACAATGAGTACAATGACCGAGCGCAACTTCATGCTGCGCGATACAAAATTTGTCAAGTCGCTTGAAACCGTCGGCTTTGCTCTCTTGATTATCGGGGTGGTAGCCGGCGTGGCTTCTTTCCTCCTGATGGATGCCGACCACGAGCCGCTGAAGCGCTTCTTCTCCAGCTACCTGCTGGCCTACACGTACTTCCTGGGCGTGGCCGTGACGGCCATGTTCTTCTCCGCCTTGCAATACCTGGTCAACGCCGGCTGGAGCGCCCTCGTGCGCCGCATAGCCGAGATGTTTGCACCTTTCATATTTGTAATCATACTCGGGTTTATACCGATTGTGATCGACGTCTTTTCTACGCATCAGCTCTTTGAGTGGACGCATGCCGGAGTCATGGATCCCAACGCAGCGAACTTCGACCCGATCCTGAAGGGCAAAGACTGGTTCCTCAATCCCACCTTCTTTGTCGGGCGCGTGATATTCTACTGCGTAGTCTGGTTCCTGATGTACCAGACAATCGTCAAGAACTCTCTGCGCCAGGATGAAGCGGGCGACGACCATACGCCGACGCGCCGAAACAAGACGCTCGCCGCTCCCATGGTAATCCTCTACGCCCTGACGATCTCCTTCGCCGGTATCGATCTGGTAATGACGCTCTACCCGCACTGGTACAGTACGATGTTCGGCGTTCAGTTCTTCGGCGGTTCGTTTGTGGCGACGCTCTCGATCATCGCGCTGTTCACGGTCTTCCTGAAGGAAGGCGGTTATCTGCCGCAGGTGACCTCGGAACACTATCACGACCTCGGCAAAATGATGTTTGCCTTCAACGTGTTCTGGGCCTACGTGTCGTTCTCGCAGTTCATGCTGATCTGGTACGGCAACCTGCCCGAGGAAACAGTCTACTTCATGGACTATCGTCTCGTCGGCGGATTTGAATACTTCTTCTACGCCATCATCGTCCTGCATTTTGCTCTGCCGTTTATCCTGCTTTTACCGCAGGCGAATAAACGCAATCCCAAAATTCTCGGCGGCGTGGCCGTGCTGATTATCCTGATGCACTTTATCGACCTGGCCTGGTACGTGAACCCAAGCCTCTACCACGGACACTTCACATTCGGCCTGCAGGAGATTTCTCTCTTCCTGTTCTTTGCCGGAATGTTCGTCTGGATGGCGGCTTCCCAGTTTAAGTCCAAAAAGGCCGTGGCGGTGAACGATCCCTTCCTGGAAGAATCGGTTCACCTGATTAGCTGATGCCGACGCGGGTGCGCCCGCAGTAAAATTCGAGGATCTGTTTGCAAAAGAGCCGACGTGTCAGCGTCGGCTCTTTTTTTTGTTTAAACGCGGTGGTTTCGGTCGGCCGCTGCAGAAGTCGTTCGCGGCTATTGTTTAACATTGAATCGTTGGAGTTTGACGGACCCGGCTCTGCGCTTGTCTTTCACTCTTCAAAAGGCATCGCTTTGAGCCCTCGTTTGCACTTCGGTCTCAGGCTCTTTTCTTTTGTTTGTCACCGAGCGTCAGGCGGGAAGCCGCCGGGGCTGTGACACGGCACGCAAGTGCACAGTTTGAAGTCTGTCCTCGCGTAATTGCGCCATGGTTTAAACCGAATGTATTCTACTTGAATGATTTTGAGCTTCATGTCGCTTCGACGTCGCTGAAAAATTATCTGTATATTTTTTGAATAATGCCTGTATCGATTTCTGACTTGCGTTGTTGCCCCTTTTGTTAATTCGACTTGAGGTCATGTTCTAAGGAAAATTGTCAGCCGCTCACCTCTGACAACGTGGATTTATTGCACGTCCATTCATGGCGCCCGCTCTCTCAGTCGCCGTTGCTGCGTGATCCTTCACGCGGCGCGGAACCATTTTCTCTTTAATGTATTGTGGGGACGTTTTATGTATCGAGTATTTACCTGCTCCGGAGCTGGGCTTTCCGGAATGGCACTGGGCGCTTTGCTCTTGTTGTTTTGTGTTTCGAGCGCATCCGCTCAATGGGTAGCCAGTGGTCTTGGCGATACCCGTGTTAACAGATTCTGTCATGCCTCGGACGGCTCCATACTCGCGGCGAGCAAAACCGGCATTTTTCGGTCGACGGATGACGGCGAAAGCTGGGTTGCGACGGACGTTACTGAACCGACGCATTCCATCGTGGTCGGTCCGGACGGTGATCTGTTAATTCTGACCGACACGCGTCTGGCGACGTCAAACGACGACGGCGCAACCTGGACGACGCTGACTCCGCCCGACCAGATCGACTTCATCTGGTACGTGCACATTGCACCGGACGGCACCTTTCTGGCGATTAACACGCCGGTGGTGTATTACTCGCAGGACAAGGGCCAGACCTGGGCGAACGGCAATACCGGCCTTCCCAGCGTCCCCGATGTCAATGCAATTGTCAGCACGGCCGACGGCGGTTTGTTGTGCGGAACCGGCGGCGTCAGCGGCGGCGGAATTTTCCGTTCGACGAACGGCGCCTCGTGGACGTCGGTTTTCTGGGCCGGCGCGAATTCAGACGCCCAGGCTCTCGGCGCGTCGGACGGCCTGCTGCTGGCCGCCGTTACCGGCATGGGCATCGCCCGTTCGCTGGATGACGGAGCCAACTGGTATTCCGTTAACATCGATGCCACCGTCGCATCGGATTTCCTGATCGACGGCAGCACGGCCTATCTGATCAGCGGCAAAAAGGTCTATCGCTCCACTGATAATGCGGCCAACTGGCAGCTGTGGAACGAAGGCCTGGACGACTATTCGCGCGATATCTTCAAGACCAACAATGGCACAATCCTGCTCGGCACGAACAACGGCGTCCTGCGTCGTCCCGGCGGCAGCGTCACGGATGTGGCCGACGGCGGCGACTTAAACATGCCGACTGTGCAATTGTACCCGAATCCGGCGAGGACGCAGACGACCATGAACATCGACAAAGCCGGCGCCGGTCGGATAAATGTCGAATTTATCAACGAAGCGGGAAATGTGGCTCGCCGCCTGCAACTTGCCCCGTCGCAGGCCGCAGCGAACCTTTCGCTGGATCTCGAAGGACTTCCGGCGGGTGCATATTTTGTTAAAGTGCGGACGGCAGACCACGCCATCCTGCAGAAATTGATTGTGCTGCCCTGATTTCATCTGGTTTGTGTTTAACGGGTTCGAACCTTTGACTGCGGGTTCGAACACAGGTTGCCCCCCTCAATACACATCATCGGCTCTGCATGCCCGCGGAGCCGTCGGTGTCTCCGGCCGTCGCTGAAGCGAGGTTTTGTGCGGCATCGACACAAACGGTTCCATGCCCGGACCGTAAAACACCCTGTTAATCTCCTGGAGTATCTCATGAACTTTTCTACTGCTGTTTGCAGGCGGTCCATTCACACAATTGCATTGCTGCTTGTAATGACAGTCATTCCCGGCGCTTTCGCCGCGGCGCAATGGGAAGCGGGCGGTCTGGAGGATGTGGCAATAATTAACATCCGTCAAAAGTCGGACGGGCTTTTGTACGCGGCAACAGACGAGGGGATTTATCAATCCACGGACGATGGGCTCACCTGGAGCATGTCCGAGTTTAACGAGCCCTATTCAATCATTGTAATCGGCCCCACAGGCGTTATGCTGCTGTACAACGGCACGGAGCTTCTGAAGTCCGAAGACAATGGCGACAGCTGGACGGCGCTGAGTCTGCCCGCCCCGGTTGATCGCATCTGGAACAGACACATCGGTCCCGACGGCACCTTTATCCTTACGACAACAGGCGATGTGTTTTACTCCTGGGATCGCGGCGAAACCTGGGCCCGCGGCAATACGGGACTGCCGTCCATTCCGGATGTCAGCACAATTATCAACACGGCCGACAACCGCATGCTTTGCGGCACCGGTGGACTTACCGGCGGCGGTGTGTTTGCGTCGAGCGACGGCTCGAGCTGGACAAGCCTGCACTGGGCCGGCGTTAACTTTGACATCGAGGCGCTTGGCGCGGCCGAAGATGTTATGCTTGTGGGAATTTACGACAAGGGCGTCCTGCGGTCGGTGGACAACGGCGCAACCTGGACACCTGTGACGAGCTTTTCGGCTTCAGCATCGGGTTTCCTGCTTGTTGAAAACACGGTGTATATGAGCAGCGCCAAAAGTGTGTATCGATCTGTCGACAAAGGCGCGAACTGGGAGCAGATGGGTGCAAGTTTTGAAGGATTTGTTCGCGCCATGTTTAAAACAAATGCCGGAACGCTGCTGGTTGGAACCTCGGACGGAATCTTCCGCGGCAGTGCTTCCACGGACGTAACCGAGCAGCCCGCTGTTAATGCTCCGGCCCTGCACGTGCATCCCAATCCCGCGGCGATGCAATCCATGTTAACAATCGAGAATCCGACGCACGAAGCTGTGGATGTCGATCTGCTGACGCCGTCGGGCGCTGTTGTGCGCCGACTACAGTCCGGCTTTACGGGCACGAGGTCGACGATGACAATCGACGTACGCGATCTGGCGGCCGGCATGTACTTTGTGCGCCTGCAGGCGGGCGCACACACGGTTCAGCAGAAACTTGTTGTGGAACGATAGTCCCTTTCTGATTCCACGGTTTGCAGCGGAGTTCGGCCGTCAACAGTCCGGAAAGCCGATGTCCCACTTACCACTGCGCACTCACACCCTTCAAAACCCGAGGCTGGTTTGCCGACCTCGGGTTTTGTTGTTTAATCACGCGCCTGATGCCGCTCACGCATTGCCGCTATACAAGGTCAAGTCAGGGGAGACTGAAGTATTCGGGAGCCGGACGATTCGCACCCGCTGACAAACAAGAGGAAGAGTAAGCCGCGGAATGCAAAGAAGCGGCGCAGCGCTCTGGTTGGAATTTCAAGTGACAAACCAGGTGTGCAGCGGAAGCGCAACGTACGGGCGGAAGGGAATTGCAACCGAAACCCGCGCTTGGACCTCGTGGCAAAATAGTGCTAATTGTATCTGCCGGCAGGCTGTGATGCCGTCGCGAGCGGACGTTGAACAAAAGCCGGCTCGGGCCGTGCGTCCGACAAATACCAACGTGGTGCAAACGCGGTGCAGCCGCACAATTACCGACATTATGTTAAACATTCGATCCGCCGTGGAAAGTGACGCGGCGACAATTGTGGAACTGATTGGCGACCTGGGCGAGTACGAGCGCGAACCGGAAAAAGTACGGGTGACGGTGGAGGATATCCGCAAGTACGGCTTTGGTCCGAATCCGCGTTTTGGATGTTTTATCGCGGAGTGGGATGGCCGTCCGGTGGGCTTTGCCCTGTATTATTTCACCTTTTCGACCTGGGAAGGGCGTCCGAGTTTGTATCTCGAAGACCTCTTTGTGCATCCACCATTTCGCGGTCGCGGCATCGGCAAGGGGCTGATGATCCGCCTGGCGCAGCACGCCGCCGCGAACGAGTGCACTCGCTTTGAGTGGGTGGTGCTGGACTGGAACCGCTCGGCGATGAATTTTTACGAGTCAATCGGCGCGTTCAAGCTGGACGACTGGTTCATTTATCGCATGGAGAGCGAGGCTATCAGGCGGCTGGCAGCCTTGTAACGGGCGGCGTCGGGGCGATTTTACAGATATTTTACACGTCCGGGGCGGTCGAATCGCGACAAAAGGTTTGGCTACTCCTTGCGGCTTGCGTAATTTTTCGTTTATCCTGTCAAATTTATCATTTCCGCTTACCAACTTCTCGGGAACTCCGTATGACTGTTCGCAGCGTGCCCATTCTCGCTTTGGCGTGTCTGGTCCTTGTTCTGTCTTCCTGTGGCTCCGAAAAACCGAAACCTAAGGTGTCGATCGATACTCTGGCTTTGCTCGAAGACGGCGCTATGAACTTCAAGATGAAGGTGCCGGGCAATTGGATCGAGCGCCGCAAGGTCGGCGATCAGGCCAACTACTATTCCTCCGACGGCGTGATTGCGCGCTTCACTCGCTTCCAGGACGGCGAGACCGGCGCGAAGGTCGCCATTCGCGTTACTCAAATCGATTCCACGATGACTCTGGATCAGGTGATCGAAGAGACCAAGGAATACAGTGTACCGGAACCATATTCGCCCGTGCAGCAGCACCTGTTTGCCGAAGGCGACACCGGCAAGATGTACGAAGTGATCTATCCCGGTTATCCCGACGGTGAATACAAAGGCCGTCGTTACTTCGGCGTCAAAGACGACTCGGTCGTGACGATTGTCGAAGTGCTGGCCTTCGGCAATACTTTTGCCGAGCTGGAGCCGAAATTCAACGAGATTGTCAACTCGGTCAGCCTGGCCTACGAATTGCCGACGGAGCAGCGCGTGGACACGATCTACGAAGCGGGCGACGCCTTTATTCCTGATGCGGAAAGCAAACGCATGGGCGGCAACGGCTACAGCATGATGCTGCCGGCCAACTTCAAAAGCGTGAAAGAGCGCAGCGCGAGCGCCAAACAGGGCGCAAAGTATATTGGCGACGGCGACAACGCACCGAAGGACTGCTACGTGCAGGTAGAAGTGTTCGACGCCTCCAAACAGAAAGACCTCGACAAAATCGCCGCTGAAAACCAGAAGCTCTACAAGGCGGGCAGTATTCAGAACGCCAAACTGGCCGGTCTGGACGCGCGCAAAATCAGCGATGAACGCAGCGCGATCAAGGCCAACAAAGTCAACGGCACGATCTACTTTGCCATCAAAGGCGACAACATGTACCGCGTGAGCGTGTATTACTTCGCGCCCGAGGCGGACAAATGGCGTCCTGTCTTTGACAAGGCCGTTGAATCGCTTTCGCTCAACTGATCCTGGTTAAAACCAGCAGAATAAAAAAAGACCGCCTCTTTGCAGGGGCGGTCTTTTTCTTTTGCGGTCAGTACAAACGGTCGAGCGTCAGTTCATCACTTCGGCTTTGTATTCCAGTTTTTCGATCGCTGCCACGATGCTTTTTTCGTCCGTTTTGGCCGGATCGAAGGTGACCGTACACTGGTTGTCTTCGAGGCTGACGTTCTTTTCGGAGACGCCGTCGATTCCTGCGAGCGCTTCGTCGACGCTTTTGACGCAGCTGGAGCAGGTCATGCCGTCGATCGAGACTTTAACGGTTTTGGCGTGCATCGCCGTTGCGGAGTGGTCGGCTTGTTCAGCGTGGTCCATGTGCTCGGCTTGTTCGGCCGGCTGTTCCATTTGATCCGCTTCTTTCTCCATGTCTGCGCCTTCCTGGCCGCAAGCGGAAATCGAGAAAACCAGTGCGCCCATGGCGATTCCGCGGGCGGTCCATTGAAGTAATGTCATCGGAAAATTCTCCGGTTAAGAAAAAAGATTGAGCTGTGTGGGTGCGGATCGCTAACCGCAAATTCCCATGTGCCGCCTAAAGACGAACGGTCTGAGTTCTTAGTTCCCGCCGGCTCATGCGGGCACGGCGATGCCCAGTTGTTCCACGACAGTTTCGACGCCCGCGCCGGCACGCATAATTTCAAACTCGTCGCCCGTCATGTCGATTACGGTCGATTCGCCCTGGAAAGAATAGGAGCGCGAGGTAACGACGATGTCCACGCGCGATTCAAGCGAGCCGATGAGCATGTCGTGGTCGTCAACCGCTTCGTCGCCGATTTTGGCGCTGATGGAAATCAGGGGGTGCCCCAGCTCGCGCAGCAGCGCCATGGCGATCGTCGCGTCGGGAACGCGGATGCCCGTGGTTTTGCGTTTGGGGTCCTGCGCAAAGCGCGGCACATTGCGTGTAGCCGGCAGGATAAAGGTGTAAGGACCCGGTATCAGACGTCGCACCGCGCGGTACACGGAATTGGAAACCTTGGCAAATTCGGAGATGTTGGTCAGCGATTCGCACAAAAAGGTCAGCGGGTGTTTTTCACTGATGTTGCGGATATCGCGCACCCGTTTGATGGCCTGTTTGTTGGAGAGATTACAGCCAAGCGCCCACCCCGTGTCGGTGGGGTAGAGTATCACCGCGCCTTCGCGAATGTCGTGTGCAATCTTTGTAATGCGGAATTGCTGTGGCGTTTCCGAGTGGATGTCGAATATCTGAGCTGCCATTGTTGCCTCGCCAAAATACTGATTAATGCTTGAGTGTGCGGTCGTATGCCCGGAGACCGTCGTTGCGCTTGTAACTAGCAAAATTTCACGCGAAAAACAACGCTCTGCGCGCCTGTTGCCGTTATTTTCCGTTGGTCGGCTGTAAAACCGGAAGCGTTACGATGAAACTCGTTCCTTTGTCGCGCCCGTCGCTGTGAATCGTGATCCTGCCGTCGTGCATCTCGACGATGCGTTTAACGATAAAAAGCCCCAGTCCGGTGCTGCTCTCGCCCTCGGTCGGTCGGGCGGAAAGCCGCTGAAATTCTCCAAAGGCATTGTCGATGTCTTCGGGCGTCATGCCCAGGCCGTTGTCGCAGACTGCCAGTTCCAGGCCGTCGTCGGACAGGCAGGCTCGCACGATCACCTGGCCGCCGCGCGGCGTATATTTGATGCCGTTGCTGATGAGGTTGTCAAAGGCCTCGCGCATCTGCGTTTCGTTGACATTGACGAGCGGCAGCGATTCAGGCAACTCCAGGCGGAGTTCGATGTTCTTGCGCCGCGCCGCCGGCTGAAAGGCCTGCACGCTGGCGTGTAGAATGTCCACCGGAGTCATCAGTACGCGATGGTCGCCTGACCTGCTTCCTTTCTCCAGCTCGGCGATGCTCAGCATGTCGGAAACAAGCGTGTCCATGGCATTGATGGAGTCCTGCGCCAGCTCGCCGAACTCGCGGCGGTCGTCGCGCTGATCGGAATCGACGAGCACGCCCAGGGCCAGGTGCAGGTTGGACAGTGGGTTTTTGAGGTCGTGCACGGCGATTCTGACCATTTGCTCGCGTGCTTCCTGCAGCGTGCGGAGCGCGGCATTGGCCTGCTGCAATTCCTCGGTGCGCGCTTCCACCGCGGCGCGCAGGTCCTGATTGCGCTTCTGCAGCGACCGGAGTAGCTGGCGGTTTTCACGGCGCAAACGCAGTGATTCGGACGCCTTGCGCGCGGTCAGGACGATTTGTTCGGGTTTGACCGGTTTGGTCAGGATGTGGCTGACGTGCGCTTCGTTGATGCAGTCTATCACCAGCTGGAGTTCGGCATGCGCCGTCAGGATGATGCGCTCGGCATCGGGTGCAATTTTCAGACTCTCCCGCAGCAACTCCACACCCGTCATGCCGGGCATGCGTTGATCGCTGATGATGATGTCCGCGGGGTTGCGCTCAAACTCCGCCAGCGCCGACACGCCGTCTTCGGCTGTGCGGACATCGAATTCCTCGGACAGGAACTCGGCCGTCAACGCGAGGATTTCCGGCTCGTCATCGACCAGCAAAACCGAGAGGGGTTTGGGAGCGTTGGACATACAGCTAATCTGCAGTGCGCTGAAAGTCTGTGTTTCCGATACTATACTGGACGTCGCCTGAGAAACGCGCCGACGCGACGCCGCACATTGAGCCAATTTACGACAGATAACCAAAATACGATGAATCTGTTCGGCGAACAAGTCGCGGCGCCCACCTGTTAAAAAATGTTAATTCCGGCGCGGTCGAACACCTATTTTATGGCTGATGCGTATCTAGCAGCGTCGTCCGGCCGACAAAGGGTCGCTTTGCGGTGCAAAAGGACGCACGGAGTGTACATGTCAAAACGAACATTTCCATGGATAATCGCTTCGGCGGGCATCGCCCTGCTTGGGCTGATCGCAATGCAACTCACCTGGATTGCGGCGGCCGTCGAGCTTGAAGAGTCGCGTTTTGCCCGTCAGGTACAGGACGTTCTGCGGGACGCGGTGGATAACGTCGAGCAGACCGAAATGGCGGCGGACATCGTGCAGTTTATCGCCGCGGACAGTCTGATGGGGCATACGATCATCGTCAACACCGACACGATCAACGGCGAAGATCAGCTGTTGCGGGACAGCGGGGCCGCCGCGGCGCTGCAATACCTCAGACTGATTACCACCGAGCTGGGTGAGTTCCGCACCGATAGGCTTGCCGATGACGATGATTATGACGGCGGCAGCGATGTGCGCGTTCAGGTGTACCGCGGCGGCACGGCCGATTCGGTCAACGTCGACCTCGATATGCAGACGCACGTGCGCACCACGCAGATTCGTTTGTCGGACGAATCATCATTTGAAATTGGCGCTGAATTGCCGGGAAGCATCGATCAGGAAATCAACATTACCTGGCAGTCCGATTCAGGCGATTCGGCCCTTCCGTCGGCGGCCGTCCTCGATCATCTGGAAGGTCTCGACAGCAATGTGCGGCTGATTGTCGGAATGCCCGAAAGCGATGACACGACCGAGCTGTATTCGCATCGCGCCAACAAACGCGTGCGCGCAATTGCACGCACCTCGGACCGCCTGCTGCGGGAGCTCACGACGACCGCGATGACGGCCGATCAACGCATCGATACAAGTGTTCTGCGCAGTCGCCTCAACGATGATTTTACTCGCCGCGGCATCGACATGCCGTTCAACATGTCGATCGAGCCGCTGCATCAGGCCGACGCGGCAACCACAGGCAAGGCCTATCGCGCGGTGCTGTTTCCGAGGGACGTGCTGCGTCCCAGCGAGTTTCTGACGGTGGAATTTCCCGACCAACAGAACCACATTCTCATGTCGATGGGATTTAACCTCGGCGCTTCACTGCTTTTTCTGCTCCTGCTGATCGCCTGTTTTGCTTTCACGCTGCATGCTCTGATCCGCCAGAAAAAGATATCCGATATCAAGACCGATTTCATCAATAACATGACGCACGAGTTTAAAACGCCGATCTCCACAATTTCGCTGGCCAGCGAAGCGCTGCTGGAGCCGACGGTGGCAGACCGCGGCGATCGGGTACAACGTTTTGCCTCCGTCATTTTTGCCGAAAACAAACGGCTGGAGCACCAGGTGGAACGCGCTCTGCAGGCCGCCATTATGGACCGCGGCGAGTTAAACCTGCACCTGCAGCGATTTGACATACACCGCCTCGTGCGCGCCGCCGCGGAAACGCTTGGCGTCAGGCTGGAGCAAGTCGGCGGTCAGTTGGATCTGCGACTGGATGCGAACGAGTTTAATATTGTCGGCGACGAGGTTCACCTGGCCAACGTCATCTACAATCTGCTCGACAATGCCGAGAAATATTCACCGGAAAAGCCGCGCATCACCGTGCGCACCTTTAACCGGCCGGGCATCCTGCTCGTTGAGGTCAGCGATAAAGGTTTGGGCCTTTCACGCGAAGCGCGCCGCCGCATCTTTGACAAATTTTACCGCGTGCCCACCGGTAATGTTCACGACGTCAAGGGTTTCGGCCTGGGCCTCAGTTATGTGCGCGACATCGTGCTGGCGCATGGCGGCAGCGTCGACGTCCGCAGCGAGAGCGGAGCGGGTTCGACGTTCTGTTTAAGTTTTCCGGTTGACGGTCCGCCGCCCGGTAAACACGATGTCGCTCTGAACGCCGCCGGGGATGTCAACAAGGCGACCGACAAGCCGCAGGAGGAAAAAATATGAAGCAGGCTTCGGACAATCCGGCTCGCATTCTGCTGGTGGAGGACGACCCCAACCTGGGCGAAGTCCTGCGCGAGTTTCTGGAGTTAAAGGGCGCGTTTAACGTCGATTTGTTTAAGGATGGTCTGGCCGGCTGGGCGGCTTTTCAGAATGCCGAATACGACCTCTGTGTGCTCGACGTCATGCTGCCAAAGGAAGACGGTTTTTCGCTGGCCCGTCGAATTCGCGCCCGGAGCAGTTCCGTGCCGCTGATCTTCCTCACGGCCAAATCGATGAAAGAAGACAAAGTCGAGGGTTTTACCATCGGCGCGGACGACTACATCACCAAGCCGTTCAGCATTGAGGAACTGCTGCTGCGCGTGCACGCAATTCTGCGTCGCACAAGAATGTACAACCCCGCCGAATCCAGCGAGAGCACGTTTAACATCGGCCGCTACGAATTCGACAGCGAGACGCGCGAGCTGAAGATCAACGGCGAGGTGCGCACCATCAGCGCCCGCGAGTCGGAGCTGCTGGCGATGCTTTGTTCGGCCATGAATTCCACTGTTAAACGCGAGGTGGCGCTGGAGCGCATCTGGGGCGAGAATACTTATTTTAACGCGCGCAGCATGGATGTGTATATCACCAAGCTGCGCAAGTTGCTCAAGGACGACGAGTCCCTTCGCATTCTCAACGTGCACGGCATCGGCTTTAAACTCATGTGCGAACGCGAGGCTTCTGTTTAAGTCGATTCGCACATGGCTCCGCTGTTTGTTGAGCTCTCCTCGCCGATGTATTGACGTGCGTCCGAGCGCTTCGCCGTTCGATGGATTCCGGCTTGTGTTGTTCTTGTTGTATGTCGTGTGACGCCGGGGTTTGAGGTTTTGGGCAGTGTTGGGAGGCGGGGCGCCCAGCCCGCCGGCCTTTCGTGTAAGGCCGCCCATTTGTACATGGTGTGTCGTCGGAAGTTCAATGCCTCCCGCCGAAGGGATTGGGCGCAATGCTTAACGAACTATCGCGATCATTTTGTTTGAAACTCGCGCCCCCACACTTAACCGCAGCACATACACACCCGCCACAACAAAATCCATCTTGTTAGTCACGCGGTGAGAACCGGCGGAGTATTGCCGTGAGAAGACTTGTTCAACCAGCGTGCCGCGCATGTCGAACAGCTCAGCAGTCACAAGTCCCTGAGTCTCAAGTGTGAAGTCCAGTGTTAAGTCTCCCGTCGTCGGGTTTGGAGACAGTGAGAAGTTAAACTCAGAGTCGGTTGATTCGGAAGTGTTTAGTCTGGTGATGGAGTAAATGGGTTCGCGGCTGCGGTAGATGCGTCCTTGCTGCGTTCCGACGTAGAGATAGTCGGATGAGTCGAGGCACATTGAATAAATCGTTTCCTGAAACTCCAGATAACCGGAAAGTTGAGTCCATGTCTCGGTAAAATCTGCCGTGTACCAGACTTCGCCATTCATGCCGACAATAAAGTTGTCAAAACGGTCAACGAGAATGCTGCGGATCTTACCGCTCGGCGTGTCGTCAAATCGGTAGTCGTGCGGCGTCCATGTCCGGCCCGTGTCGCTGCTGGTAAACACGGACGTGCGGACCCTGTCGGTGCTGACGAGAATTTGACAGGGTCCGCACGTCCGTG
>JAUIKM010000033.1 GCA_030430495.1 bacterium | reverse complement strand
CCCTGCTGCCGCCGGGTGTGCAGTACCTGAGCGGCGACTTTGACTTAAACAACGATGAGCTGCTGGCGCGTCCGGCGGACCTGCAATTCGACAGCATCGGCTGCGGCTTTTTTACCATGCGCGTTGCCGCCGATCCGGCGCTGGCCGACGGCCTGCCGCACTATATCAACATCGTGCGGCGCGGAGCCGAAGAATTTGTGCTGGCCGCCGCCGAACTGCGGCCGCGGCGTTCCGGTCTGCGATTGCGCCAGGACATAAACGCCTGTCGCAACAACGGGCTGTTGTATGCGCTCGACCTGTCGAACAGCAGTCTTGCGCCGCTGCAAAACTTTGAGCTGCGCATTACGTGCACGCCGCCGCTGGCGGCTGCGCCGACCGAAGTTTTCGTGAACGGCGCGGCCTGGAGCGACTTCAGCGCGGATGCGTCCGGCATTGTGTTAAACAACCTGGCACTTGCGGGCGCTGCGCCGACGGGTAATCCGCCGCGGCCGCGCCTTGATGTGCGTTTTACTGCGCCGCTGTTGCAGTCGACGCAGTCAATTGAAGTAAGCGCCGAAGTTGTGCCGCCCTCCGGCTGTGCGCGCAGTTCAACGAATACTGTCGCGGTTGTTGACAACAGCGTCGATCTCGGCGGCGATGTGCTGCTCTGCGACGCGCCGCTGCAACTCGGCGTCGCCGATGAGTTTAAATCCTACCAATGGTCAAACGGAGCCGCAACGCCGACGATCGAGTTAAACACTTCCACGCCCGAAGGAATGCTGACGCTTACGGCCGTAGACGCCGGCGGATGTGAACACCGCGACGCCGTGCTCGTCGAACAAGCCGAAGGCATTCAGCTCAGCATTGAACCGGCGAACATTTCCGCCGATCCCGGCGCAAGCTTCCGCGTGACGGTTAAACAAAACATGCCCGCACCGTCCGGCGACGCGCGCAGTTTCAGCCTCACGCTGCGCTACGACCAGACCATGTTGGAGCTTTTGAGTCCGGCCGCGCCGCGGACGGTGGTCGCCGGTGCACGTCGTTATGCCGAACACAATCTGCGCGGCCTGCGCCCTTCAGGATATAACGGTGAAGCGCTGCTGGAGCTGGAGTTTATGGCGCTGCTGGGTGACACGGCTCAAAGCAGGGTGGAGCTGTTCGACTTCACGCTTGATGACTGTTTAACAGCGGGCCGCGCCGCCTTTGAGTTCACGGCCGCGGAGGTTTGCGCCGCCGGGCACAGACAGATTGTGTTGGGCGCGCCCTTGTCGTTCGGAGTTGTTAAAGCGGAAGGCGGCACAGTGCGCGTTTCAGTCAACGCGCCCACCCACATGCAGGCACACATCGTGCTCAGCGATGTGCTCGGCCGCCGCGTCGCGGCGGTGTTCAGCGGTGAACTCGAATCCGGTGAACAAGAATTTACCATCAATGGCGCACAGCTCGCGCCGGGCCTGTATTTCTGTAGTCTGCTCAGCGCGGCGGGCGTCAGGACGGAAATCCTGAGAGTGGACTAAGCTTGCCGATGTTAAACACATATCGCGCGGCCGCGGCAATCCTGACGCTTTTTTTCCTCGCCGCTCTGCTCTGCGCCGAAGCCGGCGCGCAATCCTGGGTCGATCGCCTCGGCCGCCCGGTCCCGGCCGCCGCAAAACATTCGCCGGATCAAACGCTTGGCGCGGCCGACTGCCGCGCCGGTTTTTTTGAGGTGCAGTTTGTCGATGAGGCGGGCCTGTTCAGTGCGCCCGGCGGGATTGGGGATGCGCGCTGCGCGGTGGTCTGCGCCGTGCTCTCCGACCTGTCGCACTTGTTTGATCGTCCGGCGAATGCCGGCGCGGCTTTTGCACGTGGGGCCCTACGACCGGGAGCAGGCCACCGTCGAACGCCTGTGCAGCCTGGCCGCGGCGGCGGGACTGACGCTGGGGTATCAACACCACGAAATCTACCTGAGCGATCCGCGGCGCACCGCGCCCGAAAAATTGAAAACTATCCTGCGTTATCAGGTGACCGCGGGTTGAGTCAACGGTGAAACAGATGTTAAACACATGAGCCCGATTCATTTGAACCGGGCTCATGTGTTTAAGCCGTAAGTTGTTGTGAGTCAGTGTTTAACGCGCGACGTTCAGCGGCGAGGTCCGCACGCCATTCTGGGCTTGTACCGTCAGGAAGTACATGCCGTTTGTCAGCGCATTCAGATTGATCGTGCTCTGCCGGCTGTTTAACTCGCCTTGCAGCAGAACCTGACCCAACAGATTGCGAATGCTGAACGTCGCTTTTTGCCTGCCCTCTTGTTTGTCGCCGAGATCGATGTTCAGAGTCTCCGCGGCCGGATTCGGGAACACGCGCAGATTGATCGCGTTGTCATCGATTTCCACGTCGGTCGTCGTCTGCGCGATGCGGCTGACGACGGTATTGGTCAGCACCGCTTTGTTGTAGTCAAAATGGATTGCGGCCTGATTGGGAATCTCCGTGCCCGGCGGCAGGTCGTCGTTTAACTGAATGTGAAACTTGATGAATCCCTGGCTGGCCTCTTCGTCTTCAGACTTCGGCGGCAGATTGATGTTGTTGAACGTCCACTCCAGCGCATTGTTCTCGGTGAAGTTAAACTCAAAGTCGTGACTGCACGCGCCGATGCGCAGCTTGCCGATGTTGTGAAATTCACTTAACTCGTCGACCACGCGCACGGTGACGGCTTCCACGCTGCCCTCGTTCTGAAAACGAATGATATAGTCGAGCTCTTTAAACTCCGGCAGGATCGGTCCGTCGGCATTGGCGGTCTCGGCAAAAACATGCATGTCATTGGGATCGTAGGAGCCGCGGATCTCCTGGCAGATATCGTCGACATTGTTGCCGAGCAGGTCGTCGCTGCCTTTGTTGTCTTTATCGATCCGCGCCCAGGCGCAGAGTTGTTGTCCGAGCAGTGTTTCGTCCGGCGGCACGCGCAGTGTGATTTCAAATGTCACCTCACCGCCGATCGGCAGATTGTTTAAATGCCAGACGGCCTCGGCCTGGATAAACTCATCCGGCAGAGGTGTGCTGTTAAAGTCGGTCAGGATCGGGTCGTAGTTGAATCGCAGTTCACCGTCGTAGGGCAGCGTGCCGGTGTTTGAGACTGTTATGACATACCTGATGTTAAAGCCGGGGCGCGCTCCGCCGGAAACGATGCTTACATCAGCCGACTCCCGCAGTACGTACGGTTCGAGGCCCAGGTCCAGCAGCACGGGTTCGGCTTCTGCCTGGATACTGAACTGCGCCGATCCCGTCGGACAGATCTGATGCCAGCTTTCATCCGTTACCGCTTCTATCGCATATTGGCCCGTTTTAAGCAGGATGTTGTAATTGCCGTTGCGGTTTGTAGCCGTCATGCGATTTCCCGGTGTTACGCGAAGGATGCGTCTGGCCAGCTCCAGATCACTGCCGTTAAACAAGCAGTCGCCGTTGCGGTCAATGTAAACACTTCCCTGCACCCGACTGTACGCGCCGCGTTCCACTGTCAGGGACGTTACCCTGGCTTCAATGTAATTGTCTCCCTCCCCGGGCTGTTCAATCCGCAGTTTAAAGTAGGCGTCGCTGTAATCTGTCAGCTCCGGGTGTGTCGGCAGGCTTTGAATCTGCAAGGGCTCCGTGGCCTCATTTTGCGACAAAAGAAGTCCAATGTTAATGTGATCTGCCTGGGTGTAGGTCGGCAAACCATTGCTGAGGCACCAGACGCCGAAGCTGTTTTTATACAATTCCTTCCCGTTAACTTTGCGACCTGTTGATTCCAGTCTGACAATGGAATAGTGTTCGGGTGCTGTTCCATTGTCCAACCTTGGCGTCTGGAAAAACGTATGGCCGTTTACTTCAACCTCAAAATGTCCACTTCCGCCGTCCAATAAATCAAAGCGGTTTCTTGTGGATGTCTCCGGAATTGCGGTCAGGTCCGGGTCATATATCAGCGTTCCATGCACTTCGTCACCCGGTCGGGCAATTTCGAACGCATTCTGCGGTACAAGTGAATTGTACACCTCCGCTGTAAATGAAATAACCGTCAGTTCTTTTGCAGTTGAACCTGCAGGCGATACAAGCAGGCACATAATGAGACCTGCGATCAATCTTGTTTTCAACATGTTGCGTTCTCCGATTGACATTGGCCGTGAACGTTCAGCGCCGGCGCGGCAATCTATTGCATTTAAACCGGCGGTTCACAAGTTGGTGTTGCGTGGGACGGCGCAACGCAAACGGGACGGTAGATCGAGGGATGTCTGATCGAGACTGTACGCCCTGAATATACTCATGGACTTTACTATTGCAAAAAAAACTCGCTTCGCCGCTTTTACCTGCGGTGAGCGGCTTGCTTTTTTCTCTTGTTTGTCAGCGCGCCAGAAGTCGGAAAACGATACACAGGCAAGACAGGCTGTGTGTGATCTTCTTGAACTAAAACGTTTATGTGTGTTCGATGTAACAGCGTTTGCCACCTCCCTTACCCGCTCTCCGCGGGCGCGTTCAGCATGCCATCAAACCGTGATCTCCAAGCGGCGCTCGCAACCGGTCCGCGCGCGCGGAATGCACTTTACGAACGTCAGCCGTAGAATCATCGACATTCGTGCTCATGTTCCGCGGCGCGTGGGGGCAACGCATCGCTTTCCCGCTCAAGCGGGCCAAACAAGAAAGTCATGTCATAAGCAGCAGGCCAAAAAAGGGGCGGAATTCGTTCTTTTTTCGGTAGACAATTCGAGATTTACGGGGTCCTTGCTTGTTCAGACAGCACGATACCCTCGTACGTTTTCTGCTTTGAGCCGCCGCGCCGCTCGCGCCCACGAGCCAAACGGCGGTCCAATATCGTTCGCAGCCTGCCGATGCGGATATGTCCCCAACGTATCTCGCATCTGCAACAGGTACGTCCGCCGCGTCCACGTGAAAGGAATTCCGGGTGATTCATGCGCTTTTTGTCCTGCAAGGCTGCTGCCGTTCTGGCCTGTTTTCTCTTGTTTGTCGCCGAGGTTGCGGCGCAGAACCGGTCCAATGAAATCTGGCTCTTCGGTCTGAATGTGCGCCTCGACTTTTCCAGCGGTACGGCCGTTCCGTCCATTTTCACCGGTTTTGAAAGTTTTGAAGCCGCCGCGACGATTTGCGATCCCGACGAAGGCAACCTGATTCTCTACACCAACGGCGAGCGACTGTGGAACGGCAACCACGAAGAACTGACGGGCCGCAACAAGCTGAACGGCCACGAAAGCTCAACCCAGGGGGCGCTGATCATGCCCGAATCCTGCCGCCGCTACTACATTTTTACGTCCGACGCGGGCGAATACGAAGGCCTGAATATCGGTGTGCATTATTCGCTCGTGGATATGACCATGGGCGACGGCCGCGGTGGTTTTGTTCCCGGTAAATTCAACGTGCCTCTGCTGGGGCAGGCGGCCGAAAAGCTGACTTCTACACACCACGCCGACCGGCGAAGCTACTGGGTGCTGGCGCACGGCATGCGCGACGGCAAGTTCTACGCCTGGCACGTTACGCCGGGCGGAGTCAGTCAGCCGGTGGTGAGCGACGTCGGTTTTCCGCACGGGAGCGGCCGGCCGCTGGACGGCGTCGGAGCCATGAAAATTTCGCCTGACGGCCGCAAACTCGCGCTGACGATGTTCTCCAATTTCAAGGTTGAACTCTTTGATTTTGACAACCGCACCGGTGAAGTTTACAACCGCAAGGAACTGCGCCAGGCCTTTGAGACCTACGGCGTGGAGTTCTCGCCCAATTCGCGCAAACTCTACATCACGACCATTCACGAGCTGGACAATTTTTCGCGTCTGGTGCAGTACGACCTCGACGCCCCGGACATTGTCGGCTCGCGTTTTGTGCTGTACGAGTCGGCCGAGTGGGGACATCGCGTAACGGGCATGCAGCTGGGCCCGGATGGAAAAATCTACGTCGGCCGCCTGGACAATGAATTCCTCAACATTATCAACGAACCGAACCGCCGCGGCAAAGCGGCGAATCTGACCGAAATGCGGCTGCCTTTTGGATCGCGCTGTCACCTGGGAATGATCAACCTCTACACCGGCGCGGAGTTGCAGCTGGTGGACGACGACGCCAACGAACTGACCGTCAGCGAGGATGCGACGATCTGCCCGGGCGGCGCCGTTCAGCTTTTAGCCGAATCGGAGTTCGGCGGTCGTTACCAGTGGCTTCCGCGCGAAGGTCTGTCCGATCCCAACTCGCAGTCGCCCACGGCCAGCCCCAGGCGCACGACGACCTATATCGTGTCTGTGACTTCGACCTGCGGCAGCGACCGTGACAGCGTGACTGTTTTTGTGCGCGATGCGCCGCGGCCGAGCATCGAACCGGTCGCAACCGTCTGCGCCGGCGAAGAGGTTCAATTGATGGCCTCCGGCGCGGACAACTACCGCTGGGAGCCGGGCACGGCCGTGAGCGACAGTACAATCGCCAACCCGACGGCGCGCCCGACAAAGACTACGACGTATACTGTTTACAGCACCAACGGAGACGGCTGTGAAGGCAGCGCCCAGATTCAGGTGCGCGTCTTCCCCGGTCCGAACTTCGACCTGGGGCCGGATCGCACGATCTGCCCGGGCGAATCGCTGCGGCTGATTGCCGGGGGCGGGCGTACCTACCGGTGGTGGCCGGATGAAGAGATTTCAGCGACGGATATTGCGCGGCCGACGGTACAGCCGAGCGAGTCGCGCACCTACTATGTGGAAGTCACCGACGATGTGGGCTGTTCGCAGATCGATTCGATACACGTTGCCGTCGGGGCGGGAATCACGCTGCCGGGCGACGGCCTGGTGGAGGTTTGCACGGGCGAAGAAATCAGGCTGGACATCGAAGGTCCGGAGGGCGAGTACAAGTGGACGCCGGCCGCCGGGCTGGACGACCCGAATGCAAAAAATCCGCTTGCGCGCCCGACGCGCGACATGACCTACACCGTCAGACTCATTTCCGACTGCGGCGAGAGCGAACGCGAGCTGAAAGTGCGCGTGCTCGATCCGCCGGAATACGAACTGAACGACCGGCAGACCTGTGAAGGCGTAGCGCTGGCCCTGAATCCGCAGGCGGATCCGGACCTGGAATACACGTGGGAGGCAGGCGAGGGCATCGAAGATCCGTCGCTCGCCAATCCCGTTGTGACGCCGACAAAGGCGCAGACCTACTACGTCAACATCAGCAACGGCGCGTGCACGCTGCGCGACAGCGTACAGGTCAGTTTCGGCGCTGCGCCGCCGCTGCAGGTCAGCCCCGGCTCCGTTATCTGTCAGGGCGACAGCGTTCAGCTGGAAGTGCGCGGCGCGGCGCAGTATCGCTGGACGCCGGAGGACAATATCGACGATCCGACGAGCGATTCGCCGCGGGTGTTTCCGCAGGAAACCACCTGGTACTACGTGCACGGCAGTACCGGCACGGCCTGCGAGCGCATCGACTCCATTCTTGTGGAAGTACTTCCCGCGCCGCCGCTGGTCCTTTCGCCGGCCGACCCGGTTATCTGTCCCGGCGAGGTCATCCAGGTGGCGATCAACGACGACATCGACCTGGCATCCGTGCGCTGGACGCCGGACGTCGGATTAAACGATCCGGACACCGCCACGCCGGAGATACGGCTGCCGCGGTCGCAGACCTACGTCATCGAGTACGAAACGGCTTCGGGCTGCCGCGGCCGTGTTGAATATCGCGTGACGGTCGCCGATCCGCCGGACGTGCAGCTCGACAGCGGCACGCCCTCGCTCTGTGAAGGCGAAACGCAGGAAGTCAACGCCACCGGCGCAGACGAATATCTGTGGTTTAACGCCGAAGGCGAACTGCTGGGCAGCGGCCCTTCACGCACGGTTAAACACGACGACGGCCGCCTGCTGGTCGTAGGCCGCAACGCAGCGTTCTGCGCCGACACCGTGGAACTGAATGTGCTCAATCTGGGCCGCGCCGAACTTGAGGTGCAGGAAGAGCACATCGTCTGTTACGGCGACACGGTAACGTTGGCGGCTTCGGGCGCTGCCCGCTACGAATGGCGACCTGTCGACGACCTGAGCGACCCCGACGCGGCGGTCACCCAAACGCATACCCTGCTTAACCGCGTGTACACCGTGACCGGTTTCACCGAAAACGGTTGCAGCGTCAGCAAGCAGGTTAACATCAGACTGATACCGCGCGTGGACATCGAACTTTCTGCCGAATCGCCGGCAGGCGGCGCGTTGCCCGGCGACGAGATTGTCTTCCGACTGGATTTTGCTCTGCGCGAGGAGCTGGAGGAGCTGCTGGATCAACGCGAATTCACGGTGAATGTCAACTACCGCAAGGACGAACTGTGGCTGGAGCCCGGTTCGGTACGCGCGGTGGCGGGCCTCGACGGCTGGTCGTTTAACGGCGAAGTCGTCGGCGGAGCCGACGAGTTTGTTTTAAGCGCGGCGAGCGACGGTTCACCGCTGGAGCGACGTTTCAGTCTTGAATTCCGCATGCGCGTCTTGCTGGTGGCTTCGGACTCCGAGTTTATCAATGTTAAACTGGCGTCGAGCAACTTCGGCGTGGCCAACGCCTGCGGCGACCTCGACTCCGCGCAGGTACGGCTCTCGACGTTCTGTCTGCGCGAACACCGCGGCGTGATAGCTGCGGGCATGCAGTTTAACCTGCTGCAGAACAGCCCCAATCCCGCGGGTCAGACGACCGACATTGTCTACAGTCTGGGTTTTGAAACAGACGTGTCGCTGCGTTTAACCGACGAACTGGGGCGCGTGGTGCGGGAACTGGTCGACGGCGTTCAGGCGGCCGGCGCGCATCGCATCAGCCTGAACACGTCCGAGCTGGCCGCGGGAACCTATCGCTACATTCTGAGCGCCGGGCCTTACCGCGAGAGCCGGATGTTGGTGGTTGAGTGACGGGTTCCGGATGTGCGATTGAGAAACAATGAAACGGCGACCATTAAAATAAACAGGCGGCAGACGAGGAATCTGTCGCCTGTTTAAGTATTGAGGCCTCCGTATCGCTTGCTGGATGTCAATCAATCAGGCGGATCGTGCCGCAGTCTGACGTAAGCGCATTGGCCAAAAACGTATTGCCGTCAATGTCGATCATCCGCTGGACGCCGCGTATCACCTCAACAATCAACACGCTGTTGACGGGAATCTCACTCGAAAACTCCACGTCGAAGGTGTATTCACCGGTATCGGGCGCGTGCATTGAAAGGTCGATCCCTCTCTCCGGGAAATCCAACCTGCGGTTATTTGGATATTCGCTACAGCTCAATCTTACGATGACGCCCCAGGGGTTGGTGCTGTCGGCATTCCACCTGACAGTCAGTGGCTGAAGTCTGCTGTGCGCCGCGGGTTTATTCGTATTCTCAAATACTGGTCCCGAGATTGTTAACTCCTGAGGAACATATGTGGTAAAATGAAATGCCGGAACATTGCTGTCCGGATTGCCGGTCAAGGCCCAGGTGGAAACTGCACCGAAGGTAGGCGGGCTCACAGCGCTGTCGCTGCCGTACACGGCGTGGTACATTCCCTTAACGTCGGTCTCGTACTCCAACGAAACATCGCTTACGGTAGCGGAGCCGCCGTCCATGCACGGATTTTCAGATTTGTTTAATTCTTTGTTGTAAATCCGTCCTCCCACGCGGTAAATTCGCCGATTCCGATTGTCAATGTCCACCATTGAAATAACATACAGATGGCCGTTGATGGAAGAGTTGCGCCACCAACAATCGGAAAAAAATGTTTTGTCTCCGTTGCTGGAGAAAACGGACGATGAGCAGGCCGGACAGAGCAATATCAATAACAGTAACTGTGGCAGATGCCTGCAGCTGAGGCTCATACAAGCTCCGGAATTGGGTAAGCAAGTGCGCCGTTGCGGCAAACCTACGCTCGGTTTATGGACCGAGTCAAGTCCCAAATGCGCGCCTTATCCCTCCGACAACTCAAAACGATACCGCTTAACCAGTTGCAGGTAGGTGTTCAGTTTGTTGCGCAGTTGCTCAACACTTTCATTGTTTGAGTTGTCACTCTCCCCCAACCCGATCGCAGCTACCTTGGCGCGCACATTGGCGCGATACAGTTTAAAGTACGTCGTCAGTCGCTGTTCCTGGCGGCCGTGCGGCATGCCGCTGTGCTGCAAATATTCGCGTTCAAAGGCGGCGGCCAGATCGTCGCGGCCCTGCGCCTCCAGGTCCATTGTTAAAAAGGCGATTTCACTTAACACGTCGATCTGCCGATATTCATCGTTGAACTCAATGCAGTCAAAAATGATCGGCGGCCGGTCCATAATGATGTTGCCGCAGTGCAGGTCGCCGTGGCCGTCGCGGATAAAACCGCGGGCGCTGCGCTCTTCGATATAGTCGCGGTTGGACGCCACAAAACTGCGGCCGAAACTCGAGCAGTCGTCGACGATTTTCCCCGCGCCTGCGCCCAGCTCCAGTTCGATTGTGCCGCGCACCTGCAGAATGTTGTCGATCGCACGGTTCATGCGCTCGCCCGGATCCGGTTTGAATATTCGCGGCGCGGCGCGGTGAAAGTCGGCAATCTGACGCGCAATAACTTCGATGTCGGCAGTCTGCACGCGCGGCAGGATCTTGTTTAACAGCAGGCTGTCGTCCATGCGACGCATCACCAGCGCGTGGTCGATTGTTTCGCCCGTGCCATCCAGCGCAATGCCGTCTTTCGTTTGTTTAACATCGGCTACATCCAGGTAGATCTGCGGCGCCAGGCGGCGGTTGAGTTCCAGCTCGCGGCGGCAGAAATGCAGGCGCTGCGTTTGCTCGGAGAAGTCGAGGAAGGAGAGTTTAATCGGCTTTTTGATTTTGTACGCACGCGTCGCCGTCAGGATAACCCATGAGATGTGCGTTTCGCGCAGCTCGCTTTCCTGACCGTCATTGCGTTCCAGCGATGTTCGCAGCGCCGCCAGTTGTGTCGTGTCCATGTTTAACTCTCCAGATAGCGCAGAGCGGCGTCCAGGCGCTCGTCGTCGCGCGTTTCGTCGTCGCTGTGCAGCACGAGGTGGTCAAACTCAACAGATTCGAATTCGGCGGCGATTTTATCGTGCACGGCCAGGTCGGCTTCGCTCGTGCGGCGCGGGCGCTTCAGGCGTCGTTCGATTGTCGGGCGCGCGGCGCGCACTTCAATCAGTTTAAAGGCGATGTTCAGGTCGCCCGCCAGACGGCGGAATTCTTCGCGCAGCGCGCGGCGATAAAACGTTGCGTCCGCAACGACATTGCGACCGCTGTTTAAGGCGTCGCGCGTCATTTTCTGCATCAAACTGTAGATGTTGTTGCGCTCATATGCGCTGTAGCTGCGCTGTTCGAGCACGCGCATACGGACGGCGTCGGAGCTGATGTACTCCGCATTCAGCGCCCGCGCCAGCCGCCGCGCCAGGAAGGATTTACCCGAGCCGGGGAGCCCGCAGACGAGCGTCAGGCTTGCCGATCCGTTGTTTAATATTGCGTCCTGCTCCGCCACGTTGTCGTTGTTGCGCTTGTGAAACATTGCACCGCCGATGGGCGCTGTGGGCCGCAATGTACAAAATCCGGGTGGAAGCGCCGCATCTTTGCGGTCCTTGTTAAACCGTGCGGCGCGGGCTGTCGCTTTGCCGCGCTGCGGCAGGCTCCCTGATTCTTTTGTTAATCACCGAATGGTGCGCGGCAAGCCTTTGAGTCTGTCGTTAAACGCATCGGTGACAAACTGCCGGCCGGCCGCGTGGCGCTCAGTGGTAAACAAAAGAGAAAAAAGCAAGCCGCCGAGTGCAGCGAAGGAGGCGAAGCGCTCAGGCGGCTGTTGTTTAAGTCGGCCGTGCCGTTAAAGCGTCAGCACGAAGCCAACCTTGAAGGCGTCGTTGGCCAGCGGAGCCTCGTCGCCGAAAGGCCAGTTCATCTCCGATTGGCGCATTTCGTACCACACGTAGGAGAGACCGTTTTTCAGCACAAAACTTACGACCGGCACCCAGTCCGGGTTGGTTTCGAGCGCGTCGAAGAGGAAGTCGTCCAGCAGTTCCTGCGAGATCTGTTCCAGCACCACGCTGCCGGCCCATTTCCAGAATTTGTGACGGCGGAAGATCAGGCTGCGTTCAAAGCGCGTTTCAACGGCCATCTGGTCAAACAGCTCGGCGCGAATGCCCGCTTCCGTGCGCATGCCGAAGTGAATGTCGTCGGCGTAGACGCGCAGTTCGGAGGCGCGCGCCAGAGAGTCGATCGGCAGGCCGAAGGGCGTGGACAGCACGTTGATGCGATTCCAGTTCATCGAAGCGCCGTTAAACAAAATGATGTTGCGATTTTCGCCGAGGCGATAGCCGAGTCCCTCGCGTCGCGTCGGACTCAGCCGCAGAATCTCCAGACCCAGCGCGTCGTCGGCCGCCGTCTGCCCCAGGTTGGACGAGAGGTAGGTAAAGGTCAGGCCGTCATAATACTGATAGGCCACGTTGGGCGCGTTGTCCAGATAGCCGGTTTTGGTGTAGCCCAGCTGGATCTCCGCCAGACCGGCGTCGGCCGGCACGATCGCCATGTCCTCCGCGCCGAAGGACGCCTGGCCGTAGTTGAAGTAAAGCGAGGATCGGCGTTTGTCGAAGTTTTCGTACGGGCCCTCCATTTCGTCGACGACCCAGTAGGAGTCGTCGTCGTCATGTGCGTTCAAATTCACACAGTTGAGAGTCAGAGTCAGTACAGTCAGTGTAAGAGTAACAAGTCGCATGGGGCAACTCCTGATAATGTGCGCAAAGCGGCGGGCAGTTAGAGGCTCGATCCCACCGCCTGCGCAAAATAGGCAAAGCCGCCGTCGACCGCGAGCGCCGCTATACAATCGGCGCATGCGGTCATACGGATTGTCTGTGATTGTCGATGAGCGGCCAGGTACCGCCGAAGAGGACGTCGCGAATGTTGTCGCCGCTGAGGAAGTCGTGCGGGAAACCCATTTCAATCCGGCTGACATCGTCGAGGCGCTGCATGTGTTCGTCGCTGAGCTGATGTTCGAGCGCCGCCAGGTTGTCCTGCAGCTGGGCGGCGGTGCGCGCTCCAATCAGGGGAATCATGAGTCCGGGGCGTCGGCGCACCCAGTTGATGGCCACGTGCGCCGGCTTGCAGCCGATTTCCGCGGCTACGTCCACGACCGTGCGGGCGATACCCAGGTTGTGGTCGCTCAGGCGTTTGCTTTCTTCGCCGAGCCGCCCGGCGCGGTCGCCGCGGCTGCCGTACTTGCCGGTCAGCACGCCGCCGCCCAGAACGGCCCAGGGCGTCACGGCCATGTCGAAGGCCTGCGCCATCGGCAGCAGGTCGCGCTCCGGCGTGCGCTGGATCAGGCTGTATTCTATCTGCAGGCCGACGAATTGCGTCCAGCCGCGCAGCTCGGCCAGCGTGTTGCAGCGCGCGACGATCCAGGCGGGCGTGTCGGAAATGCCGATGTACATGATCTTGCCGGCGCGCACCATGTCGTCCAGCGCGCGCATAACCTCGTCTTCGGGCGTCGTGAAGTCCCAGGCGTGCAGCCAGTAGACGTCGATGTAGTCCGTGCCGAGGCGGCGCAGGCTGGCGTCGAGCGCCTGCACCATGTTCTTGCGGTGGTTGCCGTTGCTGTTGACTTCGTCGCGCCGCGTGTGCAGCGTGTACTTGGTGGCCACCACGTAGCGCTCGCGGTCGGACTGAATGCAGTCGCCCAGGTAGCGCTCGCTCGTGCCCTCCGTGTAGCGGTTGGCCGTGTCGAAGAAGTTGCCGCCTGCTTCGACGAAGGCGTCGAAGATTCGCCGGCTTTCTTTCTGGTCGGCGCCCCAGCCCCATTCCTCGCCGAAAGTCATTGTGCCCAGGCACAATTCAGAGACGCGCAGTCCGCTGCGCCCGAACAGTTTATACCGCATGGTAATTGCTCCTTTTCCAGCCATTGCTTGCGGCGGTCTGTGACGGCGCGCCGCCCGCCTGAGTTTCTCAGTCCATTCTGTTAACGCGCGTTCATTCGATTGCGTGTCGGTACGCTTGTCGAAGCGCGTAGTTCACAGAAATTTAAAATTCCGGTAGCATTTCGCACCGTAACTTCCGGCGCGCACCGGGATGTCGGCAAATACAACGAATTGGCAGCGAGTACCGGGAGCGATCCGACATCGGCACAAGACAACAAGGCGCATCGGCCGCGGGAGGAAAGGATACGCTTTCACGGCGCACTCCGGGCCAAAATCACGACTGTGACAGAAGTCCGGCGCAGGCCGCCGGAGCGAGCATGGCCTGATTCGAGGAGTGGAAATGACCTTCACCGCATTGACGGTTCGGACCAAGACCATTATTCTGTTTACCGCCTTTGCCGGCGTGCTGTTCTGCGTCGGCCTGTTCAGTCGCAGTCTGTACCACAACAGCGCGCGGACGCTCACGCGAACCAAAGACTCGACGTCGCGGCGCATCGGCGCGGTGCTGCGCGCTCAGGTCCACTTTAAAAAGCAGGTGCAGGAGTGGAAAAACGTGCTGCTGCGCGGCCACGAACAGGAGATGTTCGACAAGTATCTGCGCCAGTTTCGCCAGGAAGAGGAACGCACGCGCGCGCTGGTGTCCAACCTGCTGAACATGCTGCAGGATCACCCCGAAGCGCTCCGCATCGCGACGGAATTCCTGGACCAGCACACCTACCTGGCCGAGCGCTACACGCAGGCGCTCCAAAAATTTGACCCGACGGAACCCGCGCCGCACCTGCGGGCGGACGCAGCGGTGCGCGGCATCGACCGGCGTCCGACCGACCTGATGGACGATCTGGTGGAGCTGATCCAGTCCAAAGGCGTCAGCGACGTGCAAAAAGTCGAAGCGCAGGCCGCAGCCATCGAGCGCTACGTGCTGATCGGCAGCATTGTGCTTGTGCTCCTGGGCGGCGCGCTCTACCTCTGGGCGTTTGATCACTGGGTCTCGCGCCGCGTGGCCAAGGCCATCGGCATCGCCGAAAGCGTCAGCCGCGGCGACTACACGGCCGAGATTGAAGTCCGGACGGGCGATGAAATCGGCAAGCTGCTCGCCGCGCTCAAAACCATGCAGCAGAACCTGGCCGAGTCGGAAGAACACCTCCTGTCCAAAAATGCCGAACTGCAGCGCGCGCGCGACGAAGCACTGCGCGCCGCCGAGGCCAAGTCCGAATTCCTGGCAAATATGAGCCACGAAATCCGCACGCCGCTCAACGGCGTCATGGGCATGCTCGAACTCGTGCAGGAATCCG
Source organism: bacterium (assembly GCA_030430495.1). Lineage (GTDB taxonomy): Bacteria > Bacteroidota > Ignavibacteria > Kapaibacteriales > UBA7675 > JAUIKM01. The sequence continues at coordinate 56,926 of JAUIKM010000033.1, read as the reverse complement.
ACCTGAACCATGAGCAACGCGACTGTCTGACGATCGCGCTCAAGTCCAGCGAGACGCTGCTGGAGATCATTAACGAAATCCTCGACTTCTCCAGGATCGAAGCCGGGCGCCTGCAACTCGAATCCGTTGAGTTCGACCTGCGCTACGTCGTCGAGGAAGTCGCTCAACTGCTTGGACATCGCGCCCAGAACAAAGGCGTCGAACTCGCCTGCCTGATTCACTCCGACGTTCCGCACAAAGTCATCGGCGACCCCGTCCGCCTCAAACAGATTCTGATGAACCTGACCGGCAACGCCGTCAAGTTCACCGCCGAAGGCGGCGAAGTTTTTATCAATGTGGATCTGCTGCGCGAAAGCGACGGCCGTGCGGCCATGCGTTTTGAGGTGCACGACACCGGCATCGGCATCGCCGAGCACAATCTGGAACGCGTTTTCAAGGCTTTTACGCAGGCCGACGGCTCCACCACGCGCAAGTACGGCGGCACAGGTCTGGGCCTGGCCATCTCCGGCAAACTGGTCGAAGCAATGGAGGGCTCCATCGGCGTCAACAGCACGCTCGGCAAAGGCAGCACATTCTGGTTCACGCTGGAGCTGCCCCTCGGCTCGTCCACGCCCGTCGAAAAACAGTTCAAACGCAGTTTTGAAGGCATCCGCGCGCTGATTGTCGACGACAACAAAACCAATCGCCGCGTGGTGAATTACTTCCTGGGCAAGTGGTCCGTCGAATGCGCCGAAGCCACCAACGGTGTTCAGGCGCTCAAAATGCTGGAGGATGCCGCCGCCGCCGGAACGCCCTTTGACCTGGTCTTGCTCGATCACATGATGCCCAACATGGACGGCCTGGAAATTGCATCAGTGGTTGCCGTCGAGGCGTGTTACGGCATGCCGCGAATGATTATGATCACGTCCATCGGCGGCGCCGGCATGGAAGCCCGCGCGGGCAACAGCGGCATGCACGGCTGCCTGACCAAACCCGTGCGTCAGCAGGCGCTCTACGAGTGCATTACAATGGTGATGGGCGCCGACGGCGACGGCGGTCAGCCGATCGTCACGGAGCGTTCCATGTCCGAGTCGCGCCGCAGCAGTCAGCCGCACGTTCTCGTGGCGGAGGACAACGTCGTCAACCAGAAAATTGCCGTCAAACTCCTGGCCGCCCTGGGCTGCAAAACCGATGTGGCGGACAACGGCCGCGAGGCGGTGCAGGCCGTCAGCCGCAGCAGCTACGACCTGGTTCTGATGGACTGCCAGATGCCCGTGCTCGACGGTTATGCCGCTACGGGCGAAATCCGCAAGCTGGACTCCTCCCGCAAAAGCGTGCCGATCGTGGCGCTCACCGCCAACGCAATGGCCGGCGACCGCGAAAAATGCCTGGACGCCGGCATGGACGACTACCTGGCCAAACCCCTCCGCAAGGCCGCCCTGGCGCAAACACTGGCGCGCTGGATCTCCGAAGAGTACGAATTCACCATCTGAGCGCTGCGCTTAAGATCGCGTTCACCTGCGGTGCGCTCTCTGACCTTTTTGTTTGTCAGCGCTCCCGTAAGTCTATGATGCAGCGAGACTTACGAGGGGTTGTAGTGCAGCGGGCCCTCGGGTCCCAGCGGCAGGCCGAGCAGAATCCAGACGATCAATACCGCAATCCCGACCAGACCGAAGGCGATCGAATAGGGCGTCATCGCCGAGAGAATCGTGCCGATGCCCGTCTCGCGATCGTATTTGCGCGCAAAAATGATAATCAGCGGGAAGTAGGGCAGCAGCGGCGTCAGGATGTTCGTCACCGAGTCGCCGATGCGATAGGCCGCCTGCGTCAGCTCCGGCGCATATCCCAGCTGCATCAGCATCGGCACAAAAATCGGCGCCATGATCGCCCATTTGGCCGAGGCGCTGCCCACAAAGATATTGATGACCGCCGCCACCAGAATAAAGGTGATCAGCAGCGGGATGCCCGTAAACCCGATACTCTCCAGAAAATTGGCTCCGCTGATCGCCACGATCGAGCCCAGGTTGGACCAGCTGAACATCGCGATAAAGTGCGCCGCCACAAATGCCAATACGATGTACGCGCCCATGTCCGACATCGACTCCGCCGTCATGCCGGCCACGTCGCGGTCGCGCTTGATCTGTTTGGTGACGATGCCGTAGACCAGGCCCGGAATGAAAAAGACAAACAGCATCAGCGCGACGATGCTCGAATAAAAGGGACCAAAGTCGCCGGCGGCGTCGCGCAGCGGCGCGCCTTCGGGCAGCACCAGCAGCGCCAGCGCGCCCACCGTCAGCAGACCCGCCACAATCGCGGCCGTCAGCCCGCGGCGCTCGCTCTCGGAAATGTCCGTGTTTTCCTCTTCCAGGTCCGCCGGCGGCGTATATGCGCCCAGGTGTTTTTCGACGATTTTTTCGGTCACGATCACGCCGGTCAACGTCAGGATCGGTGTCAGAGCGATCATCAGGTAGTAGTTCGATGTGGCGCTGACGACGTAGTCGGGGTTGATCAGTTGTGCGGCCGACTGCGTGAATCCGGCCAGCAGCGGGTCCAGCGCGGTCAGCAGCAGGTTGGCGGAAAATCCGCCGGAGACGCCGGCAAACGCCGCCGCCAGGCCCGCGATCGGGTGCCGTCCAACTCGGTGGAAAAGAACCGCGCCCAGTGGAATCACCACCACGTAGCCGGCGTCAGCCGCCAGGCTGGACATAATACCCGCCAGCACCAGCGCCGCCGTTACCAGCGAGGCCGGCACCTTGCTCATGAAGCCTTTCAGCGCCGTGGCAATCAGGCCGGTTTTGTCGGCCACGCCGATGCCGAGCATGGCGACGAGCACCAGCCCGAGCGGCGGGAAGCCCGCAAAGGTTTTGGGCATTTCAACAAACAGCCGTCGAATGTTTTCGGTCGAAAACAGGTTGATGGCGCTGATTTCTTCGCCCGTGCCGGGGTGCGTGACGCTGAGCGACTGCGCCGCGGCGATCCAGGAAATGATCATGACGAGCAGCGTGAGAGCGGCGAACAGGGTCACCGGGTCCGGCAGACGATTGCCGGTGTTTTCAACGAATGACAGCAGGCGACGGGTGATGCCGCCGCCCTGCGCGGAAGAGGAGCTCATGTGTTTTCAGCTTTGGGTGGATGGAATTGCCGGCAGCGCCGGACCTGCCTGGTCGGAATTTAGTACAATTTTTATTTGTCTGCGCCGCGCGCCGCGGCCGCGCGCTTTGAGCGCCTGCCTCCGGCCGGTCGTGCATTGTCCGCCGCGGCCGGCTTTCCGCCGCCGACAAAGCCGAAAATTTCGTACTTTCTCGTCCGCCGATGTTGGATGCCGCCGCCGTCGAATCATTGAGAACCGGGGCGCCGACGAACGGCCCGGGCCGGACCACGTACTTCACTTCCAATTGTTCGGCCGCATCGGCGCGCGCGGCCCGCTGCGGAGCGGGCCTGGACATATCCATGCAAGACAGACTATTGCTTCAACCTGAATTCGGAGTTATTAATGCAATCGTGCTTTACCATTGTACGCATCGCGACGCTGGCCGTCGTCGCCGCTGTGATAGCCGGGCCGCTGCTGGCCGAAGGCCCGGAGTTTCGGCCTGAATCCGTCATCGTCCAGACCCTGACCTTCGATGACATCACCAAACGATCCGGCACCTTTGAGTTCCCCGCGGCGGACCAGAGCTGGGAGCGCGTTCTGATGCACTACACGCTCAAATGCGACGAGGCCACCACCGCCGACGGCTTTCCCTGCGGCGAGTGGGACTACATAACCAACACAGAAATTATCGACTCCAGCGGCACGCTGGATTCCACGCGTTTCACGCAGCCCAGTTTTACCGTCGACGGCGCCGCGCGCGACGAATTTGCCTTCACGCGCACGCCCAGCGTGTCGATGCGCCAGTTGCCATATACCAAAGTTGAAGGAGCTTTTGCGGGCTCGTACCATTCAACGGGCGAGCGCAGCGCGGAAGACATCCGGACGCTGCCGGGCGACGGCATGACGGCGCGCAGCATCTACCTGTGGACTGCCGCCGAACTGACCGCCGCCGGTCTGCAGCCCGGCAACATCGGCGCAATCAAACTGCCCGCCGGAACTCCCGATCGCGAGATCCACGTCAAAGTCCGCCTGCGCGCCGCGACCGGTGAACCGCAGACGGACGGCATCGACGAAGGCTGGCAGGAAGTTTACGACAGTCCCGTGACGCTCGGCAGTACCGCCGCCAACGAACTGTTTTTCCACACGGCATTCAACTGGGACGGCACGAGCGATCTGCACGTGGAAATAAGCAGCGAAGATTATGAAAACACCGTTCGCGTCATCCTCGACGGCGAGCAGCTTGACAACCCGACCGGTCTGCAGGCCGACGCCTCGCGCCACGCCTGGTTCCACGGCGACGACTGGTTGAGTGTGCCGGTCGAAGCGTTTGAAACCCTGAACGAAGCCGTCACGATCATGTTCTGGCAGTACGGCGACCCCGCCATCCAGCCGCAGAACAACTACACCTTTGAGGGCCGCGACGCCGCCGGCAACCGCGTGCTCAACGTGCACCTGCCCTGGGACAACGGCCAGGTCTACTGGGACGCCGGCAACGCCGGCACCGGCGCGTACGATCGCATCCAGAAACAAGCGAACGAGGCCGATTACGAAGGTCGCTGGAACTTCTGGGCCTTCACGAAGGATATCTCCACGGGCGAAATGAAAATCTACCTGAACGGCGAGCTGTGGCACAGCGGCACCGGCATGACGCGCGGCTTTGCGCCGATTGCCGAATTCCGCCTGGGCGGCGCGGTCAATGGCGGCGGCAACTACGACGGCGGCATCGACGAGTTCATGGTCTTTGACGTGGCGCTCACGCAGGCGGAAGTCCGCACCCTGATGCATCAGAACATTGAAGGCGCCGCTGCGCCCGCCTCCGCGCTGCGTGTCCACTATCCCTTCAACGATCGGGACGGCAAGGCTCGCGATGCAACGCCGAACGGCTACGATGTGATCAATTTCACTTCCACGCAAATGCTGGCGCCGCGCGCGACTGACCTGACCTGGGGCTTCCGCCGCACAAGTGTCCGCCCGATCATCTCCTTCGGCGCGGGCGATGCCGCCGCGACGTCGGGGTCGGCCGTTCGCACCTGGACCGAAACCAACGACAAAGTGAGACTGAGTTACTTCGTCAACAACTACGAGGGCCGCCAGGTACCGCTCGACGCCGAAGATCATCCGGGAACGCCGGACAAGATCGATTACGTCTATCCCGCCGGCGTCTACACCTACACATACGATGCCGACGGCAACAAAATCGACTCGACCCTGGTGCCGAGCGAAGACGAACTGACGCGCAACAATCTGATCTACTTCAGCCCGATTGTGCGCTACGAAATCGGCCGTTACATCACGCCCTACGGCATCGGCCTGGACCTGGGGCCGGAAGGCGTGACGTGGATCTACGACGTGACCGACTTTGCGCCGCTGCTGCACGACTACGTCTGGCTGCGCGCACACAACAACCAGGAACTCATCGACCTCAAGTTTGAATTTATCCCCGGCACGCCGGCGCGCGACGTGGTGTCCGTCAACAATCTGTACGACGGCCGCCCATCGTACAAAGCGCTGGCCGACGACGAAGTCGCCCAGGCGCAGACCATTGCGCCGCGTCCCGACGCCGACATGTGGAAGCTGCGCACGATCATCAGCGGTCACGGCTTCGGCGGCCCGACGCAGTGCGGCGAGTTCTGTCAACGCGACTTCAACTACATGGTCGACGGGGAAATGGCCTTTGAGTGGCTCGTCTGGAAAGAATGCGGTTCCGCGCCCATTCACCCGCAGGGCGGCACCTGGCTCTTTGACCGCGCCGGCTGGTGCCCCGGTGAAATCGTGGACATGGCCGAGCACGACCTGACGCCCTACCTGAGCGCCGGAAATCCCATCGAACTCGACTTCGGCATCGAGCACTACTCGCCCAACGACCCCGAAGGCAACTGGGACGTCAGCTCCCAACTGGTTTCCTACGGCGCGCCCAATCATCAGGTCGACGCCGCGCTGGAACAGATTATCGCACCGAGCGACTGGGAACTGAACAGCCGTTTTAATCCGATCTGCGGCGCGCCGATTATTCGCATCAAAAACGGCGGCGCGCAGAATCTGACCTCCGTCGACATCGAGTACGGCGTGCGCGGCGGCAACAAAGCGACGTACACCTGGACCGGCGACCTCGCCTTCCTGGCGACCGAGGACGTCATCCTGCCGCTCTTCGACTGGGGCACGTGGGAAGGCGAAAACATCTTTGAGGTGAAACTCAGCAATCCCAACGGCACGACCGACGAGTACACGAATAACGACGCTCACTTCAGCCACTTCGAAACCGTGCCGGTATTTGCACCCGAGCTTGAAGTCAACCTGCGCACGAACAACAACGCGGCGCAGCAGTACTCCTGGACACTGCGCAAAGCCGACGGCACTATCGTGGGTGAGGCGAGCAACCTGCAGGACCGCCGCCTCTACACGACCGAGTTTGTGCTGGAGGAAGGCTGCTACGAGTTTGAGCTGGTCAACCGCGAGGGCTACGGCCTGGACTTCTGGTTCCTGCGCGATCAGCTCGGCACCGGCGGGTTGCAGTTTACCAGCCTCGGTCAGATCGTGCAGTCGTTCGATCCCGATTTCGGCAACTTCACGCGCATGCAATTCCAGGTCGGCAACCAGCCCGGCATCAGCGTGAGCAAGGATACGATGGACTTCGGCATCGTGCCCGTCGGCGAAACGCGCGAACTGTCCGTCGACATCACGCCCGCCAACGAACTGGGGCTGGTCGTTTCCGACATCTCAATTCCGTCGATCAGCCGCCGCTTTGAAATTGTGTCCGTTTCGCCTTCGCTGGACAACGGCGACGTGGAACTGGCCTTCGGCGAGACAATGACGGTCACGGTCAGGTTTGAACCGACGAACGAATCGTCCGTGGCGGCCGATCTGCGCATCCGTTCCAACGACAGCCGTTTTTCGACCAAACGCGTCGTGCTCATGGGCAACCAGACCTCGACCTCCGTCGGCAACCCGGCCTACGACACGCCGGTCAACGCCTTTATTCGCGTGGAACCCAATCCGGTTGAGGACGCGGCGGCGCTGGTCTACACGCTGGAAAGTCCGATCGACGTGGCTACGCGCATCAGCATCGTCAATGCGCTCGGCGTTGAGGTCATGCATCTGGACGAGGGCCTGCGCGGCTTCGGCGAGTACACACTGCCGCTCAATACTGCGGGCCTGGCCAACGGCGCGTACTTTGTGGTTCTGCGCGCCGGCGCCACGACCCTGACGCACTCTATGGTGGTACGTCGCTGACGCCGCTCCTACTTATACTCTTGAACGGCCGCCTTTTTCCTCGTGGGGAAGGCGGCTTTTTTTCCTGACATGATTTTTTGTTTGCCACGCAGAGCGAAGGCGCGCGTCGCCGGGTGCAGCCGACAGGTTCACGCGTCGGCAGCCAACAAACCTGCCGCAGAATCCGCAAAATTGTGTGTGACAACCCTGACACTTTCCGTCGCCGCCCAATAATCAGGCGGCGCAACGACTATGAGCATGCAACACTCGCCCGACGGCCGTTACTCACGCCAGATCGCTCTGCCTGAAATCGGTGAGCAGGGGCAGGAAATCCTGCGCCGGAGCAGCGTGCTGCAGGTCGGCGCGGGCGGCCTTGGCTGCGCGTCGCTGCCCTACCTTGCCGCTGCCGGTTTCGGCCGGATCACGATAGCGGACGCGGACACAGTCCAGCGCCACAATCTGGCGCGTCAGGTGCTCTACGGCGACGCCGATCTCGGTTTGCACAAAGCCGACAGCGCGGCGCGGCGACTGCGCTCAATCAATCCCGACATTCGCGTGGACAGTCTGAACGCGATGGTCACGGCGGAGAACGCCGAGCAGCTTATCCGCGATCACGATGTGATCATAGACGGCAGCGACAACTCGGCGACGCGTTATGTGCTGAACGACGCCTGTTTCATGATCGGTCGTCCCCTTGTCTTTGGCGGCATTCACGGCTTCGAGGGGCGCGTGAGTGTGTTTGACGCGCCTGACACACCTTGTTATCGCTGTGTCTATCCGCTGCCGCCGCCCGATGAGATACTGCCGAACTGCGCCGAAGTCGGGGTTCTGGGCGTGCTGCCCGGCATTGTTGGACTGCTGCAGGCGGCCGAAGCGCTCAAGCTGCGGCTGGATCTGGGGCGGAGCGCTCGCGGCGTCATGCTGCATTTCAACCTGCTCGACTTCTCGCTGCTGAGCATGTCAATTTCCCGCGATCCCGACTGCCCGCTCTGCGGCCCGCGCGCCACGATCGACCGCGTGCAGGATCCCTACGCCGCGGCGCCGGACGAAGACGATCTGGCGCGCATCGAAGCTGGGGAGCTGGTGACGCTGCGGCGCAATGGTGTAGTTCAGCTGCTGGACCTGCGCGAAGATCACGAGTTCGCGCGCGGGCGCCTGCCGGGCGCGCAACTATACAGCTTTTCGGCTGCCGGGGTGTACCGCTCGCTTCTGGATGAGGTCTCGGGCCGGGTTGACAAAAACGCGCCGACGGTGATCTACTGCGCCACGGAGCGCCGCGCCGCGCCGGCTTTCAGATTGATGAGGCAGAACGGTTGGCGCGACCTCCGCGTGCTGCGCGGCGGCCTGGCGGCCTGGCGCAATGCCGGGTTTGAGCTGGTCGCCGGCGATGCGGGCGCAGCGGATGGCGGCACATAAAAAAGCCGAAAAAATTTTTGCAACTGCTTGGAATTGAGCGCGCGGACGCCGTATATTTGCCATTCTCTAGCGATTCCGGAGTAGCTCAGCTGGTTAGAGCAACTGACTGTTAATCAGTGGGTCGGGGGTTCGAGTCCCTCCTCCGGAGCAACAAACCCCGCATGTATGCGGGGTTTTGTCGTTTTAAAGCCCTTCTGCGGCCATCGCAATTCCTTCCTCTTCCGTTCTGACTTCGCAAAAATTCGCTGTTTATTGCTGCTCGTGTGCCCTGGCATTTGTTCTGGATTTCACCCGTTTTTCGACGTCGAATTCCTGACGCGATGACCAGCAAGAGGAAAAGCAAGCCGTTGAGAAACGGCGAAGCGCTCGGGAGAGCCGGCCGGCCAAAGGCGGCACGGCGGTCAGTACAAAAGTGGGAAGACTTCAGGTGGCGTCGCGACTGCGACCGCGCAATGTGAGGAGTGAGGAGAGAGTTGTGAGCAGGCGCTCGCGATTGAACGGTTTGGGGATGTATTCGGTGAAGCCGGCGCTGAGGAAGCGCTCGCGTGCGCCCTGGTCGGCCAATGCGGAAACGGCGATAGCGGGCGTTGTGGCGTAACCTTCGATTTCGCGCAGTTTGCGCAGTGTGTCGACGCCGTCCATCGAAGTGCCGCCAAGGCGGATGTCCAGTACCACGGCGTCGTAACTGTAACGTCGGCAGAGGCCAATAGCCTTGGCGCCGTTGGACACCACGTCGGCCGAATAGCGGTCGCGCACAAAATAGGAGATCAGTTCGCGGCCCAGGCGGTCGTTTTCCACCAACAGAATGCGCGGGCGGTGCAGGCGGTCCGCGGGAAATTCAAAGGGCGGAGCCTCCAGTGCGGCGATGCGGTCGACGAGCGGCAGGCGAATGGTAACGGTCGTGCCGCTGCCGACGAGGCTTTCCATCAGGAAGCTGCCTTCCATGAACTCGGCCAGATAGCGCGAGATGCGCAGACTGAAGGTCGGATCGTAGCCGGAGTGTGCGAATCCCGACTCCAGCGCCGCGTCCGGTGCGGCGTGCAAAATTGTGCGAACGGTTTCGCGGCCAAAACCCATGCCGTTGTCGCTGACGGAGATCACCAGCATGGCGGCATTGACGGCGTCTTCCGTGTGCACATCGATGTGGACCGCTCCATGCGGCGTAAAACGCACGGCATTGGCAACAACATTGGCCAGCATGCGGCTGAAGAGCTGGCTGTCAGTTCGGATGATGCCGGCTTCGGCGCGGTTGTCGAGCACGATCTGCGTGTCCCCGCCGGAGGTAAGACCGCTGTAGGTGCGCCAGATCTCGGTGATTTCCGAGTCGATGCGCAGCGGTGAAAAATGCGTCTCGGCCGAGAGCTCGCCGAGCTGGGCAAAGAGCGTAGTATTGCTGACGGTGGACAGGATGGACTCGGCGCTGCTCATGATTGCGCGCAGGGCGCGCGTTTCACGGCGTCCGAGGTCCGTATTCTGGAGGTAGTTGGCAAAGCCGAGGATGCCGTTGACCGGCGAGCGCACGGCCTGGTTGAGAGCCGTCAGCAGGCGCGATTTGCGCACGTCGCTGCGGCGCGCGGCTTCCAGCAGCAGGCGCATGTCCGTGTTGGAGGCGGCGCCGGTGGAGAGATCTTCAAACGAAAGTACCAGAAACTCAAACGCGCCCGACTCCGGGTTGGCCACGACCGCCAGGGAGGAGATAAACCACTGGAACCTGCCGTCGGCCACGCGCAGGCGGCGCGGCAGGCGGATCATTTGTTTGCCGCTGGAGGACATCTCCCGGATAAAGGCCTGATCGATCAGCGTGTCGGCCGGGTGCAGCAGGACGCTCAGATCCGCCTGGTGCAGCTGGTGTTTTTCGTAGCCCAGGATGGTCTCGGCCGCGCGGTTGACGTTGCAGATCATTCCGTTCGGGTCAATGGTCAGCAGGCCGACGCCCGCGGCGTCAAAGACAGACTTGAAATAGGCGGAGGTACCGCGCACCTGGACCAGTTCGGACTCGGCGCTGCGATCGTAGACGCAGCACAGGACGGCGGGTTTGCCGTTGTGAGCGACGATGCAGGCGCTGATTTCGAGTGAAAGTTCGATGCCCGCGCGATTGTACTGCACGGTGCGGAAGCGCAGGCCGGAGCGTCCCTCAGCTTCTTCCAGTTGCAGCGCGGCGGGGTCGGCCGCGGGCGCGATGTGCAGCAGCGGCACGCCCAGCAGCCGTTCGCGCGGAATGCCGAAGAGCTCACAGGCGCAGTTGTTGATATCCAGGATTTCTTCGCTGACGGGATGCAGCAGGATGAGCGCATGGGCGGAGGTGTGGAAAATGGTCTCGAAGTCGCGGCGCGACTTGTCCAGGTGCGCTTCCAGCATGGCGACCTGATTCGATTCGCCGATGCGCAGGATGAGCCGTCGTCCGGCGTCCGGCGAAGAGTCGTGGTCGTTGGGCTGTGCGGCCGGTTTGCACTCAACCATGCGCCGTTCGCCGTTTTCCAGGGTCATCTGCAGTTCGAGAGCGGGAACGTCGGGAAGGCTGTGCTGCGCCAGTTCGCGCATAAGCTGCAGAACGTCGGCGCTGAAGTAGCGGTTCACATCCGGCGCGGCGCCGGCCGCGGCCGGCAGCAAGAGGTCCCGCATGCGGCGGTTGAGCGCGTCGGTCGAGAGGTCCGGATGCAGCACCCAGAGAGCGTCGCGCGCCTCCTCAAATGTCATTCGGTAAGCGGCGTCGCTTTGGCGGGCATTGTCAAACAATTTCCGTGCGCGAAGGAACGAGGTCTCGTCCGCGCATGACTCACGTAGTATGCGAAGCTCTTCAGATGTCATTGCCATCCGCCGTAAAACGGCGCCGCAGTTGAGCAAAAACTACTGCTGGAAGTACCGACGTGTTCAAGGGGACCGAATAATACAAAAAAGGACGCAGCCGAAAAACGAAGGCGTTTATGCTTTTGCCTGAAACGGCAAATTGCGGGTATCAATTCGAATTTGACTCGCATCGGGCTTCCGCCATGCGCCAGATGCGCTGGCAGGGGAAACGGTTTTCGTAGAGTGCGCGCCCGACCACGACGGAGTCGACGCCGGCGGGCTGGAGATCCTGCAGCCGCCAGAGTTGATGCACGTCGGCCACGCCGCCGGCCGCCGTGACGCGCAGGCCGGTGCTTTGAGCTATGCGTTCGAGTGCTTCCATGTCCGGGCCCGCCAGGCTGCCTTCGCGTTTTTTGTCTGTATAAAAAATACGCGTCGCGCCGAGCGACCTGACATAGCGGCCAAAATTTTCGTCGGACTCGGATTTGTGCTCGCCGCCGTGATCGACGACGCCCCGGTCGGCCAGTACGCCGAACACAATGCGGCTGGGGCTGAATTCCTGAATAAGCGCGCGAACGCCGTCGGGGTCCGTGCGCGCCAGAATATTGATGATGATTCGATAGACGCCCGATTGCAGCCAGCGCCGACAGGTCTCCACGTCGCGGAAACGGCTGAGCAAGGTCACGGGAATATCAATGCTGTCCGACAACCGTTCAATTGCAGCTCGATTCGCGTCGTAGTTGCCGCCGATGTAGCCGTCGCGGTCGGTCACGTGCAGGCAGCGAGCGTTCTCGCGTCGCCACAGCGCGCCGAGTTGCGCGGGGTCCGCGGCGTAGCGCCGGTACAGGCCCTCCGTACCGGCTTCGCCCTGCACAATGTTGACGCAGGCGCCGTTCTGCAATTCCATCGAGGGTATGATCAGCAGCATGGCATGAACCTGAAAATGGAAGATTTTTTTTGGAAGGTCAGCCGGCGGCGTGGCGCAGCGCTTTGCGGATGAGCAACTCGACGCCGGCGTCGGGCCCGGCTTCGGCCTGTGCTCGTTTGATCGATTTTTCAGCCGCGCTGCGCGTGTAGCCGAGCGCCAGCAGGGCGGCCAGCGCTTCGTCGGCATGGGCTCCGCCCGCTGCCGGTGCTCCGCCTGCACCGTCCAGGCCTTCAATCCGACTGATTTTGTCGCGTAGTTCAAGTACGATGCGCTCGGCGGTTTTGGGTCCGACGCCGGGCAGTTTGCGCAGGCGAAGGCTGTCCTGCGCCGTAATCATGTCGCGCAGTTCATTCAACTGCACCGCCGAGAGAATGCCGAGTGCGATTTTGGGTCCGATACCGGGGATTGACGTCAGCAGCAGGAAGGTTTCGCGTTGCGGGTTGTCGTTGAAACCGTAGATGTCCAGAGCGTCCTCCCGCACCACCATGTGCGTCAGGATCGTTGCCTCCACGCCGGCGTCCGGCAGCTGTTCGGAGGTCGTGACGGGCACAAAGACGCGGTAGCCGACGCCGCTGCAGTCGATCACGACCTGGGTTGCCGATTTTGAGACCAGTTTGCCCCGCAATTGCGCAATCATGTTTTGCCTCCGCCGCCGCTTTTGACCGTTTAACCGGGATTTTTGCCCGCTCCACGCGCTATATACGGCGCATACTCTTTTATCGTGTGAAACAATGTCCGCGCGTCCTAGCTTTCGCCGGCAGCTATCCAGCCAAACCTGAGCGGGAGGAGTACATGAGTGGGAAAGCGACAAACGGGAGCCGCCAGCGGCGCGGCATGGCGGCGGAAGACCTGGCGGCCGCGCATCTGCGGAGCAGGGGAATGAAGATAGAAGCGCGCAACGTACACTGCGGCCGCCTCGGCGAGCTGGACATCATTGCGCGCGATGGCGAATACCTGGTGTTTGTGGAAGTCAAAAGCAGGCGCACGCTCGCCTACGGCGCGCCGGAACAGGCGGTCAGTCCGTCCAAACAACGGCGCATCCGGCGTCTGGCGCTCAGCTATCTCCACACAAACCGGCTGCACGGCGCGCCCTGCCGCTTTGACGTGGTGGCGGTGGACTACCGCAGCGGCGCACCGCTGTTGCGGCACATCCCCAATGCGTTCTGCTGACGCGCCTGCATGCGACAGAAGGCCGGCGGTGACGCCCCGATCCAATTTCTTTGGTATATTGCAGGATTGCAGCAAACAGCACAGAAACGGGCTCGACGCCCGGCAAACCCAACATTATCAACTGTGAAGGCGGGCATTTACTCAGATGGGAAAAAAGAAGGCGCTGATAACCGGGATTACCGGACAGGACGGCTCGTATCTGGCCGAGTTGCTTTTGGAAAAGGGGTATGAGGTTCACGGGATTATCAGACGTGCCTCCACGTTCAACACCAGCAGAATTGATCACCTGTACACGGACCGGCACGACCCGGAGTCGCGACTGTTTCTGCACTACGGCGACCTCTCCGACTCTTCCAATCTCAATCGACTGATCGAAAAGAACGCGCCTGATGAGATTTATCATCTCGGCGCTCAGAGCCACGTGCGCGTCAGCTTTGACCTGCCGGAATTTACCGGCGATGTCTCCGGCCTGGCGACGGTGCGCTTGCTGGACGCCATCCGCGAGACGGGCGTGCCCGCCAAGTTCTACCAGGCCTCTTCCAGCGAGATGTACGGCAAGGTGCACGAAGTGCCGCAGAACGAAGAGACGCCGTTCTACCCGCGCAGCCCCTACGCCTGCGCCAAAGTGTACGCCTACTGGATCACGGTCAACTACCGCGAGTCCTACAACATGTTTGCCTGCAACGGCATCCTGTTCAACCACGAGTCGCCGCGCCGCGGCGAGACATTCGTGACGCGCAAGATCACGCGGGCGCTGGCGCGCATCAAAGCCGGCCTGCAGAAAAAATTGTTCCTCGGCAACCTCGATGCCAAGCGCGACTGGGGCTACGCCAAGGAGTACGTCGAGGCCATGTGGATGATGCTGCAACAGGACAAACCCGAAGATTACGTGATCGCCACGGGCGAAACACATTCGGTGCGCGAGTTCCTGGAAGAGGCGTTTACCTATGCCGGCCTCGACTGGAATGAGTACGTGGAGATCGATCAACGTTACTTCCGTCCCGCCGAAGTCGACCTGCTGATCGGCGACCCGGCCAAAGCGCGCACGTCGCTGGGTTGGGAGCCGAAAGTCAAGTTCAAGGAACTCGTGCGCATCATGGTCGATGCCGACGTCGAGAACCTGCGCCGTCAGCTCAGCGGCGAAGTCCCGACCGAGACCGAAATCTGATCCAGAGTGGTTTTGCCTGGTTCGAGTCCGAGGGTTTTATGCGCCGATCACACGGATCGCGCAGGCCCCGCCTGACTTTCCGGGTTTTCGAAAACGACATGCGGGTTGCATGAGGATCGAAAAGCTCTTTTGCCGTTCAAATGCCGAAGCGAGCCGCGGCGGATTGCCATTGCTCGTGGCGGTGCTGTTGGTCGTTCTCAGCGCCGTTCTGCCGCTGCCTGCGCAGGATGCGACCTCTTCTGTTTCCGGCGATTCTCTCGTGCGCCGCGAAACTGTCATCCAGCGGATTGTCGTGCACGAAAACGGCGATACGCTCACCGTTCCGCCCGACAAGTGGAATGACGTGATCGTTGCTCGCGGCGACACAATTGCTTTCTACTACTGGTGCGACAACAACGGCGGCGAACGCGATCCCTTCCTTTTCCGTACCATCCTGCAGATGGGCAACGGCCTGCCGATGGCGCAGGACTACAACCGCACGCCGCGCGCCTACTGGGACCTGCCGGAAAACAGCTATACCTTCAGCGTATTTGCTTTTGGTCGGCCCGCCGACTGGCAGACGGAGCCGAAGTCCGTTCGTTTTCAGGTCAGTGACTCGCTGGCGGAGCAGTGGAAAAGCGCCTACCTGCGCCCGGCGCCGGTGGACACCGCAGCCGCGGACACGACGGCCGACGGCGTGGAGGCCGCGACGGACTCCTCGCTTCTCGTTCTTCTGCTGTCCATATGTGCGGTGCTGCTGCTTGGAGCGATAGTCTGGGGACTGATTCGGCAGGCGCGTACGGGCAGAAGCAGGCAAGTGTCAGGCGTAGACGGGCGCCGCGAACCGCCCGCACAGGAAACCACACCAACAGGAGCTTCAGTCATGCGAAGCAACTCCAGCAGTCGTGAAGAACTACTGGCCATCAACAGCGCCCTGCGCGCGGAAATTGCCAGCCTCCGCGGTCAGATAGACGCCTTGCAGGCCCGTACCGCCGGTCTGCAGAAGGCCAACCGCGAACTCATGAGCAATCAGGAATCCCTGCTGCAGAGTAAAGACCAGCTCGAAGAGCTGCAGTCGCAGAAGGACGACCTCTTTGCCATGGTGGTGCACGACATCAAAAATCCGGCGGGCATCATCAAAGGGCTGGTGGAACTGCTGCGTTCCTACGACCTTACGGCCATGGAGCAGCAGGAAGTCATGCAGGATCTGCTCGACACGTCCGGCAAAATCCTCTCTCTCGCCCAGGAAGTATCGCGTGTGCTGGCGCTCGAATCCGGTTCGTTGACCCTCGACGTCGGCCGTTATCCCATCGCAGAAGTGGTGCGGGATGTCTGCCGCCGCAATGACCGCATCGCGCAGAACAAGGACATCCGCATTGCCATCGACCTGGCCGCGGACATTCCCGACGTCGAAATCGACGCGCCCAAAATTGAAGAAGTCCTGGACAACCTGATCTCCAACGCCATCAAATTCAGCCACAAGGGCGCGCTGGTACAGGTCGCAAGCAAACGCATGGGCAGCCGCTTTCACGTGTCCGTCAAGGATAACGGTCTCGGATTGTCGGAGGAAGACGTCAAAAAGGCTTTCCGCAAAGGTACGACGCTCAGCGCGCGGCCGACGGCCAACGAATCCAGCTCCGGCCTGGGGCTCTGGATCGTCAAGCGCATCGTGGAGGCCCACAAGGGCCGCGTCTGGGTCAAGAGTTCGCTCGGCAACGGCGCCACATTTGCCTTTGAACTGCCGCTGGTGCAGAGCCAGCCCGAGAGCACGCCCGCCGAGCACTGACATTAGCTGCCGCTCAGCTTTGACTCTTCTCCGGCCGTCGGTATTACGCAAGCGCGCGCGGACAGACCGCGTTCACCTTCGGTGCGCTCTCTGACTTCTTTTGTTTGCCGTTGTGTTGTCTGTTTCAGGCTGTAGTGTGGGCCTCTGTGCCGGTGCTGCCGAAGCCGCCCTCGCCGCGTTCCGTTTCATCCAGAGTTTCGCTTACCCGCCATTCGACGGTTTCGTGTCGCGCCACAACCATTTGTGCGATGCGTGTGCCGGGCTGCACAGTAAACGGCTCCTGGCTAAAGTTGGCCAATATCACTTTGATCTCGCCGCGATAATCGCTGTCGACCGTACCGGGCGAATTCAGCGCAAAGACGCCGTGTTTGGCGGCCAGGCCGCTGCGCGAGCGGATCTGGGCCTCGTATCCCTGCGGCAGGGCGATGGCCAGGCCGGTGGGAATCATTGTTACCGCCTGCGGTTGCAGCGTGATGTCTTCATTCATGCAGGCGTGCAGGTCCATGCCGGCGGCGCCGGCGCTGGCGTAAAAAGGCAAAGCGGTCTCGCCGCAGTCGCCCCCGAGGCGCTGAATGCGGACTTGAAGTCGTGAGTCGGACATGTCGGGAATACTTTCGGGTTAGGGAGTCAGTGGGGGGACGTCGTTTTACACGGTCCAGCCGACAGCCAGCCTGAACAACCAGAAGAGGATCAGGGCCGCGGCTGCCGCGATTGCAACGGCATTGCGGCGGCGTTGCGTGTAGCGCGCCAGAAATCGCGCCGTCGCCGCGGGCGCCAGCGCAAGCGGCAGGGCTGCGCCGACGAGTACAAATACAAAGGGATGATAGTGCCAGGCGGCAGCGACATCGCCCCGGCCCGTCGCGAGACAGGCGCGCGTCATGCCGCAGCCCGGACACTGAACGCCCGTCAGACTATGGAACGGGCAGGGCAGCAAGCTGATCGAATCATGCGAGCTTTCAAAGAGTAACTGGGCGGCTCCGGCCAGCAGCAGCAGCACGAGGAATGCCCGCGCCAGCCGGATCTCCGTTTTGCCGAAACCCGTTGGATCAGCTGTAGAACTTGTTGATTTCATGCTGCTGAATGGCGGATGAAATCCCAAACCAGTTCATCTGGAACAATGTCAGCAGCAGACAGACCAGCGGCAAGTCGCTGTTGACTTTCATGCCGTGTGTTTCCTGAATGGCATTGATCGATTTGGACATTTTGTACTCGTAGTACACGGCGTAGAAACCAAAGGTGATAATCGAAAGTAGGAGCCACATCCAGAAGTTGTGCTCTTCCTCGCCCTCCCAGGCGTTCAGGATCTGGAATTGTTTGTACTGCCAGACCAATCCCCACAAGCCACATGTGAAAACTGACAAGATGATGTACAGCGGAATGCTGATAATGCCTTCAGACTCTGGATAGCGAAAATCCGGATCTACCTGCATGATGTGCCTCTGAGAAAGAGTGAGTATGAGAATGTTGGAAGTCGGAACGGAACTGCGACCCGTTCGGCAGGGCGCGGAATGTTTGTCCGTTCGCCGCTCCTACGCGGGGCCATCGAAGTGAGTTGCAAAAGGAGCAGCAGCCGGGACCGGCAATTTGCGCAAAAATCACCTGTACACAAGCAAAGGCCCGAAATTTGTGAAGGCTGGAGATGTCCAGCCATGGGGAGGCGTACACTATATAATGTATGTGGAACATTGTATCCCGGCAGATCTGTCCATTCGAATTGAATCTCGCGGCAGCATCACAAACCGTGCGCAGCAGTGTAGCCTTACCGCGCTGAGAATCCGCGATTGTGGAAAATTCGCGCATTGACGCCAAAATAATTCTGCGACCGGTTTGAGGCGGCAAACCCGGTGGCAAACAAGAGAAGTGTCAGATATGTCAGCGCAAAAAGTGTGAAGTGTGAATGACAGTGTCAGAAAATCTGACACTTTTCACAGTTTTTTCCACAGCGGAGGTGGTCGGGGAGGCTGTCTGCGGCCTGAAAGTTCTTGGCACGGAAATTGATCTGTGTATTTCGTGGTGTGCAGTGGGCTGGGAACCCGCTACGGTTGACTATGGGTGGGTAACTGCTCTGCTTCTGATCGATCACGAAGAGTTGTGTTGAATTTCAGCCGCTCTCGTGATATATTTGAAGTTTGTGCAGCTAGCTGTCTGAGCAGTTATACGCCCGTAGCTCAACTGGATAGAGCGTTGGATTCCGGTTCCAAAGGTTGGGGGTTCAAGTCCCTCCGGGCGTGCTTCCAATCGGCTGCCACTCCAGAAAAAACTCCCAATACGGCATCCTCTACGGATAATCTCAAACGATCGGATTCACGCTGACAGCTCCCGATCAAGCATTGCGGAAAAGATGAAAAAACACAGCAGCAAGCGAGCAGAGGCACAACCGCAGGAAGCAATTCTCGATGCGGAAGAGCTTCAGTTCGCGGAAGAGGCCGAATCAGATCCGGTCAAGCGTTACATGATCTCGGCCGCCGTGGTAATCGGCGTATTGTTCCTCGTGTGGATTGGCGTCGATATGTACCTTTCCTCACAACAGGAATCGCGCGAAGCCGCGACGGCAGCTCTGTCCCAGGTGCGTCCTTACTATCAGAACGGCCAGTACGCCAACGCTCTGTCGGGCGACTCCATCCCCGGATTCGGCAACAAAGCGGCGATCGGTCTTCAAACGATTGTGAAGCGCTATGGAGACACGGAAGCCGGAAAACTTGCTGCTCTGTATGCCGGGCAGTCCCACCGTATGCTCGGCAACTTTTCCGAGGCTGAAGAATACTTCAACCGTGCCAAAAGCGCGGAGTCCCCTCTGACGCGCATCGGCGCACTCGCGGGCCTTGGCGCCTGCAAGGCCGAATCCGGCAGTTTCGCCGCCGCCGCTGAAATGTACGAGCAGGCGGCAACCCTGGCAGAGACGACCGGCAACAGTTCCCGCTATCAACTCTACGCGGCCATGCTGCGTGAAAAAGACGGCGACAAGGACGGCGCTTTGCGACTGTACCGCGAAATTATCGCTGACAACCAATTTTCGGAATTTGCCGGAGAAGCCAAATCCGGTGTAGCCCGTCTCGGTGAAACGATACAGTAATGCTTAACGGACAATCAATGGCGCGCACTTTCTACGGAAATGCGCGCCTTCGACAGCTCAAACCTGAAAATCATGAAAAAATTCATACAGTTCGAATCAGTAATTTTCAAACCTGCGGAGGGTATATGCAACGTTGGTTTCGTGCAGTAATCCTTTTCCTAGCGCTTGCGGGGCTTTCAACAACCTTACATGCGCAGACCCCTGTACTCCTGACCGGCGATATTCAGCCGGGAGATGTCCGTATCCTTGATAAGGATCATCTCTACACGATTGACGGTCGGTTACGGATCTTTGGAACGGTACTCGTCGAACCGGGTGCAGTTCTCGAATTCAAACCCAACGGTCGTCTTATCGTGGCTGCCGGCGGTCGTCTGATTGCCGACGGTCGGGTTTTCGCTCGTTACAATGATCCTTTTGATCCTCTGACGACAGTCAAAATCCCGGGTAATCCCCCGACGTTTTACTCCGGCTATGCCGACCTCGACTACTTTGCAGCGCCCGGCGTTTACACGTCGCCGAACATTGCAGAGCCGACGGTCAACTTTAACAAAGCAAATGCTCTTTTCCGCGTCGACCTGTCGAACTCGGATTCGCGTCTGCAAAACCTGACGCCCGGCGGCGCGATGCTCTACAAGCTCGCTCGTCTGGAAAACGCCAACATCGACCCGAACATCAACCAGCGTCCCTGGTCGCGTCTTGAAAGTCGTGATATCGACGTTGTTCCCGCTCGCATCACGATGCGCGGTAACCCGGTCAACTCCTTCTCGCGTGAATGGGGTCACATTGTAGTTCTGCCCGGCGCTCGCGCCGCGTACTTCCGCGATGTGGACTTCCAGAATTTCCGCAAGGATACGACGGTAGACCGCTTTGTGACGAACGAGCCTTACTACGACGCTCCGCAAGGTCAGCCTTCCGGTCCTTACGATGGTCTGAGCGCTCGCATGGCCGAACTTACGAACGGATCCGGCGGTGCTCTGACGACTTTCTCGGTCCGCACCTGGCTGGTCTCCTGTAAGTTCGAAGACAACATGGCTCGCTATCGCGGCGGCGCTGTACAGTTCCTGCAGGCTCCGGAAGACAACTTCGGTCCCAACGGAACACCCGGTGTTTATCCGAACTCAGCTCCGATTGTATCTGGACTGTCCAACTATCCCGCAGGTACCAATCCGGCAATTACCGACCACATGAACGGTCAGGAAATCCAGCAAAACATCAAAGCAATCGACGAACTGCGCAACCCGACGGCGGAGCCGCTGACGGACATGGAGCGCCAACTCGTTGACGATGGTCGTCTGGCCATCTTCCTTTGCCGCGTGCGTCAGCTGACGTTCCGCAACAACGAACTGCTGGTTTCCGATCACGCCGTACAATTTGACGACAACAATGTGCCCATCGGAACGGATGACGTTCTGGATGCACCTGCTACCATTGATAGCCGTTCGTTCAAAAACGGTGCATTCGGCGGCGCTATGTACATCGCGGGCCGTAACCAGATGATTCTCAGCCTCGGCGTGAATCACGAGTGCTCGCCTGAAACCGATTACATCCTGTTCGAAGGCAACACTGCAACGAACCTGCAGCCGGCATCGGGCAACACCTTTGGTGCTCGCGGCGGTGCTCTGTTCGTCGGTTCGGCTACGTCGCTGATCGTCGGCGGTCGCTTTGCCGACAATACGACGAACCTCGGTTTCAACGACGATCTGAAAAACCAATCGCTCGGTGGCGCAATCTACGCGTCCTCCGGTGCAAACTGGGTGAACGTGCGTGGTGGCCGTCAACAGGCCGACAACGCTCTGACTTACTTCGAGCGCAACATGGCCGGTAGCGGCGGCGGTATCTACCAGGAGCAAACCGGCGCAGTGCGCGTCGCTTCGCCGATCATTGGTGGTTCCGACTTTTCGCTGGCAACGCGCGACTACGGTTTCAACATCAAGTTTCGTGAAAACCAGGCGGCCATTCAGGGCGGCGCTGTTTACACGAAAAAATCGACCTGGATCAACGGCGCCGGTGGTACGATCGGTACCGCTTCCAACTACGGCGGCAACTTCCGCATTGAATTCCGCGACAACTGGGCCGGCTACGCCGGTGGCGGTGTCATGGTCGACATCGACGATCGTTCCGGCTTCTCGCCGATCGAACGTCGCTCGCACGTGATTCGCTCGCACTTCTGGGCCAACACGGTGTCGACGGACAGCACACTGGACGGCAATGTTCAGGGTGGTGGCGCCATCTACGCCCAGTACGGCGACCTGTATGAAGTTCGCGCGACGGAATTCCTGAACAACCGCGTTTGGTACGGTAACGGCGGTGCTGTTGCACTGGTTAACGTTGGTCGTGTCAACAACCGCAGCTTCATCACCGACTTCGACGTCCTGATCGACGGCGATGTCGTTGAGAATCCGCAGGGCGGCAGCCAGGATCCCTACACGTACAATACCGACATTTCGCCGGATGTACGCTCGCTGACGCGTTTCCTCGGAAACCGTGCGATCCCCGACATGGACAACATGGGTAGCGGTTCTACGCAGGAAGGTGATAACATCACCGACCGCATTCACCCGGGCCTGCGCGCCGGCCTCGACCTGCTCGAGAACGGTACCGGTCTTGGTGGTGCACTGTACATTCTGGACGAATCAGACATTAACCGTCTGAGCCGCCCGGACCGCGTGAACATGAACCGCGTCCGCGTACAGGACAACGAAGCCTTCTCGGGCGGCGCTGTTTACTCCGACAACTACAACCTGTCTGTTGCACTGACGCGCTGTCTGGTGACCGGCAACGTTGCAACGTCGGACATCGGTCGCGATCAGAACGCAATCTTCGGCCCGATGGTCGGCGGCATCAACCCCGCTTCCAGCGATCTGGCCGGTGCTGTACTCTATGGTGAGATTGTCGGTCCGCTTCCTTACGTGGATTACCACACGGGCGCGAACGCGATTTACAGCAATGAAGCTCGATTCCTCATCCGCTTGCCGGACGCTCCGAACACCAAGGGCTCGCTGGCCCGTGGTCTGATCGGTGCAGGCCGTATCTCCAACATGCAGGGTAACTACTGGGGACACAGCGAAGCGAACGTTACGACGGTGATCGAACGTACGAATACGCTGCAATCGACCTTCTTCTTCAGCAAAACCGAAACGAATCAACTTACATTCGTTCGCGGCTCTTCGAACCTGAAACATCAGGGTCCGTTTGAGCGCAATGCGAATTATGCGTACACGCCGATTCCGGTTTCCGACGATTTCGACGTCAGCATTCCGGAAGTTCAGCTCTTCCAGGGCCACGTGTACGACATCTTCGACAAAGGTACCGACGCCAAATCGCTCGACTACAGCAACCGCCGCATGGCGCGTATCGAGGACTTCGCTGTTGGTATTCCGCCGCGTCTGCGCCAGTTTGAGAACGTTGACATGCCGTCCTTCGGCAAAGTCATCAAACGCTGGACGCGCGATCCTTTTGTTGCAGAAACCGACGACAAAGTCGCGCAACTGCAAACGGAGATGCACGGTGCACACGCCATTGGTTATCCTCTCTTCCTTGAGGCGCACACCAACTACGATGGCGATGTAAACCGCAGCAACAACGACAACCGCGCTATCCATGAGACGGTGTACTTCGTAATCAACGAAAACACCGGCGACTATATCCGCGCCAGCCTGCAACAGATCGATCCGACGAGCGAAGTATTCCGCGGTCGTGTCGAACTCGTGCCCGACTCTTCGAACCGTTACTTCAACGTGCTGGATCGCCGTACTGCTGAAGGTCTCTCGAACTTCGGCGGCGGTTCCTCGCTGCTGCAAAACGTCAGCGCCAAATTCCAGCGCGAAAACTTCGCCTCGCAATACGACGCTGCGAAGAACGAAGATCAGGCGGCTCTGAAAGGCCGTCGCTACGAAGCGACGCCTGGTCGTTCCGGCGGCGCAGGTTTTGGTTACTCGAACCGTCCGGCTCTGGATCCGAACGTTGAACTCTCGCACTACGGTGGTGAGCGCTTTACGGCGCTGCCTGTGCGCGTAGGTGATACAGTTCGCGTTATCTCGCGTACGGTTCTGTGGAAAGACGGTGTGAACGAAGCCATTGCTCAAGGTCTGAAATTCGGTATCAGCGCTTCGACGATGCCGCCGGTCCTGACTGGTTTCAAAACCCAGACCGAAGAAAACCAGATCGAAGGTTATGAGCCGGCCGACGGTATCGACGTAATCTTCCTGACGGAAGACCTTGAATACCCGCAAGCTGACTCCGACAACCACCCGGGTCGCGACTCTATCTTCGCGATTACCGCTACGGATATCAACCGCAACATCGATCCGCGTTCGCTCTTCGATGGCGACAACTTCACGCAAATGGAATATGAGTGGGAAGTTGCTTCCAACAGCGGTCTGTCTCGCTGGTTGACGTCCAAAACGATCTATCCGAACAGCACGGATGATTCCCCGACGCTGCACGGCGCTACGGGTTGGGTCCACCTGATTGGTCGCCCGACGAACCCGTACATCGTGCCCGGCGGTGAAGTTGTGACGGTACGCGCCCGCAACTGGGCTCCGTACTATCGCACGATCGACTCGCTGCGCTCCATCGGCGTCAGCGAAGAAGAAATCGCCAAATACATCTATCTGTATCGCCCGTACTTCAGTGCGTGCGATTACATGACGGATCAAGCGAAATACCTGCAGCAGGATTCGACGAACCTCGGCTTCAACGCTACGGCGGAATACCGTTTCCGCATTATCGTGACGGACAGCATTCCGGTGTTTGAAGAAGAAGACTTCGCCTGCCAGAAAAGCGACGGCGACACGCTGGTCGCCAGCGTTCTCCGCGACGCCTCGCAGTTCCTGCGCTTCCAGGTCGACATCAACACTGATGACGAACGCGAAGACCGCGACGCTGAGTCGACGGGCTGGGATTTCCGCTACGGTCGTACCAAATACGGTTATGAAATCGTTGACATCCGTCCGAACCCGGAAGATACCGCTCGCGACAACCAGTATCAGAACCGCCCGCAGTGGCTTGGCGCCGACTACCTGGTTGATGACAACAACAACCTTGACGGCGGTCTGGCCTTTACGGATCGTGGATTCATCCGCGTTGAGATTCCCTACACGGAAGCTCTTCCCATGCTGACTCCTCCGGACCAGGTCAACCAGGCGCTGATCACTGACACGAGCTTCACGGTTATTGTGAGCGACGGTCACGGTGGTACGAACACGCGTACGTACCCGGTGCTGATCAACTATCAACCGCTCATCACGACGGAATCGCTCGACCCGGCAACGGAAGACGAAGATTACAACGAAGCGTTGCTCGACTCGACGCGCGCTATCAAAGCTCTGGATCCGAACTTCGGCCAGACGCTGACCTTCGAACTTCTCTATGCTGCCGATCAAGGTCGTACGATCCTGCGTGACGAGTGCTACCCGGAAGCAGGCGATTGGAATGATATCGTCAGTGCCGCCGCAACGCCGGAATGGCTGTTGATCGATCCGATCAGCGGTCGTCTCTACGGTACGCCGCGCGTCAAAGACGCACCGCGTCTGGGCGGCGATGCTGAAACGGTTACCGTTCTGGTACGCGACGAGTGCGGTTTGACGCACATCCGTCAGCTGACGCTTGAAATCAACGAAGTCAACCACGGGCCGGAACTGCTGCAAGCACCGCCGGTTGAGTGTGTAGACTTCGATGGTACATTCGAAGAAACCTTCACGGTTCGCGACATCGACCTGGAACGCGCCATCCCGAATTCGGCTGCCGAGCGCATCACGCTTTCGGTTGACGAGCCGGCCGGTTGGACGGTTGCTCCTCAGGTTGTCAGCGGTCCGATCACTGGTGGTGAATCCGAATTTACGGTCAGCGGTACGCCTCCGGCGGCAGAAGATCGCAACAGCGACGGTTCCGTCACGGTTCGCATTCGCGCGGTTGATGACGATGGCGAAGTAGCACTGCTGGTATTCCGCATTGCGGTTTCCGACGCTACGAACTTCATCAGTGAAATCCGGATTACGAACAGCCTTGGCGCCGAAGAACTCCTGCAATGGGGTACGGCTGCCGATGCTACGACCGGTAAAGATGAAGATGCCGGCGGCATTGGCAAACTCGATTCGAACTACTGCGAATATGAGATTCCGCCGGTTCCGGTTCCGCCGACCGTCTTTGACGCTCGCTGGGATATCCCGCTGCGTGAAGGTACGCTCCGCAACATCGTTCCGCGTTCGTCCAACAAGCCGCTGACAAGCGTCTTCCAGTCGGGCGGAACGGACAACGGTCTGAACTATCCGATTGAAATCTGCTGGGATCGTACGGTCTTCGACGATCCGGAAGCAACTGCCGGCGACGGCATGGATTGGTTCATCCGCGATGGTGATACAAAAGGCAACCGCTTCCTGATTAACATGCGCGAGCCTGTCCCCTATAATCGCCTTGAAAACGACGTCATTCTGACGGTCGAGGGCGACTCTGTCTGCCTGCGCATCCTGACCAGCAACGTGAGCGGTTTCGAGATCGTGAAAGAAGAGACGGCTGTCGTCTCTGTCTGGGAAGACCCGAACCAAGAGGGCGAGTCCATCCTGGCACAAAACACGCCGAACCCGTTCAACGGCAATACCTCTGTTGCATTCCGTGTTGCGGAAGCCGGTCCGGTTATGCTCGAGGTCTTTGACGCTATCGGTAACAAAGTGGCCACCCTGGCTAACGGCTTCTATACTCCTGGACAGTATAGCGTCGCATGGGATGGTCGCAACGAAGCGGGACGCGAAGTCTCCAACGGTGTATACGTCTACCGTATGACTGTTGGAACGCAATCCGTAACGCGCCAGATGATTCTCGTACGCTAATTGAATTTTGCAGGAATCCGCCGCCGGAACTCACCGGCGGCGGGATACTGTGAAACGGCTATCCGCTACCTGAATAATCATGAACAAAGGTGTAAATACAATAGAATCAGGAGACTTTATGAAGGTTCGTAACTCGCTTCTGGGGGGTGTAGCGTTGCTGCTATTCGCAGCTACAGCAGTCCCCATGCAGGCGCAGATTTTTCGCTACTTTACGAGCGAGATGGGGAACGAGCAGTACACGTCCCTTCCTCTTTCTCGCACTCCGCTGGCAGTGGAGGATTTCGTAGATCCTGCAACCCGTCTGGCAGACCCGGACAACGGCTACTACTACAGGAATGGCCGCTTCGGCGTCGACCTCGGCTTCACATTTGAATACGAAGGTCAGCGCTACACGCGCATTCAGATTAACGTCAACGGTTTTGTGCTCTTCGGCAATCAACCGCCGCTGCTGGCTTCGAACATTCCGACGCGTCTGTTCAACAACGCTGAGCCGAATACGGTAATCGCTCCGTTCTGGGGTGAGCACTACTATCGCGGCGACAACCAGCGCGACCAGAACAATCAGTTGTTTCTTGAGTCCGAAATCGCAGTGATGAATCAGGTCAGCGCAAACGGCGTGAACACGTTTGTTGTTGAATGGCGCGATCTGAACATCAACTACTTCTTCGATGCCAACAATCCGGAAGACCCGCTTTCGCCGGACGCTTCCGTCAAACGTTCCTCGGTTGGCACGTTCCAGCTGAAATTGTTCGAATCCGCTCCGGTTGGTCAACCGAAACAATTCGAGCAGGGCGATATCGAATTCCACTACAGCACGGTCGGCGATCCTCAGGTCCCGGGTGCAGTGAAAACCTCCGGTTCCTCCGTAGGTATCGAGTCGCATCCGTTTGGCCAGGCGCCGACGAGCTTCATGAACGGTCTGTTCATCGAGTCGGAGGCCGATTTCATCAACCGTGATCCGAACCGCGACACGCCGGAAAACAGCCGCAATCGCACGGACCTGACGTCGACCTGGTCGCCTTCGCGCGCCAATAACAACGTGATTCGCTTTGTTGCCACGCCGCGCCAGGGTATCCGCGGTTGGGGCGATGGCGATGCCAACCTGTCGCAACTGCCGGGCAACCAGCACTTCCTGAAACCGCAAAACGAATTCGTTACGGTCACGGATCCGCTGACGATCATGCGTTCGGTTGTTGAATTCAAACCGCTTGACTCGCTGCTGGAGCGCGAAGCCTATCACGGTGACGTCAACCACAACGGTCGTTACTTCTACTCGACGCGTGATGAAAACAACGATCCCGCGCCGCGTTATCGTCGTGATGTCCCGACGCGTTCGGCCAACGAATTCGACGACATTCCGGCTGACAACTCCTTCATTCCGACGCAGTTGTTCTTTGAAGCTAATTCCTATGATGCCGCTTTGATCATCAACTACATGGCCGGTCGTGTTCCCATTCTGCCCTGGCGCCTCGACACGACGGTTGCCTACGGCAAAGCGGGTGCTGATCAGCCTTTCGTCAGCGGTGTTGAGTTGAACGACGTTCGCAAAATCGCGGATCAGACCTATCTGGTTCCGGTGACGTTCACGGGTAACATCAACGGTGCCGTTGGTGTTGAAATGAACTTTGACGGCGTTGTGACGAGCATCGAAGCAGTTGAAGCCAACGGCAACAAGGTGATGGCGGTCAACGGCGAATCGATCATCTCGATTGCCGCTTCTGGTACGTTCAACACGGGCGATGTGCTGGCTTATGCCACGGTTCGCACGGCCGGTGCGGTTCTGCGCGCCGAGAACGTCGAAGTCAATGATGTGAATAAAGGATCGATCGAGATTCCGGTTGGTGTTGATGCCTCCACGGCCAACGTCTACCCGAACCCGTTCACCGAGCGCGTCGAATTTGCGTTTGATATCACGGTCGCCGGCGACTACAGCCTGCGCGTGTTCGACATCCTGGGCAACGTTGTCAAGGATTTCGGAACGCAGACGATGAGCGAAGGTACTCAGGTTATCGAATGGAACGGACTGGATGCCGATGGCAAACAACTGGCCAACGGCAGCTATGTCTACCGCCTCGAAGGCGCCAACGGCGTTCAGAGCGGCAGCGTTTCGGTAGCACGCTGAGATTGACGTGAATCGATCTTTGAAAATATTGGCGATAATCATTCTGTCGGTGGCCATGTGCCACCGACAGAATGAAGCCAATGCGACGACGATTTACATTCGCGATGCCGCCATTGATGTCTGTCTTGAAACAAGAACTCTGGCGGTCTTCGTGGAGGTCGACCCGATAGCGGCTGCGGACAGTCTCCTCGGATTCGACATCTCGCTCACCTTCAATCCCGAGCACGTTTTGTTTGATCGTTTGCTGACGATCGGCACCTTGGCCGAAGGACTTGAGTGGGAAGCTGAAGGCAACTTCAGCACACCGGGAGTCGCAAGCGCAGTTGGATTCAATCTTTCGCGCTTCCTGCGAACTACCGAGCGAACAAAACTCATTGGTTTTGTCGGCAGAATTCTGGGCGATTGCCCACAGGAGATTCTGCTGGAAATACCCAGGGCTACGTTCGGGAAACTCGAAGCGGACGGTGTCAAGACCACGGATCAGATTGCCGAAATCGATGGACTCGGAAAGTTGACGGCTGAAATTCGGGAATCGGATCAACGCATTGTGCGTTTTGACCTTCCCGCAGTCGAAGAGCTTCTTTTTGACAAAGGCATCGACAAACACGCTGAGACAATGCTGTCATTTGAACGCGGTGAAGAAACGCGGCAAAGCACAGTAGACCTGGAAATCGAAATTGAACCGGTTGGTTTGTTTGCAATCGAATCGATTTCTTCATTGAACCAGGGAGTTGAACTGCGTGAGATTGAAGTGGCCGAAGATGGCAACGGTGCCACCTTTCAAGCAGACTTTTCGATGCAGGAGTCGCTGAGCGTCGCAGACTTTTTGAAAATTGAGTTGCGAAATCAGCTGAATGTCGATACGACCGCTGAATTAGTATTGCGCCCGATCCAAGCAGGCGATTGCTCGTGTATCACGGGATTGCTTGGCTCAAGCCTGATACTGAAAAGTCAGAAAGAAGTAACGACGCAGGTAGAAGATGACCTTTCATTTGGTGGAGAGGCAAATGTGGCTCTCAGCTACGGACCGGGTGAATGGGTACTTGAAAACGACAACGCACACGATGGCATTGATGTAGTGACAGTATATAACCTGTCAGGTCAGTTGGTGTTCAGACAGCGTTATGCCTACGGAAAACACAGGGTTGAAATCCCGAATGGTCATGTCGCAAACGGAGTGTATCTGGCGCACGTGATCACAAGAACGGGAAATTACATTGTATTGAACATGAGTAAATAGATCTTAATAATTCATCCATTTTTGTATCCAGGAGAAATTTATGCGCAAGAAGTATTCATTGCTAGGATGGAAAGCGATGGCCCTGCTGTTACTGACGGGCGCGTTTTCTGTTCTCGACACTGATGACGCATTTGGACAGTATCCGGACCTGCCCATTCTGAAACTCATTTCCGAGAATGAGACTTTCCTCGGCAACGGCACGGTTCACCCGGACCTGCGCATGTGGGTGCCTCGCTCAGAAGACGGCAAACCCCCTCGTGAAATTCTCGTTCCAATTCTGATTAAAAACTGTTGGGAATCGGTAGATGAAATCGTCACCGTCGAACCCATCAAAAGCTTTACGATCAAAATGCAGTACGATGGCCGCGCCCTGCGCGCAATCGGTCTGCAGAAAGTCGGTCCTAACTCTGATGATGTTTTCTCGCTTGCGAAAAACTTTCGTCTGGATTGGGACGACATTGAAGATCCGACCTATAAAGCCAGCCTCGGTTCGCTTCCTGAGCCGGAAGGTCGTCGTATCCGTATCACGGGTGTGACCTCCGACCAACTCCCGCTGTCGCCGGCGCCGGAAGGTCTTCCGAATCCGACCTGCCGCGACCGCGAATATGCTGAGTTGTTCTACATTCGTTTCCAGGTTTTGGCGCAACCGGCGACAGTCTCCGACAACTCGCCGCTTATCATCACAAATGATACGCTGATCTGGAACGACCGCTGGGTAACTAAGAAGCAGTTCGATCCTCAGCCGCTGCCGGATGAGTTCGCTGGTCTGGACGGTATCAACAACAGCAACAACGATGAATTCAACAACAACGAAGCCACGCGTCCCGGTGTAATTTACCTGAACGTGACGGAAGTGCCCATCCTCGGTTTTGCTCCGACGGAAGGCGCGAACGCTGTTGTGGAAGAAGTTGACGGTACAGACCTTGCCGAATGGCAGCTGATCAACCCGATCACGCTTGACTCCTCGGCGACCGATCACGGCGCACAGGAAAACAAAGCGCGTCGTCGCGTTGATGTTATCAACCTGGTTCCGTCTACGCGTCTGACGAACATCCGCGTTGAGTCGGATCAGCCCTGGCTGAAGTTCGTTACGCCTGCCGGTCTGCCGAAGCGTCCGATTCCGCGCGAAGCAAGCGTTGGTACGATCGACTTCATCGACCGCATTCTTGGCGACGGTCACCGCAACCCGCTCGGAATTCCGACGGATGCCGACGAGACTCTCGTGATGGAAATCATCTGCGATGCCGATCAACTGGTGGCGACTGAGAGCCCCGCCGGTATCTATGTTGGTTACATCACATTCACCAGTGAATCGGCTTTGGTTTCGCCGGTGCGTCTGAAGGTAACCTTCATTATGTTCCGCAACCCGATCGAGCCGAACGAAGAAACCGATACGCGTAGCCAGTTCGTAACGGGCCGCGGTATCGAACTTGTTATCGAAAACTCGAACAGTCCGATTGAGCGCACGACGATGATCTTCGGAACTGGCGTTCGTGCCACGGATGGTGTTGACCTCCTTTTCGGTGAAACGCGTCAGCAGAGCCCGCAGAGCGGTTTTGGCGCTCGCTGGTATCCGAAAGATGAAGATGGCAACGATCTGGTCCCGAACGGACTTGGCGACCTGACGGGTCGTTCGAATTCTCTCGACGTTCGCGATGCTCTCGAAGAAGATCGTACGATCGCCTATACGGCGCGTTTTAATGCCGGCGGTGCGGACAACTACCCGGTCACGCTGACCTGGGACATTCGCGACTTCCCCGATGGCGCTCAGCTCTTCCTGCGCGACACGATCAACGGTGGTATCTTTGCTACGAACATGCGCGAAGCTACGCGTGTGCCTGGCGAGCAAACGTTGCTGACCTTCACGATTGAAGATGCACGTATCAACTCGTTCCTGATCGAATACACACCGCCGAAACGCGTACGTATCCCGAACCTGAACTCCGGTTGGAACCTCGTGTCGCTGCCGGTACGTCCTGGTGACGGTTTCTATCGCAACGTTTATGCCAATGCTCTTGAAGCACCGCAATTCTACTCGGCCGACCTGTATCGCACGGAGCCGGATGGTGAACTGCGCTTTGGTGTTGGTTACTTCGTGAAGTACGGTGCCGTTCTTGACGAATCGATCGCCGGTGTTACGGTGCTGCAAGTCGGCCCGGGAACGCGCTATCAGGTTCGCGTGGAAGATGGCTGGAACACGATCGGTGCGCTCTCCGTGCCTATCGATGTTGAACAGATCGAATTCCGTTCGTTCCAGGGTCAGCCGGTTCCCGAACGCGTTGGTGGTGTATATGAGTACGTCACGAACCAGGGCTATCGCGAAGTCAGCGAACTGCTGCCGGGCTTTGGATATTGGATGGCTATCCAGGCTGCAGATCCCAACGATCTGGGTGTCGGTATCCTGACGATGGACGCCACGAATGCT
Organism: bacterium; assembly: GCA_030430495.1. Lineage (GTDB taxonomy): Bacteria > Bacteroidota > Ignavibacteria > Kapaibacteriales > UBA7675 > JAUIKM01. The sequence continues at coordinate 24,726 of JAUIKM010000033.1, read as the reverse complement.
AAATCGACTACAAGCCGCGCTGATGTTCGCGACTATGTGCTCGATAACAGCGTAGCCGTCAGCATCAACGATGCAGCACAGCGCAGCGGCAAAGTCTACATCGCTCCGAACAGTCTGAATGTCAACATGCAGCGTTTCAACCTGCCGCCGGTCATGTTCAACGACATGTTCGACGTTCGCTTCAGCAGCGATCGTTATGTTGACGACGTTCAGGATCCGTTCATCGTAATCAGCGGTGCAACCTACCCGGTTGAAGTTGCTGTTGACGATGCTTACGGCCGCTATACGGTTTACAACGCCCAAACGGGCGCTGAAATCGGCTTCACGAGCAAAGCGCAGCCGCTGATCATCGGCGACGAAAGCGTTGACGCCATCAAGCTGGAGAAATCCGGTTCCTTTGCAGCCGGCTTCAGCCTGCAGCAAAACTCGCCGAACCCGGCGAATGGTCTCACGGCGATCAACTTCACGCTGGATCAAAAATCCTTCGTGACGGTCTCGATCTACAACGCCCTGGGAACGGAAGTGGCGACGCTCGGCAATGCTGAGTTCGAAGCAGGCGCACACGTGCTGAACTTCGATAGCTCAAACCTGCCGACCGGTTCGTACATCTACACGCTCAGCGCCGGCGACAAAACGGCGACGCGTACGATGACGATCGTGAAGTAATCAGTCTCAAACGGACTGATTGTGATTGGAATATCCGGGGCAACAGGCACGCGCTTGTTGCCCCGTTTTTTTCTCAGACTTTGTGATTAACATCCGTCCGCGTGGAATTCTCTGGGCCGAGTCCCGCGTTCGTTCAAGAGAATTTCTCCCGGAATGACATCCCCGTCCAACCCGATCAGTGAAATTCAAGGGAACCTTCAATATGAAAACTCTACTCTGTGTATGTGCGGTGTTCATGGCCTGCACGCAGCTTTCAGCACAGGACTCCGCAGTTGTGATGCTGAAGTTTGAATCCAGTCTGTCTATGCATCCCGATCGTTTTGTGGCGTTCGGCGCTCATGAAAATGCCACGACCTGCATCGACGCCGAGCTGGACGAAGTGGAACTGCCGCCGCTGCCGCCATCCGGTCTTTGGGCCAGAATGCGCCTTCCCAGTGAGTGCAATGAGTTTGCGGATATCACGCACAGTTTCCGCGATCTGCGGGCCATCGAGTCCAGGAATTTTAAGGTGTCGTACAAACTCGACGTGAGTCGCGCCTCCGGTTTTACCATCACGATCAGCTGGCCCGAAAACCTCGATCCGGCCATCGAATCCGCCGTGATCTACGACAATAACCACTTCAATATTCCCGATGTCGACATGTTGACTGAAACCAGTGTGCTGATCGACAACTCATTTGTTCGCGAGGTCAACGTCGATATCACGTACAACTTCACTGAGACTGCGGTGAGTGAAAGCCCGATGCAAACGAAGGATCTGATGTTCACACCAAACCCGGCCGATGACTTCGTTGTGTCGAATGAACCGCTGCCTGTCGGCTCTCAGATTAAAGTTGTCAATATTTTGGGTGAGACGCTGTTGGAATTCCGCAGCAAAGGAGACCGCCAACAACTGGACCTGAGTCGGCTGCGGTCCGGCGTGTATCTGTTGCGCGTCCAGCTCCCCGACGGCACGCTGCAAAGCCAGAAACTCACGCTGCGGTGATCGACGAAGGAGGACCAGATCTGCGGCCGCCGCTGCGCGTCCTGCACATCTCCACGGCGCGTTCCTGGCGCGGCGGAGAGCAGCAGGCGGCCTATCTGCTGCAGGGCCTGCGCCTGCGGGGCGTGGAATCCACGCTGCTCTGCCCTGCCAACTCTCCACTGGCCGAATACTGTTCCCGACACAATTTCAAACGCGAAACTTTCCGCCGTTTCGGACCTCTTGGACTTTCGGCGGCGCGACATTGCGCGCGCCTGGCGGCAGAGGGAGGTGTCGACTGCGTACACACGCATGATGCGCGCGCGCACAGCGCGGCGGTGCTCGCGGCGGCGCGATTTGGCATGCGGCAACCGATTGTTGTCAGCCGTCGCGTCGACTTTGTGCTCAAATCCGGGTTTCTGACGCAGTGGAAATATCGCCACCCACAGGTCTGTGCAATTGTCTGTGTGTCCAGGGCAATACGTGAGGTTGTCCGATCTTCACTGCACGCCGATAAACGACTGGAAGTTGTCTACAGCGGCGTTGACCTGGAGCGCTTTGCCTCCGGTCCTGACGGCCGGTTGCGCCGTGAGTTGGGGCTTTCCGAAGATGTGGCGCTCATCGGCAACGTCGCGGCGCTGGCGCCGCACAAGGACTACCCGACATTCATCAGGACAGCCGAAAGACTTATCAGACAAGGCACGAAGGCGCACTTTGTGGCAATCGGAGATGGACCGGAACGCAGCGAACTACAGGCAGCCGTTGAGAATGTGGCCGCACTGAAGGGACACTTTACTTTTACCGGTTTTCGCGATGATGTAGACAAGATTCTGCCCGAACTTGATGTTTTCTTGATAAGCTCACAAACTGAAGGTCTGGGTACGTCGATTCTCGACGCTTTTGCCGCCGGAGTTCCGGTTGTGGCGACACGCGCAGGCGGCATTCCCGAGCTGGTCCGGCACGAAAAAACGGGTCTCAGCGCCGCGGTGGCCGACGATGCCGCCCTTGCCGCTCAGGTCGGCAGAATACTAAGTGATGCCGGTCTGCGCTCCCGCCTGGTCGAACAGGCCAAAACTCTGGTGAATGACTTCGACCGGCGCCTGACGGCGGCCAAAACGCTGGAAATCTATCGGTCCTGCCTTGACCGTCCATAAGTCCAAAACGACCGGCCAATGATCAAACCATGCCGTTCGTCCATTCGCGCGCTGCGTCGAGCAAACTTTGCGTCACTTTGCCGATAGTTACTGCGTAAACGACCGGGTAAAAGTGAGCTTTTTCCGGCGTTTTCGCGCTTTGTACCACAGGAGACCGAGCATGCAGTTAAGGCACAGATATTTGATTCTCGCGTCCGCGCTTGTCGCCTTGTTGGCCGGCTCCGTCACCCTGTCGCAGCAGGCCGGCGAAGCTCCGCCCCTCCGATACGTGGAAAACGAGGCCTACGGTTTCGGCGAACATCTCAAGTACAAAATCGGCTACAAATTTATCACCGCCGGTACGGCGGCCTTCAAGATTGCACCCAAACCGCTGATCTACGAAGACCGCAACTGCTACGACATCCGCTTTGAAGTCCGGTCGCTCAAAAGCCTGGACTGGCTGTACCGCGTGCGCGACCAGTATCGCACCGTGCTCGATATAGACGGCATCTTCCCCTGGCGCTTTGAGCAGCACATCCGCGAGGGCAACTACAAACGCGACTTCAAAGCTGAGCTGGATCAGCGCAACGGCAAGGCCGTCACCGACAAGGGCGAGTACGAACTCAAGCCCTTCACGCACGACATCGTGTCCGCCTTCTACTTCCTGCGCACCCAGGATCTGCAAAGCGGCAACAAAGGCGACACAATCCACCTGAACAACTTCTACAAAGACAGCGTCTACGCACTGCCGGTCTACATTCACGGCCGTCAGACGGTGGAAGTAGAGGCGGGCAAGTTCCGCTGCATCGTTATTGAACCCATGGTCGTCGAGGGCGGTCTCTTCAAAAGCGAGGGGCGGATTATCATCTGGCTCAGCGACGATGAGCGCAAAATCCCGGTCAAAGTCAGCACACACGTGGTGATCGGCGCTATCGACGCCGAACTGACCGGTTACGAAGGCCTGCGCGGTCCGCTTAGCGCCAAACTACCCGACGACGATTGATTTGATTGCGGGCCGACGGGCTTCCGACGCCCGCACTCCACCTGCTGAAAAAGCCCTTTAAAACCCTTCTTGTTTGTCCTGCAGTCCGAATCATCGCGTCCGTCGAACGGTGACCCAGCGGATCTCGACCGGGTCTATCGGCATGCCGTCCACCTCGCTGCGCAGCGGAATGAGCGGCGCGGCCGCGATGCTGTCGATCAGCTCAAAGCCGCCGGTAACGCGGCCAAAAATGGTGTAGCGCGGCGGCAGTTCCGGCAGGTCGCGCAGACAAACGAAAAACTGACTGCCGTTGGAGTTCGGACCGCGATTGGCCATGGCGACGGTGCCGCGGCGGTAGCCCCGGCGCATCAATGCGCTGGTCGTGTCTATCTCGTCTTCAAAGGGTGCGCCAAAGGAACTCTCGCCGCCCTGCTGCCATTCCAGCAAACGATCCTCCGACACTTCTCTGGCCGTATCGATGTAGTTGCGCCAGTTGCTGCGCCGGCGCGTGTTCGGGTTGCCGGTCTGAATGACAAAGCCGGGCGCCACACGGTGAAATGGGAGGCGGTTGAAGTGTCGCCGCCGCGCCAGATCAATAAAGTTACCGACGGTTTTGGGCGCTTCCTTGCCGTAGAGCACACCGTCGATCGGGCCGATGGTCGTGTTGATCCGAAAACGGTGAGTGTGAGAGATGCTGTCGGCCGTCTGCAGCGAGTCCTGCAAGGCGTTGAGCGAGTCAATCGCCGCGGCGTCAAGGCTGTCGTTGTACAGCGTGTCGAGCGGATCGCCGAATGCATCGGCCTCTGAATGTTCGCCTTCGCCGCAAGACGCCAACATCAGCAGCACAAGAACGGACACGGGGATCAGCGCCCTGATTGCCCGATGACGAACAAAATGGTTTTGCCGGGGAGTGGTATGTAAAGAGCTTTGCAGTCGCGGCATAGTAGTCAAAAGCGAAGGGGCGCAGGCCGTTCCGGCGTCAGATGATGGATTGCGACGCCAGATACAGCACGAGCAGGCCGATTGCGATGCGGTAAAATACAAAGAGCATCGTCGAGTTGCTGCGTAAAAAACGCAGAAGGAAAGCTATGGCGGCATATCCGCTGAGCGCGGAGACGAACGTGGCCAGCACAAGCGTGAAGAGCTCGCCCTCGTTGAGCATCGGCAGCGCCTGGATGAACTCGAGACCGCCGCTGGCCGCCACCGCCGGAATACTGAGCAAAAAGGAAAAGCGCGCCGCTGCCTCGCGTTGCATGCCAATGAACAATCCGGCCGTGATGGTCGTGCCGGAGCGCGACGAACCCGGAATCAGCGCCAGACACTGAGCAAAACCGACGATCATCGCCTCGCGCAGGCCGATGTCGTTGACCGATTTGCGGAAGCTTGCGACTCTTTCGGCCCACCAGAGAACCAGCGCGAGTACAATCAGGCTGGTCCCGATAACAAAGGGATCCTTGGTAGCTTCGCCTTCGATGAATTTTTTGAATGCCAGGCCGATAAAACCGATGGGAATCGAGCCGAGAATCACGTACCAACCCAGGCGGGAGTCGATGCTCTGTTCTCTGAATTTTTGGCGGTCGGAGATGTTTTCACGCAGAAAGGCCCTGGTGATGCGCGCGATGTCGCCGGCAAAGTAGATAAGCACCGCGAGCAGAGTGCCAAGTTGAATGACGGCCAGGAAGACGGTCCACTCCTGCGCGCCCATGTGGTCCACAAGCCCGAACCAGGAGCCGAGAATCGTGACGTGCGCCGTGCTGCTGATCGGTAAAAACTCCGTCAGCCCCTGCACGATGCCGAGGATGATCGCTTCCAGCGTGGACATGCGTCTGGCTCTCCCGTCGCCGTTGCGACAGCGTTAAACTCAGAGATTGTACTTGTTTGTCAGGTATGTGCGGATGGCATCGCGCTCTTCGTTGCTGATGCGGCGGTTGAACACCATCATTTCGGCTATGTCGCCAAAGAAGTGCTGCGGCGGCTCGGACTTGACGTTGAGGCGTCCGACGATGAAGTTGGAGGCGTCCTTGGCTTTGCGCGGGCGTTTCATCGTGATCTGCACGGGTGAAGCGCCGACGCCGTTGTTGTCGGTTTTGGGGATGTAATACACGCCCTTGGACTGGTAGTCCATTCCCTGGGAGCCGCTGGAGTAGAGACGCTGGAAGGGGTCGCCGCCTTCCTTGGTTTTTTGCCAGACGCAAACGACTGTCACAAGCGTAGAGTCGCCGAACGAGCCGAGTTCCATAAAGTCATCGGTACCGTCGAATGAAAGTACCGGTTTGCCGTTGAGGCCGTCCGGCTTGAGGGCGGGTTGCCATCTGCGGCGGCCCTGAGTGATGTGATGGGCGTTGCCGCTGAGGTCCGGTACGTAGGCTACGCCGCCTTTTTCGCTCTCGACGGCGTCTTCGGCGCGGAACCAGGTTTGCAGCCCATCGCGAACCGGCATTTCCTGCATGGCCACCTCCGGCGCCGTGATAACGGCCGGAATGGTGTCGATGCCTTTTTTGGCAAGACGGCGCACTTCCTTGATTTTTTCAATGCGATCTTCGCCGATGATCGCCGTCATGATGAATTCCGCGCGCAGCGCGCCGTACACGAGAATCGAAAGCCCGACGATCCCCAAAATCAGGGTGATCACAAAGGGCTTGCCGTCTCTGGTCATTTTTGGCGTGGATGTTTGCGGGCCTTCCGGCGTATCGGACACAGGGCGTGCGGAATCAGTGCTCATTCAGGTTTTCCCGGAGAAAGCTGCGGAATGTCTTACCAGGTATTAATGCTATATTAAGACAGCGGATTAAAACCAAAACGCAATTTACGGAAAAGTCGTCAGAAGTCCACGGCTGGTCGAAGGGAGAATGGCCGCTCAGGGCCTGTAACCTCGGGTATTTTGTGGGTAAGGAGTTTTCAGGATTATGCGAGTCAATGAGTACCTGGTCTTTGATATTGAAACTGCCGGACAAGAACTTGAACATTTCGACGAAGCGCAACAGGCGTATCTGCTGCGCAACTGCGCCGACGACGAAGAACGACAGAAGAAAATAGGCGAGTTTGCACTGTCTCCCTTTACCTCCAACATCGTCTGCATCGGCCTGGCGCTGGTGCTGCGCAGCGGCGACGAGTGGAAGTACGAGAAAATCGGCGCGCTGGCCAACGACCCGAGCCTGGGCGACAACGAAACCGTCGACAGCGAGCTGAGCGACGGCGGCAAGATGATCAAGTGCAACGAAAAGGAACTGCTGGTCAATTTCTGGAAGATGCTGGAGCGCTACAACAAAGCGCGCCTGATCAGCTTTAACGGCCGCGGTTTTGATGCGCCTTTTCTCATGCTGCGCAGCGCCGTCTGCGGCGTCCGCCCCTGCCGCAACCTGATGGACGGCACCAAGTTCCGCTACTTCAACCACACCGACCTGGCCGACGAACTCTCATTCTACAGCTTTGCGAGCAGCGGTCCGCAGCGCCGTTTCAACTTCGATTTCTACGCGCGCGCCTTCGGCATCAAATCGCCCAAATCAGAAGGCGTGGACGGCAGCATGGTCACCGACCTGTACCGCGAGGGACGCCTGGACGAAATCTGCGAATACTGCCTGCGCGACGTGCGCGCCACCTGGGAACTCTTCATGGCCTGGGAAAAATTCCTCGACTTCGGCGGCCGCTGAGTTCTCTCCGCCCTTTTCACCTGCCTGAGCGGCCTGCGCCCTCGTTGAATTTTCAGCTCTTCTCCACACGGGAGAGAGCGACCGGGCTGTGCCTTCTGATGAATATTGTTTGTCGCGCAGCCGGAAGCGGTCGGCCCCCGCGCGATAGTTTTTGTGCTCCTCGTTTCCAACCCGTTGACGAGCAAAAAGAACAAGCAAGCCGGCACGGCGAAGCGTCTGAAATGTCAGGGCCGCGCAAAGTCGATAAACGCACAAGCCCCGCCAAATGGCAGGGCTTGTTGATTTGTTCTGTGTTGGACCGCGGGTCGTCAGGCCTGCTTGCGCAGCTCGGCAATCTCGGCCTGCATCTTGTGATAGTCGGCCAGGAACTTGTCCAGTCCGGCGTCCGTGAGCGGATGTTTGAGCGACTGGATGATGACCTTGTAGGGCGTCGTGGCGATGTGCGCGCCCGCTTTGGCCACCTGGAGCAGGTGCAGCGGATGGCGCAGGGAGGCGGCCAGAATTTTGGATTCGAGGCCCTGTTTTTCCCAGATTTCGCGCGTGTCGCTGATGACGTCGATGCCCGGCGTTGCGATGTCGTCCAGGCGTCCGAGGAAGACACTCACATAGGCGGCGCCCGCGTTGTTGGCGGCCAGAGCCTGCGTGGCGCTGAAGATAAGCGTCATGTTGACGGGCACATTGCGTTTGGCCAGCTCGCTGGTGGCGGCCAGACCGTCGGCGATCATCGGGATTTTAATGGTGGCCTGCGGAAACCACTCGAGAATTTCATCGGCTTCGCGCAGCATGCCGTCTTTGTCGGTTGAGACAACTTCCACGGAGCAGTGACCGCCGACAATGCGATGAATTTCGAGGATACGCTCGCGAACATCGACGGAAGGATCTTCCTTGGCCAGGAGGGAGGGGTTGGTAGTGACGCCGCTCAGAATACCGAGCGACGCGGCGTGTTTGATATCATCCAGATTGGCCGAATCGACATAGATTTGCATGTGAAATTCCTCGGAGAAAATTCGTTCAGTTCACGGTTGTCGGGAGAGTGCTCTTACTTGACCGGAGGCAGATCCGCGTAGGGATCGCTGTTGTCCAGGCTCGTAAAATAGTAATAAGTGCGGCCGTTTTCATCCAGTTCGATGGATGCGATGTGTTTGTCGACGCAGATGGCCAGCATGTGTTCGACCTCCGAGAGCGAAAAATCCGACTCGAGTGCGATGCGTTCGGGGTAGACGCGGCCGTTGTTATTGTAGGCGTGCCGCAGCACTTCTTTTTCGCGCTGGACCTTGTCATCCGGGATGTGCATTTCCTCATAGCGCCGGCAATCGGCCGCCAGATGATCAATTTTGCGTTTGTGTTCGGTCAGCGCGTAGACTTTGTATCCGGTAAAGAGGAAGGCCAGCACGATAATGCCGACTTCGCCGGTGAGGATGGAAGCAAGCGCCAGGCCGCCGAAGATCACGACGTTGCGGCGGCGTTTTTCCAGCTGGCGTTCGGCCAGGTCCAGGCGGCGCACCATTTTGCGATAGGTTTCCTCTTTGATGCTGGGGCGCGGCCGTTGATGTTTCCTGACCACGGTGTTGACGGCGTCGAGCAGGGTGCCGACGGCGTTTTCAACGATACTGCCTGCGTTGCTGCTGTTGTTGCTGCTGTTTGAATCGTTGCCATGGCGACGACGTTGACCGCCGTGCATTTCCGACGAGCGGCTTGTTGATCGGTGTCCGGTGGGGCGGTGACCGGACTTGGATTTCCACTGGTGATACCAGCTCTCGAAATCTTCACTGATGCCTTTTTGACTTTCCATTTATATCTCCTTTTGTCAGGAGTCGGTTCTATACGCGCCGTGAGAGCGGGCGCGAACTATCCACCGTATCCAGTTTTCATCGTGTACATGCAAGCTGAAACGTAGAACAAGGCCACCTGTTGCACCGCGATGCAGATGAAAACGCAGCTTTTTTCGGAATCGATCCAATCAGCTTGATTTGGGGACAAAGGTAATGCCGACGCTGTTGTCGCGGCGGCAGACTTTCCGTGCAAATGCCTGGACGTCGTCGGCCGTCACCGCGGCGTATTTTTCCGCCATGGCAAACGCGCGGGCGGGGTCGTCAAAGTACAGCGTGTTGAAAGCAATCTCATTGGCTACGCCGAAGTTGCGCTGCATCGTCCGCGCCAGACGCGTGGCCGTGCGATTCTGCGCCTTGTGCATTTCGCGTTCTTCTACACCGTTCTGAGCTACTTCGTTCAGGACCGTGCTCAGAGCGGCATCGAGCTCCGCCGCGGTGATTTCCGGTTCGGCGGCGATGGCATAGTTCACCAGCAGCGAACTCAATTCGCGATCGTCGACATACACGCCGACTTCCGAAGCAATTTTTTGCTCGTAGACGAGCGCGGAGTAGAGGCGCGAACTCTGCCCGTCGGAAAGTATACTCGTCAGAATGTTCGCCGTATAGATGTCGTCGCTGCTGAATCCGTCGAAGTGATAAACGCGGAAAATGCCTTCGAGTGGAATGTTGTCCTCGACGCGCGTTTCGATGCTGGTCCGGCGGTCCTGCGCACCCTCGGATACGCGCCGCAGCGCTTGTTCGCCGCGCGGAATGGCTTCGAAGTATTTGCGGGCCAGTTCGAGCCCCTGCTCCGGATCGACGTTGCCGCTGATAACCAGGCAGGCGTTGTCGGGCCGGTAGTGACGCCGGAAAAAGGCGTTGACGTCGTCCAGCGTGGAGTTGCGCACGTGCTCGACGCTGCCGTAGACGTCCCAGCCGTAAGGCGAGCCCGCGCGGAAAGCTGTTTGACTCAGCGCGCGCGAGAAGCTGCCGTAGGGCTGGTTTTCGACGTTCTGCGAAATTTCTTCGATCACGACGTTCTGCTGCGTCTGCAGCGCGGCCTGATCCACGCCGAAGGCCGCCATGCGATCGGCTTCCAGCCACAGCCCCAGTTCCAGCTGATGCGAGGGCAGCACCATGTAGTAGACGGTGGAGTCGTGCGTGGTAAAGGCGTTGTTGTTGCCGCCCGCGGCCGTGCAGTAGCGGTCGAACAATCCGTTGGCCAGGTTGTCGGATCCCTCGAACATCAGGTGTTCAAAGAGGTGCGCAAAGCCGGTGTGGTCGGGATGTTCATCCTTGGACCCCACGCGGTAAGCCACGGTGATATTGACGATGGAAGCGGACCGGCGCGGCACGATCACCACGCGCAGGCCGTTGGCGAGCGTGTGCTGCGAAAACGGCAGTGCGCGCATGGCGTTTTTGATGGCGGAAGTCGTCATGTTCTGATGTGTTCCTCGTTTTGACGTCTCAGCGCAGCACCTGCTCCAGAGCTGTGCGCGCGTCCGTTTTTTCATCGCGGTATTTGACGATGATCGGCGTGTACATGGCCAGGTTGTGTTTCCCGGCAAAGTCGCCGCGCATGGCCCGCGAACCGGCAATGACGACGGCGCCCGGCGGAACGTGCACGATGCCGTCTTCATCTGCGCGAATGATGTTGCGATTGATATTGTCGAAGAGCGGCATGGAGGCGTTGAGAATGACGCCGCTGCCGAGTACGGCGCGCGCACCGACGCGTACGCCTTCGTAGACGCCGCAGTTGCCGCCGATCATGGCATCGTCTTCTATGATCACCGGACTGGCGCCGGCGGGTTCAAGCACGCCGCCGATCTGCGCGGCGGCGCTGATATGTACGTTTTTACCGATCTGTGCGCAGGTGCCCACCAGCGCATGTGAATCGACCATGCTGCCGCTGTCCACGTAAGCGCCGATGTTGATGTACATCGGCGGCATGCAGATGACGCCGGGCGCGACGTAAGCGCCGGTGCGGATGGACGATCCGCCCGGCACAAGGCGCACGGAGTCGTTCAAAGCCAGCGGCCGCAGCGGCAGGGTATCCTTGTCGTAAAAGGGGTGTCCGGCCTGCGTCATGTCCGTCAGTTCGCCGTGTCGAAAGCAGGTCAGAATGCCCTGCTTGACCCAGGTGTTGACGGTCCAGCCGCCTTGCCCGTCGGGCGCGGCGGAGCGCACCTCGCCGCGGTTGAGCGCATCCAGAAAAGCGTGGATAAGATTGCGACGCTCATCGGCGGAATAACGATCGCCGTCTGCCGCCAGGGAGTGCATCTGTTCGCGAAGTTCAGTCATAAGAATCTCAAACCCGATAAAGACAAAGAAAGTTAGTGCAGGGGAGTGCTGTGTGTTTAAGCGGCGTCCTCATCCGTCGATTTGGCGGCTTTAGTGCGCAGTTGAATTCCGAGTTCCCGCAATTGCTCTTCGGACACGTTGGACGGCGCACCGTCCATCAGCGAGAGGAAACTGGTTGTTTTGGGGAAGGCAATGACGTCGCGGATGTTGTCCGTGCCGGCCAGCAGCATAACCATGCGGTCAAGACCGAAGGCGATGCCGCCGTGCGGAGGCGCACCGTAGCGCAGCGCGTCGAGCAGGAAGCCAAATTTCTCCTGTGCTTCGTGTTCGTCGATGTTCAACAGCTTGAACATTTTGTCCTGTACTTCTTTGCGGTGAATGCGGATGCTGCCGCCGGCGGCTTCGTGTCCGTTAATCACCAGGTCGTAGGCCACGGCGCGCGCTGCGCCGGGATTGTCCAGCATCGTCGCCACGTCGTCCTCGTGCGGCTGCGTAAACGGGTGGTGTTTGGCGATGTAACGACCGGTTTCTTCATCGTACTCGAGCAGCGGCCAGTCCGTGATAAACAGCGGATTAAACACCCCGTCCAGTTTTGCCAGGACGCCCGTTTGCCGCGCAATCTCGCTGCGCAGCGCGCCGAGCACCGTGTAGGTAGCTTCGTCCGGTCCCGCGCCGAAAAGCAGGAGGTCGCCTTCTTCGGCTCCGGCGGCCTCGCGCAGCGCAGCGATGGTGTCGTCGTCGAGGAACTTGGCGATGGGCGACTGCACGCCGTCCGGGTTAAACTTCATCCAGGCCAGACCTTTGGCGCCGTACTTTTTGGCGTGTTCGGTCAGCACGTCGATCTGTTTGCGCGAGTATGCCGCGCAGCCTTTGGCGTTGAGCAGCGCGACGATGCCACCGCTTTCCACTGCGCCGCTGAAGACTTTAAACCCGCTTTTCGCGACGATCTCGCTGACGGTGGTCAGCTCCAGCCCGTAGCGCGTGTCGGGTTTGTCCGTGCCGTAGCGGCTCATGGCATCGGCGTAACTCATGCGCGGGAAGGGGCGCGGCAGCTCGACGCCGGCGACTTCACGCCAGGTTTGTGCGATAAAACCTTCGGTCACTTCGAGGACGTCGTCCTGATCGACGAATGACATTTCGACGTCGATCTGCGTGAATTCCGGCTGGCGGTCGGCGCGCAGGGCTTCATCGCGGAAACACTTGACGATCTGCATGTAGCGGTCCATGCCGGCGACCATCAGAAGCTGTTTATAGATCTGCGGCGACTGCGGCAGGGCGTAGAAACTGCCGTGGTGCACGCGGCTGGGCACGAGGAAGTCGCGCGCGCCTTCCGGCGTGGACTTCATCAGCACCGGCGTTTCGAATTCGAGGAAATTCAGCTCGTTGAAATACTTGTGAGCGGCCTGATAGACCTGGTTGCGGATGTCGAAGATGCGCTGCATGGCCGGGCGGCGCAGGTCGTTGTAGCGATAGCGCAGGCGCAGTTCTTCACCGGCGCGCACATTGTCTTCTATTTCAAAGGGCGGCGTATCGGCCGCATTGAGTACTTCCAGTTCGTTGACGAGCACCTCGATCAGCCCGGTGGGGATGTTGGGGTTGGGGTTTTCGCGCAGGCGCACCGTGCCGCGCAGGGCAATCACGTATTCGGCGTGCAGGCCGCGGGCGGCATTGACGAGCTGTTCACCTGCGTCGGGCAGGACGACGGCCTGGGTGAGTCCGTAACGATCTCGCACATCGATGAAAATCAATCCGCCCAGGTCGCGATTGCGCTGTACCCAGCCATTGAGGATTACTTCTTCGCCGCTGTGTTCCGGGCGCAGCGCGCCGCAGGTATGAGTCCGTTTCAGAAATGCCATTGCCGTTGATGTTTTCGTTGATAAAAAACAGCCCGCGGAGTCTCCGCCGGCGGGTGCAAAACTACGCTTTTTTTTGGTGGCTGACGCACCGCGCAACGTGTATCATCGCGGCGGCAAGCGGTGGTTGCTCGCTGGTTTCCTGGCGGGCGCTTTTCCGTTTGGGAGCCGAATCGGAGGATTTATTCGATTGTGCGGCCATTGAGTTTTTGTGGCGTGGGGGTAGATGCGGGGCGCAGCCTTCTGGTTGTGGTGTGCGTGCGGTAGAAACCATCACTCTATTCGCTCGGAAGTTTAACGACGAGTAAACTCCCGGTGAAATTTGGACAGCTCAAAGAGTTTCCCTGTTTGTCCAACAGGACAAATGTTAAGTAGTATTTCTGATTTCCCTTGAAGCTAAGAAGGGGAAGTTTACAGACGCGGACAATTGTACTGTCAAGTGAAACGGCTCCAAACCTGACGTTAACAATGCGCCTGGTTTGCAATGCTGCAAAGACACGATCCAAGACGCCATTCCTGGCCCAGCGGTTTACACGCGTGTATTTTGTACGCCAATTGCCAGAATGCTCCGGCAGGCCGCGCCATTTGCAACCGTGCTCGGCAACATGTAAAACAGCGCTAAGCAGTTGGTAATTGCTGATTTTAACGTTGCCACTCTGTCGCAGAAGATGTGGAGTTATCTTTTCGAACTGAGTTGTCATTGGTTAGTCATGCACTAATATATGGATTAGTGTTAATACGCTCTGGTTGGGTGGCTGACTCTTTCTTGTTGCTTACGGCAGAGTGGACAGAGGGCCGCAGGTGACCGATCCTGATGGTTGTACACGAACACGGGAACCCGTCCGGCGCGTGGTTCAACAGTCTATCCTGTGCGGCCGGAAAGTTGATTCCATGCTGATACAATTCGAGGCAAACGCGTAATAATTTCTTTGCCGAAGAGCACTTCAGTGACCAAACCCATGTGAAGCAAATCAATTAGCCGGCATAGGTAAGACCGTCCTTGGGTCCACCAAGTGAAGTGACCGTCAACTATGAGATAGTGCTGGACAACTCTGCCAATAGATTCATTGACTTCAAGAAGTTCCCAACCATCTAACTGTGTTTCGTACACTCCATCTGCAATCCGACTCCCAAAAGTCGTTGTGTAATAATATTCCTTTATTTCCCAAATGGCTTGAGGGTCTATTGCAGACGGATAGGCACCATCAAGCCTTCTTGAAAGTGTTCGAATGGGATGGCCGTTTTCTGTAAATGCTGTTAACTCCCCGGGATCGTAATCACACGGTGCATTACCTATGTGTTTTTCGATGAGCATATTCACCAAACCTGTCAGAAAAGCGTAATCTCGTTTCGTGCCTTTCTGCTTATTCACAGGAAGAGGGCAATTTGGGTCTGATTTACCTTTCGTAGTATAGAACAGATTTTTGGCTTGCTCATTATCCATGAGTAAATGTTGTACAGTGTTTGTCAGGACTTTACTCCGGAACTCCATGTAATCAATTAATCAACATGCCTGGTGGCGTTGGTTTGTTCAGTTTAAGGAGACGACCGGTGGATAAGCCTTCTGCCTCAAACACTGCTTTTATCTGTTCAGCAGTTGGGACCAGAAAGCCACCTTCTGGATTCTTGCGTGACTTTCTTACTGTATACCCAAGCCTCTGATTCAGTAATCTAATGTTCGCCCAAAATTCCAGATCCTGATTTTTAAACTTGCTATCTGCTTTCATTGATGTTTTTCTCAAATTCTTTAACGAATTCTGTAAGTGTGGTATCCATTACTTCAACGATAGCTTTCAGTTCAACCAAGTCAAGTCTGCGTTCTCCAGTCTCAATTTTGCTGATAAACGATTGCGGTACATTTAATCGATCTGCCAGATCTTTCTGTGTTATGCCGGTGCCCAATCGCAAGCTGTAGAGTGTCCTTACAAGGGCACTGATACTCAGTGCTATAAATGCTTTTTTTCACAGTTCAAAAGTAAATTCTATACTAGGAAATCCCATATCGGGATAAAGGCACACTAACGTTGAACCGACTGAATACCATGCAACTGACCCTCGACCGAAAGTTCGCCATCCATACTCCTCCTAAAAATCAATTGCTGAAATGGGTTGGCAACAAACAACGTTTTGCGGCCGAAATTGCCCGTTTTTTCCCGGTGTCATTCAAAACTTTCTATGAGCCGTTTTTAGGTAGCGCAGCGCTTATGGCAACCGTGGCGCCACAGAAGGGCGTCGGCGGCGATGTGTTTCGACCATTGATCGAAATCTGGCAAAAATTGCAATCCGATCCCGATTGCCTGATCGAGTGGTATGCGGAAAGACGCCGCATTCTGACAAGTGAGAACAAAAAGGATGTTTATGAAAGTGTTAAGGCTTCCTTCAACGCCAGGCACAACGCTGCCGATTTCTTGTTTTTAACCAGGGCATGCTATGGCGGTATCGTGCGCTTTCGCAAATCGGATGGTTACATGAGTACGCCCTGTGGACCGCATATGCCGATTTCGGTGTCGAGTTTTGCAGCCAGGGTCGAAGAATGGCATAATCGCATGCGCGGCGTCACCTTTCTGCATGCCGATTACAAGGAAATCTTTGCGCGTGCCACTGCGGGTGACCCTGTTTATTGTGATCCGCCATACAGTCACAGCCAGAGTATTTTGTACGGTGCACAAACGTTCAGTCTTGAAGAGTTGTTTGCCGAAATCGAACAGGCCAAAGAACGTGGAGTACGCGTGGCTTTGAGTATCGACGGCAGCAAAAAATCGGGCAATTACATTTGTGATTTGCCGATTCCGGCAAAGTTATTCGAGACCGAAATTTCTGTTCGTGTGGGGCGTTCGATGCTGCGGCGATTGCAGATGGAGGGTCAAACCTTGGAGTCGGAGCAGGTGGCCGATAGATTGCTTCTGACGTACCCAGTCTGAGCAAAGGTGCCCGGCGTCTGCAAATTCTCCTACAGAATGAAAGCTGCGGCGTCGGCACCTGGCGTTTGAGCCGCATTTCGCGATAGATCCGGCGGACGCGCTCTTCCAGTTCGTCGATTCGCAGGTTAATTTCGGCGCTGCCTTTTTTGGTCTTGTTGACGCGACGACGGTTTGGGTGCGATTTGCCTGCCTGGATCATTTCGCCGGTTGTGATTGTCGCAGGCGCTTGTTGTCGAGTGGCTTTTCAGAATTTCTACCGGAGATCTGTCATCATGGATAGTTTGTCTGGCACCCGTTTACCGTGAATTTCAGACCGTTCACCTATACCTGGTGCTACATTTACACTTTTGCCGCTTGAAATTTGCGCACAGTTGCCTAGACTTGGGGTGTCGCCGCGCAGCATGCAGCGTGGCGGCCTGTCCATCAGAGCCCAGAGTGTGATATTTGCTATCGACCCGCAGAAATGCGGGGTAGGAGAGTTGCGTTTGGGCCGGTGGATAACCAGGAGGCGGATGGCGGGGTGGCGCGGGGCTCGGTGGCCCCAGATTCACGCAGGAGTGCGCCCAAAATTTTCAGCCTTTCCGTTCAACCACCTAAACCGCCCACTCACACTCTTACTTAAACTGCCCGTTCCAGCGGCAAGGAACGTTCAGACGAAGCGCCAGGCCATGCACCGCCGCTTCACCTTGTATATTCTCGCTCCCCCAGCCTCACTCCGAATCTATATGAAACTCCACTCTCCGGTTTAACTCTCTCCCCTCCGCCGTGTCGTTCGCGCTGACCGGTTTGTCCTCGCCATAACCTTCCTGCTTCATTCTGTTTGCGGCGATGCCCTGACTCACCAGGTACTCAACAACAGCGCCGGCGCGTGAGCGCGAAAGTTCCATGTTGTCGCCCGATTCGCCGACGTTGTCCGTGTGGCCGCGCACCGTGATCGTCATGTTTGGATTGTTCTGCAGCAGCTCGACGACGCGCATCAGCTCGGGGAAGGAAGACGCCTTCAGCGCCGCCGTGCCCGTGTCGAAGAAGATGTTGTTCAAACGCACCGTCTGGCCGCGCTCGATCGGCGTCAGCTCCAGGTCGCGCGTCAGCTCGTCGTAGTCCGCCAGCTCCGCCAGGTCCAGGTTCTGGTTGACCGCAAAGTAGTTGGGCGCCTGCGCGCGGAAGGCGTAGACCGCGCCCTCCGGCAGGGCGATCTGGTATTCGCCCGTCGATGGATCGCCGTAGGCCTCGCCCACAATCTCACCCGTGGTCAGATCTTCGTAGATAATGCGCGCGTTGATGGCCTGTCCGTTGCGCGTGTCCCGCACCGTGCCGCTCACCAGTACCACCGGACGCGGCCGGATGCTCTGCGGCAGCTTGACGCGGAAAATGTCTTCCTTGCCGTAGGTGTTCAGCGAGGAGACAAAGTAGGCGTACTGTCCCGACGCCGGGATCGAAAAATTGCCGTCCCAGCCGACGGTGTTGATGTTCGGCCCCAGATTGACCGGCTCCGTCCAGTTGGTCCAGCTGTCGTCCAGGCGACGGCTCATGAACACGTCGTTCAGCCCGTAGCCGTTGTGCCCCGAGCTGGAGAAATAGATCGTGCGGTTGTCGCTCGCCAGGAAAACCGTCGTTTCGTCCGCCGCCGTGTTGACCGTGCCGCCCAGGTTGACCGGCTCCGTCCACGTCTCGTCGTCCTTTTTACGGCTCACATAAATGTCCATGCCGCCGTACGATTCGTTGCGCTCCAGCGCCATCAGCAGCGTCTTGCCGTCGTTGCCGACCTGATAAAGCACGTTGCGGCCGCGATTGTGGAAGTTGTCGATTTCAAGTCGCTGCGGGTACGACCAGCCGTCCGCCGTGCGGTAGGAGACCGACACGCCCGGCATCGGTTCGCTGTCCGGCCGGTACACGTTGCCGACGTAAATCGTGTTGCCGTCCGGCATCATCGAGCAGAGGAAGTTGGAGTAGTCGTTGTTGAGCGGTGCGTCCATGCGCTCCGCTTCCGACCAGAAACCGCTGCTGCGCCGCGAACGCCAGATGTCGTCGCGTTTTTCATCGCCCATGTTGTCCGGGTGGCCGCGGCGGCAGAAGTAAAGCGTGCGTCCGTCGGCGGAGATCACCGGCAGCAGCTCGGGATATTCCGAGTTGACCAGCGAGCCGAGATTTTCCGGCTTGTCATCGCCGAATTCGGCGACGTCCGGCAGGTTGATTTCCGGTTTGATCGAGTCCGCCGTCGTGCCGAGCGCGATGGCGTCGATCGAGTTCCAGCCCGGCACCTTGCCGGTTTTGACTTCCAGTTCGACCTGTTTGACTTTGAACTTCGGCGGATCAAAAAATACGTTGAGGAAGCGATATCGGAAGGGAATCTGTCCGGCTTCGGCGCTGTAGACCGTCTGCTGTTCGCCGTTGACGCCGATGATCCGCACGCTGGAAATCGCGCCGGGGTTGAGGTTCTCCAGCACAAAAACCTGGCGCGCACTGACGGCCTGCTCAAATCCGACGCGCAGCACGGCGCTCGCATTTGTGTCCAGATCCGGCTCCAGCCCGTCCGTGCGGTTGTCCGCCATCCACGCGCAGGGATTGGCGATGCCCGTGTAGGGCAGGAAGGACAGCGAATTCGGTTTGCCCAGCAGCTGGAAAGCCGAATGCGGACCGCGGCGGTACAACTGCGAACTCGCCTTTACGACGCGGGCCGCCCACTGTACCTCGGGCTCGCCCTGCGGCTGGTTCGGGGACTGCGCCGCCGCAGTCTCGATGGCAAACAAAAAGGTCATGAAGAGGCAGACCCGGGCTGCCGACAAAAAAGACTTCAAAAAACGCACCATGGAAACTGCATCCTGACTGAATCGCCCCGCCTGAATCGGAGTCCGGTTTACGACCGGTGAAAATCCCCTTGCCGCTACCTGCGGCGGAAACTTTGTTTTTGTTCGCGCGTTAACGCACGACTGCGAGGCCGTTTTTGGCCCGCTCCGGCGCAACAGACGAACATTCGCCCCCGCTGGTTTCAGCGAATTTTGCGCGGTATCAAACGACCGCCGCGCTTTGGACGGCGCTCGAACACCTGTAAGCCGGTCGCAGTTACAGTGCGATTCTTTCATCCCGGATCGATACAAGCGTGTCCGCGGTCTTTCGTCCCCACGAAAGCACGCACCGCGGCGCACCGCCCGGATATGCAGCGGGAAAGAGACAATGGAGATTCAGCAGTGAAACAGGACAGAATAATCGGCACACACACGGTTTGCACGGCCAAAAAGACGCTTGGCGCTTTGTTTTTCCTGGCAATCCTCTTGTTTGGCCCGGCGTTCGCCTCCGCGCAAAAAATTCTCATCCCGATGGACCGCGCCCAGAGCGACCACCTGAAGGCCTACGGCATCGCCTTCAAAGCGCTCACGATGAACCTGGACGTCGACTGGCTGCTCAACTACCGCGGCGGCAGTTTTATGATGGCCAATTCCGACGCCATCATCGGCGAGTGCCGTCTGCGCGGCGTCAGTTTTGAGACAATTTCCGGCGCCGGTGCGGCGCAGATCTACGCCGACGTGCAGAGCGAGGACAGCAACACCGACGTCGTGCGTCTCGAAAAAGAACCCAAAATAGCCGTGTACACGCCGCCGGGCTCGCAGCCCTGGGACGATGCAGTAACGATGGCGATGGAATACGCCGAAATTCCCTACGACAAAATCTGGGACGAGGCAGTCATCAACGACACGCTGTCCAAATACGACTGGCTGCACCTGCACCACGAGGATTTTACCGGGCAGTACGGCAAGTTCTACGCGTCCTTTGCCAACGCGCCCTGGTACATTCAGCAGGTTTCACTACTGGAAGCGACGGCCGCCAAACTGGGTTTCCGCAAAGTCTCCGAACTGAAAAAAGCCGTGGTGGAAAAGATCCGCGCTTACATTGGAAGCGGCGGTTTTATGTTTGCCATGTGCAGCGCGACGGACACCTACGACATCGCGCAGTCGGCCGCGGGCATAGACATCGCGGCGGAAATGTACGACGGCGATCCTGCCGACGCGGGCGCGAATGGACGCCTGGACTTTGCGCGGACCTTTGCGTTTGAGAACTTCAAGCTGATCATGGATCCGTTTCAGTACGAATACTCGAACATCGACGTCAATCCCAACAACCTGCTGGCGACGCAGGACACCGACTACTTTACGCTGTTTGAGTTCTCGGCCAAGTACGACCCGGTGCCGACGATGCTGACGCAATGCCACGTCAACGTGGTGCGCGGTTTCCTTGGGCAGACGACGGCTTTCCGCCGCGAGTACATCAAAAAGTCGGTGACTATCCTGGGCGAGCGCGCCGGCACGGACCAGGTCAAGTACATCCACGGCAAGTTCGGCCGCGGCACCTTTACATGGTATGCGGGCCATGATCCCGAGGATTATCGCCACGCGGTCGGCGATCCGCCGACCGACCTCTCGCTGCACAAAAATTCGCCCGGTTATCGCCTGATTCTCAACAACATCCTGTTCCCCGCGGCCAAGAAGAAAAAGCAGAAAACCTGAGTCCGGAACCTCGCATGCCCGCATATCGCTTCACAAAATTCGTCCCGCCGCCGCTCAGCGAAGTCTCCTTCGATGCGCTGCTGGACGTTTTCATGCAATTGCTGGTCCACACCTCCGGCGACGTCGGCGAGGCGCTGCACTGGCTCAACGTCGTCGACCGCGAGTACAATCTGACGAGCGACGAATACGGCATGGGCGATTTTATTCGCGACCTGGAAGAGAAGGGCTATATCCGGCGCAGTGAAGACGGCGACGGCATGGTCATCACGCCGAAGGCCGAACGCGGCGTGCGCCGCCGTTCGCTGGATGAGATATTCGACAGTCTGCGCAAGAGCTCGCTCGGCAACCACAACACGCCCTATGCCGGCCTGGGCGACGAGCCCACGAGCGAGCGCCGCGGCTACCAGTTCGGCGACACGCTCGAACAGATCGACATGACGGATTCGCTGCGCAATGCGCAGATCAATCACGGGCTCAACAACTTCCGGTTGACCGAGGACGATCTGGAAGTCAACGAACGCGAGCACAAGTCTTTGACGTCGACGGTGCTGATGATCGACATCTCGCACTCGATGATCCTCTACGGCGAAGACCGCATCACGCCCGCCAAAAAAACGGCGATGGCGCTGGCCGAGCTGATTACGACGCAGTATCCCAAGGATACACTCGATATCGTCGTCTTCGGCAACGATGCCTGGCAGGTGGAAATCAAGGATCTGCCCTACCTGCAAGTCGGGCCCTACCACACAAATACGGTGGCGGGTCTGGAGCTGGGCATGGATATCCTGCGCCGCCGCAAGAGCGCCAACAAACAAATTTTTATGATAACCGACGGCAAGCCGACCTGCCTCAAAGAAGGCGCCAGGTACTACCAGAACAGTTTTGGCCTCGATCGCAAGATCGTCAACAAAACGCTCAACCTGGCCGGAGCATGCCGCCGCCTGCGCATCCCGATCACGACCTTTATGGTCGCGCGTGATCCCTATCTGCAGGCATTCGTCCGGGACTTTACCAAAACCAACCAGGGCCGCGCTTTTTACACGAGCCTGCAAGGTCTGGGCGAGTACATCTTTGAAGACTACGTTCGCAATCGGCGTCGCCGGACGCGCTAGCTCCGCGGCCCTCAATTCTCACAAAGCAACTCAATGACAAATCACTCGATTATCGCCCGCCGTGACTCCATCGCGACGCTGGGCGCACTCAAACAAGCCGGGTACAAATCGTATTCGGTCAAAGACGAAATGCGCGCCAATCTGATCGCGCGCCTCGGCGGCGGTCAGCAGGTGTTCCACGGCATCGTCGGCTACGACGACTCCGTGCTGCCGGACATCGAACGGGCGATCCTTTCGCGCCACAACATCATCCTGCTCGGCCTGCGCGGCCAGGCCAAGACGCGTATCGCGCGCGCGATGATCAACCTGCTGGACGAATACATTCCCGTGGTGGAGGGATCGGAAATCAATGACGACCCGCTGCATCCGCTCTCGCGCCAGGCGCGCAACATCATCGCGGAAGCGGGCGACGACACGCCGATTGTCTGGCTGCATCGCTCCCTGCGTTTCAGTGAAAAACTGGCTACGCCGGACGTAACCGTCGCCGACCTGATCGGCGACGTCGACCCGATCAAAGCGGCCAACCTGCGCCTGCCTTACTCGGACGAGCGCGTGATCCACTTTGGTCTGGTGCCGCGTTCGCACCGCGCCATCTTTGTGATCAACGAGCTGCCCGACCTGCAGGCGCGCATCCAGGTGGCGCTGTTCAACATTCTGCAGGAAGGCGACATCCAGATCCGCGGCTTCAACATGCGTTTTCCGCTCGATATTCAGTTTGTTTTCACGGCAAATCCGGAAGACTACACCAACCGCGGTTCGATCGTAACGCCGCTGAAAGACAGGATCGATAGCCAGATTCTGACGCACTACCCGCGCAGCATTGAGGATTCGCGCGCGATTACCGTGCAGGAAGCCGACATCACGGCCGAGCAGAGCGCGATCGTGGCGGTCAACGACCACGCCAAAAACCTGATTGAACACATCGCTTTTGCCGCGCGCGAGAGCGAGTACGTCGACGAAAAGAGCGGCGTTTCCGCCCGTCTGACGATCTCCGCCTATGAAAACCTCGTCAGTTCCGTCGAGCGTCGTGCGCTGCGGGCCGGCAATGCCCACGCACAGGTGCGCATGAGCGACCTGATCGGCGTGATTCCCTCCATCACCGGCAAAATTGAACTGGTCTACGAAGGCGAGCAGGAGGGCGCGGCCAAGGTGGCGCACATTCTGATCGGCAAGGCCGTGCGGCGTTTGTTTACCGACCTGTTTCCGGACCCGGAGAAAAACAAACGCAAATCGCGCTCGAATATCTATGCGGACGTCGTCGGCTGGTTTGCGGGCGATACCGCACTCGAGCTGCCGATGGACCTGGCCGAGGACGAGTACCGCGCGCGTCTGGAGGGCGTCGCCGGCCTGCGGGCGCTGGTGGAGCGCTTCCACGGCGATGCGGACGATCTCACGCAGCTCTTCCTGATGGAGTTTGTGCTGCACGGGCTGGCCGAATTTTCCATGCTCAGCAAGCAGTTGGTGGGCGTCGCCGGCGGATCGCGTTTCAGCGATATGCTGCGCAGCATGTTCAGCTACAGCGACGACGGGGACGAGGAGGGCAACGGTTCCGACGAAGACCCGGACGACGAATACTGAGCGCTTTTTTCCTGACCAGATTTTCTTGTTTGTCAACGGGAGTGGAGGTTCAGGCATGCGGGTAGTTATCAGCGGCGGAACTGGATTTATCGGGCGGCGTCTCTGCGCCGAACTGCGTCGGGCCGGACACGAAATGCTGGTGTTGACGCGCTCGATAGCGCGCAACAGCAACTTTGCCGGCCCCGGCATCGAACTCGTCGAGTGGACGCCCGACGCTCCGGGCGCCTGGATGCAGGCCATCGACGGCAGCGACGTCGTGATCCACCTGGCGGGCAAGGGCATTTTTGACGAGCGCTGGACGAAGCAGGTCAAAAGTGAACTGCGCAACAGCCGCATCGCCGCCACGCGCCTGATCGTCGACGCGATTGAACACGCCTCTGAGCGTCCCGGCCTGCTCATCTCTGCCTCGGCCATCGGCTATTACGGCGACACGGGCGACACGCGCACGCGGGAGGATGCACCCGCGGGCGAAGATTTCCTGGCGCAGCTCTGCCGCGACTGGGAGGTGGAAGCGCAACGCGCGGTCGACCTTGGTTTGCGCGTGTCTATACCGCGCATCGGCATTGTGCTGGAGGAGGGCGGCGGCGCGCTCAGGAAAATGCTTCCGATCTACAAACTGGGCCTCGGCGGTCCTTTTGCTTCGGGCCGCCAGTGGTTTCCCTGGGTTCACCTGGACGATGTCATCCGCGCCATCACCTTTGCGCTGGACAGCGACCTGGAGGGCCCGTACAATGTGATTGCGCCCGGCAACGTGCGCATGGCGGAATTCGGCTCGGCATTGGGCCGCGCCCTGCATCGCCCTTCGTGGCTGCCGGTGCCGGCTTTTGCGCTGAAAATTGCACTGGGCGAATCCGCTGACTTTCTGCTGGCGGGCCAGCACATCTATCCCGATAAACTGGTGCGCGCGGGTTTTGAGTTTGAGTTCTCCGATGTTGACAGCGCGCTGTCCGACCTGGTGACCTGAGTCGATGCGCGCTGACCAGCCGGAAGTCGGCTGACCCGATGAGGCATTCTGCGCCGCGCAGTTCCGCGTGCGGAGTAAAAGAGCCTGAGCGCTGGGATTGAGACTTCGAACGCTCAGTTTCAGCCCAAAAACTACAAGAGCTGCGAGCCCTCAGGGCTCGCAGCTCTTTTTTTGTGTGCGCCCGGCAGGGCGCACGTCTAGCGGGTGGAAGTCCCGTGTTCGCCCGGCAAGGGGAAGAACGAGCCGGACGCCAAGGGTGTCCATCGCGAGGTGGAATCTGAAGGAAGGCGCA
>JAUIKM010000032.1 GCA_030430495.1 bacterium | reverse complement strand
GGCAGCATGTGTACAACAGCAAACGCCCCCATCAATCGCTCGAAAATTTGACGCCGCGTGAATTCCTGTTGAAATATGGAAAACTCTGCGAGTTTCCCACATTCCAACAGGACAAATGTTAATAAGTATTTCTAATTTCCCTTGAAGCTAAGAAGGGGAAGTTTACAATACCCCTTCATGTCTCTTGTGGTACTGATTTGAAAAGAGACTTTAAACATAGCATTCATACTAAATATTGGAGTTTAGTGAAGCCCATCTTCCATATTTTCAGATGTATAATCTTCAATTTCTACCGTTGTACGGACATCCTTGGGATCCAAAACGTGTCTTGTTTTACTTCGATCCTTAGATATGGGATTCGATTTGATCGTGAGATTTCCGTTGTCTTGGTAATTTCTGGAAAGCAGCTGCCAATGTAGATTGATGGTCGATTCTTCAGCAAACAGCTTCAAATATACATCATCAAACTCAACGACTTCACTAGGCAATAGAGGAGTCTGATTTTCAAGTGGCTGTATTATTAATCTACTATGTTCAGGATCAGATTTGCAGTTGTAGTCACATGGTTTTTTCATGAATACATCATTCATACTTTGCTTTCTTCCAACTCTCATCTCTTCATAGTTTCCTTCGAATTTTACAATTAACTTGTAGTCATCTATTGCAACACTCCCATTATTTCTAAGGGAAAAACTAAACCAACCACGAGCATAGTTCGCAAAATCTTCGCTAAATAACTCGTTTAGAGCCTTCAATGGACCAGGACTAGATAGCATAAATGAAGGCTTTTCCGGCTCCATCAATTGTGCTTTCAATTCAGGTGGAATTTCCTTCCCAAGCAACTTGGCAATCTTGTGAAGTCCTGGATACTTTTCCTCATAATTTGTTGTCGTTCTTAGAAAAGTCGGCTCCAGTGTAATCTCTTTCTCCCCGCCGGAAAAAGTAAAATCAACCTCATAGCGTGAACGAAATTGCTCCTGCTTAACATACCATGCATGTGTCTTTTCGTTTTCATCTATCAGTGCGACTATGTCTTCCCAAAAGAATATGTGCACTCCAAATAAACCATTTTCTAACTGCGTTACATTTTTTGACCGTTCGTATTTTTCAATTTCAGCACTTTTATTGGCTGTAGTCGCTATGTACAGCTTTGCAAGAGATGGATTGAATTTTTGAGCCTCGGAAATTATCTCATCAATCTCCCGCTTAGAAAGTCTGTTATTCTTTATTGAGTCTTTTTTTTTACACTGAATACCATAATATTTCGTTCCCTCACCTCTTGGAATACCATAAAGATCAACTCCGTCCTGAGCCTCACCTGGCGGACCGTTTTTCTTGATTTCCGGGCATTGCCAGATCTCTCCCCAGAGTTTTTTACACAGAGTCTCAAAGTCTTGCCAATTTTGAGGTGGGCGTAGCTGCTGTTCCATTCTCACAATTCAAGTAGTTTTCCAGATAATCTCATTGACAACAAAACGCAGTAATACGCAACATTATTGCATGTTGTCAGTGTAGGTTTAAGCAATGTAGATTGCTACAGTTGTAGAGTCGCCAAGCCAAGTCTGATGTCCAAATCTTAGAAGGGGCTTCTTTTCTCGAGTTGCTATAAATCAAAACCGAGAAAGTTGACTATCTCACTCGAAATTCACTTTTCAGTTTCCCACGCCCTCAAAAACTCACTCTTCGTCACCTTCTCCGTCAGTTTGATATACTTCTTCATCGTCCGCATGTCCTTGTGGCCGGTGATCCGCATCAGCACTTCAGGCCGCACGCCCTTTTCCAGCGACAAAGTCACAAAGGTCCGACGCCCCGTGTGGGTAGTGATCAATTCATATTTAGGAACCACTCTCTCGATACGCTTTGGTCCTCAATGTTCAACCATCAGCGTCGGTTCGTCGATGCCCGCCAATTCACACAACTGCCGGATGAGTTTGTTGGCTTGTTTGTTGCCTGGATCGGGAAATCCATTTTCCGGACAGCGCTCCGGGATCTCGCGTGCTTGTGGCATCAGCGGCAGTTTGAGATTGTCGCTGGTTTTGACGGTGTTGACTATCAGCATGTCGTCTTTGAGGTTGACGGGCCGCAACTTGACGACATCGCTGTGGCGCAGACCGGTATAACATAGCAGCAGGAAGATGTTCCGAATGCCGGAGAGCCGGTCATCTGGCAGAATCGTCACTTGGTAAATGGCTTCCAACTCTTCGAGCGACAAAGCAACCTGGACGGAATCCTCCGAAAGCCGCTTGAATTTCTTGAATTCCGGATTGACCTCAATGCCACGCCCGACACACCAGTTCAGGAAAGATGTAATGGTTTTGATCTTGTTGCCGACGGTATTGGTTTTGGCTCCGAGTCCGAAGGCATAATCGATGAACTTGTCGTAATCAAAGCTGCCATTGTTTCCAGAGCGCGCGCGACGAAGAGGAGCTGTGGCTTTTTGGCCTGCATTTTTCGCCCTACGAACACGGCACACGCGAAAACCACAAAACTAAACGCCGCCGCAAACTGCTGCTGAACAAACGCGAGCTGGCAAAAATCAAACGTCGCGTGGACGAAAAAGGCCCACCTGGTGCCGCTGTCCATCTATTTCTCCGGTCCCTGCGCCAAGGTCGAACTCGGACTTGTGCGCGGTAAAAAACAGGCCGACAAACGCGAGGTGCTCAAAAATCGCGACGAAGATCGCAAACTTCGCCAGGGCCGTTACGACTGATCCCGATTTTCAGGCAAATCCATTTTGTTCGTCACGCAGGCAGACTGCCGGAGCTTTCGAGCAGTCCGCGGGCAGATGTATACGACCGTGCAGATGGCTCGTCGAATGTGCCAGGAAAACATGCCGGCGAGCGTTAAAGTGGTTTAGTTGACCGTTCACCTGCTGAATACACGCGTTTAATTTTTTGTACCGGGAATTCTCCATCGGTTGCCGTAGACTTATTCTGTTCGCGGAACGACCGGGCATGCAAGGCCGGACTGCGGGCGATGTTGGATGCACGCTTGCCTCAAAAAAATCTGCACTGGTTGCAGGGTGGGAGGAGTGCGTTTGAACGTGGTGGAAACTCGCGGCGGCGGCGGGGCGGGCGATGGGGCAGGCGGGCCCCTTGATTCACGCAGGAGTGCGTCAACTGCCGACCGCTTTGAGCTGCTCGCCCAACTCGCATCTCAGGCTCTTGTGATTTTTTACTCGTCGCGCAGTGTGAAGTGCGCAGGTGTCTGACCAGTCTTTGTACGTCGCACTGTCTACTCAAAGAGACCTTCATCGCGGATTAACATCAGGATGGAAGACTGCGGCAGGATGACGTATTCCTCGCTGTTAAACTCAATTTCGTGCGCGTCTTTCAGCACGTAGATAGCCAGATCGCCGACCTGCACCTGCAGCGGGATGTACTTCACTTTTTCGCCCGACGACTTCCAGGCTTCGTCGCTGTCTTCCTGAAAGGGAATCGGATATCCGGGGCCCACTTTGATCACGTAGCCGCTGCGCACTTTTTCCTTTTCCGTCACGCCGGGCGGCAGGTAGAGGCCCGCGCGCGTCCGTTCGTTTTGCGACCTGGGTTTGAGCAGCACCCTGTCGCCGATCACCACAAACTTTTCACTCGCCGCGTCGATGTCCACCGTGTTTTCTCCTTCTTGTACTTGAGGCCGCCGCCGAATTACCGTCGCCCGACGACGCGCTTCAACTTGTCGTGTACCAGGTGTTAATATTCGCGCATGATCTGATCGAGCGGCTTGCGGCTCAGGTTGGGCACGGCGGCTTCGCTGGCGGGAAATCCGACGGGAATCAGCAGTACCGGCGTCTCGTTGGCCGGCCGCTCCAAAATTGCGTTGAGGAATTTCATCGGGCTGGGCGTGTGCGTCAGCGTGGCCAGACCCGCGTTGTGCAGCGCGGCGATCAACATTCCGGCCGCCAGGCCGACCGACTCGTTCACGTAGTAGTTTTTGAGGCGCTTGCCGTTTTCGCCCATGCGGTAGACCTGCTTGAATACCACAATCAGCGCCGGCGCAATCTCCAGGAATTCCTTGTCGGCATTCGTGCCGAAGGGGAGCAGATCCTCCAGCCATTCTTCCGACATGCGGCCGCTGTAATTGAGACGCTCTTCGTGCTCCGCGCCTTCGCGTATGCGGCGCTTGACCTCAGGATCGTGCACCAGGCAGAAAAACCAGGGCTGTTTGTGCGCACCCGAGGGCGCGGTTCCCGCCGTGCGGATGGCTTCGCGCACCACCTCCAGCGGAATCGGCTCGGGTGAAAACTCGCGCACGGTGCGCCGTTTGTTGAGCAGGGTGTAGAGGTCTTCGGCGCGGCGGCGCATCTCGTCCGGCCGGCGGATCTCAAATTCGAGTGGTATGAAGTTTTCCATGTCGCTGTGCTGCTTTGCCTTCGGCATCCTTCGGCCTGTATGTGCGGCCGACAAATAACAACGCGGAAACTAACAAAATTTTTGGCCACCAATGGCAGTCCGGCTGTGGCGTCGATCCGGCTGGTCGACCTGGCCATGGGTGGTGAACACACGCCGACTCCAAAAAGTTTTCTTGCCGCGAATATACCGCCCCGCCGCGTAAGGATGTTGCGCTTCCCGAAAGAGAAGTATGGGCGTGTGCTCCCGTGTTGCTCCTGATTGGTTGGCGCAGCGCGCTCAATTCCGGATCCGGCACACAACATCACAAACGGGCGGGGCGGAAAATGCCGGGCGGCGGAGCGGATCAGGTTCGGCCGCTGCCGGAGCCGATCCGCATGGTGCCCGGCGGAAAATTGTTTTGGACGCAGGTATTACTCAGCTCTCAGTGAGTGCATCCGCGAATGTCGGGGTCGTCAGAGTGCGCGCGAGCGGCGTTTGATGTCCGGCCAGAATTCTCCGCCGGGACGCGTGACTTCAACCGGTTTGGCCTTGGCCGGCGCGGCGGCCCGGCGCTGCGCCGCCCTGCGTTGGACCTGTTCCATCAGCAGGTCCGAGTGGTAAAATCCACGCGGATTGATTTCTGTGGTTTCAACCGGCTGTTCGGCGGGCAGTGCCGGATATCCGGCGCCCATTCGCAGCAGCATGTACACCATTACCGGCAGTGCGATGGCCAGCAAAAGCATGTCGGAGGTTAAGGGCATGCTCATCATGATTATTCTCCCTTGAGATGCGTCAACTGCGTGATATGCAAACTGTTGACTTCTCAACTATTGTGCTAAAAAAAATACTGTCAGAGTTTGGGGTCAAAACGATCGAGGCCGATGCGTACCTTGCGGGTCAGCGCCAGAAGGGTCCGGCATTCGTCTCCCGTCATCGATTGCATCACCTGCAATACCGACTCGATGTAGCGCTGGTCCAGCTCGTCAATCAACTTCCGCCCCGCGTCGGTCAGGTGAATGTGATGCGTGCGGCGGTCGTGCTCCAGGCGTTCGCGCCACAGCAGGCCCAGCTTCTCGAGGCGGTCCACCAGCCCGGTGATGTTGGACTTGTCCACCAGCAACATCTCGCTCAGGGACTTCTGCGTCAGCGGTTCCGGAGAATCCTTCAGCAGCACCAACACGTTGAACTGGGACTCCGATGACAGTTCGTTGCGGAACAGATTGCGCGATGCCTTGCGCAGCAACTGTGAGGTCCACCAGATCGCCATCAGGCTCTCGTGCCGCACCGACTTGATATGGATCGGCAGTTCGGCGTGTGGACTCGCGCTATGTTCCCTGTTCTTTTTCACAGCGGCAAGATAACATTAATAGTTTACATGTCAACTATTAAAATGACAAAGCTGTCATTTTTTTGTGGGGAACCGCCGGCGGGGCGACGGGAGAAAATCTGCGGCGGACGGCGGCGGACGATAATATTGGCCGCGCCGAATCGTGTTAGTGCTCACGTTTTAGCGGTCTTCGCGGCGGGTCCCGACGGGCCTTTTCCACTCCATTTCCGGAAGCCACGTGAGCAGGTCTGACTATCCCGAAATCAAAATAGCCGACACTAAATTCAAGCGTGGCCTCCTGATTACCGCGGGCAGCGTCTCGCTCAGCCTCGGCATTATCGGCATCTTTGTTCCGGTCATGCCGACGACCTCCTTTCTGCTTCTGGCCGCCGCCTGTTACGTGCGCAGCTCCAGGCGGCTCTATGTCTGGCTCATCACCAACCGTTATTTCGGCGAATACATTCGCAATTACCGCGAAAAACGCGGCATTCCGATGAAAGCCAAGGTCACGACCATTAGCCTGCTGTGGATCATGATCTCCTCGTCAGCCATCTTTGCCGTCGACGTTCTCTGGGTGCGCATCATGCTCTTCGGCATCGCCGTCGGCGTCACCATCCACGTCGCCATGATCAAGACCTACCGCCCCGAAGACTATCCGGACGATGCGCCCGCAACATCCGCAGCGACGGCGGCAAACAGCGATAAAGCCTGATTGGCGTCCGTTTTCGCGGCTTTTGGCGTCATTCCACCTGCGATAATCGAATAATTGCGTCCAGATTAAATTTTGCACCCGAAGCGCCGGATGTTTGCATCAGCGGCATTCCGATGCGTAAATTGGCGTCCTGCGATTTCCGGCGTACCCCTCGGGCCAATTCTCCGACCGGCCGGCGCATACGCCCGGTTTTCGCGTTTGCGTAGTTCGCCAATATTTCAACTCCGTGCTTAATTATCAACTTCACGTCAATTTAATGAGGTACTTATGCGTACGCTTAGCCGTTCGTTGTTACTGGCCTTTGCACTGCTGTTCGCCGTCAATCTTGCCAACAATCTGAATGCCGGCCCCGCGCCGCAGGGCGAAATGGGCGAAGAAGAAATGGCCGCCATGATGCAGGCCTGGCAAAACTTTGCCACTCCCGGCGAAGTCCACATGGGCATGAAAACCATGGTCGGCGAGTGGAAAACCGTCACCAAACACTGGATGGGCCCCGGCGAACCCACCGTCAGCAACGGCACCGCCACCTATCAAATGGTGATGGGCGACCGCTACCTGGAAGGCCGGCACGTGTCCGAAACGCCCTTCGGTCCAATGGAAGGCCGCTCCGTCATGGCCTACGACAACGCCCTGAAAATGTACTACAGCACCTGGATCGACAACATGGGCACCGGCCTGACGATCATGAGCGGCAGCTTCGACGAAAAAACCAAAACCTACTCGATGACCGGGCAAATGACGGATCCGTCGTCGGCCCAAATGATGGACATCCGCACGGAAATGAAAATCATCAGCAAGGACGAAAACACGTTCACGATGTGGGGCACGCAGGGCGGCCATGAATTCAAAATGATGGAAATGACCTACACCCGCGCCTGATTGCGCCGTTGAGAGACCCACTGCGGGTCTTTTTGTACTTTAGAGGGGGCTTGCCACTGCTGTGGCGCCCCTTTTTTCTTTTTGTTTGTCACCGCGGTTCAAACGCCAGACATCTGAACCTGTCCCGCGTTCATGCGCCCGCGGCCAAATGACTTTATCCAAATACGCGATTCTGTGTATTTTGGGCCTTTCCAACCTCATTATTCCGGCAAGTCGAAAAACATCGGAAACATTCCAGGGGAGTTGCATGAAGATTTCCGACAAATTGTTGTCGTATTCGCTGTTGCATCCGCGCAGCATCATCGTGGCCATGGTTGTGCTGACCCTCGGGCTCGGTGCTCTCATCCCCATGATTCAGATTGATACCGATCCCGAAAACATGTTGCCGCCCGATCAGGACGTGCGCGTGTTTCACCACGAAGTCAAGGATCACTTTGCGCTGAGCGACTTTATCGTCGTCGGCATCGTCAACGAGGTCGGGGAAGACGGCGTTTACACGCCCGAAATCCTGGCGCGCGTGCACAAACTGACCAAACACATCCTGGAAATCGACGGCGTCATCGCACGCGACGTCCTCTCGCTGGCCGTCGTCGACGACATCAGTCCCGAGGGTCCGGGGACCGTGCGCTTCCAGTGGCTGATGGAATCCCCGCCCGCCGACAAACAAGAAGCCCGCGCCATACGGGAAGCCGCCGAGCGCAATCCAACGTTCATGGGCACGCTGGTGAGTGAAGACGGCAAAGCCACCGCCATCTACGTGCCGATCCGCGCCAAGAACGAGAGCCACCGCATCGCGACGGAAATCGAGACAATGTTCGCCGAATTCCAGGCGGCCGGCGGAACCGAAGAGTATCACATCACGGGCCTGCCGATAGCCGAAGACCGCTTCGGATTTGAGATGTTCGTGCAGATGGGCGTGGCCGCGCCAATGGCCATGCTGCTGATTTTTATCCTGATGTGGCTCTTTTTCCGCAGCGTCAGCCTGATTACCGCGCCGATGATTCTGGCGATGGCCACCGTTATCGCCACGATGGGCGCGCTGATCGGCTGCGGTTTTACCGTGCACATCATGAGTTCGATGATCCCGATATTCCTGATGCCCATAGCGGTGGTCGACTCCGTGCACATCCTGAGCGAGTTCGCCGACTGTTACCCGCACTATCGGGACCGGAAGGCGGCCGTGAGCCACGTCATCCGGCACCTGTTCAAACCGATGCTCTACACCTCGCTGACGTCGGCGGCCGGTTTTGCCTCGCTGGCGCTTGCGCCGATTCCGCCCGTGCAGATCTTCGGCGTCTTTGTCGCCATCGGCATCCTGCTCGCTTTTGTACTGACCGTGACCTTCGTGCCGGCTTACATCATGCTCATCAGCGAAAAAGGCATCGCGCGCCTGGGCGAGAGCTCACACGCAGCGGAGAACGAAGGCAGTCTGCTTTCGCGCCTGCTGGAGCGCTCCGGTCGTTTTGCCGGCAAAAACGCCAAACTGATCCTGGCGCTGGCGGCCGTGGTCGTGGTCGTTTCGGTCTACGGCATCATGGACATTCGCATCAATGATAACCCCGTCCGCTGGTTCCAGCCCGGCCACCCGATCCGCGTGGCAGACCGCGTGCTCAACAAACACTTCGGCGGTACCTACGACGCCTTCCTCGTCCTGCGCGACACAAGCGCTACCGCCGGCCCGCTGGACAAAGCCGCCGAGGTCGACGCCATGCTGCGGCAGCTCGACATCCCCGAAGCGCAGGACATCCGGAACGCCTGGCAGGAGATTCTGTCGGCGGCCGGCGAAGTACCGCAGGACCAGCCCGACGAGCAGTACGAGGCGCTCGTCAACGGCCTGCTGGACGCGGCCGACATGGCCGCGAGCGACGAAGCCTATCAGGCCTGGGAAGGCGTCATCGACCTTGTGGAGTCTTCCCGCGGCGACGACAAGACCTTCATGAAACCCGAGGTGCTCGCCTACATCGAGCAATTGCAGGCCGAGCTGGAGTCGACCGGCCAGGTGGGCAAGAGCAATTCGCTGGCGGACATCGTCAAGACCGTCAACCGCGAGCTGCACGAACGCGATCAGGCGCACTACCGGCTACCGGACAGCCGCGGCGCCGTGGCCCAGGTGCTGCTGACCTACGAAGGCTCGCACCGCCCGCACGACCTCTGGCACTTTGTGCAGCCCGACTACAGCGCAGCCAACATCTGGCTGCAACTCAAAAGCGGCGACAATCAGGACATGCAGACCGTGGTGGAGGGCATGAACGCGTGGACGGCCGCACACCCGCCGCCGCCCGGCATGACCGTCAACTGGGCCGGTCTGACTTACCTCAACGTCGTCTGGCAGGGGGAAATGGTCACGGGCATGCGCGATGCGCTGCTGGGCAGTTTTGTCGTTGTTCTGATCATGATGCTCCTGCTCTTCCGCTCGCTGTGGTTCGGCTTGCTGGCAATGCTGCCGCTCTCGATCACGATCGGATTTGTCTACGGCATGATCGGCCTGATGGGCCGCGACTACGACATGCCGATCGCCGTGCTGAGTTCGCTGACGCTGGGTCTCTCGGTCGACTTTGCAATCCACTTTATCCAGCGCTGCCGCTCGATTTACGCCGAAAAACGCAACTGGGCCGTCACGCTGGAAATCCTCTTTGCCGAACCGGCGCGCGCCATAACGCGCAACGCGATTATTATCGCACTTGGATTCCTGCCGCTGCTGTTCTCGCCGCTGGTTCCCTACGAAACGGTCGGCATGTTTCTGGCCATGATTATGATCGTCTCCTGCGTGGTGACGCTCATTTTACTTCCGGCTATCATGCAATTACTGCGCAGGCTACTGTTTAAGGACAATATCTCGGAGTCGCAACTATGAATGGGAACAAACAGAACGTTCGGATGAATCTTTTGCAGCCTTTCCTGGCCATTGCCGGCTTGATTTTTCTGGTTAACCTCGCAGGTGCAAATCTCCAGGCGCAGGGCATGTCGGCGGATGAAATTGTCCGCAAGGCCAACATCGTCGCGTACTACGCCGGTGCGGATGGACGCTCCTCGGTGCGTTTAACAATCGTCGATCCGGCGGGCAACAAACGCTATCGCCAGTTTAACATCGTGCGCCGCGACGTCACGGACGCCGGCGACCAACTGTACCTGGTGCACTTCAGCCGCCCGGCCGACGTGCGCAATACGGTGTTTCTGGTGAAAAAACGCGCACAGGGCGACGACGACCGCTGGCTCTACCTGCCGGACCTCGACCTTGTTAAACGCATTTCCGCCGGCGACAAACGCACGAGTTTTGTCGGTTCACACTTTCTGTACGAAGACGTCTCCGGCCGCCGCGTCAACGACGACGCGCACAAACTGGTGGAAACCACGGCCGAACACTACGTCATTGAAAACACGCCGAAAGACAAGTCCGGCGTTGAATTCAGCTCGTGGAAAGTCTGGATCGACAAAAAGACATTTCTGCCGGTGAAAATGGAATACACGGACGGCGGCGGCAAAGTCTACCGCCGCATCGAAGCCGTCGAAACCGAAGTCGTCCAGGGCCACCCGACCGTCACCAAAATGAAGGTGTCGGACCTGGCCAACGGCGGCTACACGCTGGCCGAACTGCGCAACATCGCCTACGACATCGACGTGCCCGAGTCCGCCTTTGCCGAGAAATCGCTGCGCAATCCACCGATGTCCCTGTTAACCGGGCGCGGCAAATGATGCACAAATTCACACTGCTGTTTTTGCTGCTTTTCGGCGCGGCGACCGTCCTGCAAGCGCAGGACGAGTGGGATGAATCGGGAGATGATTGGGGCGACGACGACTGGGGCGATGATATCACGCTGCCCGAGATTCACGGTTTTGCCGAACTCGCCGCCGCCGCGCGCTTTGACGCGGGCCCCGGCGCGGACGAAGACATTCTGTTAAGCGAGGCGCGTTTCCGGCTGGACGTCAGCCACCGCGGCAGCGTCGCCGACCTGATCGTCAAGGCGGACTTCGTTGCCGACGACGTGCTGGGTTTAACGGACTTCGACCTGCGGCAGGCCTACATCGACATCCGCGCGGCGGACTGGCTTAACATTCGCGCCGGACGCCAGATTCTCACCTGGGGCACGGGCGACTTTGTTTTTCTCAACGACCTGTTCCCCAAGGACTTTGTGTCCTTTTTCGCCGGTCGCAACGACGAGTTCCTGAAAGCGCCGGCCACGGCCGTCAAGTTCGCAATCTACAATGGCGTGGCCAATGTCGATCTGGTCTGGCTGCCCATTTACACGTCCGATCGTTTTATCAGCGGCGAGCGGTTAACATTCTTCAATTCGGCGGCCGGCGCAATTGTCGGCCCGGCCGTACTGGAGATGCCCATCAGCCCGCAGTATCCGCGGCGCACGCTGGACAAGGGCGAGTTTGCGGCGCGCGTGTACCGCTCGGTCGGCAGCGCGGAGATTTCGCTCTACGGCTCCGTCGGATTTTTCAAACAACCGACGGCATTTGATGTCAACAGCGGTATGCCGACGTTTGCGCCTTTAAACACGGCGGGGGCGAGCGTGCGCCTGCCGCTGCTGGGCGGCCTGGCCAACGCGGAGGCGTCGTATTACGACTCGGCCGACGATCCCGACGGCGACAATCCCTTTATTCCGAATTCACAGATTCGCATCCTGGCGGGTTACGAGCACGAGATCGTCAGCAATCTGACGGGCGCGGCGCAGTATTACCTGGAGCAGACGGCGGACCACGAGGCATTGCTGGCCAACTCGCCCACGCCGCAGTACGAGCCGGACGAGAACCGCCAGTGGATCACCGGGCGTTTAACGCTGCGGGCGCTGCGCCAGACG
The DNA here is from genome assembly GCA_030430495.1 of bacterium. GTDB lineage: Bacteria > Bacteroidota > Ignavibacteria > Kapaibacteriales > UBA7675 > JAUIKM01. The sequence goes on along the minus strand of JAUIKM010000032.1, from coordinate 61,675 downwards.
CTGCAACTGGGACTCTTCGGCATTTACTCGCTGGAGGAAGACTACCACGTGCGGGCGACGGCCTCCTATCAATGGAGCGACGCTTTAAACTTGTCGTTTGGCGCCTTGCTGATGGGCGGCGAGGACTTCTCGTTCTTTGGCGGTTTAAAGCACAACTCCAACGCCTTTGTGCGTGTGCGATATGGGTTTTAGGGGGGGATTTGGCAAACAAAGCGTACATCCTGATATCCCAATGGAATTATTACTTTAAGCTTGTATGTACTGATTCATTAAGTCATTAGTGGAAGAGAAGCTTGGATGTTCCAGCTTGGAATAGTCCGGATGTTGATCCGAGTTAAGACTGTCTTTTTTGAAGAGTTGCCTGGAAGATAGTTTCAAACGCAAGTTTCCATGATTCAAGTCCCAATGTTTCGACCTTCAACAAGACTTAAGCATTCTGCGTCTACTTTACGGCGATTAGCTATCCGGTTTGGCAATATCTTTTACAAAACGCAATAATTTACTAATAAATTGGTCCAAATCTTTTCCATTGATTGCTTATATTGACTTTGTTTTTGGCAACTGGCTTGGCGAATTAGCTTTCCCACTATCTGATTGCAGCTTGAATGGCAACAGCACAACACATAAAAGCTTTGATTCAGTCTCATTTTTCAAATGAGCCGGAGCGTTTTACCACACTGGCTCTGCAAGTTGCAGCACACGAAGCAAAAAAAGGTCATATCAATCTTGCTGATGATATTCGAAAGCTTGTAGATCGCGGTAAAATTCGTCAAAAAGTACTAAAGCCGGTCAATCAGGATTTGGAAGGACTGATTCTGGAAATTAGCCCAGTCCACAAGCTTGCCAATCTTATTGCCACAGATCAGCTAAAAACTCGCATCTCAAGAATACTGAATGAATTCCGCCAGCGAAACAAGCTCAAGACTCACGATCTTGAGAATAGACGAAAAATTCTACTATCAGGGCCTCCTGGGACCGGTAAAACAATGACAGCGTCGATTATCGCCCGAGAACTCAGACTTCCGCTATATGTTGTTCTGCTGGACAGAATGGTAACAAAATTCATGGGAGAAACCAGCGCCAAGTTGCGCCTGGTATTCGACATGATTTCGAATAGACCCGGTGTGTACCTCTTTGATGAATTCGACGCCATCGGTGGAGAACGGGCCAAAGATAATGACGTTGGTGAAATGCGTAGGGTACTTACAGCCCTTCTTCAATTCATTGAAGCAGATAAATCTGACAGCATTATTGTTGCCGCGACCAACAATGTAACACTTCTTGATCAAGCGCTATTCCGAAGGTTTGATGATGTACTGCAATATCAAATTCCAACTGACGCTGAAATCGTCGAACTAATGAAAAACCGCCTTGCTGGATTTGAGGTAAAGTTTGATTTGTCAAGAGTAGTTAGTCTTGCACGAGGATTGAGCCATGCTGAGTTAACCAGCGCTTGTCTGGATGCAATGAAGGAAACAATTTTAGATGGCGGAAAAGCCATCGAAACAACATTGCTTGAACAAATGTTGCAGAACAGATTGGAAGTTTACAACAACAAGCGTTAAACAATTGAGTAAAAAATACGATCATATTTTCTTAAGTGGGGTTGCACAGTCCCAAGACTACGCTTATCCAGGCGGGGGCGGCGGAAAGAAATTGAATTTGCCACCCAGAAATAGACAGCAACACAGTACTCAGCTCATAAAGCAATACAGAGACGCCGTAAAAATGGGTCCAAACTCCATTGAGGCTGAATTAGTTCAATCAAACTTGCTAGGACACTATGTATCTTTCAGTTCATCACCTTGCTTTGATCTTAAAATAGATAGCCTTGAGAACAAAGGGGCTGGTATCAGGCTGTTAAATGTGCAACATCGTCGGGATAAAGACGGCAACTTTTCTGCGACAGCCGTGGTGTTTGTACCACATGGTAAAGAGCACATTTTTCTGAACAAGTTAATAGCCTATCAACAAGAAAACCGCACGTCAGGTGTACCCAAGAACCGAGACCTGGTTGAAAGCATCAACACGATCAAGCAAGCTTTCGTAAGAGCTCTATGGACCGGTCATGTCTCTGATATTCCTGAAGAAAGTAAAATATGGTGTGAAGTATGGTTAAGAAAAGACAATTTGGATCAGAATGATCAACATGCTATTGAAGATTTGCAAAACACTACATTAAAATTGGCTCTGAATCAAAAACCTCAAGCCCTGAACTTTGTAGAACAAACGGTAATGCTGGTTGAAGCGAACAAAAATGACTTGGAAGCGATACTGGAAAAATGTTCATACGTATCAGAATTTCGAAAAGGAGACACCACCGCGAAGTATTGGATGAATCTGAATAGAGTTCAAGAGGTGAAATATTCTGACGAGTTATTGTCTCGAATGAATGTTAAAAATGACGCCAATACATTTGTTTGCATTGTAGATAGCGGAGTGATGAATGAACACCCTTTACTTCAGTCAATCCTGTCTGCCGAGGATTGCTTGACTTATGACAGTGAGTGGGGAACAACGGATGGAGAAAGTCATCATTACGGCCATGGTACTCTCATGTGTGGCTTAGCTGCATTTTACAGCTTAGAGGATGTTCTGACAACAAGCGCAACAGTTTCTTTAAACCATAGATTAAGTTCAGTAAAAATCTTACCGAATACAGGAGAAAATGAGCCAGAACTCTGGGGTGAAATTATCAAAGAAGCTGTGAATCAAGCAGTTAGCCGCATGGAAATTGCCAATCCATCTGCAAACGTCATTTACTGTTCCGCCGTGACCGCTCCTTCGCAATCAACAAATGGTCATCCATCTTCCTGGTCAAGCGCTATAGATCAAATCTCATTTGGAGAAGAAGGTAAAGGGCGTTTGTTTTTAGTCAGCGCAGGAAATGTGTTGTCCAAGGAAAGTTGGGATAGGTATCCCGATGCAAATCTTTTAACCTGTGTATCGAACCCCGCGCAATCCTGGAATGCACTTACGATTGGTGCATACACGGAAAAAACAGTAATTCTGACAGACTCCCTTCAAAATTATTCCACTATTGCCCCCTATCGCGGTATCTCACCATTCAACTCCAGCTCGAATGGTTGGGAAAAAACGAAATGGCCATACAAACCTGATGTGGTCTTTGAAGGCGGCAACGTGGCTTGCTCAGAACATGGAGATTGCTATAGTGACCTGGAAGAGCTGTCAATCCTTTCTACTTCAAAAAGCTTTACCCAGAATCTTTTTGGAACTATAAATGGAACGAGTGCGGCAGTAGCGCAGGCCGCCTGGTTTGCGGCTCAGATTGCTGAAAAGTATCCCTCAGCCTGGCCTGAAACTATTCGCGGATTAATTGTGCATTCAGCAGATTGGCCACAAGAGATCATTAACCAATTTAGTCTGGACACCAATTTGCGTTCAGATCGACTTAAACTCCTCCGAATTTGTGGATATGGCATTCCAAGTTTGGATAAAGCGCTAGATACCGCGAATAATTCAGTTACATACGTTGCCCAAGAGACTATACAACCATTTCTTATCGACAATGAATCCGTAAAACTCAATCACATACATTTTATTAAACTACCATGGCCAACTGAAATCTTGATGGACAATCCTGACATAGAAGTTAAGGTTAAAGTAACTCTATCTTACTTTGTCGAACCAAACCCAGGTGAGAAAGGGTGGGGAAATAAGTATCGCTACCAATCACATGGTCTTCGCTTTGAATTGAATTCACAGACTGAATCAGAAGAAGATTTTGTTAAACGACTTAACAAGGCTGCAAGATCAGAAATTGAGGACTACGAAGGTGGTCAAAGCGATTCATCTCGCTGGCAAATAGGTATCAAAAACCGAACAGCAGGTTCCATACACTGCGACACATGGATTACCAGCGCTGCAAGCGTTGCGACCTGCAATACTTTGGCTGTTTTCCCGGTGGGAGGATGGTGGAAAGAAAAGTCTCATTCGAATAGAGCTTCTTCTCCTGCTAGGTATTCATTGCTGGTAACACTGGAAACCCAAGAAACCGAAGTCGATTTGTATACGGTAGTAGCAACAAGAATAACAGCGCAGCAGGAGATCAAGATTTCCGGTTGAGTCTGCGATCTGCCTGCCATTTCTTACACCCCCACGACACAGCCGTCCGCAATCACAAATACCCGGTCCCCTTTGCCCGGACGCAGCAGCGCCAAACCGGTGAACTCGCTGAAAGCCGGAAGTAAAAGAGTCTTCGAACCCAGAAAAAAACACGGCAGCCTCAAAGTCTGACGCCCGCGGCCGCGCAGCCGTACGCCCGGATGCAAATGACCGCTCATCGTCACGGCCGCCGCCGCTCCGTGCCCCGCGTCTGCGGGATCGTGGACAAACAGAAATGGCCCTTCAGTCAGGTAGTCCAGCACCGCGATGTTTAACTCCGCATAGCGATGCGCCGGCAGTACGTCGTGATTGCCGCGGATTAAAACAAACTCCGCGTCTTTAAACCGCGCGCGATACTCCAGCACAAGCGGCCACTCCGGGTTGGTCCGGCTGTGGAACAGATCGCCCAGGCAGAGCAGACGCCGAACCGGCAGCCATGCGATCAACTGACACAGACGCTCAAGGTCCGCCGTCAGCACCGCCTGCGGCACCGCCAGCCCCTCGCTGCGGAAATGACCGCTCTTGCCCAGATGCAGGTCGCTCGCAATCAGCGTGTGGCGCGCCGGCCACCAGATGCAGCGCTGCGGCAGCAGCCACAGTTCTTCACCCGCAAGGTCAAGCCGCACGACGGCCTGTGATGTTAACAACTCGTTTGTCATACTGTTAACCCGCCGCCTCTTCCAGTTGCAGTTTCATTTTCTGTATGCGGTCTGTCACGCGCTCGCTGCCGAGTTTTTCGCGCAGACGGTCCACCATAATCGGAAAGGCAAACGGTGTAAAACGCTCGGGATAACGCAGCTCTATCCGCCGCGCGCGGATGGCGTCCAGCGCACGACGCAGCCGTTTTTCTTCCAGCTGAAACGCCAGCGTCTCCGTGTAGGCCTGCCGCAGCAACAGGTTGCCACCGTCGTATTTTTCAAATACGTCGAACAACAGGCCGCTCGATGCCTGTAAATGCCTGTTTAACTTTTTCTGGCCGGGATAACCCTGAAACACCAGTCCGGCGACGCGCGCAATCTCGCGGAATCGACGCCGCGCCATCTCCGTGGCGTTAACGCTCGCGTAAATGTCCTCGACCAGGTTGTCGCTGCTGAACACGTCCCGCAGCAGTGCTTCTTCAATCGGAATATCGTCCTCCGACAGAATTTCAAAACCGTAGTCGTTCATCGCAATCGAAAAACTGATCGGTTGCATTTGCGCAATTCGATATGCCAGCACCGCGCCCATGCCCTCGTGTACCAGACGGCCCTCGAAGGGGTAAAAGAAGACGTGGCAGCCTTCGCGAGAGAAGGTCTTCTCAATTAACAGAGTATCGGCCTCAGGCAGAAGCGACCAGGCGCGCTGAAGGTTTAACAGCGGTTCCAGCGTGCGCATTTCAATCCGGCGCGTGCGCTTTTTCTGCGCCGCCGCGTCTATCTGCATGCGCATGTGTTCCGATACTTCCGTCGACAGAGGAATCCGCCCGCCCTGCCACGACGGAACCCGCCCGTCTTTTTTACTGCTCTTTTTCACAAAGACGGTCATTTCCTTGATGCGCACGAGTTCCAGGTTGCGCCCCGCAAACCAGAAACTCTTGCCCGGCTTGATACCGCTGATAAAACCCTCTTCGATTGTCCCCAGTTTTTTGCCGCTCAGGAACTGCACTTTCAGCGCCGCGTCGGCCGTGATGGTGCCTATCTGCATGCGATGGCGCAGCGCCGTGCGGCGGTCGGCAATTGCGTAGTCGCCGTCTTCGTTTAACACGACCTTTTTGTACTCGTCGTAGGCGTGCAGGCTGCGTCCGCCGGTGGTGATAAAATCCAGCACCCAGTCGAATTCCTCGTCGGAAATATCTTTAAACGCATGTGTGCCGCGCACTTCCGCCAGCGCTTCCGCGCGCTTGAATCCGCCGCCGCTCGCCAGCGTCGTCAACCACTGCACCAGGACGTCGAGCGGATTGATGATCGGCTTCCGCGCTTCCACATCAGTTTGTTTAATCGCCTCCTGGATGGCGGCCGCTTCCACCAGCTCCAGTGCATTCGTCGGCACAAAATACATGCGGCTTGTCGCGCCGGGCGAGTGCCCGCTGCGGCCGGCGCGCTGCAGAAAACGCGCCACGCCCTTGGGACTGCCGACCTGGATAACGGTCTCGACCGGGCTGAAATCGACGCCCAGGTCCAGCGTGGACGTACACACCACGGCGCGCAGCCGCTCCCTGCGCAGTGCATCCTCCACCCAGTGCCGCACGCCCGTGTCGAGCGAGCCATGGTGAATCGCCATTTGCCCGGCCAGCTCCGGCGCGGCCTCCAGCAGTCGATGATACCAGATTTCCGTCTGCGAACGCACGTTCGTGAAAATGAGCGTTGTTTTACTGGCGTGCACCAGCGGAATGATTTTCTCGACCATATGCGCGCCGAGATGCCCGGACCAGGGAAAACGCTCGATCGACTCCGGCAGCACCGACTCGATCGTCATCAACTTTTTCTGTTTAACTCTGACAATTTTGCTCTTTGCCTCCGCCGCCGCCGCGCCCAGCAGCACGTCTTTGGCTTCTTCCAGATTGCCGATGGTCGCCGAGATGCCCCAGGTGCGCAGCTTTGGGCGCAGGCTGCGCAGGTGCGCCAGCCCCAGCTCCGTCTGTGTGCCGCGTTTGGAACCCAGCAGTTCGTGCCACTCGTCGACGACCGCCATGCGCAGGTGTTTAAACAAGTCTGCGCCGCCGGACATTGAAAGCAGGACGTGCAGGCTCTCCGGCGTTGTGATCAGCGCCTGCGGCATGCGCTTCAACTGCCGCTGTTTAACCGCCTGGCTTGTATCGCTCGTGCGCGTCTCCACGGTCCAGGGCAGGCCGAGGCCGTCACAGCTGTCCTGCAGGGCGCGCGCAATGTCCGAAGCCAGGGCTCGTAGCGGTGTCAGCCACAGCACCTGCAGCCCCGTTGGTTTAACATCTCTGAAATCTTTTTTCTGCTCGTTGATCCACTCCATTACCGGACCAAACCACATGGCGTAGGTTTTGCCGCTGCCCGTCGGTGCGTTCAAGAGTCCCTGCTCGCCGCGCAGATAGGCGTTCCAGCAGCGCTTCTGGAAGTCGAACTCCGTCCAGCCGCGCTCGTCAAACCAGGCCTGGATTGCCGCGCGCCCCTTAGTCATCGAAGTAACTGTCAATGGTGTGCAATAATTGTTTAACGCTTGTCAGCGTGTCGGCTTCGGCCGGAGTTTTGTCGGTCCGGCGACGCCGAATACGCGGCGAACGCAACACCACGCCGGACTTGCGCCGCTTTGACTCCTGAATGCCCTCAAATGCAATCTCAAACACCAACTCGGCTTTGACGGTGCGCACAGGGCCGAAGCGCTCAAGCGTGTTGTGTTTAACAAAGTGCGCAATATCGCTGATATCCGCATCGGACAGACCCGAACTGACTTTCGCCAGCGGCAGCAGATTGTCTTCCTCGTCCCACACGGCAAAGGTGAATTCGCTGTACTGCTCGTTGTGATTGCTCTGATCCCGCTGTGCGTAGATCATTACCGCGTCGACTGTCAAGGGATCGGTTCTCCATTTCCACCAGTCACCGCGTTCGCGGCCTTCGCGGTAGGGACCGTCGACGTGTTTAAACATCAGTCCTTCGGCGCGGTGTTCGCGCGCGCGGCGACGAAGTTCGCCCAGGTCCGCCCAGGTTGCGGCGGTCAACGGCGGCGCCAGGGCGATGACGTCCAGCTCAAGTGTTTTAACATATTGCTCCAGAGCGGCGCGGCGTTTGTGCAGCGCTTCGCCGCGCATGTCTACACCGTCCAACTCCAGCAGGTCGTAGGCCAGCAGGGCCGCCGGCGCTTCCTTCAACAGTCTTTTGCCGACCGTCTTGCGGCCGATGCGCCTCTGCAGCAGGTGGAAGGGTTGAATCCGGCCGTCGATCACCGCCAGAATTTCGCCGTCCAGAACCGCGTCCGGCGCAGTTGAGTCGCGCAGCGCATTAAACTCCGGAAAGGCGTCGGTAATCAGTTCCTCGCCGCGCGACCACACAAACAGCTCGCCGGCGCGTTTAACAATCTGCGCGCGAATCCCGTCCCATTTCCACTCCGCCTGCCATTGCTCGCGCGGTCCCAGATTGTCGGGTTCGTCGTCCAGCGGGTGCGCCAGGTAAAACGGATAGGGACGTGAAATATCGGCCAGCTTGTCTTCCTGCGCCGTCAGGTCCGCAAAACTGAAATCGCCCGCCTGCCATTCGCCCGTCAGGCGGTGCGCTACAACGCCTTTTTCCAATTCAAACGCTTCCGCAAGTGCGCGCGTCACGAGGTTGCGGGACACACCGGCCCGGAAACCGCCGGTGATGAGTTTGTTAAACACAAAAATCTGTTCGCGCGGCAGAGACTGCCAGGCCGCCAGAATGCGGGCACGGCGCTCCACTTCTTCCAGCTCTTTTAACGCGGCCAGTTCGCGCATCCACTGCGCCAGCCCGGTTTCGGCATTCGTGCCCTGCGCCGGAACTACCAGGGCGATTGTTTCGGTCAGATCGCCAACGTGTGAATAACTTTCTGCAAACAGCCACTCCGGCAGGTCGGCCAGCGCGGTCGCCCAGACGCGCAGTTGTGTCGTGTTAACATGTCGCCGTTGCCGTTTACCCAGCAGCAACGCCAGCGCATGCATTTTGTCGCTGTCGTCCGCCGCGGAGGTAAAATACTGTTTAAGAGACTCCACCTGCTCACGTGTTTTATTGGTCGAATCCAGCTCGGCAAACAGGCGCGCAAATCGTTTCACCGTTCACCTCCGCTGTTTAAGCCGGATTTAACCGAAGCTACTGTTGCAGCGCCTTGGGGGCTCGCTTCTGATTTTTTTGTTTGGCCCGCTGCGCTCGGATGGTCCGGTTTGGAGTCTTCCCGCGGCGGCGTCTCTTCCTCCGCAAGGTCCTCGTCGTTTTCGCCGTCGTCGCCGAAGAGTGTCTCCAGCCGGGCGGCGTCGAGCCCGTAGCGCTCGCGCAGCCAGCGCGCGTACACCGCGCTGCTGCCGTGGGTGACGTAAACGCGTTCAGCGCCGGTGGCGCGGACGGCCTCGTTCAGTCCGTCCCAGTCGGCGTGGTCGCTGAGGACAAAACCGCGGTCCGCCGCGCGGCGCCGTTTGACGCCGCGGACAGCCATCCAGCCGGAGGCTGCGGCATAGGAAATCGGTCCAAATCGATTCGCCCAGGGAGATCCCTGCACGCTCGGCGGTCCGACGATCAGCGGGGCGGGACCGTCGCCGCCGTGCAAACGCGGCGGCGGGCCGCAATCCGGCAGTTTGACGCCGGCATCCAGATGCGCGGCGTTCATCTGCTCGATTGAGCCGTGCACGTAAATCGGGCCGCGCACGTGCGGCAGTCCGGCCAGCAGGCGCTGCGCTTTGCCGAGTGAATAGGCCTGCAGGAAACTGGCGACGCCCTCGCGTTGATTGGCCGCCCACCACCCGTCAATCTGCCGCATGACCCGCGCCGGATCCGGCCAGCGGTACACCGGCAGGCCAAAGGTCGACTCCGTTACAAAGGTGTGGCAGGGAACGGGCTCAAATGGAGCGGCCACATTGTCGCTGTGCAGCTTGTAGTCACCGCTGATCACCCACACTTCGCCGCGGTATTCCAGGCGCACCTGCGCGGAGCCCAGCACGTGGCCCGCCGGGTGCAGTGAGATGTCGACGCCGTTCATGCGCAGGCGCTCGCCGTATTCCAGTCCGCGTGCGGCGATTCGCGCGCCCAGGCGTGCGCGCAGCAACGGAACGCAGTGATGATGCGCCAGGTAGGCGGCATGGCCGCGCCGCGCGTGGTCGGAATGCGCGTGCGTGATCAGCGCCCGCGAGACCGGACGCCAGGGGTCGATGAACACATCGGCCGCGGCGCAATACAGACCTTTCTCCGTCACCTGGATCAATGAAGACATGCGCTCATTAACGGGAGAACTGTGCATTAATTGGCCGCCGCGCCAGCGCCTGCTTTCGGCGCGGCGACGGACCTGCAACTGCGCAGTTCGGGGACACTTCACAATAAAGCTTGCAACCCGTGAACACGTGGTTGATCACGCGGAGGTTAACAAGAGAATCATGCCGGAAACGGGCCAGGTAAAAGTCGGAAGACCTTAACAGTCAGGTCAGGCGATCGCGCGAAAGCTGTTTAATCTTTTTATCCAGCAGTTCCAGTTGAGCGCGGGACTCGGTCAACTCGCGGGCGCGCATCAGGTAACTCCGCGCCTGAGCTTCGTCGTCGCAGCGGCGGTAAAACTCGCCCAGAGTGGCAAACAGGAGGGCGTAGGATTGCAGGGCGGGCTCGTTCTCCAGTTCGTGCAACAGCTGCAGGGCGCTGTGAATCCCCCTGCTCATGGCAACTGCAATGGCGCGGTTGAGTTTAACAATCGGATGCGGTTTAAAGTCGAGCAGCAGGTTGTAATACTCCTCGATCATCGGCCAGTTGGTGCCGGCGTAATCGGCCGCGATACAGTGTTCAGCCGCAATGCCGGCCTCCAGATGATAAGCGCTTAACGCTTCGCCGCGTCCCGCCGCAGCCAGGTGACGCAAGCCCAGGTCAATAAGTTTAACATCCCAGCCGGCGCGGTTCTGATCCTCAAAAATCACAATCGCGCCGCCCTCGTCCAGACGGGCGTCAAATCGCGCGGCGTGCAGGCACATCAAGGCCAGCAGCGCGCGGACGGAGTATACATCCGGAAAGTGCTCAACCACCATCGCCGCCAGACGAATCGCTTCGGCGCACAGCTCACGGCGGATGGGCAGCGCGCCGTGATTGGAATTGTAGCCCTCGTTAAACAGGAGGTAGAGCGTTAAACACACCGCGTCCAGGCGCGGCGGCAGGCGTTCGCCCTGCGGCGATTCCAGGGTTATCTCGCCCGAGCGGAATTTCTGTTTGGCGCGGTACAGGCGTTTGTTAATCGTAGCGACGTTGCTCAGGAGAGCGTCGGCTATCTCCGGCACGCTGAAACCCGCCAGTGTTTTTAAGGTTAAAGCAATCTGACTCTCGGGCGGCAGGTCGGGATGACAACAGGTGAAAATCATGCGCAGCTGACTGTCGCGTATCTCGGCGTCGAGAAATACTTCGTCCAGCGCCGACGCGTGATCCGACGCTTCGGCCAGCAGAACGATATCCGCGCGCCGTTGTACTTTTTCGCGGCGCAACAGGTTGATGGTTTTGCGTTTGGCGACGGCCATCAGCCAGCCTGCGGGATTGTCGGGCAGGGGACCGACGCTCCAGGCCTGCAGCGCTTCCTGCAACGTATCCTGCACGATGTCCTCCGCCAGTTCAATCTGCGCCAGACCAAACAGCCGCGTCAGAATCGAGGTCATGCGGCCGGCCTCGTGGCGGAACAGGTGTTCAACCAGCGCGCCGACGTCGTCGCTCGCAGCGGAGGATTGTTTAAGCGTCATGTTTAATTCTGGTCCAGAAATGGCCGCACTTCAAGATCGGAGTGTTCGAGCAGTGGGCAGGTTTGGGCAATCCTGATTGCGTCGTCCAGATCCCGGGCCATGAGCACCACGTAGCCGGCTATTATCTCCTTCGCCTCCAGAAATGGACCGTCCGTCACCACGGAGTTGGAGTTGCGAACCAGAACGCCGTTGGTCCGCAGTCGTTTGCCCTCGCGGTGTTGCGCGCCCAGACCGGACGCCCAGCCGCGATACTGCTCAACGCGCGCCTGCATCTCCGCCGGCGAGAGGTCGGGTTCGGGCCGCCCGCGGACAATTAACAAATACTTTTCCATTCTGTTTTTCTCCTCTGTATTTCCATTCTGCTCTTTTGTGTATTTCCTGACTGAATCGACGGTAAATATACGCTGCGCGGCTTCCCGGTTCAACAGTCCTGCAAAAGCAGCGGCCGCGCGATGGACACCGCGCGGCCAGGATATTAACACCTTTGTTGATCAATGCCGCACAATCAGGCGTTGAACAAGCTGTTCGCCGGCGTCGCTCGTGACAGCCAGCAGGTAAATGCCCGACGGTTTGTCGGATGTGTCGATGTCGATCGTGCCCCGGTATCCCGGCGAGGCCGAAATCTCGCCGACATGGGCGACTTCGCGGCCAAAAATATCGCGCAGGCTGACCGTCAGCTGCCGTTGTTCGCGCACGTGCAGGGTCGCGACGGCATTGCTGCCCGCCGGGTTGGGGTACAGCGCCTCCAGCGTGATTGCGCTCGACCGCGAGCGCCACACGTCGAAGTAGGCCTCCCCGGTCAAACCTTCTTCCAGGCGCGGCGCGTCGGAATCCGCTACGCTTGTCAGAATTTCCCGCTCTTTTTCGAGGTCGTCGGCAATGCGTTCGGGCAGGAGATCAATAAACTCCTGATCGGCCTTGTACCACAGCACCACGTCAAGCGCGGGAACGGTATCCGCCGCGCCGGCGCCGAGCTGAAAGTGAATCGGCAGCAGCGTCTGAATGTCCAACACAGGGTCTTTGAGCGACTGTTCGACGAGATTGCCGTCGTCGTCAAGGCGATCCTTCGCGCTGCGGCCGTGCCGCGCAAAAATCGCGTCGGCATCCTCGTTGTCCGCCAGATACCAGAACGACACGTGTTCGCCGTAGAACGACATAATGCACAGCGGAACAATTCGCGGCGTGTTAAATCCGGCGGCGCCCATGTCTTCAACAGGTGCGGCAAACCAGGAACGCGCAAATTCGTTGGTATTGCTGAAAGTAATCATCAGCGTGTCGTCCGGATGATCGACAGGCGAGGGGGCCAGCAGTATCCGCTTGTTCATGTTTTTATAGGTGTAATAACCGGGAGTTAAACCGCTGTAGTAACAGCGCAATTCATGCGCGTCGGCTGTGATGCCCAGCTGTTTTAACTCTTCCGGCGTCATCTCCAGCAAACGCGTCCCTTCAATCATTGTCGGCGTAATGTCCGCCGGCGTCCCGCTGCGGACATTGACATTTTCCGCTTGCGGCGCAGCCTGTTTCTCAAATTTTGCTTCAAAGTCATTCTGTTCGGCGGGGCCGGCATTTGCAGCCGGTTCGACATCGAACCTATGCGTGGCCTGTTGATTAAATTCCACTTCCAGGATGCTGTCGTATTGCAGGCGATTGTACGCCGGTACTTCTGTGGGCTCGTCATGAACGATAGACAGGACGGGCTCGGTCGGAGCTTTTTCCACCGACAGCGACTGTATTAACAGCGCGGCCAGCGTAATTACAAGAGTCGTTGACATCATCAACATTCCTCGTTTACTTGTTAAAATTCGAGTCAGTTTGAGACCGGGTGAAATATCCGCGGCATTTTCAACAGCGCTCCGGAGCTTTGAAACGGCTTGCCGCGGCTCTACTTTGCCGGCCTCACGTATGTATGTTGCGAGTTTTTTTTCGGATTTGCTCATTGCAGTTTCCCTTTGGGGATAAATCTGTATGCGTGGCTTGCGGGCGTGGCGGAATCGCCTGACGGCGCGTTTTTCTCCAGCGCCTCGGCATCGTCCGCTCCCAGTAAAACCGCCAGTTTGCGACGGCCGCGCACAACGCGTGCTTTCACCGCCGAAAGTGAGGCGCCCTGGATTTCACTGATCTCACGCAGCGAACAGTCGGACAGCTCAAACAGAGCGACAGCTTCACGCAATTTGCGCGGCAAACGTGCCAGCGCGTCGTACAAGAAGCGTGCGTCGGCAGCCATTTCAGGCGTTGCATTCGTCGCGGCAATCGTTTCGTCCGCACTGTCATTCAGCGGCGTAAACCGCGAACCGCGCCACAAGCGGCGTTTGTGCACCCGACTACAGATGGTAAACAGGAAACTCTTGAAGGAGCTGACGTCGCGCAGCGTTTCAAAAGCCCGAAATGCCGCCAGCACCGCTTCGCCCACCGTGTCCTCGGCATCTTCCGTCACCCCGGTAAGCGCCAGCGCAAAGCGATACAGATCGTTGTGGTACCTGCTCACCAGCTCCCAGAACTCTTCGTCCGTCTTCTCTGTGTTCATTTGCGCATCGTCACAATTGTTCATCCGGCACATTAGTGTCGCAGGCTTCCCATAAAGTTATATTGGCCGGCATTTTTTTGCATTGTTCGGCGCGGCGCATGGTGAATTCGCAGCCCGGCACTGGATTGAAATTTTACCGGAATGGCGGGCCCGCGCGTTTAACCGGATTGCAGCGCCCCTTCCCTGCGGTCGGCGGCTCGCTTTATGACCTTCTTGTTAGTCCCGCAGGCACAATTCTGAAGCCCCCGAGCGGCGACAAGTTTTTGATTACTTAAACGCGAATCCGGCCTCAATCCGCGGAGCCGCCACCGGGCGGCTGAAATGCGCTGTAAATTGTCTGCATCTCTCTGCGCCGGAAACAACTGTGCCGCCGGCGATCCACAACGGGTATCGACGGCGGCACGGAACAGAATCGCGCCGGACAGGCGGCGGTTTGGCCTGTGCCGATGCTGTTAAACACTCCTCTCAATGGTTAACAGCGGTGGTCAGGCTTCGGCCTCCGCGTTCATTGCCACGCGCATTTCGGTCGCGTCAAAAACGAGGCGGATGCGGCTGATTTTGTCGCCGTGCAGACTGAACCACTCCGCCATGCGCACCGGTTTGATCGGCATGTTGGCATGGAAGGTGTAGACGGCGCAATGTTCATCGCCGCTCCGGAACTGTTGTTCGAAGTCCATCGACTTGATCATCGGCTGCATTTGCTTAAGCTGGGATTTAAACTCCGCGGCGCCGTCAATCTGCATGATCGGCCCCTCAAATCTGAAGTCGTCCGCCAGCGGCAGTGCGTCAATCAGTTCGTCCGTGTTCGCTTCGTAGTATTGTTTGACCGGATCCATGTTAACTCTCCAAAAGAATGGTAACAGATATTGTTTCAAACCATTGTCGTTTGGAGCGGATAAAACAGGACAGCCGCCGGCAAACATTTTTTTGGCCGGAGTTACCCGGCGGCAATCGCGTCGTTCAGATAGGTGATCAGCGGCGCGGCGGCGGACGTCAGTTCGGCGATGCGCGTCTCCAGCGCGCCGGCTTTCAGGAGCGGCGCTATCGGCTCGGCGCGCATCACATACCATTGTTTGTTGGCCACGAGCGGCTCGATTTCGAAGGCATCGCGCAGCTCGGCCGGCAGGCGTTTGATCGCCGCGCCCTGTACCGCGCCGAATAAATCGACAAAAGCGGCGGCGTGCGCTATTTTGCCGAACTCTTGCGGGTTGGCGGCTATGCAACGGCGAATCGCCTGGATGCCGTCTTTGTCGGGATTGTAAGCCCCGCCGCCAAGGTGAATCTGCTCGGCTGAAATTCCCAGAAAGTACCCGGCATTGGCCGATTTGCGACCGCCGCGCACAAAGGCCGCCTTCACGGTTGTATTGTAGGGCGACTTGTCGGCGCTGAAGCGAATATCGCGGTTGATGCGAAAAATCGCGTCTTTGGGCTGCATGTCAATCTGCGGATCGAGCGTGGTCATGTGCGGCAGCATGTCCGCCACCAGCGCCGCAAAAGGTTTTTTGACCTGTGATTCGTAGCGCTTGCGCTGTTCGTCGAACCACTCCTTGCGGTTGTTGTTTTCCAGCTCCGCCAGAAAGCGGCAGCATTCCTGAGTTATCATAGCCACTTTACTCCCGGATGATATCGTAGGCCTGTTCGGCCAGGCTGTGCCACAGTTGACCGCACTCGGCGGGGCAGGCGAACCAGCCGCGCAGCGGACCTTTGTTTTTGAATGGATTGAATTCCACGAGGCCGGCGCAGCCGGCGGACGCGACGTCGAAACCCTTGCCGAGTTTAAAGACGATGTCGTTTTTACGCGAGAGGAAGATAAAGACCTTGCCGCTCCAGGTTATAGCCGGCGAGCTCATCATCTTGCCGGCTTTCACGAGCGGGTCGCGCGCGCCGTAGGCTGCGGTCAGTTCTTCAAACACCTGATTGGCTGAGTCCATCCAGTTCTCCTGTTGAGTGTGCAAAACCGAACGTCAATTTGCCGGTGTAAAATAGGACAGATGCGCGCAAAGTTCTTGAGCGGGAATGGGAGTGCGTTCGTGAAAAGAGAAAAAATGCGGAGTGGTATTTTGGCGCGGGAGAGGGGAGCGCGCGGGCGGGAGGCGCTAAGGTGTTGAGATGTAAGGATTTGCAGGTGTGCAAAGACGGTCTGAGTGCGGCCTGGGCGTACTTTCCGCTTGATCTAAGGGGGCCACCCCGCCGCCGCCTCGGGTAATGCCTCCGCGTTCAGTGCACACTCCTCCCACCCTGCAACGTGTGCAGATTTTTTTTGAGTGACCAGTCGCGGAGCAGCCCGCGCATGCTCTCGGGCTGCTGCACTCACATTACGCATATTATTCGCTCGATCCATGCCTGAAAAATTGAACGGCCCTCACCGCGTGACTGAACGGGCGTCATTCGCCGCCAAGCGGGAATTTTGCCGATTGTCCGCGCCCTTGTACCTTTGCCTGCCGCACCGCGGCACCGTTCGTCTTCTTCACAATTCACGTTGCCCGCCCTTTGTTCCGCGGCGGTCAACGGGATCGGAACTTTATGTCTCAGCAGGATTCCACTCCCACGCAGCACGGTTTCCGCGCCGCGGTCCATCGCGTCATCTTCGGCACCGATACGCCCTCCGGCAAACTCTTCGACGTCGTACTCATCGTCCTGATCGGCGCCAGCGTCGTCGCCGTCATGCTCGACAGCATCCACTCGGTCAAACGCGATTATGGAGCATTCCTCTCGATGCTCGAATGGATTTTCACGATTGCGTTCAGCATCGAGTACATCCTGCGGGTTATCAGCGTCGATCGTCCGCTGCGCTACGCCTTCAGTTTTTACGGCATCGTCGACCTGCTGGCCACCATCCCGACCTACCTCAGTTTAATCCTGCCGGGTTCGCAGTATTTCCTCGTCATTCGCGTGCTGCGTGTACTGCGTATTTTCCGCGTATTAAAACTCGTTCAATTTGTCGGCGAGTCGCAGTTGTTAACAAAAGCGCTGATCGCCAGCCGCCACAAAATCATCGTCTTTCTCTTTTTTGTCTGCACCAACATCGTCATCATCGGCTCCATCATGTACCTGGTAGAACAACCCGACGCCGGTTTCTCCAGCATTCCCGAGAGCATTTACTGGACCATCGTAACCTTAACAACCGTCGGTTATGGCGACATCGCACCGGTCACGCCGCTCGGCAAATTCCTCGCCTCCTTTGTCATGATTCTCGGCTACAGCATCCTCGCCGTCCCCACCGGAATTGTCACGGCGGAGATCTCACGCGTGCGCAAGGATAAAATGGGCGGAATCCGCTCCTGTCGGCGCTGTGCATCGGAACACAACGACGACGACGCCAATTACTGCAAACTCTGCGGCGAAAAACTGCCCTGACGCATCTGTTTTACCTGTTAATTCAACGCCCTTGCGGATGCCTGAAAAATCCCTTTAAATCCGCTCTTGTTAGTCCGCCGCCTGCGGCGGCGTCAGATGGAAACTGCGCGCCTCATGCCGGTTTCGGATTCTTGCGTTCAAAGCAAAACACCAGCGCAAAAACCGCCAACCCCATTGACTTTCACGAAATAAAGTTGTATCCTCAACTTTACTGCCGCCGATAGACTCCACGCTGCCACAAGTCAACGTTGTTTATCCACGTACCCACCTGAGGTACTTTCATGTCTCGGTAAATAGACCATTTCATTGGCCTGACGGCGGCCGTCGCCCTGTTTACATGTACGCTGATGCTTCGGAATCGCCAACGGCGACAGCTACGGCCTCGGCTTCAATCACTGGCTGGACGACGTCTACGTAGATCCCGACGAGTGTCATGCCGTTGTGTTCTGACGAAATCAGCGTCTGCCCGCCTTAAACAATGAAGCATGTAAACCGGCCGCGCCAATTCTCACGCCCATACGACCAATGCCGCCGCCGCTTGCACAAACAAAAAATCAATCGACATAAATATCCACTGCCGTTTCCAAACACATTCGATCAAACTGGTCGATCTGTATGTACCACGTTTTTTTGGAGCTGCATTATGCATCGCTTTCGTTTTTTATTGCCTGTTTTGCTCGTCGCACTGATGTTCGGCATGACCGAAATTGCCCAGGCCGCCAACCCGGCCACGGTCACAAACAATACCGGATGTAAAGTTAAAATTGCCGTCGCTTCCAGCAACGGAACCATCTATCCCGAAGTATCCGTGCTGCCGGGCGGCGTCTATACCGTCAAGCTGCTCACAACCGCCGAACGGGTTGTCCGCATCAAAATCAACGGCGTCTGGTTCGCCGCGCCCTATACGGCCGTCTGCACGCCGTTGCCTTTTGCCTGCCCGTCGCTTCTCTGTTATTCCGGCGGTCAGGACTGGGCCGTTTTTTAACGCTTTCAAGATCCCCACTGTCGCGTAGATGCCCCCCGCATGTACCTGACGGTACATCTGAATCAGGCGGCCGCGCCGCGGTCGTCAAAACTGATGCCAATCGACGCCGGACTCTGTCCTGTGCGGCGTCGATGCATCAAACTCCACTGCCGCTTTTGTTCTCACTCGGTCCGCACGATCGACTTGTACTTACCACATTTCAACTGGAGTAATGTTATGCCTCGAATTCGTTTGATTCTGCCTGTTCTGCTGATTGCATTCATGTTTGGTATGACGCAGCTTGCCGAAGCTTCGAACCTGGCCAATGTTCGCAATGGCGCGCCGTGCGAGGTTCGCATCCAGGTTGCTTCGAACAACGGCACGCTCTATCCCGAACTGTCCATTTCGGTCGGCGGCACCTATACGGTTAAACTGCTGACGAATGCCGAAACAGTCGCGCGGATTAAGATAAACGGCATCTGGTACGTCGCGCCCTACGGTGCGGCATGTATTCCGCTGTCGACAACCTGCCCCTCGCGCCTGTGTTATCTGGGTGGACAGGACTGGGTGGTGTATTAACGTCCGCCCCGGCAGACTCTCTTGAAATCTTTCTTTTGACGGCGAGCCGCGTATTGCGATAGGCGGCGCGCCGCTCTGTTTACCTCCGGGTGTTGCACTGCATAACCGGCCGCAGGATATGACACTGCAAGATTCACAGCCTGTTAAACAACTCCCGCCTTCCATCCCGCTGACAAACAAAATGAAAAGGGCGCCCAGCAAAGCTACAGCGCCCAATTTCAAACCGACCGAAACAGATGCTTCGTCCTGACCTTAAACAAACAACACATAACCGTCACGTGCCGTATCCTTCGAGAACCTGCGCGTCGGCGGGTGTGTCGAAGTGCGCCGAGGGAATATTGGGCAGGAACTTCACGTCGCTGAACGTGCTTTTGGTGACCTGCTCGCCGACGCTGCCGTCCTTGTTCATTTTAAACGAACGCAGCGAGTCCATGAATCGCAAACCGTCGACTTCTTTTACGCCGTCATACGCCATTAACTTTTCCTCCGAGTGGCCGCCGTCGGGGAAAAAGCCGGGATACGTCACGATGTAGCGCACACCGCCGACGCGCTGCGTCATGGGGTTTATCAGCACGATGTAGTAATCGTCGGGCGCATCGCCGACGCCCTCGCCGAAGGTCGCGCGCACCTGGTTGTAGACGCTGCCTTCAAATTCAATCTGTGAATCAAGCTCGAGTTTAACACCGGGGTCTGCCAGCACAAAGGGCACGCCAATAAAATAGTAGGGCGTCAGCGCCCAGAAACGCGCGTTGAGGTCGATGTCCGCTCCCGCCGGTTTAATCCAGGCCTGCCGGCCGTCCCAGCCAAAAGAAATATCCGGTTTGTCCGCCAGGCGATGGACGGCGCGCGAGGACCACTGGTCGATGTCCTGCCAGGTGTCGCGCACGCGGTCCGATGTTAAACTGTGATAGGCAAATCGAAAGGAGAGGGGGCCGTTGGCAAACCAGGTGTCGAGGCCGCCATGCGCCTGAATCGCCTCCCACATAATCTGGCCGGCTTCGCTTTGTTGCAGCCGTTTGCGCGCCTCCGCTACGCGTTCCGCCACAAGCGACGGGCTCTTGCGCGCCTGCTCGGCCACCGGCGTAATGGTCATCTCTTCCGCGGGAAGCGCCGTTGATTTATCGGCGCCGTTGTCGTGAGTTTCCGGCTCCGACGAACAGGCGGTTAAAACGAGCACGCCGACAAACAGAATGACAATCGATTGTACTCGGCAAAACGAACTTAAACACGGATAGGCAAAGTGTGTTAACATGAAAAGGCTACCGATCTTGCGTTGTTGTAAAAGGTCGAACTCCCCATCCGCCCGTACAGGCGGACAGCGGGAGGGTGGAGCGACGCCTGCGCCGCCGACTATTCGCCCAATTTAATGCGAAAAACGACGACGACGCAAACGGTCCATGATCATCTCGCGCAGCGGAATTCCCTCGTGGCACAGGCCGTGGTCGTCGATGTCGAAGTACTTGCCGAGCGAGCTGCGGCATTCCGCCGGGCTGCCGTCGATATCGATGCCGTTGTCCAGCAGCACTTCGGCGATTGTATCGATGACTTCGGGCTTTTGCAGGTGCAGGCTCTGTGCCACTTCGCGCGCGGCGCGCTCCAGCGCCTCGCGTGTAAACAGGCGCTCGCAGTTGATCTGCATCGGCGTGTAGAGGCGCATTTCCAGCTTGCCCTGCGCGTTGACCAGGAGGCTTTCCTCCAGAACGTCGTGGGCGGCCGGCCGGCCTGTTTCGTCGGTACGCCATGAGCGTTTAACGCTGCGGAAATGATCGAGAAGTTTATCAACGTCAAATTCGGTCGGGCCGTTCCACCAGCGCACGTTGATCGAAATCTCGTTGAGTTTGCAGCTTAGAGTGAGGTCAAAAGAAACGGACGGGTAGCGTTCGGCCAGAAACGTGCGCATTTCGGATATGGCAAAGTCGGGACTGAGCACGGCGACACCTCACTGATTGTAAATGATCGCGCAACTCCGTTCAGGGGCTGCCTCTCATCAGTCGTCGCGTGCCGCGGTTTTATTGTTTCCGCGGCGTTAAAGCCCGGTCACCGATTAAACAATATCGACGCCCTGTTCGCTGCCGACGGCTTCGGCGGGGAGGGGGGACGCAGCGTTTGATTCCGCGGCGTGTTTGTGTCCGGGGTGTTTACAGGCGCTGCGGTAGCGCATGTTAACCAGGTGGGCCGCGGCTATCAGCAGACCGCCGAGGACGGACATTGCGGTTTCGTTCCAGTGCAGATGCATGTGGTCGTGGTGGTGCATGTGGCCGTGCGCCACCAGGTGCCCGAGTTTGCTTACGCCCAGCAGCAGGATGCCGGAGCCCGCCATTAACAGAGGCAGCACTTTGCGGTGGATTAAAAAGCTGCGCCAGATCGTATAGCCGCCCAGGATAATCGCGCTGGCCAGGAAGGCAATTTCCCAGATCCAGTTAAGCGTCACGGCCAGGCCCACCAGCGGCAGCGCACCGGCGATTAAACCGACGGCGACGCAATGCACGGCGCAGATCATCGATGCGATCATGCCGAAGCGATCCAACCAACCGAGGCGATCGCGTTTATTTATTGCTGTTGGGGTTGCCGACATTGCGGGCACACTCCTGTGAAGTTAACAAGGTGACGAACGGAGTCGAAACCGGTGCGTTGTTGAATTAACGCTTCGACTTCGGCCATAAAACAATCGCCTATATCCACGCGGCAATTGCATTCGGTGCACTTGATCGAATGTGAGTGATCGTTATCGGCCAGCGCAAACAGCGCCCCGCGCGCACTCATCTCGACTTTGTGCACCACTCCAATCTGGCAGAGCGTTTCCAGGTTGCGGTAAATCGTGGCGGCGTCGACGTCGGCATCGGCCAGCATGACCTGCATGTCGTTGGCGGCCAGCGGCTGCTCACTTTCGCAGAGGCACCGCAGCACACATTTGCGCGCATGCGTCATCCGCGGCAGTTGCTCGCGTACTTTGGCCAATATGTCGTCGTAGATCGCCATTGATTTCTCCGAACCGGATTTGACGATACAAACTTAGCGCGATTGGATTTCACTTGCAAATGATTTGCAATAAGGGTGTGGATTGGGAGGCGCGCTTTATGCCTGCGGCATAGCTTTGCGGGATTTTTTTTGTTGGTCATGGGGTTTGGAGCATGTAGTTGTGTACATGTCTGCAACCTCCCAGACTCCTCACCGTAACACC
Source organism: bacterium (assembly GCA_030430495.1). GTDB lineage: Bacteria > Bacteroidota > Ignavibacteria > Kapaibacteriales > UBA7675 > JAUIKM01. The sequence goes on along the minus strand of JAUIKM010000032.1, from coordinate 39,573 downwards.
CACGCTCCGCCCCCCAACTCAAAACTCACATTCCGGGAGCCCCCCAACATGCAGACTCAATCATTCGCTCAGAACGGTGAGATTGCCGTGCACTACATCGCGTTGAACGCGGAGGCAAAAGGTCTTCCCGTTCTCATTATTCCAGGCATGCTGGGCCGCGCCGAGGACTACGCCGAAGCGCTCGACGGCAAAACGCAGCGGCCCGTGTTCTGCCTCAGCCTGCGCGGCCGCGGCAAGTCCGATGCGCCGGTGAGCGGTTATTCCTTCCGCGAACAACTGTCGGACGTGCAGACCGTGATCGATCACCTGGGGCTGGGTGAATTTGTGCTCTTTGCCCATTCCGCCGGCGTGCCATTTGCCGTCGGCGCGGCTCTCAACAACGCGGGCAAAACGCGCGGAGTCGTACTGGCCGACTATCCGCCCTTTTATCCGGCGCTCAACGACGACTGGGTCGAACGCGTGCTGGCGAATGATTCGTCCCACGATCCCGACACTCTCAAAGCCATGGCGCGCGAAGCCGACGAGACAATCTTCCGCGACGAACTGGGCAAGTTAAACACGCCCGTCCTCCTGCTGCGCGGCGCACAGGAAGGCGCAATGTTAACCGACGACATGGAAGCTTTTTACAAACACTTCACGCCGAACTTCAGAGTTCAGACGCTGCAAACGGCGGGACACGAGGTGCTGGGCGACGCGACGGAGGAGTTTGTCGCCGTCCTGAAATCTTTCACTGCGGGACTTGAGGCCGGTTAAACAATTTAACACTCCAAGCCCGGTGATTAACAAAAAGAAAAAGCCAGCCATGCGGAGCAGGGCGCAGCGCTCAGCCGCCCTCAAAATACTCCATCACCTCGCGCATGCGGCGGCAGGGTCGTATTGTTTTAACTCATGTTCCCCTGCACACGGCCGGACCATCCCCACGCCCCATTTTGTGGGTGCACGCTTGAGCCTGAACCAATTCTTCCCTGCATTTGTTGGGGTTCTTTATCACGTTTGAATGAATCCAGCCTGGATCTGCAAAATGAATAGAGTCGATGCGCACAAAGAGCTGTGTTTTGTCAGCGCTTTGGCAGCGGAGACAGGTTCGGCATCCAGCCTGGGTTTAATGCACCAGCAGTTTCTTTATGTTTATTGATTCCGCGCAAGTAATTTTCAGGAAGTAGAAACCAGGGGATACACCATTGAGATCCAGTGTGAAAACCGTATCCGAATCGCGCTGCGACGGAAGGTTACTGCGTACGGTTTTACCCTGAGCGTCAACAATGTCAAACCGAACACTTCCAGCTGTACAGTGTGCAAATGATACGCGCAGAATCCGCTTGTTTAATGGTTGAGGGTAAAGCTTCGAGTCGTTTATACTCAACCTGGATACATCCTCGTTTACACCAGTTATGTTCAAAATGCCGTCAGCTTGAAACAAACTTGTATTTGAGCTAATCCAGATATCTCCAGCTTTTTCGTCGATAGCGATGGTCGCAGGCGCCACAGGAATATCGGGTGCATATGGTGTTAACGTACCGGATTCGAACTGTGCCAAACCAAATTTTCCGGCCATCCAGATTGTACCCGTAGATTGTTGGATCAGGCGACTAACATCTTCAATTACTTCGCCGTCTGTAGTTTTCAGCAGTTCCCAGCCGCCGGAACGATCAAAACGCAGCAGATTGCGGTTAACCTGTACAATCGGATTCATGTCGGAATCAAAGACCAGGTCTCCAGGGTATTTTTGTTTGTCGGAAAGTGCATCGGCACCGCCCAGATCGAATGTTTCCCAGCGATTACCTGACAGACGTAACAAACCGCCGCGAAACACGCCTTCCTCAAAATCGATGTACTGCTCGGCCACTGCCCACATCTGACCATCGGGAGCTTGATAAATACGTATGACTCGTGACTCGATCCCTTCTTCACTGCCATAGTGCTCCCAGGTATTCCCATCATATTTGTAGACACCAAACTCAAATTCACTTTGAATCGAATACGATGCCCAGACATGACCTTCTACGTCGATCGTGACGGCTTCAAACAACAGGTCTTCATCTTGCGGGGTACCAGGTGTAATTTGGTCCCATGCATTCTCGTGAAACCTCACCAGTCCGCCTTTTGTGGTAAACCACACCGATCCATTCGCAGCTCCGGCAATCGAATGGACTTCAGAGACCGATACTCCTTGCTCTTGCCCAAAGAGTTGCCAGGATTCACCGTCAAAACGTCCAATGCCACACTCAATGCCATAACGGGCTTTGTTAATATTACAGGCATATGCAACCCACAGGTCTCCATTGGCGTCGAAGGCCACATCATTTATTGCACCACTGTGCGGCGTATTATCAACCAGATATGCCTGATTTGTACTCGGATCGATTCGATAAGTAATGTCATCAATTATAGCATATAGTGCTCCATCACTCGCCGACTGGACTTTTTTAACAATCCCTTCCGGAATTCCGTCCTCAGCGCCCAGGCGTCTCCACGCGCCATCGAAGCGGAACAGTCCAACGGTTGTGGCTAAAAGAGCACCTCCATCGTTCATGGGGATCAACTGCAGAATGCTCGCAGGGCTGGCAAGGCCCGGGATTTCGTCAAAGAGTATCCATTGTTGGCCATCGAAGTGGCTTACTTCCAAAAAGTTGTGGACCCAGAGTTTTTCTTGCAGCTGTGCCTGGACGTTAATGGGCGATAGATGTAGACCAGGTTTACTTCGGTCAAACTCGCGCGGAGTTCGAATCCATTGTCCGTTGGCAAATTGGGCAATCCCGCCACGGCCGGCGCACCACACTTTACCATCCTCGCTCAGGTCGATATCCATTATACGCGAGTCATCATCCGCCACAGGCAGACCATTTTCGACTGTGTAAAACTCAATGAAGTTTGCGGTGCTGAGTGAAACAATCAATCCACGTTTTTTATTGACAGGGTCATGCCCGCGGCCCCACAGGTTGCCGGCTGGATCCGTTAGCAGCTCTTCCAAACCCGCGATTGCCTGCCAGCCTGGATCGTCGCTCAAAAAAGTCCATTCAGTACCATTATATTGAAACAGATGCGAGACTGTGCGCCCCAGGTTTTCGTCGAAACCACTCATACTGGCCCAGACCAATCCATTATTGCCAACGGCAATCGCCTGAATGGCGCCTCTTGCCTGACTATTTGGGATCGACAACTGATGGGCATGCCATTCTGTGCCATCAAACATCAATACTTGCCCTTCCGCAGCGGCCATCCAAAGATTCCCATCCGCACCGACAACCAGCGGCTGGTGCGGGCGTCCGTGAAGACTGCTGGCACTAAACGTCCTGGATTCGGCGCTGTTAATGTCATATTGCACCAGTCCACCTGAAGTCAGAACCCACAGGTCCGTCCCCTTCAGGGCAAATGTTGTCGGGGTATCGAAATTGTTGTGTTCAATCCAGTTGACGCTCTGCGCAGCCGAGCTCGCCTGACTAAAGTGAAAAACAACTATTATGGATAGACAGAGTCGCAATGTACTTTGCATGTCTTTTAGTACTCCAGTGAAACTTCTTGCAATGCCATTCATCCGGTGCAATACTTAAAACACGATACACAAATTTGGTTGCGCGATAATATAGTAAAATCTTTTAATGCAATTCAGCCGGCCGGAAATACACAAAGCGAGATCCGACCGGCAAAGGAGTCGACAGATAATTCCGTTATACCATTGATTTCAACAGCCGTCCTGACAAGGTTTTTGAAAGCTGTTTTGATCGGAGCAGTCACCGATTTTCTCGCGTGTCATGCTCTTTACAACCATGACATCATCAAATTGAACCTCTCCTGAGCGAACACAGACCTCGTAAGTGCGTTTGCAACAAGTTCGGCCACAATCGTGCCATGACCATTTGTCAACACTCAAACCACCTGGAGGAGGGAAGTCGGGCTGTGGATCAGTGTCACAGACAGGTGGAGTGGCTTCGATTTCCCAGGTACATTTTTGCCATACCCAGCAATTGGCAGAATAAAACTGGACAATCGTAGAAGTTTGACCAGGATCTGTCTCGCAGTTGGGCGCATCCCAGGGATCACTCGCATCCTCAAGATTGCGCTGCATAATATTCAGTTGCACATATTCAATGAGAGTGGACAATGACAGACCATCCACCTCAAGAGAGGTCATGCCTTCACAGTTGTTAACCGCCAGAATATCCCGGATATAAAATTGAAACGAACCATCACTACAAACGCGGTAGGAATAATTAACTTCCAACGTACAACGCGGATTGATTGTTATCATCCAATGATAGACGTCTATTAATGGACCGTCGCACTCCTCACTGGCCGGGGGGCACCCAGGGTCGGGCAACTGACTGTAAAGCGGTAGAGTTGCCCAGGTTGCACAGCAAACAAGGACAACAAACATTTTTCCTATGTATTTCATTGGTATAATTCCCTTAATATTAAATTCTCAAGTGTGTGTTCAAGACGGGTACTTGTGACAACAATCAACGAGCTACAACGAATTGAGCCATTTGAACCCGGCCGTCGGTCTGTATGTGAACGTTGTAGACACCGGCACGCAAATCCGTTACCGCCACACTTTCGTATTGCCGGCCCGGTCGCATACCTGGTTTTTCAATTTGTTTGACTATTCTTCCATACATGTCACGGATCAGGATGACTACCGTGCTTTTGTTGTCAATTCTGTAGGCGATTGATATTCTGCTTGATGCAGGGTTCGGTCGCACCGTCACACCGGAATTGTCAGTTTCAACTACTGAAATAAGTGCTGCTGCCGGGCTGACCTGCTCATTCTCCGTAACAACATGCCAGGTCAGGCCGCGATTAAAAGACGCAACTACCGATCCGTCATCCAGATGTTTCCGAATTGGTGCGGATACCGGCGCAGGGCTTGCAATCGGCCAGGGGTTAACATTGTCGGACAGATCAAGTACCGACCAGGTTCGCCCGCCATCAAACGACATATATGATGAACCATCTTCATGTATGAATTCCATCGGCTTAAGCTCGACGGGAGCTGCCGGATCTGCCGCGCTCAATTCAACTCCCGCTGAGTGAGTCAAACACAGAATGCAGATACACAGCAATATTGAGTATTTCATTTTTGTATCCTTGGTTAATGATTGGTGAATGCAAACTACCTGGGTCAGCACCCATCCTGGCAGGGTTTTTGAAATTTGTTGGCATCTGAACAAGTGCCAATTTTTTCGCGTGTCATATTGCGAATTTCAACTCCCCTGCCAAAGCTCGAAATATCAGCGTTAACACAAACTTCGTATGTGCGTTTACAGCAAGTTCGACCGCAATTATGCCAGGTCCATATGTCAATCTGTTCACTTGGGGGAACGGTCGGTTGCGGGTCTGTGTCGCATACCGGAGTAGCGCCGGTGATCTCATATGTACACTTTTGCCATACCCAGCAATTAGCTGAATAGAACTGGACAACCGTTGAAGTGCTTTGATCGCAGGAAGACAAATTCTGCCATGCTTCACCAGATTGAACCAGGCTTTGAATTATACCCAGCTGCGCAACTTCAACAAATGCCGATAGTGAATATCCCTGATAGTTAAGCTCCGTATAACCGTCACAACCTTCGCCGGGTGTTATACTCAGCAACTCAAGCTGATACGAGCCATCGTTGCACTCAGTGCGACGGTATTGTGCCGTAAACTCACAATATGGAGACTCCATGACGATCGTTTCGGTCTCAATCGTCGATGGACCGGTGCATCCCTCTCCGGGCGGTGGACAGCCTGGATCGGCAGTTTGTGCATGGAGCGAGAACCCCGTGGCTGCTACCAGCAGGATAAACGCTGCAAAAGTTCTAAACATACTACTTCTCTCCTGATGAGATGTTATTTATACCAACATCTTCGGTAGTGCTATTCTTCGGCATTGTAGCGCCATATGTCAACATCACCGACAACATTGGGTTGATTTCACTTGAAGTGGGAATTTTGACCATGCCAGTCTTAATGCCTGCCTCAACTGGCATGAGGTAAACAGTTAAGTCAAATGCTTCTCCGGGCTTTACAACAACCGCCTTTTCAATGTTAAACGCTATGTTAACGTCGCCCTCGAATGTTGAATGAGGTGGGTAGAGTGTTATATTCGTCGTGTGCTGGTTGTAAAGTGTCACAACCGTCGAGACTTCACTAAACGCTGGAATGCCAAACAGAGTTGGAAAACTCAGCGGCTCAACGATGAGCGCACGAACGACCTCCGCCGCCAAAGTGACTACAACTTCTTCTCCATTTGTGCTTGTAACGGTCACGCGCTGCTCAACCTCTCCGGTTTTTCGCCGCAAATCAAGCTGGACGTTTAGCGTGGCGGTATCCCCAGGTTGGAGGTGTTCGCGGTCAATGGGAGCCAAAGTGCAGCTGCACGAACTTTTGACCTCAGCCACATCCACAGGCAGTGTCCCTACATTAACCAACTCAATTTTCCGCTCTACGATTTCTGGTCCAACAGTTCCAAAATGAAAAAACTCGCCATGGATCACGTGCAACTCGGCTTGTGCCTTGCTGACGGTCAGGATGCCAAAGAGCATAGTTGTAACTACCGCGAAGAGTACCTTCGCAGTTAAACGCAATGGTTGCATTGTTGAGTCCTATTTGATGTTAGTCAGTTAGCTGGTTAAACAGACACACACAGGTTCGGGCAACCAGATTCCGTTCGACCAGAGTCAATCCGGCCGATAGCGGGTACTGGTTAACGAGCGACAACAGAATTATCGCATACGTTTTGCATGTTGTTAATAATCTGAGTATACCTTCAACTGCCTGCGTTACTTGGGGGGGGGGAGTAACCAGGACACGAGGATGAGTGAACATCCTAAAAGAATCAAGAGGATTCCTTCAGCAAAGTTGATTAGATTGAAGTATCTCAGTGCAGTCTGTGGGCTGTGTTTTCTTCCTTACCGTTACCGTAGTTCCAGTATCCGTTGGTGCGATGCAGATCTGTTGGCAGTGTCGTTCCGGCATCACTTTTTGCAGACTATCCGAGTACTTCATTGTACCTCCTGAGAAAGTAGCAACTATATTACTCAGAAACAAAAATATGGTGTATGTCCTTGTAAAAATTCTCGCAGTAATCTGTACTGTAAGACACTTCGTGATTCGTCACTTTCCAGCCAATTCTCTTGGTTGGCTCAAATACCGACAGAAGTCATCCAGACTACCTGCAAAAAGATAAGAAAGCGAACCATAGACCAGCAAGGTAGAGGGCATTCTCTACCCGCCCTCAAAATACTCCATCACCTCGCGCATGCGGCGGCGCGCTATCGGCAGTTTAACACCGTCCTGCAAAATGGCCAGATGTTTACCCGTTTCACTCACGTGCAGCTCGCGGATGTGGCTGGAGTTAACAATGTGCGAACGGTGCAGGCGGATAAACTGCGCGCCGTCCAGACGCTGCTCCAGCACGTCCAGCGTGAAATCCGTCGGATACGCGCCCTCGGCAATGTGCACAAAGACGAGTTTTTCACGCGATTCAATTCTTCGAATTTCCTCCAGGTTCAGCACGCGCAGACGCCGCCCAACGTGAATGCTGAGCCGTTGCAGCGGTTTGGAAGCCCGATCAGCCTGGAGCGCGCTGATCTTTTTGGCCTGCTCGGCCGTTTCGTGAATACTGTTCAGTCTTGCAATACAACTACGCAGGCGCTCGATGCGCACGGGTTTTGTGATGTAGTCAATCGCGTGCACCTCAAAAGCGCGGATGGCGTAGTCGTCGTAGGCGGTGACAAAAACAATCGTCGGACGCGGTTCGGCCAGCAGGTCCACCACGTCAAAACCGTCCAGCACGGGCATCTGAATATCCAGGAACACCACGTCGGGCTGCTGCGCGTGAATCAGCGGCACCGCTTCTTTGCCGCCGCCGGCCTCACCCGCAATCTCCACGCCGCCGATTTCCGTTAACAGCATCTTCAGCCGCTCGCGCGCCAGCGCTTCATCGTCGACAATCACACATTTCAACATCGGCTCTCCTGATTGCTTCGCCCCCTGCGGGCGCTTGCCTGTTTAAGCCATGTTTTGCCCGGCCCCGGCCGCCGTTTTGTTAATCGGCACGTGTTTATCCGAACTGTCCGGGGGCCTGACGGAGCTGCGACCACTGAGTTCCACGTAGGGGATCAGCACTTCAACGTGATGTTGTTGAATGACGAGATCGGCCTGCGGCCCGAATTCCAGTTGCAAACGGCGGAACACATTGGCCAGCCCCGTGCCCTTGGCAAATACCTGTTCGCGTTCCGTTGTGCTGAAGCCCGGCCCGGTGTCCGCCACAACGATGCTGACCATATCGCCGATGCGGTTGGCGCTGACGGCTATCGTGCAGGCGTCCTCCGTTTTGTTAAGGCCGTGTTTAACCGAGTTTTCAACGAGTGGCTGCAAACTCAGGCTGGGAATCGACGCGCGTTTGATGTCTTCGGGAATCGCCCACTCAACACTAAGTCTGTCGCGAAAACGCGATTCCTCAATTTGCAGATAGAGCTCCACCGCGTAGAGTTCGTCCGCCAGGCTCACAACCGAACGGTCGGAGGCGCGCAGACTGTAGCGGAAAAGATCCGCCAGTTGTTCCGTCACTTCTTCGGCTTCGTTGGGCCGCAGACGAATCAACGAGGCGATCGAGTTAAGCGCGTTAAACAAAAAGTGCGGGTTGATCTGCGCACGCAGCGCCCTGAGTTCCGAGTGCAGCGCCGTCTGGCGCGCCTGGCCCAGCTCGTGGTTAACACGCACCATGTACATGTAACTGCTGAACAGCAGGCTGAACATGAAAGTGATCATCCAGATGACTGAAGCTTTGTAGATGTCGAATTCACGCTCCAGCAAGAACATCTCGACCTGCATGGCCGCCGTCAGCGCGATAAACGCCGCTATCAACTGCACCACGACAAAGATGCCGGCGGTTTTGGACGAACGCGCGCGCATGCGACGCAGCAGCCAACTGCCGGACATCAACTGCAGAATGATGACAAAGCTACAGTAAGCGACGCAAAAGAGGAAGGATTTGGGGACGCCTTCAACGGTATAGTCAAGATTCGGCGCGGCGATCCACGCAAAAAACTCGTCCGGGCAAAAAGCCAGACTGGCCCAGATCGTGCCGATCACCGAGCATACCGCGATAATGACGATCAGGGCAACAAAGCTGCCCGCCCGCGTGTGGTGCAGCGCAAAACCGCCGTGATGCGCACCGAGGCGACGGCCGCGTCGCCAGTGAGAGTTCCACCGCATGCGCTTGCCGCGCCGTGTCGTTTTTTCCATGCCCAAACTTAGCATTTGCGGGGGCGGCGGTCAAGCGCTTTGCCGGAGGGGCAAACCGTTCGTCCGCGCTGTGCGACCGTTCGTCGGTTTTTTCTGCCGCCCGTCTTTTCCGATTCGTCGCGGGCGCGCTCCGGGCCTGAATTTGCATCCGAACAGAACGTTGTTCGCCGACTTTTTACACACGTCACTTTATCCGGAGCAAAAAATGCAAACGATCCTCTCGACCAGCATGGCCGTCCTGACGGCGGTCCTGTTAAGCCTCGTCAGTTTTCAGCCACTGGCGGCGCAGTCCGAGCCGGGCAGCATTAAAGGTACGGTTGTCAACGCGCAGACGCAGCAGTATCTGCCGGGCGCGACGATTGCGATTGAAGGCAGCAAACGCGGCACCATCAGCAATGCCGCCGGCGAGTTCAGCATCGGCGATCTGGAGCCGGGCGCTTACACGCTCAAAATCACGATGCTCGGCTATGCGCCCTTCGTCAAAACAGACGTCATTATCCGCCCGGCACGCACGACCAGCGTGGAGATCGGCCTGACGGAAACAGTCATCGAGTCCGAAGGCGTCGAAGTCAGCGCGGGAGCGTTCAGCGGCGTCAGCGGCGAACGAATCAGCCGCACGTCCTTCAACGCCGAAGAGGCGCGCCGCGCACCCGGCACCGGCGGCGACGTGGGCCGCGTGCTGACGACCCTGCCGAGCGTGGCGCAGACGGACAACCGCGAGGCGGGCCTGGCGGTACGCGGCGGCAGCCCGGCCGAAAATGCTTACTACATCGACCACATCCCCGTGCCGAACATCAATCACTTTCCGAGCCTGGGCAACGCCAGCGGCGCAATCAGCCTGCTGAACATGGACTTCGTCGACGACATTTCTCTTCGCGCCGGCGGTTTCAACGCCCAGTACGCCGACCGCCTCTCCTCAGTGGTAGGTATTGAGTTCCGCGAGGGCAACCGCGATTCCTACGACGCGCAACTGGACATCAACGCGACGGGTTTCGGCGGCGGAATCGAAGGACCGCTGCCCGGCGTCGACGGATCGTTCATGGTCTCGGCCAAACGCAGTTTTCTCGACCTGCTGGTCAACGGGCTGGGCACGGGCATCGCACCGCGTTTCGCCAACGTACAGGGCAAGGGCGTTATCGATCTGGATCAGAAGAATCGCCTGACAATTCTGGAGGTCTACGGCGAAGATGACTTTATCATGGACAAGGACGATGCCATCGACAACGAGGACCGCGAATACGGCCAGTCGAACTCCAAACAGAACACGGTGGGACTAACATGGCGACGCCTGTGGGACGGCCCTGGTTATTCCAAAACCTCGCTCTCGTATTCGCTGATCGACAGAGATGAAAACTGGTCGAATGTCAAGGACGACATTCTGCAGCTGCGCACGGACGTGCGGGAGAACCTGTTTAACTTCCGCAACACAAACTACTACGAGTTCACGGATGCACACCGCCTGGAGTTCGGCGCGGACGCGTCCATGACGACGGGCGATTATCTGTTTGAGTTCGGCGCGACGGTCAACCCGACCACCAGCGAGCCGATTCCGGCTTTTGCGGTCGCGCAGAATGCGGACAACTTCCGCGGCGGCGGGTTTGCCTCCTGGACCTGGTCGATTCTGCCGCAGCTGGAGCTGACGGGCGGACTGCGCGCGGACTACTACGACTGGAACGAAGAGCTTAACATCGCACCGCGCGTTTCGGCTTCCTGGCTGGCCACGCAGCGGTTAACAATCAACGCCGCCTGGGGCCAGTACTACCAGACGCTGCCGATGAGCATGCTGGCGCAGTCCACGCTCAGCAAGGGCCTGGCCACGCCGCGCGCCGACCACGCCGTGCTGGGCGCTGATTACATGTTGACGAGCGACACCAAACTGAGCATTGAAGGCTACTACAAAACTTACACGGACATGCCGCTGGACCCCAACGATCCCGTTCACTTTCCGGTCGACGCCATCGGGCTCGAAAACAGCATCGACAACTCGGCCGGTTTTGTCGGCGGCGGGGAGGCGCGTTCCTGGGGCACGGAGTTGATGATCCAGAAAAAACTGGCGGAGGACTTCTACGGCATCATCAGCGGCTCGTGGTTCCGCAGCGAGTACAAAGACCTGACGGGCGTGTGGCGCAATCGCAGCTACGACAATCAATACATGGCCAGCATCATCGGCGGTTTTAAACCGAACAATCTCTGGGAATTTTCGGCGCGCTGGACGATCGCCGGCGGGCGGCCTTACACGCCGATCGACCTGGCGGCTTCCAACGCGGTTGGATTTCAGGTCTATGACGCCTCGCGTCCGATGGGCGAGCGCATGCCGGTTTACCACAACCTCAACGTGCGCGTAGACCGCCGCTTCAACTTTGCGGGATCCAGTCTGATTGTTTACCTGGACGTCTGGAATGTCTACAACCAGGAGAATGTCGCGTTTTATCGGTGGGACAAAGAAGAGGGCGACATCGATACTGAACTTCAGTGGTCGACGCTGCCCGTACTCGGGATGGAATTTGAGTTCTAGGGTTGGTTAAACAAGAGTCGAGGGATGTTAAACATCCGCCGGCGCCCGCTGCGTGAGAGAGGACACGGAGCGGGCGCTCGGGTTTTAAACAGGTTTGTGGTTCAGAGCCTTGCGCCGAGTTGGCGCATCATGTGGAAGAGGTCGCAGTAGTCGACGTTAAACTGTTCACAGATGTTGGGGATTTTGACTTTGGTGGAATTTGGCCCAACTCTTTTTTCGAAAGTGACGACGGTTAAACTCCTGTTCATTGCCGGCGCAATTAGCCACGGATCGGCATTTGAAAGAAAACTGTTCTTGTGAGCTTGTTTGTATTTTTGATTGCCAACAACATACCTTGTAATTTGTCCGACAGTCTTTTGAACATATTCGTCCGCATGAAGAAAACATTCAACTCCAATCCCCCTCAACCACAAAGCCAACTCATCATCTTCAGTCAACAACTCTTGCCACACACTCCACGATGAAACCACCCTTCCACTTACAAGCTGTTCCGACAACCAAGCCCAGAAACCAGGGGTCAAATCAAATGCATAGTATCGACGATATGCTTCGACAAAACAACTTGAGTCAAGGCAATATTGTGCAGAGCTAGTGTTTAAGTGATTTGTTCCACTGGCATCGCGAACCTGGAGAATTTCACAATTGTCTTGGTGCTTTTCAGGCTTAGAAGGTTTGCCGCGTCTCGGAACAGTAGATCACCATTCATTGCTGAATTGAGAACCGCCATCGTCAACGGCCCTCCATTGCGAATGCATAACATTCTGTAAAAATTTCCGCCCACGAAGGGCTTGGTTGACCGAACTTTGACGCTATCGGCAACGTCAACTTGATGAACTGCAGGTGAGTATTCGATTCCTCTGACTAACTTAAGTTGAAGTCTGCGGAGCTTAACGTTGCTCAAACTAGTGTGAAATGACCTTGCAGCCTCCGTTACCAGGTCGTCAACATATTTGTACGTTGATGACAATTCGAGAAATTCATTTTGCGGCATTAACAATTCAGCAGCGATCAAGCTGCACAATGCCTCAGTTCCCATGGGACCAGAGAAAGTATTCTGACTATACTGATAATTGGAAATCCCACTTTGCCCTATCCAGATATGCGCCAATTCGTGCATTAAGGTGAAGATTTTTGCACTGTCGGAATCCTTGCCGTTAACGAATACCAAAGGTGCATAGTCATCTACTACCGCAAAACCACGAAACTCGTTTACATCCAATGGTCGCTTGGTATTGTGCCCAACTATTCCGTTGCGTAAAACAACCACGCCGACCGCTTCGGCTTTTTCTGTTAACAATCTCAGATATGCCGCTTCATCACTTACAGAGGAACGATCCTGAGATTTCAGATTAAGCACGGAACGCATATCGTCGGCAATTTTGAATACATCACCTTCCGCACTAAACCGACCAACAAACTCCAGCGGTTCTGCACCCTCATTTATCAGATAGTCGCGATACCATTCCTGTTTATACAAAACGTCGATTAGGAGATCGTACAACTCCGTCGAATACCTTTCAACTGTGTGGCCGCCGACGCGACGAAAATCCGGCAGGGGTAATTCCTGCACAGGTTTATTCGGTAAAAAGAAATATGCGAGCGGAACGTGCAAATGATCAGCCAGACTCTGTGCCTGAATCAAAGTCGGCAGTTTCCCACCAGTCTCCCAATCCTGCAACTTTTCAATCTTCTGGCTCATCTTCAATGCCAGATCATCAATACTCAATCCGGCGCGTTGACGCGCCCAGACAAGGACTTCCGGATTGATATGTGCTTGCTGGCTCGCCATCTGGTCGATCTTCAGTTCTTTATGCCCACCTTTGAAACGCAAAATATAAGATATTGCAAACTATTGACACAGATTAACGTGTCCGATACCGCCGCAATGGCCCAACGGCACTCTATTCCTCTTCAAACACATGTAACTTTCTCCGAACGGATTTGCTCATGTAAAATCCTCAAACGCACTTTGCGTCTCCCGCAACCTTTGTTTGCGCTTTGTATCATCCTCTACTCAAAACGCTCGACAATCCTCTTTCCGATTTAACAAAGTTTAATACGATGCAACGACGTACTGTACTTCTCCTGATGATTTCTCTTGTTTGTCTCTGTGCCTGGAATCCGCTGCACGCACAGACGGGCAGCATTAAAGGCACGGTGGTGGACAAAGATTCACAACGGCCGCTGGCCGGCGTCACCGTTCAGGTAGTCAACACCAAACGCGGCGCTTCCAGCCGCGGCGACGGCAGTTTTTCCATCGACAGCCTGGCTCCGGGCAGTTACGTACTGGCCTTTTCCATGATCGGCTACAGCGGCTTCAAACAGACCGACGTGATCGTGCGGCCGGGGCGCATCACACGCGTCGATGCGGCAATGTCCGGCCAGGCCTTTGAGACCGAAGGCGTCACGGTGGAATCCGGTTTTTTCCGTGAAAATTCTCAGATGGCTATCAGCGCGGCGCAGTTCAATGCGGAGGAGATCAGGCGCATGCCCGGCACCGCCGGGGACGTCAGCCGCATCGTCTCGGCCCTGCCCTCCGTCATCCAGAAAAGCGATGAAGAAAACAACCTGCTCGTGCGCGGCGGACTCTCGTACGAAAACGGTTTTTACATCGACAACATCTACATCCCGAACATCAATCACTTTCCCGATGCGGGAACCTCGGGCGGCGGCATCAGCATTCTGAATGTCGACTTCATCCGCGACCTGTCCTTCTCCGCCGGCGGGTTTTCGGCCGCCTTCGGCAACCGCCTCTCGGCCATTACCGACGTGCGTTTCCGCGAGGGCAACCGCGAGGAGTTCGACGGGCAGCTTGACCTGAACATCGCCGGTTTCGGCGGCACGGCGGAAGGGCCGTGGCCCGGCGGCAAAGGCTCCTGGCTGATCTCGACCAAACGCAGTTATATCGACCTGATCGCCGATGCGATCGGCACCGAGGAAGCGCCCACATTCGGCGACGTGCACGCCAAGTTCAGCTACGACCTGAACGACCACCACTCGCTCTACCTGCTCAATATTTACGGCGATAATCTGGTGACGCGTTCGCGCGAGGAATCCATCGAGGAAGGTTATGGCTCCTGGTGGGAGGAAAAGGCGCATCAGAACACAACGGGCCTGACCTGGCGCTGGCTGTGGGGCGAAAACGGCTACACGCTCACCTCCGTTTCTTACTCCTTTTCGGAAGTGACCGACCTGGATCAGGCCGTCGATGCGGCCCAGCCCTACCACCTGGAAATCGTCGATGAATCGAGCAAGGTGCTGCGCAGCAATTCCTACCTGGCGCTGGGGGACCAGCACAAATTTGAAGTCGGATTTGAAGCGCAGATCGACGACGTGGAATACACGCAGCACGTTGAAATTCCGAATACCGGCGGTGACATTTCGCGCGGCGTCCACACGCTTGACTCCGAACGCTTCGGCGCATTCCTGAGCTACACATGGACGCCGCTCCACTGGCTGGACCTGACCGCCGGCGTGCGTGCGGACCACTACTCGCTGCGCGACGAAACGCTGATCTCACCGCGCGGATCGATGAACATCTCCATCAGCCCGGTACTGCGGCTGAAGGCGGCGGCGGGACTTTACCGCCAGACACTGCCGCTCTATTCGCTGGCGCAGTTCGACGTGCTGCACGAGCTGAAACACCCGCAGGCCGTGCACCTGATTGCGGGCGTGGAATACGACCTGACGAGCGATACGCGCATGAGCGTGGAGGTGTACAAGAAGGATTACAGCAACTTCCCGATGGCGCGCACCGCGCCCTACCTCTTCCTGGTGGACCGCAGTTTTCCCTTTGACGATCCGATCGGCGATATCAACGACATGGGTGCGTCCTGGTCGCGCGGCATCGAATTCATGCTGCAGAAAAAGCTGGCGGAAAACTTCCACGGCCTGATCAGCGCCACGTATTTCCGCAGTCGCTACGAAGATCTGAACGGCGTTGAACACAATCGCCTGTTCGACAACCGCTACGCGCTGAGCGTGATCGGCGGCTACAAACTGGGGCGCAGCTGGGAGTTCAGCGTGCGCTTCAATCTTTCGGGCGGGCGGGCTTACACGCCCTTTGACGTTCCGGCATCGATTGAAGAGGGCCGCGGCGTGCGCGACCGCGACCGCCTGAACGACGACTACCTGCCCGACTACCAGTCGCTCAACCTGCGCGCCGACCACCGCTTTTTCTTTGAGAGCAGCAACCTGACCATGTACATCAGCGTGTGGAATGTCTACAATCGCGAGAATGTGATGGAGTACTATTGGGGCGGCGCGTCAGAGGGACTGAAAGCCGAATACCAGTTCGGACTGATTCCTCTGGCCGGCTTCGAATTTGAATTCTGAGCGTGTTTGTGCGAGTTGTGGCCCCCCCCCCAAACCAAAAAAGCAGTGACCGGCATGCGCCGGCCACTGCCCTGAGTGGATGCCTGGATCAGGAGTCGATATCCTAGCCGTCGCAGGTCTTGACAATCTCGATCGTGATGCGACGATTCTGCTTGCGGATCGCCTCAACTTCCTCTGCCTTCATCTTCCTGGCTTCCTCCGGCGTCGGTTCATCCACCTTCGGACGCGAAGAGCCGTAGCCGATGTTGCCCACGATCTTGGCGGGTGAGACGCCCTGTTCGATCAGCCATTCGCGGACTTTCTTCGAGCGCATCTCCGACAGTTCCTGATTGCGCTTTTTGTTGCCCTCGGACGAAGCGTGGCCCTCGACCATCACCTCCAGGCCCTCGCACTGGTTCATGTACTGCAGCAGCTTGGCCAGATTGGCCGCCGTCTGCGGTGCGTCGAAGTTGAAGTTGTCCGTGTTGACGATGAACAGGATGTCGGGGAAGTCGACCTTCGTGCCGACTTTCGGCGCCTGCGGACAGCCGTGTTTTTCAGGCTCTTCCGTGCTCGGCTTGCCGGCTACCAGCGGACATTTGTCCTCCGGATCGATGATGCCGTCGTCGTCCGTGTCGGGTTTGAGCGGGTCGGTGTTCCAGCGCTCGGAGACCTCGTCGCCGTCCATCAGCGTGTCGCCGTCCGTGTCCGGGTTGGCCGGATCGGTTTTGTGCGAGAGGACTTCCGCGCCGTCGCGCAGTTTGTCGTTGTCGCTGTCGACGTTGTTCGGATCGGTTTTGTACTTGTTGACCTCCTCGCCGTCCTTCAGTTCGTCGCCGTCGCTGTCGGCTTTGATCGGGTCGGTTTTGTACAGGCGCACTTCGTCGCCGTCGTTCAGGCCGTCGCTGTCGCTGTCGGATTTGAGCGGGTTGGACTTGTAGGTGTTGATTTCCTCGCCGTCCTTCAGCTGGTCGCCGTCGCTGTCCACTTTGAGCGGGTCGGTTTTGTACTGGTTGACTTCCTCGCCGTCGGAGAGTTTATCGCCGTCCGTATCGGGTTTGTTGACGTCGGTTTTGTACTGGTTCACTTCCAGGCCGTCGTTCAGGCCGTCCGCGTCCGTATCGGCCTGGGCCGGATTAGACTTGTAGGTGTTGATTTCCAGGCCGTCGTTCAGGCCGTCGGCATCGGAGTCCAGCGCCGTCGGATCGGTCTTGTGTTTGCGCACTTCGTCGCCGTCGACGAGTCCGTCGCCGTCGGTGTCCGGCGACAGCGGATCCGTGTTGTGCGTCAGCACTTCGTCGCCGTCGACGAGTCCGTCGCCGTCGCTGTCCGGGTTTTTCGGCTGTGTTTTGCGCGAAATTTCTTCGCCGTCATTCAGTTTATCGCTGTCCGTATCGGCCAGGTTCGGGTCCGTACCGTGGTCGACGACTTCGGCGTAGTCGGTCAGGTTGTCGTCGTCCGTGTCCGGGTCTTTCGGATTGGTGCTGTGCCTGCGCACCTCGTCGCCGTCCGTCAGCCCGTCGCCGTCCGTGTCCGGGTTTTCCGGGTCCGTGCCGATTTCAATCTCGTAGGAATTTGTCAGGCCGTCCTTGTCGTTGTCCGACTCGCCGAAGATGTAGTAGGAGAAACCGACGCCAAAGGTCAGAAACTTGTCGTCGCCCGAGCCGGCTTCCGCCAGGTCGTCCAGGAAGTCCGTATTGGTCAGTCGGTACGTTCCGCGCCCGTTGATCACCAGGTCGTCAGTGATGTATCCCTCAAAACCAATCCCCAGCGGGATCATCAATTGCTGTTTGTCGTAGACGCCGTTTGAGTTGTTCGGCAGCGCTTCGTTGGCAAAAATGTTGGCCGGGTTGAAGTCGACAAAACTCACCCCGGAGAAAATGTAGGGCACGAACTTTTCGTTCGGGAACAGGTTGAACGACGCCAGGCCTTCATAAATCAGCATGCGCGTTGCGCCTTTTTCCTGGATCTTTGTGTTGGAATTCAGGTAGTTGTCGCCCACCTCCGCGTCCGGACCAAAGTAGTCCGGGTAGCGGTCAATCACGGATGAAGTATTCTTGAAGCGCAGTTGCGTCAGGCCCACAGAGGCGTGCACCGAGATGTGCGGAATCACATTGTAGCGCAGGAACATGTCGCCGCTCAGCCAGAACTGGTTGTCCGTGAATTCTCCAAAATACTTGACTCCGCCACCGTTGACGCCGAACGACAGCCGATTTTCATGGCTCTGGGATTGAATATTCTGCGGAAGTGCTGCCAGCATCAGCAGCAACGCTAAAACAGCCGGGAACAGAGTACGTTGACGCATTATGCAGTCCTGAAAAGTGAATGGAATGGAAATCAAATCTTGGTTCTATGGGTGCTTCGTCGGCACAGTCACGAAGAGCCAGCGGAGTCGTATGCCACGACCGTGAATGCCGAAACTACAATATAACAAGTCAAATGTTGGCGACCGGTTCAGTTTCGCGCCAATTGTTCTTAAGCGCGGCCCGCACCGCTTTTTGGAAACACACCTGCTCCGTATTGTTTGTTTACATGCACACTGTATGTCTTCTGAATTGCTGCTCCACGGCACAAGATTTCGCTTCTGATCGGGTTTTGCGGCGCTTTCCACGGAAAATTCCGGCTCTTCTTTTCTGACCGCCTGCGCCGGGCTTCAAATTCAAGTCGAACAAACATACATTCTGCATGTTGTTTTCCCGGCTGGTCTTTCAAGGCCGTCTTGTTAGTCCCGCAGGTTCAGGTTTCAGGCCGCTGCGTCTGCGCCGCAAGTCGTTCAATTGCGGCCGTAGCCGGGTGTCGGCCAGCAAGTGCTTCTCAGTCGCATGGGCTGCCCGCAGCCGCGCACCGTCTTGTGCCGCGGCTGGTCGAAGCGCGACCGCGTTCGGGTCAAATAGCGGATTACATGCAAGGTGTATGCCTTTTCCGATCTGTTTTTGCGTCAGAATCGATAGCCGATGCTCACAGCTCCCTTGGCCTGTGTTTCTTTGTATGCGCCGCCGTCCGAGTTGGTGTAGCCGTAGCCCAGGTCCAGGTTGAGCGCCAGATGATCAAAAAACACGACCTCGCAGCCCATGCCGATACCGGTGGTAAAATCTTCGCGGCGGTACTCAAACGAATCCTCATTGCCGGGCGACACAATGACGTCAGTTTCGTCGACGGAGTGGTAGTTGACGCCAAAAAGGCCGTACGTCCGGATGTTGTCGCGTTGCATCAGGCTGTACTGCAACTCCGCGCCGACGTTGAATTCGAGGCGGTCGTCCCGGTCTTCCTGTTCCAGGAAAATGTACCCGCTGGTTTCAAAGCCAAAGCGATCGACCTGCAACTGGTAGTTCAGACCGTGGCCGGAAATACCGGAAAACTGCAAGCCTATCTGGTGGCTGACGTCCGTCTGCGCGCGGACGGCAAGGGTTGTCGACAGGAGGCAAAACATCAAAGTCGAAGTGAGTTTCAATGCGGACAGACCTGTTTTCAGCATAGCGCTTATCTCCCGGACTTCAGCCGGCATTCAGTTTGTGATCCGTGTCGGACTTTCAGCCGGGCAGTTGAAAGTACAGTACCAATCAGCTGCCGTTTACAGGCGAAACGAAACGCCGGCGCCCATCGACGGCGACAGCTCTTTGAGGCGGCCGGCCTGTTCATTGGCAAAGGAGAATCCCGCGTCAATGTCCAGCGCCAGGTTGTCCCAGATCAGCCATTCAGCGCCGATTCCGAGCGAAGTCTCAAATCGTTCCGTCGTTGTTATCTGCCGGACAATCATAGACGGATTGGGTAAGCTGAAGTCGACGACTTCCTGCCTGTACAAATTCCAGACTGCCGCCAGGCCGTAGATGCGCCAGGTTTCGCGGCGCTCAAATGCAATCTGGCCCTCGAAGCCAAGAATGTATTGTTCTTCGCTGTAGTTGGGCGAAGCATTGTAATCCACATAACCCGAAACCTCAAACGCCACAAGGTCAAATTGCACCTGGTAGCACAGGCCGCCGCCCGACAGATCGGAGAGCTTCAGGCCAATCTGATGTGAGACTCCCGTCGGATCTTCCGATCCGGTTTGGCTCATACACGGGCCGGGCAGTGTCGCGCCAAGCATTGTCGCCAGCAAAACTGTCATGGGAAGTGATTGCATGTGGAACTCCTCCGCGCCCTGCGGCAACAGATCCGTTCAATTGTTGGAAGCGAAGTCAAAATACAGCAATATCATTGTGCACAAAAGCGGGTCCGAATATTTGTGCCGTTGCGGCTCATCGGTGGTGGATCTGAGTATATCGGCAGCGCACATACAGGCTGTATGTACCTCAGTTGTCGGTTCTTGATTCAGAAACGGTAGCCGACGCCCAGCGCACCCGCGATTCTGGTCTCACCGAACTGTCCGTCGTCTTTGCTGCTGAAGGCATAGCCGAGATCCAGGCTCATCGCCAGATGTTCGAACAGCAGGACCTCAATTCCCATCCCCGGGCCGAAACCGTAGTCCTCGGTCTCGCGTTGAATTGCGCCGTCGAAGCCCGGAATCGGATCGATGGAAGTGTATTCGGAGATTCTGCGGCTGAATCCCACTACGAAGTAGGTCCGCATGCCGTCGCGGTGCTGTACGGTGTACTGGGCTTCGACGCCGAGGCTGTACTCCAGCCGATCATTCTTCTCGAAGTTTTGATGCAGGAAAAACGCGGTGGTTTCAAACGCCCAGCGCTCGAACTGCAACTGGTAATTCAGGCCGCTGCCGGAAATACCGGAGACCTGAATGCCGAGCTGGTGGACCTCTTCCGCATCTGCCTGGACTCCAGGTGCGGCGACAAACAAAAGAAGCGCCACAAGAGCCGGAAGCGGTGCAAAAAGGCGATTGGACGTTTGCATGATGTATCCGATTACATGATTACTGCTGTTGTTGAAAACCAGTGCCTTTGCGTGCAAGTTGTTTGCAATAGTAGCGGGCGAGAGGCGCGTTTACAGCCTGTACGATATGCCGCCTCCCAGCGTCAACCTGGACTCGCGGTCACTTTTGGGCCCGTCAACAGTGTTTCGATGCACAATGCCGCCGTCCAGGTTCAGAGCTATACCCTCCCACAGGGTCCACTCCGCGCCGATGCCGATCGAAGCTGCCAGGAGAGTGGTGGTTTCGGTTTCGGATATTATTCCGAATGAAACGTAATGGTCCGTGTAGCGTGCTGTGCTCGAATACCAAAGTGCCGCCAGACTGTAAATGCGCCATGATTCACTGCGCTGCAAGGCATGCTGGTTCTCCAGGCCGAAGACAAATTCTTCGCGGCGGTAGCCGGGCGATTTGTAGTAATCGACATAACCCGAGGCCTCAATCGCAATGTCTTCGAAGCGAATTTCGTAGCTGAGTCCGCCGCCGGAAAGGCCCGAAAATTTGAGCCCGACCAGATGCGTGAAATCGGCGGTTTCCTCTGCTTCCGACTGCGCCGGAGCCGGCCTCGCCATTGCCAGGATCAGAGCCGCGCAGAAACAGATTGTCGATGTGTGCAGGTGCATGTTGAACTCTTGTGCGGACAGGCTGTTGTGGAGCCGGTCAATGTTTGATGCGTGCGGGACAGGTACACGTGCAATGCAGGAAATGTGATCCGTGAGCAGCGCGTTTCGCCGGCCGGCGGTCGTACGTGTATACGGGCTATGAAGTTAACATTATTGCTGTAGCACACAAGGCCTTTCGCGCTCGCGTAGGACAAAAACAAGATTTGGCAGGATGCAACTTCAAGAGCTATTTCACGCGTCGTCGCGCAGCCCGGCCAGAATCGAATGCAGCGCGTCTTTGGACTGGATCAGCGCCTGGGTGCGGTCGGGCTGGCCCGCAATCCAGAGAGCGGCTTCGTTCATGGCCCCGGTAAGCAGGTTGGTGACCGCGCCGGCGGAGTGGCTGATCATCAGGCCTTCGTCGATAAGTTCCTCCACGCTGTCGCGCAGAAACCAGTCGCTGAGTGCATCGTCCAGGCTGCGCCGGCGCTCAATGCCGAGCACCGCAGGCGCTTCGACTACAACGATGCGCTGCAACCCGGGGCGGCTGATTGCTTCGAGAAAAGCCATGCAGCCCGCTACAAATCCCACCCAGGCGTCTTCGTGTCGCCGTACGGCAGTCATGATCAGCGCCTGGATTTCATTCAGGGCGTCGATGGTGATCGCTTCAAACAGACCGTTTTTACCGTTGAAATGGTGGTAGAGCGCACCGCGTGTCACTCCGGCGGCGCGCACGATTTCCTCTGCCGGCACGCCGGCAAATCCGCGTTCGGCAAAGAGCGCGCGGCCGACGGCGCGCAGTTTTGCTGTTGTGGCTTCTGTTTGTTCACTCTTTTTCATTGCGCGCGTATCATCCCCCGGCTGCATACAGCATGTGTGTATTGTGCCGTCGGGTCGGCATACATATTGTATGCGGGGTGAAAGAATCGTCAGACTGGAACCATAATCGCACTGCGTCCAAAAGGACACCGATTTCACCTGGCTGCCTCGCGGAAGCTCGTTGTGCGCTGCACGACAAACTCAGGTGTTTGCGGCCTCGCGTTCAATCAGCGCCTCGGCCAGCAGTTCATAGGAGCGCAGGCGATCCTGAAACTGCTCCGTAATCGTAATGATTGTCAGTTCGTCCGCCATCAGGTTTGCCGTCATATTCCGCAGCGTGGATGCGACCTTGTCCACCGAGCCGTAAACGGCGGCCCGGCGACGGAACTGCAGGACGAGTTCCTCGTTGGGCGTGTAAGAATGCGCCGCCGCCTCGGCCATCGAGGGGAAGACCACATTCTGCTTGTGCAGGAAACTGTTGACCACCCACAGCTCGGAGCTTTTGATCACCTGGCGCGCGCGCTCCTCGCTGTCGCAGGCCACGGCGAACACCGCCAGATTGACATAGGGTTTCTGCCGCACGGCCGACGGCCGGAAGTTCCGGTGATAGGTCTCCAGCGCCGGAACGAGGTGCTCGTGATTGATAAAGGCGCCGAAAGCGTAGGGCAGACCGTTTTCAGCGGCGTACTGCGCGCTGGCCGGGCTGGTGCCGAGTATCCAGATTTCCGGCTGCGATTCCACCATGGGTGAGGCGTGCACGGCGTTGTAACTACTGTCCTTCCGCGGCGCGGCGCTCAGCAGACGGCGCAGTTCGGCGACTCGTTCAAATCCGCCGTCGCGCAGTTCCCCGCCGTTGTGCAGCGCGCTCGTCGCCAGTTTGTCCGCGCCGCTGGCGCGGCCGAGCCCGAGGTCGATGCGACCGGGGTAAAAACACTCCAGCAGGCGAAATTGCTCGGCGATCTTGAGCGGGCTGTAGTGCCCGAGCAGGACGCCGCCGCTGCCCACGCGAATGCGCTCGGTCATGCCCGCGATGCGCGTCAGCATGATTTCCGGACTGGCGGAGGCAAAACTCATCGAATTGTGATGCTCGGAGACCCAGAACCGATGGTAGCCAAGTTTGTCGGCCGCGACGGCCAGGTCAAGCGTCTGCTGCACGGCTTCGCGCGGCGAGCTCGCGGCCGTGACGGGCGATTGGTCGAGAATGCTGATTTTCATGCTGCTTTGGTCTGTCGATATTTTCCACCGCCCACAGCGGTTTTTCCAGTAATCGCCGCAAAGCTACGACGCCCGGCAACACCGGGCAAACCCGAGCGGCGTATGCCGCCGTCCGGGCGAACAAAGCCGTTTGCACGCCGTGGCGGATCTCTCTAATTTGGCGGATGCAGAAAGACGCGCGCTTCGCCGCCCAGCCCGACCTCAGCAACGACCAGGGCGATTCTCTGGTCCTCTTTGAAGACGACGACATTCTGGTCGTCAATAAACCGTGCGACTGGAATACCCACGCCGCCGCGCCGCACGCCGGCGAAGGCATCTACGACTGGCTGCGCAATCGACAACCGCGCTGGGCCGGCCTGGCCATCATTCACCGCCTCGACAAACAGACTTCGGGTGTGCTGGTTTTCGGCAAGAGTCGACGCGCCAATCAATCGCTCACGGAACAATTTGCTTCGCGCGGCGTCGCCAAAACCTATCGCCTGCGCAGCAGAGGTCCGCATGCCGAGACGTCATTTACCGTCGACGCGCCCCTGCGCGTGCAGGGCGGCGCATCACGTCCCGCCGCCACGCGCTTTGAATTTGCCGGACAAAAGAGACAGACCTGCGAGTACCTGGCTTTTCCGCTGACGGGTCGCACGCATCAGGTGCGCATCCACGCGGCGGCGGCCGGTATTGCAGTGCTGGGCGACGACCTCTACGGCGACACAAGCGGGTCGACAGGCAGGTTGTACCTGCACGCCGAGACACTGAAATTTCGCCATCCGGCGGACGGGCGCGAGTTGACCTTCAACGCCGCGGCCGACTTTGACGCACGCGCGGCGGATCGCCGTGCGGCCGTCATAGCGCCCGCCCTGACGGACAGTTGGCGTCTGCTGCACGGCGCGGCCGACGGCACACCCGGCATCTATGCCGATATGCACGGCGACCGCATCGTGATTCAGTCCGCCGCGGGCGAAGAAGAAACCGCCGCGGCGCTGCAGCGGCTCAGCCGGCAAGAGACGGACGTCAAAACCATCTACGTCAAGGAATTGCGCCTGCAGCCGGGTGAAGCCAAAAAACGCGACAGTTCGCCGCAGCTGCGCCATGGCGCAGCTGAATCCACTGCGACGGTGGTCCGTGAAAACGGCGTCCGCTACGAGCTGCGCTTTGACGAGGGATATTCGGTCGGAATCTTCGGCGATCAGCGCGACAACCGTCGCCGCGTGCTGAGCGGATACATCGCGCCGGATTTTCAGCTGTTTGCGGCCGGAAACCCGGAGCCGACTCTGCTGAATGCGTTTGCCTACACCTGCGCTTTTTCCGTCTGTGGGGCGCTGGCCGGCGCGCAGACGGTGTCGCTCGACCTTTCGCGCAAATACCTGGACTGGGGCCGCGCCAATTTTGCGTTGAACGGCCTGGCGACGGAAGGGCACGAATTCCTCTACGGCGATGTCTTTGACTGGCTGCGCATGTTCGGGCGGCGCGGCCGCCGCTTCGATGCC
This sequence comes from bacterium, assembly GCA_030430495.1. GTDB lineage: Bacteria > Bacteroidota > Ignavibacteria > Kapaibacteriales > UBA7675 > JAUIKM01. The sequence continues at coordinate 14,535 of JAUIKM010000032.1, read as the reverse complement.
GTGATACTCGATCCGCCGACTTTTTCGCGCTCCAAACGCGGCGTTTTCCGCGCGGCGCGGGACATGGGACAGCTCGTTGAACAGGCGCTGGCGGTACTCAATCCCGGCGGCGTGCTGTTGGCGAGCAGCAATGCCGCCAAATGGCGCGCGGCGGATTTTGTGCATGCGGTGCAGGGCGGCGTAAACTCGGCGGGCCGCAACATTCAGCGCGAGCACTACCAGCCGCAGCCGCCCGACTTCCCGATTACACGCAGCGAACCGGCTTATCTGAAAACGCTCTGGCTGCAAGTGGAATGACGCGCCGTTCACGCGTTCGGCACCGATGTTCCTCCTGATACTGTCGCGTTGAACACGGACTTAACAACGCAAAACCCGACTCCCGCCGACGAACAAAAGCGGTTTAAAAGCGGCCATTGAAAATGAGCCGCCCGCGCCACAACGGGACATGTCAAGCTGTTTAAGCGCCCGCCTGAGAAAATTGATGCATCATGACAAGAAACAGCATGAATACTGACACAGGTCATAAACTGCGCTTGTTAAAAGTGCTAGTTTGCCAGTGAGCGAGAAAGGAAATGCCGGAAGAATCAAAACCTCGCTCAGGCGGCTCCGGCCCGAGGTGAAGCTCGAACGTTAAACAGATATTAAACAGATGCGGGACTTCACCGGCGGCGCGCAGCCGGCCTTCTCCGCAGGAATCCGGCACGTGATCTTTGGCTTTGAGTTTTTGATTCGGGTACAGTCGGCGGCAGGCGTCCAGGTCGTACACTGCATCGCCGCAACGCAGATGTTAAAGCCGCCCGGCCCGAATTGTTGAGATGAAGTGAGTGACGTGGAGGCGGGGGTGTTCACGACCGAGTGTACGCCCCCGTCGTGTAGGCTCTTCAAGACTACCCGGCTGAGTGTTTGTCTGGACTGTGTCATGCCTTCGAGTCGGATGATGAATCCGCAGATTGGAAGCGTCGGAAGGATACCAGCTTGCGGCGCTTCCGTTTTTTCCACCTGTTTTTTTTGTGCGGAGCCCCCGCCTGCCGGGCGTTTGCGCTGAAGTTTTTTTGGCGGGATGCAGCGGCCGCGTCGAATGATATTAAATTGCAGGTGACGCCGAGCGCTAATTCGGCTGGATTGACTGGAATTTGACAGCAGGTGGAGCATTTATGCCGGGATCCCGACTCGTTGACATCATTGGGACGATTGAATTATTTCAGGATCTGAGCAGAGAAGAACACTCACAAATTGCAATCGCGATGAACATCGAAACGGCGCCGGAAGGCACGTATCTGTTCCGCGAAAACGAGCCGCGCCTGCGCTTTATGGCGATTATTGAGGGGCGCATTGAGCTGACGAAGGACGATACTTTCGGCGGCAACGAGAGCATCGTCACCTTCGGTCCGGGCGACTTCCTGGGCGAAGGCGCGCTGTTCGACGACTCGCCGCACGCCACCTCGGCCCGCGCAGTCGACCACGTCACCGTCGGCTGGATGGACCGCCCGCGTTTTGAGCAACTCTGCCGCGAATACAGCAATGTCCAGCTGCGCATGATGCCGCGTCTGATCCAGGTGATAGCGCGCCGCATGCAGGAGACCACCTCCAACCTCGTGCGCGAAGCCGCGCAATACGTTTCCGGAAAAACGCGACTTGAGCACGACCTGCTGGGCGAGCGCCAGGTGCCCTGGGAGGCCTATTACGGCATCCAGACCATGCGCGGAATGGAAAACTTTCACATCACGGGCGTGCCGCTCTCACATTACCCGCGTCTGATCGACGCACTGGCGATGGTGAAGATGGCCGCGGCGCGCGCCAACGGCGACCTGGGGCTGCTCAGCGAGGAAGTGGCGGACGCGATCTGGAGCGCCGGCCAGGAAGTGATTTACGGCAAGCTGCACCACCAGTTTATTCTGGATGTGATTCAGGGCGGCGCGGGCACGTCGATCAACATGAACGTCAACGAGGTGCTGGCCAACCGCGCGCTGGAGCTGATGGGCAAACAGCGCGGCGACTACGACCACTGCCACCCGCTCAACCACGTCAACCGCTCGCAGTCGACCAACGACGCAATTCCGACGGCGCTCAAGGTGGCGGTCATCTACGGCAACCGCGAACTGGTGCGCTCGCTGCAACGTCTGATCTCGGCATTCCGCGCCAAGGGCGAGGAGTTTTCGGGCGTCCTGAAACTGGGCAGGACGCAGCTGCAGGACGCGGTGCCGATGACGCTGGGGCAGGAATTTGAGGCCTATGCGGTAACGCTGGAAGATGAGATCAGCCACCTGAACATGAATGCCGACACGCTGCTGCCGGTCAACCTGGGCGGCACGGCGATCGGCACGGGCCTGAACGCGCCGGAAGGATTTACGGGCAAGGCGATCGAATACCTGCGCAAGATCAGCGGCATAGAGGTGCGGCGCTCGCGCAACCTGATCGAAGCGACGCAGGACACGAGCGGCTTTGTGATGTACTCCTCGACGCTGAAACACCTGGCCACAAAACTGTCCAAAATCAGTAATGACCTGCGTCTTCTGTCTTCGGGTCCGCGCGCGGGACTCAACGAAATCAACCTGCCCAAACTACAGCCGGGTTCGTCGATCATGCCCGGCAAAGTCAATCCGGTGATTCCCGAAGTGGTGAATCAGATCGCCTTCAAAGTGATCGGCAACAACCTGGCGGTCACCATGGCGTCCGAAGCGGGCCAGTTGCAGTTGAATGTCATGTTGCCGGTAATCGGCGCCAGTATTTTTGAGTCGATCGAAATGCTCAAAAACGGCATGAACACGTTGACGCATCGCTGCATCAAGGGCATTACGGCCAACGAAGAGATCTGCATGGACTACGTGCGCAACAGCACGGGGCTGGTAACGGCGCTCAATCCGGTACTCGGCTACGAGCAGTCGTCGGCCCTGGCCAAGGAAGCGCTGGAAAAAAATCGAGGCATCTACGAACTGGTGCTGGAGAAAGGCCTGCTATCAAAGGAAGAGCTGGACAACCTGCTGGATCCGCTCAACATGACCACGCCGCAGGCGCGCAGATCCTGAGCGGACGAAATTGCTCCGGCCCACTGACCAAAATTGCGTATTTTTGCACCGACGGAACGAATAGCCCACACACTTTATCCGTTCCGTCGATGACAAGAAGGAAGGTGCGTGCCCCGTATTTCCGATACTGTCCAATACATTCACACCCATTCCGCCGACGTATCCGTGCGGCCGCGTTCCATCCCTTTGTTGTATTGCTTTCTGAATTTCCAGGAGTCTTCCGGATGAAATCGTTTCACAGCGCATCATTGTCGTTAAGGCGGCTTATGCTGCTCATGGTTTTCACTTGTTTGGGAATGACGTCGGTGCAGGCCCAGAACCCCTATCTGCAGCCCGAATGGAAGTTCGGCCTCAACGCCGGCCTGAATTTCAACTTTTCAGCGCCGGGCTACCAGGACCTCTCGCCCGGAACTCCGGCGTTCGTGCCGTTGGTGGTGAACGACGGCACCGGCATCGGTCCTTACGTGGGACTGATGGCGGAATACAATTCCGACGCCCTGTGGGGCGTGCAGCTGCGCGTGAGCTACGACGACCGGAGCGCGACGGTGGACGATCCGACGACGGATCCGGCCGGCGAGTACGACGTCAACTACACCTACCTGAGCATCGAGCCGCTGTTCCGGTTTTACCCTGAAATCACACCGGGCCTGCACTTTACCGCGGGTCCGCTGCTGGGCATCAATCTGAGCGGCGAATACGACTACAATCCGCCCGAAGGCAGCGCGCAGCCCGCGATTGCCGGCGCGGAGATTCCCGATTTGAGCACCCTGGTGCTGGGTGTTTCCGCCGGCGTGGGGTACGACATTCTGCTGTCCGAGCGCGCGGACGACACCTGGCTCTACCTTTCGCCCTTTGCGGATGTCAGCTGGGTGGTCAACCAACGCGCTTCCAGCTTTCCGACGCTGGACCAGAACTCGATCGACGACATCTGGAGCACGGTTTCCGTGCGCGCCGGCGTCAAGTTCCTCTTCGGCGATCGCCCCGCCGACCTGGTGGAAGTGACCGGCGACAACCCGCTGCTGAACTTTTCGCTGGCCAAACCGACGGGCGGCCTGGTGCGCTACCGCGAGCTGGAAGAGTACTTCCCGATCGTGCCCAATGTGTTTTTCGACAGCGCTTCGACGCAGATCCCCAGTCGCTACACGCTGCTGGACAAAGGCGAGGCCGACGAGTTCGACGAAGACAAGCTGCTGGACAAAGACGACATCGGCAACCTGACGTCGTCCGAGCGCGCCAGCAGCCAGCTGAACACTTATTACAACGTGCTGAACATTGTCGGCACGCGCATGCGCAACGACCCCGCCGAGAAAATCACGCTGGTGGGCTCGGGCAACTACACCGACGACGGCGCGGCGATGGCCGCCAGCGTCAAGAGTTACCTGACCGACGTGTTCGGCATTGACGGCGGCCGCATTTCCGTGCGCTCGCAGCAGCGTCCGAGCAACCCCTCCGGATCGGCGGGTACGCCGCAGGAAGACCGCCACCTGGCCGAGCGCGAAAACCGCCGCGTTGAAATCCTGTCGCAGGGCGGCTCCGACGCCATCCTCAAGCCGGTGAAAATCGCGCTTGAGATGCGCGAACCGATCGATAACGACCTGGTGCTGGACCTGGGCGAGGACGTGCAGGTCGACTCCTGGCGCGTCAACGTGACCGGTGAAAAACGCAACCTGAGTTACGGTCCGTTCCGCCGCGCCAGCCAGCGCATCAACCCCGCGTCCCTGATTTCCAATCTGGACGAAGGCAGCTACACGGCCGAAGTGATCGTCAACACAACGGACGGCGAAGTGATCCGCTCGCGCAAGGACTTTGAACTGGTGGTGCGCACCGACTCCGTCCAGAAAGGCACGCGTTATTCGATCGTCTTCCCCTACGGCAAAAAAGACGCCGTCAAGCTGTACGAGAACTTCCTGCGCAAAAGCGTCGCCACGGCCATCGAGCCGGACGACAAGGTGCTGGTGTACGGCTTCACGGACGTGATCGGCAACTCCGACCTGAACTACCGTCTTTCGGTCCAGCGCGCCGCCGAAGTGCGCGACATCCTGAAGGACCAGGCCGGCAAGGACGGCGTCAACGTGCCCTACGAAGCCATCGGCTTCGGCGAGGGCGAATCTCGCACGCTCTACCCGAACACGCTGCCCGAGGGTCGTTTTTACAACCGCACGGTCGTGATCGAGATGGTTCCGAACAGTTGATGTGAAGACCAATTATCTTAACGTTAAGATGGCTGCCCGGCTTTGGCGGGGCAGCCATTTTTGTTTTTTGGAGGTAAACTGAGAGGAATAGGTTATTACTTTTTCAGTTCTTTCAAGATGGCGTCCATTGTACCTTTTAAACTCCTGATTTGTTTGGCTATGGGGTCTGTATAGATTATGCCCCCGGCTTGAGTATCAATGTTGATATTAAAATCTTCTTTGTAACACTTGGCTCCATAGTTGTACACGGCAGACACAATAAACTGTCTTGGTCTAACTTTCTGGTCATACTGTAGATCAAGTTTGTGATTGTTTGTGCTGCGCTGAATCTCAATATTGTCATTATAGTACACGGTATCGGTAAATTCTATCAGAGGGAAGGTGAACCTCTCGCCCGGTGCGAATTTGGGCGTTATATTAACAAATGGAATTTGTCGTCTTAGATTCCATCTTGGATCAGGGGTTGAATTCAAATAATCAGCGAAGAAGTAGTCTTTGTCTATTGTTAACTTGAGATTCTCAGCGGGTGAATTTCCGATATTTTCAATCACAAGGCAGATGTATTGATCAATATTATGTTGAGTTCTGACATTCACTATTGGTCTTAACATGGCTTCCGTTTGAAGAGCCATAACATCAGCCTGCTTCTTTGTATGAGACATGATTCTATATGTTAAAATGGTGTAGATCGCGGTAATTGCGGCAAGTGTAATCGTCGTGTAAAGTGTCCAAAATTCAAACGAAGTCACGGTTTACCTCCGAGTTTTGTTCAATGTTTATTCCTGTGTTTGTTGTCTAGTTGACTGCTTGTCAGTTCAGCCGGCTGTGAAAAGTTAAGGTAGCGATAGTTTGACATTTGTGTATGCTGAATTTTCCAAACGAAGCTTCTAGTATCACAGGGCGCAGATTTTGCAGATGAAAGAAGCACGCTTTGCAGAAAAGAACGCGGTTGTTGCAGAAAAGAACGCGGTAATTGCAGAAAAGAATGCGGTAATTGCAGAAAAGAACGCGGTAATTGCAGAAAAGAGCGCGATTGTTGCAGAAAAGAACGCGGTAATTGCAGAAAAGAACGCGGTTGTTGCAGAAAAGAACGTGGTTGTTGCAGAAAAGAACGTGGTTGTTGCAGAAAAGAACGTGGTTGTTGCAGAAAAGAACGTGGTCGTTGCAGAAAAGAACGTGGTCGTTGCAGAAAAGGGCGTGGTCGTTGCAGAAAAGAACGTGGTCGTTGCAGAAAAACATTCTAATCCTAGAAAAAAGCCATGCGGATTACTCCGCATGGCCCGTGTCAGTTTAAAGTCTCAAGCCCGCCTCCAGCCTGCAAACCTCAAGTCTCAAACCTGTCTTCAGGCTCTCAGTCTGCCGACAGACTTCCAACTCTCGGCCTCAGGACTTGCGGCTCAGCAGCGCGTCCAGCGAGTACCTGCCCGGCCCCACCAGCAGAATCGCCGCATAGGCCAGCAAATACAACAGGCCCAGTTCCTGCTTCTGGAAGGGATCGTCCGCGTGTACGACCAGCACCGCCACCAGCATCGTGATGATCAGCGGAATCGACGCCAGACGCGTCGTCAGACCCAGCGCCAGCAGGATGCCGCAGAAAAACTCGGCAAAGACCGCCAGCATCAGTGAGACCTCCGGCCCCAGGCCGATCGGGTCGCCGAATTTCTCCGCGTACTCGCCGTAGTTGCTCAGCTTGCCCCAGCCGTGCGCCGCCGTCATTGAAATGCCCGCGCCCAGCCGCAGAATCAGCATGCCCAGGCTCGCCGGCGTGTCCGTAGGACCCGCGCCGCCCGGCAGCAGTTTTTGCATAAAACTCATGATCAGATAACCTTTCAGGTATTGGGTTGAATCAGGTGTTGTGTGGTACGTCGCGTCGCTGCGGTGCGTCCGTACAGAACAGTGCCGACGCGCTGCGCTGAATAGTAATTGTATATGCAACCAACAATTTGGTGTGGACGCGATACCGTGTTCGGGCCGCATTTCCGCGCCGCCGCGCCGCCTGCGGAACGAGGCAATTGATTTTCCGAACGCGCCGGTTTTCAAATAATTGCGATATTTTCTCACATCTTCCCACCCCGGAGTCGCTACGCGGGCTGCTGGAATGCCGGGCGCGGGGAGCATTCGGACGAAGAAGCACGTGCATCCGGGGACCAACAATATGGGACGGGCGTGGATGGATATGCGGCGCTCCGACCAACTCTCAGACATTTCCGACAATTCGCGCCGCGCGTTCGCAGCGACCGGCGCCCAAACGCTACGACAGAATGGATACGATCAAACAAGCGCTCAAACAGCGTCTGACGCCGGAACAACTCGAACGGCTGACTCACTTTATTGGCCGAAGCTCCTTTCTCGGCTTTTTTATCGGGCTGATCTTCGGCCGCAACCTGACCCGGCTGGCTCAAATCTACGGCACGGACAAATGGGGCTCGCACTACTACACGCCGCATTATCAACACTACCTCAAAAAATTCCGGCGCAAGAACATCAACCTGCTTGAAATCGGGGTGGGCGGTTATGAACGTCCGGACCGCGGCGGGCAATCGCTGCGCATGTGGAAACGCTATTTCAAACGCGGCAATATCTACGCCATCGACATCTACGATAAGTCGCCGCAGGAAGCCGCGCGCATCAGGATATTCCAGGGCAGTCAGGTCGATACCGACTTCCTCGATGCCGTGGAGCGCGCCATCGCCGGCCCTATCGATATCATCGTCGACGACGGCAGCCACATCAATGAACACGTGGTCACGACCTTCAAACACCTGTTCCCCAAGCTGAAGCCGGGCGGCGTCTACGTGGTGGAGGATACTCAGACCTCGTATTGGCCGGACTACGGCGGCGACAGCGACGACCTCGAAAACCCGCAGACGATGATGAACTTTTTCAAGAAGATGCCGGATCGCCTCAACCACACGGAGTTTCGCATCAAAGACTATCAGCCCGACTACTTTGATGAAAACATCGCCTCAATTCACTTCTATCACAATCTGATCTTTATATCCAAACGCGCCTGACGCGCCGCACGGTCCCCGTCAATCAGGACTGGGCCAGGTACTCGTGCACAAATTTGATCGCCATCGAGCCCTCGCCCACGGCCGAGGCCACCCGGTTCATGGCGCCGGCGCGCACGTCGCCTGCGGCCAGGATACCCGGCACGCTGGTTTCCAGCAGAAAGGGTTCGCGCTCCAGCTTCCAGACCATTTTGAATTCGGGGTAGTTCGCCAGGTCGCGCCCCGTCTCGATGAAGCCGCGTTTGTTTTTGATGATGTCGTCGCCCAGCCACTCGGTGTACGGCTTTGCGCCGATGAAAATAAAGAGTGAAGCCGCCGGCGCCGTGCGCACCTCCTGCGTGCGATTGTCCTGCAGGTCCAGCTCGGCCAGGCGGTTCTCCCCGCGCGCCGCTTTCACCTCGGTGAAAGGCAAAAGATGGATGTTGGCCGTTTTGTCTATCTGCTCGATCAGGTAGTGCGACATCGAGTGCCGCAGCGAATCGCGCCGAATGACGATATACACGTTGGCAGCGAATTTGGACAGGTACATCGCCGCCTGCCCGGCCGAGTTGCCGCCGCCCACAATGTAGACGTCTTCGTTGCGGCAGGCCGCCGCTTCCGTCGTTGCCGCGCCGTAGTACACGCCCGCGCCGGTAAACTGCTCCAGTCCTTCCGTATCCAGGCGGCGGTAGTCCACGCCCGTGGTAATGATCACCGCGCGGCTGTGTATCTCGCTGTCGTCGGAGAGCACGATCGATTTGTAGCCGTCCTGCAGCCGGATGCCCTTGACCTGACGCGGCAGCAGGAAGTGCGCGCCCAGACGCGAGGCCTGCGTGATGGCGCGCTGCGCCAGCTGTGAGCCGCTCAGCCCGCTCGGGAAACCGAGGTAATTTTCAATGCGCGAGCTCGTGCCCGCCTGTCCGCCCGGTGCGCGCCGCTCCACCAGCAGCGTGTTCAGTCCTTCCGATGCGCCGTAAACCGCGCCGGCCAGTCCGGCCGGTCCCGCGCCGATGATGACCACGTCGTACATCGTGTCGCCCGTCTGCGCCGTCATGCCGAGTTTGTCGGCCAGTTCTTCGGCGCCCGGCGCGGCCAGCACCTCGCCGTCTTCCAGATAGACCGCGGGCAGGTCGGCGCGGTCGGTGCCGGACGCCTCCAGCAGGCGCGCGGCTTCCTCACTCGTTTCGACGTCCAGCCAGCGATAGGGAATCATGTTGCCCGCCAGGAAATCCTTGATGGCGTGGGAGCGCGGCGACCACTGATACCCCACCACGCGGATGCCCGCAAATTCCGGCCGGAAGGCGGCATGCCAGTCGTTCAGCAGGTCGTGCAGCACCGGGTACATGCGCTCTTCGGGCGGGTCCCAGGGTTTCATCAGGTAGTAGTCCAGCTGCACGTCGTTGATCGCTTTGATCGCCGCATCCGTGTCGGAATACGCCGTCAGCAGGACGCGCTTGGCTTCCGGCAGCAGGTTTCTGGCCTGCTCCAGGTAGTCGACGCCGCCCATCTCCGGCATGCGCTGGTCCGAGATGAGCAACGCCACGTTGTCGCCTTTTTTTGCCATCTCGCGAATGGCGCTCAGCGCTTCGTTGGCCGAATGTGTGGCCACAATTTTGTAGTCTTTGCGGAATTCCTTGCGCAGGTCGCGCTGGATCGACTTCAGGACGTGCAGATCGTCGTCCACGGCCAGGATCACGGGTTTTTCCATGCGTGCTTTTCGGAAGCTCGGAATCGGTGTTGGATGCTTTGTTTACAATGCGCTCAAACACGCGGCTGCGGCGGCTTTAGTGCCCCGATTCTCCGGCCTCCTCTTCGTGCTCACTGCCGCTCGCACCATTCTCCCTGTTTGCATTCTTCGATTCGTTTTGTTCCGCGGCTTGCCGCAGCTGCGGCGCCGGGCTGACTTTTGCTTCGTCACCGTATGAGGCGGCGCTCCAGTCGCGCAGTGTCGACAGGTCTTCCGCGCTCAGTGCGGCGTCCGAGTGCAGCAGCAGATAATCGCTCGGCGGCATTTCCCCCTCGGCGGCTTCCTCGTAGATTTCCTCGCGCATCTCCGCGCGGTCCTCGGCGCTCAGATTGCGCCACTCGGAGAAATTCAACTCGCTGCGCCCATGCGTCACGTGATCGCCCACCAACCATGACATCGGCGCGACATATGCGTACCACGGCCATCTGGTTTCGTTGGAGTGGCAATCGTAACAGGCGCGCTCAAGGACGGCTTTCACCGGTGCGGGACCGGCCAGTGGGGCCGTCGCCGGCGGATTGGAACGGTCGATCTGGAAAAACTGCATGACAACGATTGCAACGCCAAGGATAATCAGAATGCGCTTGCCGAGTGAAAAACGACTACCGGACATGTTGTAATTCTCCCATTGGTTATATGGATGCCGCAATGTACGTGCGTCCCGCCGGCCCTGCAATGACAGGCGGCCGTCCACATCAGAATTTAACATTCCGCTGTGGCCGGCCGCCATATCCGGTGCAGACACACTTGTATCGTTCGCTGATATTACTGCTGCGTCGCGGAGCCGATCAGGCTGACGTCCAGCTCAATCGATTCGCCCACTTTGCTGCCCACCATGCCGCGCACGCCGCTGATGTTGAAATCGGCCAGCGCAATCGAAAAGGCGGTTTTCACCAGAATGAAATCGCCGGGAGCGCGCTCGCGCGTTTTGTCGGATTCGGGAATGTGCGTCAGCGTCACGGGCGAGCTCAGTTCTTTGGTGACGCCGTGCAGCGTAAAACTGCCGACGGCGACGGCTTTGTAGACGGTGCGGTCGCCGTTTTGCTCTTTCACTTCCACCGAGTGCAGTTTTTTCAGTTCGTAGACGATGTTCGGGTGCGCTTCGGCGTCCAGCCAGTCATCGCTTATCATGTGTTTGTCGCGTTTGGAAATGCCCGTGCGCATTTCGGCCACGGCGGTCTCCACCTTGCCCGCGCTGGCGGCCACGTTGGCCGGCTGGAAATTCATATAACCGGTAATGGCGTCGGCGCTGCCTTCGATGTCTTCCAGCGGCGCGGAGCTCTTGAACTTGATCGTGCTTTTGCCCGCGTCCGTCGCAAAACTGAAGCGCATCGCGGCGCTCGATTCCGCGGCGAAGAGCGTGCTTCCGCTCACCGCCGCAACGACGGCCAGCACGGTGACAAACAAGAAGGTGCGCCCGGATGCGATAGCAGGGATAGAAGTGAGGTTTGACATGTTGAGTAACTCCTGAAAGTGACTGTTTGAAATGTGTATTTGTTGAGGAATGTTCGCTTTGTCAACGTGTTTGCAGCTTGCCGCGGCCGCCGCGTTTCCACAGGAGCAGCGCTCCGAGCGGCAGCATGGCAAAACCCAGAATACCGGCCACCGAAGTCGCCGCCAGCGGGTCCGCGCCGGAAGGCAGCAGGCCCATGCGGAAGTCCTCGCGCCATTCAATCGATTCGGTGCCGAAGAGCTCGTCGCGCTGTACTTCGGCCACCGCCGTGCGCGTGTAGATGTAGCCGCCCTGGATTTGCCAGACGGCCGTCAGAATGAGCGCCAGTGCGCCCAGCGCCGCAAAAAGCCGGAAGAGTTGTTGCCTGCGCTCGGCAAAGCCCGCGGCAATTTTTGTGAAGATCGCTTTGCTGTTCATACTGTTCCTGTCCTGAAAGTGTGTTGTCGTTTCATCGCAAGGCGCGGCCCTGCGCACATGCCGCGGCATGTCCAAAAAGTGTAGTTGAATTGGAGTTCAGCTTTAGTCGAGGGCTGCGCCGCCGTTGATCCAGGCGAGCAGTTTATCGACGTCGCAGTCGGAGAGCGCCGCCACCGGCGGCATGGGACTGTATCCAGGCTGTCGTTGGACCGCGCCGGCAAGGCGTCCGTCCAAAGCTGCCTGTTGAACGACCTGGCCGGAGCGGAAATCCAGTCCGCCGGAGGGATTGGAGCCGCTGTGGCATCCAATGCAATTGGTCTCGAGAATTTGAACCACATGGCTGCTGTAGCCGATGTTTTCAGTATCGCACAGCGGGCCGTTGGGGTCGGGGCAGTCGCTTTCCTGCGCGCCCTCGTCAATCCAGCGTTTTATCAGCGCTATCTGTTCGGACGTGAGGGGCTCGCGGCCGGCCGGCGGCATGCGATCATCCATGTCCTTCTCGACCAGCACTTCGTAGAGCTCGCTTTTGGAACCGCGTCCGGGGCGTACGATGCCATCCGAGTGCATGAGAGAGTTGTAGTCCGTCAGGTCGACGTCGTCTTCGGCCGTCGCCGCGTCGTGGCAGCCGCTCAAGGCGCAGTTGGAGCGCAGGAGCGGCAGAATTTCACGTGTAAAACACACTTCGTCGGGCGCGGAGTTAAAATAGGTCACGCGCGCAAGGTAGTTGCCGCCTTCGTACGCTGCGACGATTGTGCTGCTTTCCTGCGGAGCGGACATCGACGTCGGCGCTGTGAAGCGACCGGCGGGATCGATGGCGCCGCGGCCCTGATCCACCGACCAGACCGCACCGGCCACCGCCGCGCCATTGGCGTCGCGCAAAACAAAGTCCTGACGTTCGCCGCGGTAGATTTCCGCGATTTCAGGATCGATGCGCAGCGCGCCCGTCTGTGAACCGCCATTGCCCGTATCCGGCTCGGGATGTTGGGTCGTCACCACCACCCTGGCGAACACCCGTTTGGCGGTGTCGGATTGCAGACTGACCTGAATAATGCTCGTCAGCGAACGCACCGGCAATGAGAGCGGCGCCTGAAAGACACCCTGGCCGTTGACGGACCCCGTACCGGAAACGATGCGCCAGTGAAAGCGCGCGCCGGGGTCGTTCGCGTAGTCGGCCCGCAGCGTGACCTGGCGACCGACTTCACATTCTGTTTGTGCGGGAGAAACGCTGAGCGCGCCGTTGCGGTTGGATCCCGCCTCTTCACCGCCTCCGTCCACGGGCGAGCCCTGGTCTTCCCAGGAGCAGGAAGTCAAAAGAGTCAGCAGAATTGCTGCGGCATATGTCGCAGCGGCGGCGATGGATGTTCGAGGCGTTGATTTCATGGCGTTTATCGCTCCTGGAATTGTTGGTATCAGGATTCTTTGACTCTGAGTACGGAGCCGTCGGCGGCGTTGATTTCGACTTCCCATTCGTCGCCGTTGCCGTCTGTGAGCTCAAATTCGTATTGCCAGATTGCATCGGACTCGTCCTGATCCAGTTCCCAGGACTGCACCTCGCCCGCCTGGACGTTTTGTGCTGCCGCCAATGCCGCGCCCAGAGTAATCAGCGGATCGCCGGGCGTGAATTCGTAGTCAAAGGGGCCGTCTTCATCTTCGGCTTCCAGCAGCGCGCAGTTGTCGTCGCGGTTGAACTCCAGTTTGATGACAGCGCCGCCGGCCGTTTCCCATTTGAGTTCGTAGATATTCCGTCCGTCTTCGCGTTCTTTTTCAACCGATCTGAGAGTACCGTCCACAAAACGGCCGGCGGCCTGTTCAACTTTGCTGCGGTCGCTGCCGCTCAAACTGTCGAGGACATTGTCTTCATCGCTGTCGCAGGCTCCAATGCAGAAACCCAGAAATGTTGCGGCGCAGGCCGCGGCGATCGTTCGTTCAATTATGCAGTATTTCATTCTGAGACCTGATGTATTCGTTCCTGTCGTCGGCGCCGCCGGGGGGGGCTGACGTGTTTTCTGATTTCGGCGCATGAATACAGATCGCCGGTCATTGTTACAGCGCGTTGCCGCATTCAGCTCGGAGTTTTTTAGCGGCGGGAGTGCGTCGCCGCTGCGCCCGCAAACGCAAAACGCCGGACGCGGCATGATGACCGCGCACCGGCGTTCAAGCCCGTGTGTATTGGCTCTGTACAGTTTCCTGGCTGTGTTCGGAGTGCTTTCGGATCAGCGGATGCTGAGCACGCGGCCGTCCTGTGCGCTGACGCGAATCACTTGATCCTCGCCGATTTTGGGCCGATTGTTGGTCGTTCCGCCATTGCCGGTGGAGCCGCCGTTGCCGGTCGTTCCGCCATTGCCGGTGGAGCCGCCGTTACCGGTCGTTCCGCCATTGCCGGTCGCTTCGCCGTTGCCGGCCATTCCTCCGCCATTGCCCGTGTCGCCGCCCGTATCGCCGCCCGTATCGCCGCCCGTATCGCCGCCCGTGTCGCCGCCCGTGTCGCCGCCCGTGTCGCCGCCCGTGTCGTCGCCCGTGTCGTCGTCGGCATCGTCGTCGGCATCGTCGTCGGCATCGTCGTCAGCATCGTCGTCAGCATCGTCGTCGGCATCGTCGTCAGCATCGTCGTCGGCATCGTCGTCGGCATCGTCGTCGGCATCGTCGTCGGCATCGTCGTCGGCATCGTCGTCGGCATCGTCGTCGGCATCGTCGTCGGCATCGTCGTCGGCAT
>JAUIKM010000031.1 GCA_030430495.1 bacterium | reverse complement strand
TCCAGGACCAGTCGGCCGGATTGCGGCGCGTTAAGTCATTGAGTTTAAGGTACTCGCCGGCACAGAGAATCGTGTCGGCTTCGAATTTGACGTGTGGTTTGGCGCATTCGAGTCCGGCGTCGGGCGGTTGAGCGAGCCAGGAGCTGACGAAGGCTGGGAGGGAGCCGATTGATCGTTTGCCCTTTAAATCAATCGCACTATCTTGAAATTCACAGCCAGAACCTTTTGCGTTGGGAGAGTTTATTCTATCCAGGAGTGAATTGAGGTCACCAATATAGATCTTTCCGTCTAAGGCTAACTGTATGCTTTGAGGACGGCCAACAAAGCCATCCCAACTTGAACTCTCGCCATTTACCGCTACGTAACTTGACTCGATACTTCCTTTGTCATATTTAGCCAAGTCGAACTGTATAACATTCTCGTTCTTATCTACACGTGTCAAGTAAAGAAATCGACTATCGGGGGAAAACTCGCATCCGTACAGTCCCCCAACTGGCGGAGGAAATTCTAACTTTATTGGATTGCTTATTTGACCTGTAGAATTGTCAAATTGAAACAGTTCTGCAAAATCTCGTCTTTCTGACACTAAACACAACAATCGACCATCGGGTGAAAACTTCATTCCTCCAACTGAGAAAAACCAATGTGCCGAAGGATGAATTGAGCCATTGTGAGGAGGTTGATAGCCCATGTTCCGAATAGTATCGAAGCTCGTATAATTGTTGTTGAAATCAATTTTTGAGATATAGAACGTGTTTAACCTGATATGGTGTGTTGCGACCCAATACCCCTCGCCGTCACAAGTCTGTGTCGCTGCAACTACTTCGCCCGTAGAATCAATAAGGTGTTTGTTCTTTATCCAAACACGCCAATCTCCATCTTGCCCATTCCTGTCGATAATGGAAACAGACAAATTCGGATACTCCGTTGACGGTTCGAATGATGATCCCCCGCTGGCAAAACAATAGAAGCGCTCATCGTGTCCAGGGGCAGGAAAAATCAACACTCCCTGGGAGCTTGTACCTGATCCCAACAAGCCCTGACCATTTTCAATGAATTCGTGATCCGCTCCCCAAATTGACTCACCGTTTGAATAGAACAACAACTCGCCGGTACAGGGATCAGAATAGGCGGTGCAGTTTTCCCCTGAGAAAAGCGCGCCGTTTGTGTCGGCTCGGGGACCACCTTCTTCGAACACTAGTCCTGCATAATTGCCAAAATACCAGTTCTTGGTTTGAAGTTGGGCGGAGGCGTTCGAGTAAGTCAGCAGCGTAAGAAGGACAGCTGTCAAACATCGGGTTCGAGTTATACAATTAATAATTTCCATTTCTAAGCCTTTGTCAAAATTCAAGATGGTCCAGGCAAGACGTGGCAACAATGTAAGCACCGATCGATTCCAATAAAACCGACCGGTGCTTTAGTTTAATTTACTCTAGTCAGACACTTGTTAGTTGCAAATGTCACTACAGCCGGCCCCATAATTAGAGCAATCATAAGTGCCGGAAGATGGACTGGGAGTTCCGGCTGACAGCCCCGTAATATAACCGTTCGTTTGGGTAATTGTCCAATCGACCTTACAGCAAGGCAAGGGTCCGCAAGCTCCCATGTTTGTAAATCCGCCTCCGCCACCGGCTCCGCCCGAGTACTGTTTCCAACAAGCGGGCATCAATACTGTTACGGTGCCGTCAGGCAGAGGACCGCAGTCAGAGAAATACATGCCGTGCAGAATCAGATGGCGAACAATTGCATCAATATTCGCCTTCGTAAGATCATGTACGCAGTTGGAACAATCGCCTGCAAATGTCGGATAAACCAAGCTGTCAATTACCAAATAGCAATATTGATCGCAGTTTATTACTCTGTAATAAACCCGAACATGGCAGCCGTTGGCAGCAAGATCGCGTATTCGCGATTCTTCCGAATAAACAATACAACTCTCTTTATCGATTTCAAGATCACACTGCGCCGTCGCCGTTGTCGGCTGAACAAACATCGACAGTCCCACAACAGCAAGGGCCATAATGGCCATGCGCCATGCAACTGCACACGATTCAATCAGAGATTTCATTCTATTCTCCATTATTAGAATTTCAAGTTGGGATAAATATGAACAAAAGGCTGCGCCACACATCCGAAGCCTAAGGGGCAACATTGACGGAGCCGCGCTCAATAGTCCTGTTGATCTGCAGGCTGTAACTATACACGCCCTGATTCAGCCTTTCCGCTTCGATTGGCAGGTTGTGCTCCCCGGCCGGCAGCATACCATCGGCCAGAACCGCCACTTCGCGCCCCTGAAGATCATAAAGCGTCAACCGAACCTGGGAAGGCTCCGGCAGATTCAGGATCGCAGCGGCATTGCCCTCCAGCGGGTGCGGCCTGAAATGCAGGATATTGTCCTGATCGCCGACCTGGCCGACTACATCGCCGGCGGGGTCGTTGTCGATGCTTTGGCGCTCGAATTCGGCCTCGCTGATCCATTCGTAGCCGCCGTCAAAAGACAGCCAGGCATTGCCGTCGCGGTCGACGGACAAAATCAGGGGCGGTCTGTTGTTGCTCACAGGTGACACCGCGTGCGTTGCCGTTGAGACTTCAGATGCGGCAATTTCAACCTCATTCGCGCCCGTCGGCTGGAGCTGACTCCAGACGTAGCCCTCATCGGTCGAATAGAAGAGACGGGCTTCGTGGTCTATAAAAAAGTACAGGTTCTGTGGATCGCTCACTCCGAGCTGCTCGCTCAAAGTTGTCCATTCATAGCCGCCGTCCATGGAAATATGTAGTGTTCCATCGGAGTCGATCTGAGTAAGTACATTGTCCGAAGCGAAAGCTGCAACAATACTTGCACTCAGTACCAAACAGACGACGAACACATTAAACAATGCTCTTTGCATATATTTTTCTCCTTCATTTTCAGAGTTGTTGGGATCCTTACTGACAAACAGTAGTACACGAAGGATCACAGGTTCCCGGATCCGAAGTGCTGGTGCCAGTAGTCGTGCCCGGCGTCCAACCAAGGATTTCTCGCTCGCAGCATGGCGGATCGCCGCAGGTACGCCATTCTTTTCCAAACAGTATCCAGCACTTGGGCCAGGAAATCGTGAGATCGCCGCCCGCCGGCAGACTCATTGGGTTGCCCGCCCCCAATGCATATTGAATTGCATCATTAATCAAACCGGTGATACCGGCAGCAGCAAAGTCTACCTGACAATCGGTGCAGTCCGTTTTCAATGTGATCTTGTTGAAGTACACTTCAATAAAAAAATCGGGAACCTGATTACAGCTTCGTGTATAAAACTCAACCTCAACCCAACAGCCGGGTGAAATTTCCACCAATTCCTTGCGAAGAGCACTCCAATTTGAGTTTGGACATAGATTTGTACAGGGCTGCGCGCTCAGATCAGGCGCAAAACTCAAAGCCACGAGCAGAGCCGCGGCAATTCCGATGAATCGCTTCAGAAGCGATCCGTTAAGCGAAACAATTGATTTTCGCATGTTTTCTCCATTTTGGATGAAGTTTAAGTGTAATGATCCTTTTCATTGCCCGATTCGGGATACATCGTTCACCGGCGCGTTTAACCGCGCGCCCGGCAAATTGGCGCCGTGATCCATCCGCTGTTTCGAACAAACAAAGGCCTGGCCGTTCGGTTTGTACAGGTACAGACCGAATCAGCGACAAAGCGTAAATTTTAAACTCTGATTTAACTCAAAGCCACAGAGATTCCTTCGCGCAGGTTATGCAGCGCGTAGTTGATTAACGATTCGGATAAACAGCAGGCGGTTGAGCCGTGCCTGGGGGGAGTCCGAAATTCGGACTTTGTCGGGCGCAGCCTGCCGCGATTGAGTTATGTGTTTCACCGCGGAAGGAGTGTTAACTCCGGGCTGCGGTTGACGGGTGCAAACACCCGTCCGTGACGAACACGTTTGTGACCAAGGTAAAGGTATTAAACCTCGTGATCGTATGGAAGCGTTTCAGTTCCCTGAATCTCTGATGCACTTATAACTTGCATTGGCCGCTGAAGTGACAATTGGCTGTACAGTAATGGACCTTTGCATGATTAGTGCACCCGATGCTTGCATTGAGATGCAACATAATCCCACAGTCGAATCTTTCCAAATTTTTCTGCAGTAATTTTTCAGGCTGTTTTTGATCGCGTAGCTTTTATCAGCATGCGCCCCGGCAAAGATTCGACCACCGCATCTCAACTCTGATCAACACTCCATTGATTCACACCTCAACCATTAAAACATGATCTGTTGCCGGTGCAACAAGCCATTCAAGGGCATTTCAATGATGATATTGAATCGAACTCTCTCAAGGCAGTTGCGTTTTGGACTATATTTGGGGATATCTATCACGGCAGAAAATCACATCGATTTGCCGCAGATCTCATGCAGTAATTGCAGCTTGACAATGCCTGGCAGCAAGTCCAAAAAACGCTGAAACCGGTGCCGAATCGCTCTTTCTGGAAAAACCGGTAGAAAGTCCCGAGTTCCTTAGCAGGAGCTCGGGACTTACACAATTCAACTGAACATGATCAATTCAAGTTTAAGGCAGACTTCACTTTCTGACGCAGATTGAAGTATTTCCGCACTCTGCGCCTCTCCCTCTACTGTTTAAGTCAATCATGCCTTTACGGCTCTATCTCTATCGCCTCATACTCTTCAAACAGCTCGATATTGGCCGCCTCAAACGTGCGCTGCAGGTCCGGCCAGCGATCGCGGAAGAATACGTTGACCATGTCCAGGAATTCGCGCACGCGTTTCTCCGTGTCGGCCCGCAGCACCAGCGCGTTGTCGCTCGGCATGCGCCGCGTCCAGAACATGAACCAACTGGTGATATCCAGACGCGCCGAAATCGTCTCGTGATCGCGGAACAGCCCTTGACCATCCGGACGGCGGATCTTGTCCATCAACGAGTCGATGTGTTTGTTCAGCGCCGCGGCCGTGTCGCGCACCGCCGTGGCCAGGCTGTCCTGGCGGTCTTTCAGCAGCGCCGTCAGGCTGTTGCTCCGCGCCTTGGCTTCGCGCAGGCGGTCCGCAGCGGCCGTGGTTGCCGAGATAATCTTGCGGTACTGCTCGGCAAAGCGGTCGATATCCGCCTGGATAGCGGCGTTGAACTCCTCGCGCGGATCCGGATGCACGCGCACATTCGACGAGTCCACATTCTCACCGTAGTAAATGCGCACTTTGTAGTCGCCCGGCGCGACCGGACCGCCGTCGGGCTCGGGTGCGTCGCCCTCCGGTTTGGGCGTCGTCGGCCCGCGCACGCCGCGCCGCGACAGGTCCCACATCATGCGGTTGATGCCCGGCTCTATCTTGCGTTTGAGTGTGCGGACGGTATCCGCGACGTCGAGAATTTCAATGCGCACGCTGTCAGGCGGCATCGTTTTACTCGTGTCCTGCGCCGCCGTCGTGTCTTTGTAAATGTTGAAGGTCAGCATCGCGCCGTAATCGCGGTTTTCGCCGCGGAACTCGGCGTCGGCGGCAAAACGCGTGCCCGAGGGCGAGCGATAATTGGCCGCATAAGCGTCGGGAACTTCAAACAAAGTCAGCGGGCGTTTAAGCACGCCGCGTCCGTCGCGCGCCAGGCGGCGCAGCGCCGTTATGTCGTCGAACACCCAGGCAGCACGTCCAAAAGTGCCGATGATCAGGTCCGGCTCGTCCGGATGAATCACCATGTCCATCGTCGAAACCGCGTGCGGATAACCCTGTGTCCAGTGCTGCCAGCTCGTGCCGCCGTCCAGTGAGAAATACAGCCCCAGTTCCGTGCCGACGAACATCAGCTTCGGCTCGACGTGATCCTGCGCAAAGGACAGCGCGTAGCCGTTGACGTCTTTGTCCCCCACCAGGCGCGTCCAGCTGACGCCAAAGTTTTTGGTTTGATACACATATGGCGCCCAGTCGTCCAGCCGGTGATTGTCGATCACCACAAAAGCCTCGCCCGCCGCATACTTGCTCGCTTTGATCTGTGTGATCCAGCCGTCGCGCGGCGCACCCGGCAGTTTGCCGGCAGAGTTGGTCCAGCTCGCGCCGCGGTCGCGCGTCAATTGAATGTTGCCGTCGTCCGTGCCGACCCAGATCACCTGTTGGTCCAGCGGGCTCGGTGCAATCGAAACGATGGTCGTGTAGTTCTCCGCGTTCGTCGCGTCGATCGTCAGTCCGCCGCTCTCGTCCTGTTTCTGTTTTGTGCTGTCGTTCGTCGTCAGGTCCGGCGAAAGCAGCTGCCAGGACTCGCCCTGATTATTTGTGTAGTGCAGAAACTGGCTGCCGTAATAAATCGCGTCAGGCGTAAACGGGTCCGCGGCAATTGCCGCATTCCAGTTGAAGCGCAGTTCCTGATTCTGCGGGTGCACCGGGCGGATATATCGGCTCGCGCCCGATCCGATGTCGTAGCGCAGCAGGTTGCCGCCCTGCCACATCGCATATCCCGCCATCGAATTGCGCGGATCCGGCACCACGTCAAAGCCGTCGCCGAAGGCCACTTCCTCCCAGTAGGCATTGCGCACGCCGCCCCAGCGCCACACGTAGGACGGACCGCGCCAGGAGCCGTTGTCCTGCATGCCGCCGTAGATGTGGTAGGGCGTGTCCCGGTCGACGTTGATGTGATAGAATTGCGCCAGCGGCAGGTTCGTAACAAAGCGCCAGCTCTCGCCGCGATCGTAGGTCACGTTCAGGCCGCCGTCGTTGCCGTCAATCATGTGTTTGGGGTTGTCCGGGTTGATCCACCAGGCGTGGTGGTCCGGGTGAACCGTATTCCAGTTGAGCAGAACACTGAAGTCCTTGCCGCCGTCCTCGCTCACCGAAACCTGTGAAAAGAGGTTGTACAGACGGTTTTCATTCTGCGGATCGGCGTGGATCTCGCAGTAGTAAAACGGCCGGTTTCCAATCGATTTGTCGTTGATTTTCTTGAAGGTAAAACCGCCGTCGTCGGAGCGATAAAGCGCGTTTTTCTTCGATTCCACCAGAGCGTATACGCGCTCCGGACAGCAGGCCGGAATCGCCAGACCGATGCGGCCCAGCTCGCCTTCCGGCAGGCCGTCGTCGCTCGTCAGCTGTTTCCAGTTTGCGCCGCCGTCAAACGTGACGTAAAGGCCGGAGCCGGGGCCGCCGGACGTGAAAAACCAGGGCTCGCGGCGGTGTTCCCACATCGCCGCAAACATTTTGTTGGGGTTGGACGGATCCACCACCAGGTCGGCGCAGCCCGTGCGCTCGTTGACGTAGAGCAGTTGTTTCCAGCTCTCCCCGCCGTCGCGCGTCTGGTAGACGCCGCGTTCTTTTGAGTCGCCCCAGGCCGAACCTGTCACGCCGACGGTGACGATGTCGGGATTGTCGCGGTGAATAATAATCCGGTGAATATTGCGGCTGTCCGGCAGGCCCATGAGTCGCCAGTTTTTACCGCCGTCGATCGATTTGTACAGGCCCGTTCCGCCCGTGTGAGAGTTGCGCGGGTTGCCTTCGCCCGTACCGACCCAGATAATATCGGGAATCTGATCGCAGACGGCGACAGCTCCGACGGAGGCGATATTCGTCTCGTCCGTCAGAACTTCCCAGTCGATGCCGCCGCTCGTGGACTTCCACAGGCCGCCCGAGGCCGTGCCGACGTAGATCGTCTGCAGATCGCCGCGCGGCACATCGATGGACGTCACGCGGCCGCTCATCCCGGCCGGACCGACGGGCCGCGGCGCCAGGCCTTTCAGCAGCTCCATGTCCAGCGTATCAGCGGCGGACATGAGTGCACAAGAACTGAAAAAGAGGCACAGAGGCAGGACAATCCGCGTCGCAAATCGCCGCGCATGTGTGCCGGACAAAAACATAAAAGATGTTGTGAATAGCTGCATGCGGCGCACCGGAAGAGTCGTGTTAAAAAACCCAAAAGATACGGACCGCCCGGTGCTTGTACAAATACGCGCCGCACAAAGTGGCGCGGGCGGTGCGCCGACGTTGTTGCTCATGCGCGGACTGCGTATATTCCCGCAGGGAAATCTGAACAGCGCGCGTTGCGACATCAGAAAAACGCGACGCCGACAGGCCGTTATGACGGCCGAAATGGGACTAAAACGGCGTCCTGCCGGTAACGCCGACTACAATACTCAAACGCTCATCTACAGCGGAGTAATCAATTTCATGGATGAACTGCTCGACATCGACACAATCGAAATGCTCAAGGACATGGACGACGACGACGATCCCGGTTTTTTCTCAGAACTCGTCGACACATTTGCGGAGAGCGCCGAAGAAACGCTCGCCAAACTGGATGCGGCCGTCAAGGCGGGGGACGCCAACATGCTGCGCGAATACGCCCACAACATTAAGGGTTCCTCAGCCAATATCGGTGCGGCCAAAATGTCATCCATAGCCAAAGCCATTGAAAACCAGGCGCGAACAGGTAGCCTGGAAGGTCTGGAGGAACGCGTCGCCGAACTGCGCGACCTCTTTCCCGCCAGCCGTGCGGCGCTGGACAGCTATCGTTAAACGCCGTCCGCTTCCGCGCCCTGTGCGCCTGTTAACATGCAGGCCGGACGAACTCCACGCCCAACCCGAAATTTCACATCCATTGTCTGTCATACTCCGGAGAACTTTCATGGATCTACATACGACCGACGGCAAACGCCGCAATTTTTTACAAACGCTCGGTGCGGGAGCCGCCGCGGCAGCCATCCTGCCCCTCGCCTCTTCCTGCCGCCGCGCTGAAACGCCCGAAGCCTCCCAGGATGGAGGCATGACCGCCGAAACGCCCAAACACGAAAATGCCGTGGCCATGCACGGTCAGGAAGCGGAGCACAAAGCGCCGACCTGGCAGACCGCCAACGCGCCCATGTCCGACGACATGTACCCCTACGTGCTGCCCTCCCTGCCCTACGCGCTCAACGCGCTCGAACCGCATATCGATGCGATGACGATGGAAATTCACCACGACCGGCACCACGCCGGATACACGAACAAACTCAACGCCGCACTCGAAAATCATCCCGAGTTGCAGCGCCGTACCATTGGTGAACTCCTGTGCAGCCTCGAAATGATCCCCGAGGAAGTTCGCAGCGCCGTGCGGAACAGCGGCGGCGGGTATTACAACCACAAAATGTTCTGGACCATTATGTCGCCCGACGGCGGCAAAGAACCCGAAGGCGCCCTGGCGGAAATGATTAACCGCGACTTCGGCTCCTTTGCGGCGATGATGTCGGAATTCGACCAGAACGCCGGCAAGGTTTTCGGCAGCGGCTGGGCCTGGCTGGTGGTCAACGGCGACAACAAATTGCAGGTTGTTAAAACGTCCAATCAGGACAACCCCATGACGGACGGCATGCGCCCCCTGATGGGAATCGACGTCTGGGAACACGCCTACTATCTTAAATACCAGAACAAACGCACGGACTACATCTCGGCTTTTTCCAAAGTCATCAACTGGGAGCAGGTGGCGCAGAACCTGGATGTTTAATCGGCCCGGCGCCACTGATTAATGTTATGCGGATGTTAAACCGCGCGATTAAACAAGCGCCCCATTAAACAGCGGCAGACAATTGCAGCGCCATCGGCCTGCGCCCTTCCGGCTCGCTTTATGACATTCTTGTTTGCCAACGAACCTGAAACTCCGTGTCGTCTGGTTCGAATGCCGGCTTGAACGCCGCGCTTCCCCTTCCGGGAGGCGCGGCGTTTTTTTTGGCTGAAAAACGCGACACAAAAAGGATTCTCGCCCGCGGGCGTGAAACTTCTCACTGCATGACGAACAAAAGCGGATTTAAAAAGCCGGCAAAGAGCGAAGTGCACGGATAGTTAAACGTTAAAACAGCTTCACAAGCTTTTAATGAAAGTCTAATAAATGCGTGACGCCGGAACAATACCCCGAACCTAAATTGCGGCAAGTTCAAATACGCAGCATGGAAGGAAGGGGCAATGAAAAACTCGCACGCAGCTCTGCTGTGTTTCTTACAGACTGCGACCGGATCGGCCGGCCGCACGATACAAATTATTCGCTGAAAGACTATCTCGGACCAAACACCGTCGGGCCCGCCCCGCCCGTCAAAAATCCACCTCCCTGACGGCGAAGCGTTTGTGCGTTTCGCCGTTTGGCTTTTAAAAGCGGGAGTTTAACACCCGAATCACAATAGTTTAAACTCGGCGCCACACATCAAACGCTTGAGGTCGAAAGAGTCGCAAATTACGGGCGTTAAAACACTGTCGCTTTGAAGGCAAATATCCGGATGCAACTGTTCGCAACGCAGGTGCAGAACCTCACCGCATTCCGGCGCGTTTAAGCTCGGTGCGTGATCGCCGTCATTCGATTTGTCGGCCTGGCAGGCAGCAGAACCGCGAGCAGGCCGGAATGAGCAGTCTCTGCATGAGGTCTGCAGGAAGGCATTGTGTGTACAAGCGATTGACAAAAGGTAGAATCACTCGCATCGCAGGTCACGCAGGATTGAGTGAAATTGGCCCAGCTTGTTTGAAGAGAACTTCAAGAATTTTTCGTCGACGGCTGCTGTTCATCCTGCCAAGGCATCAATTTGCTCTGTTATTGCTGAATTCCGGTAAAATTCTCAGGAATCAGTCAGATCAAAGTTCGAAAAACCGTACTTTGAGTGTCTGAGTTCGTCGACAGTGCAGAGAGTACCAATAGTCAAGCAGAAGCACTTAAATGGAATCTCGACATCTACTTTTTCAGTTTCATCATATAGTCGATGTAACTTTGTCGGTGATTTTACTATTTCAACCCAAGACGTTCAATGAATTACCATAGTTCGTTATATACCGGAAGCTTTGATATAGGGTGTTTTCGGGATTGGATACACCAGCATCTTACAATTCAGTCCAAATAAAATGCCCCTGAATCAAAGCTCAACTTTTCTTCAACAATAAACAATAGTGCAGGAGGAACTCTTTACAAATTCCCAGGTGAGAAACGAACAGTCACACAGAACACTCTTACTTTGCTCTCTTTATCGCGCATCAATAAAAGTCTTTGGCGCGGTAACCACGTAGTCTACTTATAACAATTCGGAGTAAACATGAAGCCGATTTTGCTTAAAACAGCGTCCATAGTTAATATTATTACCATTCTGATTGTCACTTGCAGCGGACTGTCTTCTTGCAGTTCTACCGATGAGCCCATAGCACCGACTAAAGACAATGAGTCAGGACGCGGTAATCCTCTGGCAATTGGTGATGAAATTCTCAACAATTCACATGCCCAGGGACTTTTGTCGTTTCGAAACGAGATGTCGGAATACGTGCTCGAAGTAGGTCCGGATATTGACGAGCTAAGGGATGCCTATCTTGCCAATGATGAAACTCTGATACGCTCACTGTTGCAGCTATCTCAGACTCAGGTTGATTCCCTCGACTCTATTCTGACGTACCACAGGCAAGGCCTGATCAATGCTTTTCCGGAACTTGAATTGTGCGCCGAGGAAATCGTGATGCCGGACTATGAAGTATCCACTAACCAGTTTTTTGACAACTTTGACTACTACATGCTGCCTGTTGTGGAAACAACCGCGGAACAGGTAAATGAAAAAACACCTTCCAGCACAATTCTGGCGACGGCAAACGAAGTCAACTGTCAGTGGGGACCATTTTTTGCGACTCTCGTGGCATGTGCGGGCACGGGACCATTCATTTACTGGTTGTGCGCTTATGCCGCAATTTGCGGCTTTTGTAGCGGTGGATGGGTCGAAGATGCCTGTGGACGTGATATTGAGATCGGAGGAGGAGGCTCCTGTATCGGCGACTAATTGCCAATTCGCCTTCAATTTTTTACCAACCTTCTATTTTACATTAACGCTACATGAATTAAACCACAAAATTCGGAGAAATACATCGTGTCCACATTTATCATAGTTGCATTGATTTTGCTGTTTGGCGCTCTGGCATTTTTTATGCGCGACAAATGGAACAATCCGCCATTTCAACTGATTGCCATTATTTACCTTTCAGCGGCGGCCGGCTACTTTCTTGCCAATTCAATCAGCGATGAAGTTTACCGCACCGCTCACTTGTTTGCCATGGCGCTTTGCATTGTTCTACTGACAATTCGCGTGAAAAAGCAAATCTCTCACTCGACGCCTGGCATGGTAAATTAAACAGTGACTTTTGAGATACCCCTGATGCGATGCGTCGGGGGTGTTTCACTTGTTGACAAGCCTGCACCACTCCGCCTTTCCTCCCGCCGACAAACAAAAGAAAAAAGCAAGCCGCGTCCGCGGGGCGAAGCGCTCATGAAGGCCGTCCCACGTCCGAAACACTCGCTCTTCCAATCCCCCCAAAAACAAAATAATGCGTAAATTTCGCGCTGAAACAGAGCACGTAACCGGAGACTTTACATGACGATTGAACAAGCCGCCGCTCAGCTCGAACGCAGCGCCGAAATGATCCGCGTGTTTGCCGAAGGCGTCGACCCCGCCGATGCCGTTAAACAACCCGCGCCGGACAAATGGTCCATTGTCGAAGTGGTCGGCCATCTGCTGCTGGAAGAACAGCAGGACTTCCGCCCGCGCATGGAACTCATCATCTACCGCCCCGGCCTCGATTTTCCGCCGCTGGACGTCGATGCCGCCGTCAAAGCCGCGCGCCTCAACAAACAGGAAATGGAACTGGTGCTGCGCCTTTTTATGCAGGAGCGCGCCACGTCGCTGCGCTGGCTGCGCAGTCTGGACGACGAAGTGCTGGAACGCTACCACGAACACCCCGAATTCGGCCGCCTTTCCTGCGGCGACCTGCTCCACGCCTGGGTCGCCCACGATCTGCTGCACCTGCGCCAACTGCTCAGACTGCAGCACGGCCTCGTGCAAGCCGCTTCGGCCCCCTATGGAATCGGTTACGCCGGCGCGTGGTAGTTACCCTGAAAAATCCTTTTAAATCCGCTTCTGTTTGTCATTGTGTTTGCAGACAAAAGTCGCTTTGCCTAAGTTTGCAATAGTTGAATATGCAACAATTGAGGCGAGGTCGTTGGAAACACAGCATCTCGGCATCCGGGACCAGTGCGAAGAAGGCGCGTTGTACGAGCGCGAGCAGTCCTTTGGCTACCAACTGGCGCGCGCCAACCGCACGCTTGTGAACCGCATCAACCGCGCCTTTGTGCAGGCGGGACACGAGCTGACGATTGAACAGTGGGGCCTGATGAAAGACATCAGTCTCAACGACGGACTGCCGCAGGCGCACCTGGTCGACTGTGCCTGCAAAGACAAAACCAGCGTGACGCGCCTGCTGGAAGGCCTGGAACGGCGAGACCTGGTGCGGCGCGCCACCGACGAACACGACCGCCGCCAGAAAAAAGTTTTCCTGACCGCGAGCGGCAATGCGCTGCTCGACGAGTTGTTCCCCATCGTCAAGGCGGCCCAGGTCGGTGTGACCAGCGGCATCTCCAGCGACGACCTTGCGACCGTGCGCAAGGTTTTACGGCAGGTCTACCTGAACGACAAACAGGACTCGACCTGATTCTTTAAAACGACACCTTTTGTTCAACACGCAAACGACCGGTCAATCCAACACAACAGCGCGAAGGCTGTTTAACCCGCCCGCTCCGGCGCACAACAGTCGACACAATCGCAACATTCCCCAAATTTTCAACCGGAATGTTTAACCATTCCGGCACGTCACTCAGAACGAGACATTAAACAAAACATGAAACTCTTTTTCCAGATCCTGATTCCGCTGGTGATAGTCGCGGCCTGTATTCTGATCGGAGGAGCAATTTTCCGCATGTTCCAGGAAGAAGAACGGCCCGCGCCGCCGCAAACCATTAAGCTCGTGCACACGCAAACCGTGCACCCCACCGACAACGCCTATCCGATCGAGGCCTTCGGCAAACTGGTTTCCGCCAGCCCGGTCGACCTGATCAGCGAAGTGGAAGGCAGCCTCCAGGCGGGCGACATCCGGTTTATCCCCGGACAAAGTTTCCGCAAAAACGACGTGCTGCTGCGCATCGACAGCCGGCAGGCGCAGCTGAACCTCAACAGCACCAAGAGCGACTACCTGAACGCACTCGCAACTGTCCTGCCGGAAATCAAAATTGACTTCCCCAATGAGTTTCCGGTCTGGGAACGCTACTTCAACGCCTGCAATTTCGAGTCGGAACTGGCGGAGTTACCGCCGGCGTCCAACCAAAAGATTAAACTGTTTCTCTCGCGCTTTGACGTGTACAAACTGTACTTCTCGATCAAGCGCCTCGAAATCGACCTGGAAAAACACACGATCCGCGCGCCGTTTAACGGTTCAATCGTGAGCACCGACCTGCGCGTCGGCTCCACCGTGCGGGCGGGAACGCGCCTGGGACGCATCATCAGCCTGGATCAGCTCGAGGTTGAAGTCTCCGTGCCGGCCGAAAATGTCGCAGCCATCGATCGCGACGCAAGTGTGATGTTGAGCTCCAGTGAAATCGAAGGACAGTGGCAAGGCCGCATCCTGCGCGTCGGCGACGTCATCGACGACCGCACGCAGTCGGTGCCCGTCTATCTCTCGATCAGCAGCATGGATCGCAACAAACTCTACGACGGCGTTTTCCTGCAGGCCAGCTTCGGCGGCAAAGCAATTCCCGCCTCCGTCATGGTCCCGCGCAAAGCCGTCTATGAAAACCGCTATGTCTACGTGGTTGACAATGGGACGCTGCTGACGCGCGAAGTTCAGATTGGTCGCAGCCTGAACGACAAACTCATCGTGCGCGGCGGGTTGCAGGACGGCGACACCGTCGTAACGGACGTACTGCAGGGCGCCTACGACGGCATGCCGGTGCGTTCGACCGCCACGACCGCCGCCGCCGCAAATGGCGCTGCCGCCGCAACGGAAACGGCTGAACAGCCCGAGACCGAAGCGGAGGTGCGCGAATGAAGTCAATCATCACCCTGTTTGTGCGCTATCCGGTCCTGTCGAACCTGCTGATGTTCAGCATCTTTGTGTTCGGCCTGATCGCGATGTTCAGCATGAAATTTGCCTTCTTCCCCGAGATTCCGCCCAATCAGATCTTTATCCAGGTGGCGTATCCCGGCGCTTCCCCCGAAGAAGTGGAAGAAGGCGTCGTGTTAAAAATTGAAGAGAACGTCGACGGCCTCGAAGGCGTCGAACGCGTCACCTCCGTCTCGCGTGAGAACTTCGGCCAGGTGACGATCGAAATCCTGACCGACGCGGAATTGGACAAGGTGTTAACCGACGTGAAAAACGCGGTGGACCGCATCAACTCCTTTCCCGTCGGCGCGGAAAAACCAGTCGTATTCGAGCAGACCTTTCGCCGCAACGCCGCCTCCGTGGCCATCTACGGGGACGCCGACCTTGTTAACATGAAGTACATCGTCGAGGATCTGCGGGACCGCATGCTGGCCACCGATCAGATCTCGCAGGTGCAAGTCTCCGGGCTGCCCAAACTCGAGTTCTCGGTTGAAGTCTCCGAATCCGACCTGCAGCGCTACAACCTGACGTTCAGCGAGATCTCACGTGCCATCGCCGAGTCCAACGTCAACATTTCCGGCGGCAAGATTGAAACCGCCGACGAGGAAATCCTGATCCGCGCGCGCGGACGCAATTACCACGCCTCCGAACTCGCCCACCTCGTCGTGCGCGCCAACCCCGACGGCACCGTCGTGCGCCTGGGCGACGTGGCCGAGCTGAAAGAACGCTGGGAAGACGTGCCCGACCGCACGCGCTACAACCAGCGCACGGCGGTTGTGTTAAACGTTCAGAAAACGCGCAGCGAAGACATCATCGACATCGTCGACGAAGTTGAAAACCTCGTCTCCGATTTTAACGCGACCAATCCCGTCGTCGTCGCCGAAGTAATCGACGACCAGACGATCGGCCTGCGCCAGCGCATCGATCTCCTGATGAGCAACGGGCTCTACGGCCTCGTTTTCGTAATCATTGCGCTCAGTTTTTTCATGAACCTGCGCATCGCCGGCTGGGTGTCCGTCGGGATTCCCTTCTCTTTTGCCGGCATGTTCATCGTCGCGTTTCTCAGCGGCATAACGATTAACGTCATCTCGACTTTCGGGATGATCATCGTGATCGGTATTCTGGTCGATGACGCAATTGTCGTCGGCGAAAACATCTACGCCAAATTTGAGAAAGGTTTGCCGCCGTTCCGCGCCGCGGTGGAAGGCACGATGGAAGTCATCGGCCCGGTGACGACGTCGATCCTGACGACGGTGCTGGCATTCATGCCCTTTTTCTTTCTCGATGGTTTCCTCGGCAAGTTCATCTGGCACATGGCGCTGGTCGTCATCGCCTCGCTGATGTTCTCACTTGTTGAAGCATTTTTCATCCTGCCCGGCCACCTGGCGCACTCAAAAGGTCTGCGGCCGCACAATCAGGACGGCAAGGTTCGCAAGGCCATTGAGAAGTTCATCGACTTCGTGACGAACCGGATATACGGCCCGACTCTCGACTTTGCGATTACATGGCGTTACAGCATGGTCGTCGCGCCGATCGGTTTGTTTATCGTCACAATCGCCCTGCTCGGCACGGGCGTCATTCGCGCAACTTTTTTCCCCTTCATCGACGGCGACAACCTGCCGGTTAACATTTCACTTGTTGAAGGGCGGCAGGAGCGCGATACGGACTCGATTCTGACGCTGATTGAGAACGCCGCCTGGAAGTTAAACGAGGAGTTAAAAGCCGAACGCGCCGACGGCAAGGACATCGTCATCGGCGCGCGCCTGGACGTCGGCTCCAACGACTTCGGCGAGACCGGCAGCCACACGGGCAAACTGGACCTGCTCCTGCTCGACGGCGAACAGCGCGACATGGAATCCATGGCTATCGCCGGCCGCCTGCGCGCCGCCGTGGGGCCGCTGTCCGGCGTGCAGAATATTTCCTTTGGCCGCACGAGTTTCTTCGGCAAACCGATTTCCGTCAGCCTGCTCGGCACAAATCCGGCCGAACTCAACCTGGCGCGCAACAAGTTAAAAACCGCGCTGGAGAAAATGCCGGAGTTAAAAGACGTCACGGAGACGGGACGCGACGGCCGCCGCGAGATCGACATCACGCTGAAACCGCGGGCGCATGCGCTCGGTTTAACTCTGCGCGACGTCGCCGGACAGGTGCGTCAGGGTTT
This sequence comes from bacterium, assembly GCA_030430495.1. Classification (GTDB taxonomy): domain Bacteria; phylum Bacteroidota; class Ignavibacteria; order Kapaibacteriales; family UBA7675; genus JAUIKM01. The sequence continues at coordinate 57,393 of JAUIKM010000031.1, read as the reverse complement.
CTTCGGCGAGGAAGTGCAGCGCATACAGCGCGGCCGCGACGAAATCCGCGTGTGGGTACGCTACAACAACACGGATCGCGCCTCGCTCGGCTTTATCGATCGCATGCGCATCCGCACGGCCGACGGCGCGGAATATCCCTTCTCCGAACTGGCGACCTACTCGCTGGAACGCGGGCTCAGTCAGATAAATCGCCTGAACCGCATGCGCGAGGTCAAAGTCGAAGCGGCCCTGGCGGACATCAATGACGACCTGCCGCCGATTCTGGCCAAGGTAAGCGGACAGATCGTGCCGGAGATCCTGAAAAGCACACCCGGCGTGCGCGCCTCCTTTGAGGGCCAGAGCCGCGACCGCAACAAACAGTTTGCCTCGATGCAGAGAGCTTTTCCGCTCGCATTTGTAGGCATCTTCCTCATCATTGTTGTTGTCTTCCGATCCGCATGGCAGGCGCTGCTCGTGATGTCGCTGATTCCCTTCGGCATTCTCGGCGCTATCTGGGGCCACCACGTGGCCGGCATCCAGTTAAACATCCTTTCGATTTACGGCGTCATCGCGCTTTCCGGGATTATTGTTAACGACAGTATTGTGTTGATTGACAAAATCAATCGCAATCTGCGCGAAGGCATGCGGGTTCGCGATGCCGTGCGCGACGCCGGTCTGGCGCGCCTGCGGCCGATTTTGTTAACCACGCTGACGACGGCGCTCGGCCTTGCTCCGATCATCATGGAAAAGAGCCGCCAGGCGCAGTTCCTGATTCCGATGGCGGTTTCCGTCGCTTACGGTCTGATTTTCGGCACGCTGATTTTGCTCGTCATGCTGCCTGCAGGATTTGTCATTCTGAACGAGTTCCGCTTCGGCGTTTCGCGTTTCTGGAATTGGGTGTACAACGGCCGCACGCCGACGCCCGAGTCGGTCGAGCCCGCCGCGCGCGAAATCGCCAGTTACGAATCGATGGAACGCGAAATCAACGGCAAGGAACTTGCCGCGGCACATGCCGACGGCGCTTCCGGTGGGAAGTCATCAAACAGCAATAGCGGCTCAGTTAGCGGCGGCCATTGGAGCGACGATCTGGACGAGGAGGGCCAAAAATGAACCGAGGAATAAACAAATACATGCGCAGCCTTCTGCCCGTCACACTGCTGACTCTGTTGACAATCCTGTCATCCGGCGCTCCCGCGCTTGTCGCACAGGACACACTCCAGCCGGCCGAGGCAATTCGCATCGGCCTGTTAAACAACTTCGACGTGCGGATTCAGCGCAATGCCGACACGACCGCCGTCAACAATCGCGGTCTTGGTCGCGCTGGTTTCCTGCCGACGCTGGATGCAAGCGCGGCAGCCGAACTCTCCAACTCCGATCAGGAAGCCAACGTGTCCTTCCGCGGCGGCGTCAGCGACGTGACGGCTTTCAGCGCGCAGCTGGCGCTCAACTGGACCTTGTTCGACGGTTTCAGAATGTTCATTAACAATCGCCGCTACGAACAACTCGAAACTCTCAGTCGGCAGCGCACGCGCGACCTGCTCGAGAATCAGGCCGTCGCCATCCTGCAGCAGTACTACCAGACCGTCAGCCGGCGCGCGCTGCTGGACGTAGCCCGCGAATCGCGTGAGATTTCCGCGGCGCGGCTGGAACGCGAAAAGGTGCGCAACGACCTCGGCGGGATAACGTCGAGCCAGTTGTACAACGCGGAAGTGTCGTACAACAACGATCGCTCGCTTGTGCTCGAACGCGAATTGTCGTTGGCAGTGGCCAAAAAAGAGTTGAACATCCTGCTGGGTCGCGCGCCGGAGACGGAATTCTACGTAGCCGATCCGGCCAGCCCGCAGCCGCTGAACGAAAGCCTTGACCAGGTGTTAAACGCCGCGCGCGAACGCAACAGTCAACTGGCGCTGGCGCGCCAGACAATCATGCTGGCCGAACGCGACATCGAGTTGGCGCAGGCCGCTTCTTACCCGCGTCTTGCACTGAATGCTTCCTACGCCTGGTCGGATCGCAGCACGACAACCGACAACCCGCTGCCCTTCCCCGGCGCGTCGAATACCGAGGAACTGACCAGCCTGGACTCGCGCGTTTCGCTCAATCTCAGCTACAATCTGTTTAACGGTTTCCGCGATCAGATTACACAGCAGAACGCAGAGATCGAACGCAACAATGCAATGCTGGAGTTGGAAAAGACGCAGATCCGTATCGAAGGCCTGGTGCGCGAGCTCTACCTGACCTATGTTAAACGACTGGAACTGGTTGAGCTTGAAGAGGAAAACCTGAGCGCTGCGCGTCGTTACCTCGACATTCAGGAGGAACGCAACCGCCTGGGTTTAAGCACCTCGCTGGAGTTTCGCGATGCGCAGATTAACATTGTCAACGTCCAGAACACACTCATTACGGCGCGTTTTCAGGCTCTGATCAGCCGCGCGCGCCTGGAACAACTGCTCGGCCGCATCTCCGTCGACCAGTAAACCGGCTGGAGTTCATGGCAGCATCGCATCCGTTTAACCGCCATCGCCGCATCGATATCGTCGTGGCCCTGACGCTGTTTCTGGACATGGTGATGTACAGCATCGTCATTCCGATTCTCCCGGCGCAGGCCAAACTCTACGGCGCAGAGGAAGGCATGGTAGGCCTGCTGTTTGCGATGTACGCTTTGACGCTGTCCATTGCCGCGCCTTTTTCCGGCCGGCTGGCCGACACGATCGGACGCCGCATCCCGACGATCGCCGGCCTGGCATTGTTAATTTTCGGCACGCTGTTGTACGCCGTTGCCGAAAATTACTGGTTGCTCTTTGCGGCGCGGGCGCTGCAGGGCATGGCGGCCGCGGCCACCTGGTCGGCCGGTCTTGCTCTGGCGGCGGACGTACATCCGCCCGATGAACGCGGCGGTGTTCTGGGCGCATTGTTTTCGGTCGCGTCGTTTGGTTTTTTAATCGGCCCGCTGCTCGGCGCCTGGTTGTACGAAATCGGCGGTTATTCATTTCCCTTTTATACCTTGATCGGCGCGTTAACACTCAACCTGTTTGCCTGGCTTTTTATCATCCGCGAACCGCGACGTGAAGTTAAACATTCGTCCTCACTCCGTCCACTAATGCGCGACCGCCGTGGATTCAGCTTGCTCGTGATGGTCTGCGGCGGCACGGCCATGATCGCAATGGTTGAGCCGACCCTGCCGCTGTTTGTCACCGAAGTGTTTAAGGCAACGCCGGGCGAGATTGCCTGGCTGTTCGCTGTGTTAAGTATATGCACGACCATTGTCAACCCGCTTGCGGGCAAACTCTCGGATCGTCTGGATCGCAAGCGTATTATCCTCATCGGCGCTGTCGGCTCCATCGCCATTTATCCTTTGATCGCGCTCGAAACATCACTTGTAGTTTCAGGCGTCGTCATGGCCCTCTTCGGGATCGCCTTTGCCATGTTTTTCGCACCGACGCTGCCGGCCTTGACGGACATTGCCGACGTTCACAACATCGGGTACGCCGGTGCCTTTGCCGCGTTTAACGTGGCCTACGCCGCCGGCACCTGGATCGGCCCGCTCATCGGCGGCTACCTGATGCAGTGGTTCAGTTTCAGTTGGGGTTTAAACGTCATGGCGCTGGTGGCTGCGCTCAGCACGGCGTACTACGTCGCGGCAGTCCGCACGCAACCGTCCGCTCAGGGCGGTTAACTTCACACTTTGCCGGGCAGACACTTCGCCTCCTCGCTAAACTCGGCGGCTTGTTTTTCTCTTTTGTTTGTCATTGAGAACCTGGCAATCAGTTGTTGAACGTCGAGTTTTCACTGATTGCCGTCGGGCTACAATCCGGAGGTTCAGGCTGTCAATATTGATTGTGATTCTAAATGTGAATAAGCAGAATACTCCACGCAGGAGTATGCCTGACACCGAACTTAACACCTGGCGTTCTTGCTTTCAGCCGAGAGATTTGAGACTGCTTGGTGACCTGAGACTTCAAACTCGGTGGCAAACAAAAATGGATTTGGTATTGGTCAGGAACCCGGTCGGCGACAAAGGCAATGTCACGTTAACAACGATGTGACTAGAGGAAGCTAAAAAGTCAACCGATCAGCTCCCATCGACGATCCAAATCGAGCTCAGCGGCCGCGGCCGTTGAGTTCACAGACATTGTCGACGTAGTCGGCGCCGTCAATCAAAAATTCGATGCGGCCCTTGACAAGATTGGCGGATTGCGGTTCAAATCTGACCTGAAAAGACGCCGAGAGTCCGCCCTTGAGGCGCAGCGGAAATTCCGGCAAACCGGAGGGAGTGAAAATGCCGATCGGAAAAGCGACGATTGCGTCAGAAATCACGATGTCGGTTTCGCCGTGATTCTGGATAAAAGAGCTTTGAACTTCAATGCCGTCGACCGTCCCGAAGGTCAGGTCCTTAATGGATACCTGCGGGGAAATGCCGTTGACCACGACTTTGACGGCCTCTTTTTTGTTAACGCGCAGGTTGCCGAGGTAGTCGCCGAATTCGATCGGACTGAACAGTACATCAAATGTCTTGATCGAAGCCGGGTGCCCTTTGGGCGCAAGTTCAAAAGGAAATTCGGGCAGAGTCGTGAGGTCGATCTTAAACACGTTGGAGTCGATTTCCAGTGTGTGAATCATCACCGGTTCGATTCCCGTGTTGCGCATCGTCAGGGAAGAACGCCGCTTGGAATGGCGCTCCGTGAAGTCGAACGATAAAACGGATCGGTCAAATTCAATCTGGTCGGTGTTGTCGTTCTGGTCGTCAAGCGAACGCGTCGTGCGATTCGCGTCAACATCCATCGGTGATTCGCAGGAGGTCGCCGCCGCAAAGAGCAAAAGCAGCGGCAGAAAGAACCACATCAAAGACGCCGGCCGTTTAACATTTGTGTCAACGCCGGCGTCGCTGTTGTCAGAGTTTAAACGCCAGACCATAGGTCAGAGCCAGTTTACTGGAGAAGTGACTTTCGTTTTGGAAACGGTACATCATCGTCGAACCTTCAACGCCGCCAATCATTGAGACGCGATCGCCCAGAGCGTATTCCGTACCCAGCAGCATGCGACCGATCGGTCCCTGCTCGGTTCCGCCGCCGGCGGCGCGCACAAAGAATCGCAGGTCCTTGAGCGACTCTACCGGCGCCGTGCGGTATTGCAGGGCTGCCGCGATCCATCCGCCGATGTATTTCTGCTCGTGCAGCAGAATCTCAAGTTCGCTGTTTTCCGTGTAGCTCTGATTGAAGGTCTCCTGACCCGCCTCCAGGCCCACGGACCAGTGTTCATCGATCGGCGCGAGCACGGCCATGCTCAGGTTGTTGAGCACGGGGTCGCTCTTGGCCGGGACGTCAATTTCAGTGAAGTAGTGACCGGAGAATCCGCGCAGCTGCACTTCGAGGCCCGTGTCCGTCGGCTCAAAGAAACTCAGGATGTTCTTGGCGTTCTGCCCCATGCCCGTGACGTTGCTGCTGTAGCTGACGTCGCCGACCACGATCGAGCGGAAAGCCGCCGGTTCCCTGGGTTGCTTGGCCAGCGCGCGAACGATCAGATCGCTGATCGAAGCCGTGCCGTGCAGCGGGTCGCTGTCGAGCGGATGTGTGTGGCTGTGCGCGCGTTCCTGACCTGCGAAAGCTCCCGCTCCGCCGCCTGCGTTTGCGGCAAAGCTGCCCCCGTCGTAATTCCGACCGGCCGAAGCGTTGCTGTTGCGGTCGCCCGCATAAGCTTTGCTGATTTTCAGGATATCGTCCAGTGCCAGCGCGGAAGCCAGGTCGAGCGATTCGCCGGCGGCATGCGCTGCGAGTGCAATTTCCTGACCGACGGCCTGTTCTTCAACCTTCGTGCCCATAGCCAGGCCGCCATTGTCCATATCCGAATTGATCATAAACAGCGCGGAGGTCAGCAGCGTGGCCAGCAGAGCCGAACCCAGCATGGCTGCGGCTTTGGAAGCCGCCAGTTGTTTGATTCCCGCCATCAGACCGACCGAAGCGCTTGCGACGCCCGCAGTCTCGGCCAAACCGATCGACTCGATAATACCGGCTTTCAGATACGCCGGCGGTTCCACCAATCCGTTCTGGATCGAATTGCGCAGACTAACCTGATGAATCAGCTCGGTCTGCAACTCCGGGTTGTTGGCCATCTCCAGAAACAGCGTGCCGGCGTCGGCCCCGTTCAGTTCACCGTCGAGGAGCGCCGTCAATTGCTCGGAACTGGAGTATGAATTGAAGTTATCCATGATATTCAATGTATGTCATTGTTCTTTTGAACTCATTTTTGGAGATCCTCGACATATGGCGCAAGGATCGCTCTGATTTTCTGTTTGGCGCGGTAAATGCGCGTGCGGATAACCGGCATCGTCGTTCCGACGACCTCGGCAATTTCATTGTACGACAGGCCGACGTGTTCGCGCAGCACAAAAGCCTCGCGGTATTCCTCCTGCAACATCTCCAGGGCCATGTTCACCAGGCGCAGCAGCTCCGTCGACTCGTAGTTCTCGTCGCGAACGGCAAAGCGAAACTCTTCGAACGTGACGTTCTGATTATCTTTTTTTCGCTTTTCATTCAGGCACAGATTGCGCGCAATGCGGAACAGGTAGGATGTGACGTTGTGGACGGTGCGCTTTTCGCGGGCGCTGGAATACAGACGGGCAAATGTTTCCTGGTAGACGTCTTCGGCCTGGAATTCATCGCCGAGGATGCGCAGGATATAGGTGAAAATTCGACGGGAGTGGCGCGAATACAGCTCTTCAAAGGCCACCAGGGCCGTGGCGCGTTCGCCGCCAAGTTCGATGAAGAGCTCGTTGTCCGTCAGTATTTTGAAGTCTTTCTTCATTCGCCGTCGCCGCTCACCCCGTATTTTGATTGCCGCCGGACGCCATACACGCCTGCGACTTGTGACAGAGACCGGCAGCTCCCCGGTTTGTCACATCGCGCATGTTGCGCTCCCTTTAAATCCGCTTTTGTTTGTCGACGGGTGAGCAGTTGTTCGAGTCTCAGGAGCTGTGCCCCCAGCTTTGCAGCGCATTTCGGATAGCCGGCGGGCGTACCGGTTTTGAGATAAAATCGACCATTCCGACCTCAAAGCAGTGCTGTCGATCTTCCTCGGAGGTGTTGGCCGTCATTGCGATAATGCGCGGCGCTTCGGATTGATCCTCAATCTGCTCCAGAATTTTTCTGGTCGTCTCCATGCCGTCCATCCCGGGCATCTGAACATCCATAAAGACAATGTCGACGGAGTGTTCGCCCAGGTGATCAAGCGCCTCAAACCCACTGCACACTGCCGCGGGTTTCAGACCGAGCTTCTGCAACATCGCCATGATAATCTTGCGGTTGACGGCGCTGTCGTCGACCACGAGAACCCTCAGGTTCCGGTCCAGCGACCCCTGCGCTGCAACCGGCGGCGTTTTCACGCTTTTTTCATCTATCAGCAGACGATGCACTTCTTCCTGCAGCCGCCGCAGGCGCAGCGGCTTGATAATGATTGCATCGTAGAGATCCTGATCCTCGCGGCCGAATGTCTTGAGCGTGTGCCCGTAAATCAGGAGCAGGATCTTAAATCGTCTTTTGTCGCTGCGCATTTTGCGCAGAACCATCAGGAGATTGCTGCGCTCAAAGGCGCAACTGAAGATCAACAGGTCCAGCGGGGCGCCGCTTTTGAGAATGGTGTTTAACTGCGCAGCCGAATCAAAAGCGCGCACACTGATTCCCATTTGCTTTAAAACTTCGCTGGTGGTTTTACGACTGAACTGATGACAGTCCATCAGGACGGCATTCGCCTTTTTCAGCGGCGGCAGTGCTTGCTGCGCAGCCGCGCCCATAGCCGCTTTCAGCTCAACGACAAACCAGAAAACGGAGCCGCCGTCGTCATTGGGGCGCATGCCGATTTCGCCTTTCATCAATTGCACCAGGCGATTGCAGATGGCAAGCCCCAGACCCGCACCGCCGAAACGCCGCGTCATCGAGGAATCAACCTGTTGAAAGGCTTTAAACAAACCGCCGCGGTCGGCTTCCGGAATGCCGATGCCCGTATCGTAAACCTCACATGTTAAACGCAGCTTGTCTTCGCCGCAAGGCTCACAGTTCAGATGAATGTGAACATGCCCTTCCAGCGTGAACTTGACGGCGTTCGACAGCAGGTTCATCATCAGCTGACGCAGACGCGTCGGATCGCCGATGACCACGTCGGGAAACTTGTCACCGTGGGTAAACACCAGCTCCAGCTCTTTTTCAAAAGCGGCCGGCGCCAGCACGTTGAGCGCATCGTCAATCAACAGGACAAGGTCCACCTCGGCCTGTTCCAGCACGAGTTTGCCGGATTCTATCTTGGAAAAATCCAGAATATCTTCAATCAGAGCTTGCAGGGACCGGCTGCTGGCCTGGACCGTGGAGACGTACTCGCGCTGTTCCGGGCTCAGCCGCGTTTGCGCCAGCAGCTCGGCCGATCCGACGACGCCGTTCATTGGCGTGCGGATTTCGTGGCTCATCGTGGCGAAAAACTCGGATTTGACGCGGCTGGCGCGCTCGGCTTCTTCTTTTGCCTGGCGCAATTCCTGCTCCGCCATTTTCTGCTCGGTGATGTCCTGCGCCGTGCCTTGCATGCGCACGATCTGATTCTCCGCATTGAGCACAGCTTTGCCGCGCGCTTCAATCGTGCGAATCATTCCATCGGGACGAATGATGCGGTGCTCCACCTCATACGCCGATCCCGTCGCCGCCGCCATCGAGAGCGTTTCCCGCAGCCAATCGCGGTCTTCCGGGTGAATGAGCTGGTTGTAGCGCTCCGAGGTCATCGGACCGGAGTCGGAAGCAACTCCGAAAATTTCGAACAGCGTTTCCGACCAGACGATCCCGACCCTGCCGGCATCGAAAGTCCACGAGCCGATTCGCGCCAGTCGATGCGCTTCAAGCAACTGCGACTGGCTGCGCTCCAGATTCTCCTGAACCCGCCGCGATTCCGTAATATCGCGCACGATGACAAGAAACTCGTGCAGCGTGGTCAGGCGCACGCGCGCCTCAAATATCAGCTTGCCGTCGCCCTTGCCGTCCAGACAAAACTCCATTACCTGAAGTTCGTTGGTCTCGCTCGCCAGGGCAAGTTTTTGTTCAAACTCTGCCGCGCTCTCAGCCGGCATGATGCTGCTGAGTTTTGCTCCGAAATAACTCGTCGGCTGCAACAAAGCCGGCGGTTCGAGCGACGCGTGGAAATCGATCACCACGCCCTCGCCGTCCAGATGGAAAATCAGATCCGGCAGTGCGGCTATAATGGCGCGGCCTTTCGCCTCGGCCTTGCGCACGCGTTCTTCCGCCTCGCGCTGCCGCGTGATGATCGCGTGAATTCCGATGATCCGACGCGGCAAGCCATCGGCATGGCGCTCAACCACCCGCCCGCGCGTCAGCAGCCAGGCGTAGTTGTCGTCGGCGCGCCGCAAGCGATATTCCATCGTAATGCGGTCGCTGATGCCCGCGCCGGCAAGCCGCACCGATTGCATCACGGCGCCGACGTCTTCGCGGTGCACCATGCGCAGCCACTGATTCACGGAGTCGGGCGCATTGCCCGGCGCATATCCAAGATTGTTCAGCCATGTCTGCGAAAGACTCAACTGTCCGGTATCGACATTCCAATCCCACACGCCGTCGCCGCTGCCTTCCAGCGCCATTCGCAGAATGCGCAGCTCGTCATATGAGGTGGCCGTGCGTCGTGCCGCGTTGCCCGCGTTCACCGCCAGACCGGAAATGCGGACGACGGAGCCGAGCGAGCCGAGCTGCGGCTCCAGGATCAAACGGATTTCCTCGTTGCCCGACGGCCCGCTTAATTCGAGCGTCGTTTCCACCGTGGCGCGCGTTTCAATGCATGTCTCGCACTCCTCCGCCACTCTGTCGAGCGGCCGCCGACGCGAGTTACGACCCAGTCGTTCCAGCGATTGCCCCCGCTGGTTGGCGCTGTTGACGTTGAAACTGCGGTCAAATCCGCGGTCTCCCCTGGCCAGCACCGCCTGACCGTACTGGTCGACGTCCGCCAGAAACGTCAGCCGGACGTCCCGCGCTTTCAGTCGCGCCAGCAGACTTTCGGACGCGGCTTTCATTTCGGCCGCCAGCGCCTGCTCCGTCAGATCGGTAATGACGCCGCTGACGACAAGGTCGCCATCTTTGCTGCTGACAGTTGCCTCATCGCGCACGTAGATATTCAGACCGCCGCGACCGATCAGACGGTACTCCAGGGCAAACTCGCCGCGACCGGCAAGGGCGTCGCGAATGGCGACGCGCACGTCGAGCGCGTCCTCCGGATGAATAAAATCGTCGATGGAAAAATCTTCGTCGAATTCGCTGGATGATTTGGTGCCGGCAAGCAGAATGTCGAGCGCGGAGGAATAGGAATTGAAGATGCGTTTGTCATGTATCAGCGCGCGGTAGGCGATGCCCTGCGACTCTGTGGCGCTTGCCGTCTCTTCTGCCTTAAAGATGTGCGATTTTCTGCGGCGTTCCAGATAGCGATAGGTCGCCTCGACTTCGTGCAGCAGTGCGGCGATGCCGGGGTCGGTAACATCACTGGATGCCAGGTGGCGCCTCACCTGATCACGCAGTAGTCTGTGCCCTATTTCAACATTGTTGTAGTCGCTCATTGCCCCCGGGCCCCTGCTCGGCGGTCTGTTTCTGACGACATGCCGCCGGCGTCAATTAAGTCCTTTCGCCTTCTCCGAACGTTGCCGTGCACGTGAACGGACAGCAAACAACAGGATCGATTGTCAATGCTATTGTCGACCGTGAGCGAAGTGAATCTGGTGAAGTCTCGCGGCTTTGCTACTTTAGCATGGAAATCACATTGAACGGGTCCTGATAACCGCGCCTGTCCCCGGCAATTTACAAACATTTCGGAATTGTAACATTGAGAGCCAAGCAGTCTTTTGTCCACGCACTGATTTGTGTGCTTTTCATCCTCTCCGCGGCAAATCACAGGGCTCCGGCGCAGAGTCGCATGCAGCAACTCGCCGTCAGCGCGGTCCAGTCCATCATCGTCGATTACCGCAGCGGCACGCCGCAATTCGGCGGATTGGGCCGCTCGGGATTTGAATGCGTGGCCCATGCCGAGGACGCCGACGGCAACATGATTTTCTGGCTGTCCCTCCCGCTCCCGATTACATCCGAAACCAGGGGCATTTTCCTGCCGGACGGAACCATGATTCCCGGCTCCGACCAGATTCTGGCACATCAGTCGGCCGTCGAAAGCATCATCTGCCCCGTGCCGGGTGAAGACGGCGTGTTTTACGTCCTGCATACAAACTTCGTCGACGAAACCTTCCGCATCGACCAGTCGCACAGCTACTACTCGATCGTCGACCTGAATATGAACGGCGGCACGGGCGGCATGCGCGCCATCAACGTGCTGATCGGCCAAGACGGCGATCGCCCGGCCGAAGGCATGGAAGTCATCGCCCTGCGCAATCCCTGCACCGACATATACGACCGCTACCTCCTGCTGCAATACGACATGGCAATCGACGCTTTTACGACGCGCATTTTCGACGCCGACGGGTTCCGCGAGCGCGAAATCCTGTTCAACTACGCCGAGCCTTCCAGCTTCAGCGGCCGCGGCGAACTGGAATTCCACGAAGGCAAAGTCGGCATGGCGTTCAACGGCTCGGGCCGCGCGCTGGTGTTCGACTACGAACCCACCACGCAGGAACGCGCCAACCAGCTGGAAATCACGATCCCGCGCGACGGATTCCTCGATCTCTTCCGAGCGCCCGGCGGCCTGGAGTTCTCGCCCGACGGCACTAAACTCTACCTGACGCACTTTTACTTCGCCGCCAACACCATTTATCAGGTCGAGCTGGACAACGGCCTGACGCAGCACAAATACGACTACGACCGCCTGCCGGGCAGTATCGAACTGGGGCCGGACGGCAAGGTCTACGTCGCCGGTCAGGAAAATATTATCGTCTTTGACGACCCCGATCTGCCCGCCGCGCCGATGCGCCGGCTAAACCTGGGCGGCCTGCTCGACGGCGGTTTCGGCATGACCGACCCGGTGCAGTACCACACCGTTCCCTACGGCGGCGAATCGCCCGAACTGACTATTCAGGTGGTCCAGGAGGAGTGCCCATGTCTCGGAACGGCGCAACTCACAGCTTCGGACGGCTTTGTGTCGTATCGCTGGAATCCCGGTGGCGAAACAGAAAGAAGTATTGAGGTGGCGCAATCGGGCAGCTACTACGTTACCGCGGTGGACGAAGCCGGCTGCAGTTACGATTCGGAGCCGGTGGAAATTGAACTGAACAGGCCCGCAATCGAGCTCCGGATGCCGGATCAGACGGTCGACGTCGGAATGAATATTTCTGTTCCCGTTGAATACGAGGGCCCTTTTCCCCTCGCCGGTTGTGCCGCTCCCATTGTCGATGTTACGGTGAGCGTTGACGACGATCTGGTTGACTTTCTCGGCGCGGACGATCTGGCCGTGATGAATACACAGGTCAACGGCGGCCGCCTGGAAATACGTTTTACCGCGACGCTGGAGAACGATATTCCGGGCCGCCTCAACTTTGCGGTCTGCCCCGCGAGCGACGCCCGAACGGGTCAATTACAGTTCGAATCGGCCGCCGTCAACAGTTGCGATTTTGACGTTGATTTTACCGACGCGCAATTGACAATACGCGACACGCCCCTGGCGATAGAAGGCGACCTGAGCCTCTGCACCTGCCGCCCGCAGACTACGCTGAGCGCTCCCGACGGATTTGCGGACTATTCCTGGACGCCCGGCAACAGCAACAGCCAATTTTTGCTTGTCAGCGAACCGGGAGAATACAGTGTTTCGGTGACGACGGAAGCCGGCTGCGTGCTCAATTCGGAGCCGGTTACGGTGGAGTTCCTCGAATCCGCGGTCGAGTTCAGTCTGACGGACGCCGCCGGCGCCGCGGGCGTAACCGTGCAACTGACGCTGGATGCGGCGCTGAGCGGCAACAACGACCCGGGCTGTACGCCGGACGAATTTGAAATCAGTCTGCGCTATCTGCAATATCCCGCGGCACTGTTGCAGACTCCCGCCGGCCTGGAACTCGTCAGCGTGCAGCGCTCCGGCGAATACGAAACTGCGCGCATCCGCGGTTTCCGCACCGACCTGCCGCTCAATCTTGACTTTCTGTTGCTGGCCGATGCCGTTCACGCCACCGACGTGGAACTGCTCGATCTCGAATGGGTGGGCTGCGGCGCGTCCAATACGACGTTCAGCAATGGACGATTGGAGATCGACGGCAGCTGCATCACAACCAGAATCGTGATTCTGTCTCCCGGCGCACTTATGACCGTCAGCGGCGCAAATCCTGCCGCAAGCGGGACCGAGGTGGCGTTCGACACGGAAATCGACGGTGAAGTTCGGTTGCAGCTGCGCTCTCTTACCGGCGACCTGACGCGCGAGTTTCTGCGCGAATACCGATCTGCCGGCAGCCACCGCGAGCAACTGCGCACGGCCGACATCGCTTCGGGGCAGTACCTCCTGCTGCTGCGACGTCCCGACGGACGCACTGAAAGCTGTTTGCTGCACATCATGCATTGAGCGTCCGGGACCTTCCCCGCACACGGCCCGGCAATTCATTTGAGCCTGCGGATGGAATGACGCTGTTGATGCGCCCCGACTGTGTATATTTGCAGGTGGCGTGAACGGCGGGCGGGACCGCCAGGTGAATCAAAGCTGATTGCCGAGCTTGTATGCTTCAATTTCTCCGTATCGAAAACTTTGCCCTGATCGACCGGGTCGAAATCGATCTGTCCTCCGGTCTGACGATCATCACCGGTGAAACCGGCGCAGGCAAATCGATTATTGTCGACGGCATGCTCGCCCTGCTCGGTGCGCGTCGCCGCGCCGAAGCCGTGCGCGATGGCGCTGCCAAAGCCGTCATCGACGGGACGTTTCTGGTTGAAAACAACACCGACATCGCCGCATTCCTGCGCAATAACGACCTCGAACCGGAGGTAGACAGCGGCGAGTTGTTTGTTCGACGCGAAATCACGCGGCGCGGCGGATCGCGGTCGTTTGTCAACGACCGGCCGGCGACGCAGGCGCTTGTGCGCGAACTGGGCGCCATGCTCATCGACTTCCACGGCCAGCACGATCATCAATCATTGTTGCGCCCGGAACTGCACCGCGGCCTGCTGGACCGCCTGGCGGAGACCGAAGCGGCGCAGGAGCGCTACCGCACCGCCTACCGCTCACTGACCGCCGCCGCTCGCGAACTTAAAACCCTCACCGAACGCGAACGCGAATTGCGCGCACAGGAAGATTTCAGCCGCTTCCGCCTGCGCGAGATTGAAGACGTCGATCCGGGTGAAAACGAGCTGGAGGAACTTGAGCAGGACATTAAACTGCGCGAAAATGCCGAGCTTATTTTTGAGCAGACCCAGGTCATCGCCGATCAGCTCTACGAAAACGACGGCGCGGTTCACGACGTCCTCTCCGGCCTGCGCGACAAACTCGAAGACCTCAGCGAGCTCGACCCGGAATTCGCCGCTCAGCGCGACGAGTGCAGCAGCGCCCTCGTCGCCGTCGAGGAAATTGCCCGTTTCGCCCGCGCCTACAACGACGCCATCGATTTTGACCGCGAGCGACTGGAGGAAATGCGCGAGCGCTCAATGCAGTTGCAGGCGCTGCGCAAGCGCTTCGGCAGCATGAAAGAAGTCTTCAGCGAGCGCGCGCGCCTGCGCGAGGAACTGCGCCTTACCGAGCACTTTGAAGATGAAATCGCCGCCTGCCGCGACAGAATCGACGCCGCACGCGAAGACGTCGCCCGGCGCGGAGCGGACCTGACTAAGATGCGTCGGACCACAGGTCAGAAGCTGGCGCAGTCCGTGGCGCGCAGCATGCGGGAGCTGGGCATCAAACACGCGCAGTTTGAAGTCCGCATCGGCCAGAACCAGACTGCCGGCGACGACGGCGTCTGGGTCAAAAGCGGCGGAAAAAAAGTGCAGGCCTGGAATCACGGGCTGGACACGGTCGAATTCTACGTGGCCACCAACCCCGGTATGGATGTTCGCCCGCTCGCCAAAACGGCGTCCGGCGGCGAGATCTCGCGCATTATGCTGGCGCTCAAATCGATGGTCGCCGCCGGCGATCACGTCGCCACGCTGGTCTTTGATGAAATCGACACGGGCATCAGCGGCGGCATCGCGCAGAAGGTCGGTCGCGCAATGAAGTCTCTGGCCGGCAGCCGTCAGATTCTGTCGATTACACACCTGCCGCAAATAGCGGCGCTCGCCGACCGTCATATTTTAGTCCGTAAGGAAAACAAAAAAGGCCTGGTCAAGGTGCATGTCCAGGCCCTGGAAAGCGACGATCGTACGCGCGAAGTCGCCCGCCTGCTGAGCGGTGAAAAAATTTCGGATGCCTCGCTGGCCAGCGCCCGCGAGCTGATGTTGGTTGAGTAAAACAACAAAGCGTTTTTTCGCACGCAGGACTCCGGACCAGGGCGTGCCGACAAAACGTCAAGTGTCTTTTTGGCCTGCAAGGCTGTTAACAGTTCCCGGCGGAATCGTATGAGTACTGTCCCCTACAACATGACTTTTCTCTCGCGCACGGAATTGGTGGCCGCACTTAAACACCGCATCAATCCGGTCGAGTTAACAAAGGTGGAAAGCGCCTACGAACTGGCGGAGAACGTCCACGCGCCGCTGGACCGCAAAGACGGCAGCCCCTGGTTCTACCACATCACCCGCGTCTGCGGAATCGTCCTGAACGAACTTGACATTTACGACACCGACTCCCTTTGCGCCGCACTGCTGCACGACGTCCTGGAGGATTCGGATACCGTTTCGAAGAACGTGCTGGAATACAACTTCGGCTCATACGTGGCTTACATTGTTGAAACGCTGACGAAGGACCTGAGCCGTCAGCGCGAGCTACCCGACGTGGTGGACCGCGAACACGTGGAACAGCTGCGCCACGCCAGCCAGGACTGCGTGCTGATCCGTCTGGCTGCGCGCCTGGACAACTTTCGCTGTCTGGAGTTTAACCTTAAACGCAATCCGATCAAATACGTTAACGATACAATTGAGCGCTACACGCCGTTGGCGCGCAATTCCAATGACGCCAATCTGCGCTATCTGGCAGATCAGCTGCAGAAAGAGGGTTCAAAGTTTTTCTCGTGATGTTAATCTGTTTAAGTCGCTTTATTCTTCCGTAACAAGCGTCACAATCACGGAATTCTGATCGACGTCCAGTTCCAGTTCATAGGTGTAGTTGCCGATGTCGAGCGGATCGTAAATCGAGTAGTCGGCCGGCGTAAACTGGTAGACTTCGCCTTCCGCTTCAACTGTCACTCCAACCACCGGGTAGGCCTCATCCACCTCGCGAAAGCGCGTTTCCTCATCGGCCGCAAGCGCGCCATAGACTTCCTGACGACCATCGCGAAAACTCAACACCAGTGATGTGAATGCCGTTGTTGACAGGTTGTGGGCCCGGACAAACAGCGCCGGCGTACCAACGGGATCGGATTCGTCGGCACAGGAAACGGTCAGCAGCAGTCCCAGAACACAGCACAGAATTGATAAACGCTTCATCTTTCCACCCTTTCAGATCAGTCGAATACGATGCCGCAAATTACTAAATGCTGCCAAATGACGCCTGTTTGAGCGCACCTGTTCAACAAAAACGCGGAAAAGCCACGTTCCACCGAAGCGGATCGCAGCTTTTCCGTATCACACCCACACATCTTCTCTTGCCTGCCATCGCCCGCCGTCGGTGTTACCCTGGCGGACGCGACTCTTTTTCCTTCCCGTTTCTGGTGTGTACTACAAAAGCTCCACGACAAAAGTTGGCGGATAGATTGTGGATAGTTGGCGGACCAACTCATTTTGCGGCCGGGTTTGGGTTGGGACGGCAGCGGCGCGGCGCTTCAATTCTGGCGGCAGCAGGCGCTGAACATTTTTGCGATCAGTCGATTTTTTGCGCGCGTTCAGCGTTCAATTCACCCGTTCAGTCTTGTTCTGCGGGACGTGAATTCTTCAGACTGCGGTTTCTATCCTGGGCGGCTCTTCGATGTAAAGCGTCGGGTTTGTTCGCTTTTCCTTACTCTCTTCTCGCTTTGAGCCGCCGGCGCGCCTCAGGCTCGCTTGATTTTTTGTTTGCCGACGAATGCGGGGCTCGGCGGTTGACAGCCGGTTCAAAGACTTGCGGCTGAGCGTTCGGAACTCAGGAATTGTACGCCGGAAAAGAAGCGGCTGCCGTCATTTAATGCGGTACACAGACATTCACTTCACTTCAAATGCGATTGTGCGGAAATCCGGCCCGCCTGGACAACAATACACGACGCTCAGTTTTTTAGCCATTGATTTCCGCGCGCAGCGTTGCACCTTGCTCCAAAGAGAAGCCGACGTGGGCGGTGGAAACGCATAATTCCCGGCCAATTTGCCGCCTCACGACGTCACACGGAAAACAACAACTAGCAACAAATGGAGCAGACGGACAGGCAAGCGCACAACTTCAGTCTCGGCAACGAACAAAAGGAACTGATAAGCCGTCGGCGCAGGGTATCCGCGGCCAGGCGATGCAAGCGTCAGACATTCAGGAGTTCAACTAACCCGGAGCGATCATCCGTAGATCGCTCGGTGCCGACAACAGTCAAAAACGGGAGGGAATAATCCGGCGGTCATGCGGCCGCACAACCCAAAACACGGTGAGAAATCTGCCTGGAACGCACAGAATCAAAGGTCGAGTTTGCGCGATTCCTCGTCGTCGATGCACTGGTAGAGCTCCTGCGCGCTGCCGGCGGCAGCCAGCCTGGTCCTGAATTCGGAATCGGTCATCAGACGTGAAATGCGCGAAAGCAAACGAAGATGCGCGCTGAATGCATCCTCGGGGCCAACCAGCATAATCACAATTTGCACCGGCTGATTGTCGAGCGACTGGTAGTCGACCGGTTGTGACAGCGTAAGCAGCGCCGCCGAAGTTTTGTTGACGGCATTGGTCTTGGCGTGAGGCACGGCAAAACCCTGCCCCACACCGGTCGACATAATCTCTTCGCGCTTGAAAATAACGTCGCGAACTTTATCAATATCCGTGACCACGCCGGCTTTGCCGATAAGGTCGACCAGATGCAGCAAGACGTCGTTTTTGCTGTCGAGATCGACGTTGGCGTCGATCGACTCGATATTCAGTGCGTCGGCAATCCGCATAAGGTTTTCGGCCAGAGATTCGGTTCGTAAAATTGCATGCCGCGTCGACGGTCTCAGCGACGGATTATTGGTCGCGCCAGCCCGCGACCCGTCCGGCGTAGTGATCGGCAAATTCTTCGGCCTGCGTCTGGCTGTCGGCCTCCGCTATGACGTGGAAAATCGCCTTCTCGCGGTCGGGCAGCAGCAGGACGGAGCGTTCGCCCTCAAATACCTTGACGCCGTCGATGAGTTGGCGATCTTTGCCCTCGCTGTACTCCATCGCCTCGCGCATGACTGTGCCCTTGCTCTCCCAGGGACATGGAATTTCCCGACGCGCCTGCGCCCTGACGGGAATCATGTCGTCTACCTGGGCCAGTGTTTTGCCGCTGACAACCAGCATCTCGAGAATCTTTCCGGCTGTGAACATCGCGTCCGCCGCAAAGAAAAAGTCGGCAAAGATAAATCCGGCGCGGGTGCCGCCGACGTACAGAACGCCGTCGGTAAGCGTCGCATCCATCATGGCCGAATGCGAATTTTTGACGCGCAGTACCTCGACGTCGTGCTCCGCCGCCATCATGTCGATTTCACCCGTCGCCGAGACGGGGACTGCAATTTTGTAGGGCTCGCGATCGGCGTGCGTCAGCAGAAACAGCTTGGTAACGATCGAGACCAGGCGCTGTGAGGAATACCAGCGCCCGCTGGAATCGACAAGTGCGATTTTTTCAACCGCCGGCTCCATGATGACGCCCAGCTCAAGGCGCAGCGACTCCATCAAAGTGCTGAGCTCGGCCTGCGCGCGCTCCGTATCCGCCTGTGTGCGCGTGGAACGCTCGGGATCGACATAGGCGTTGAGACCAATTGCCGAGCAATTCAGCTCGCCCAGAATGCGCGGGAAAATCGCTGCCGACATGCCGTAAGAATAGTCGACGGCGATGCTGAAATTGCGCTCTTTAATCGCATCGACATTCAGATTGCTGCGGAAGCGCTCCAGATAACTTTTATAGGTGCGCTCCGGATAATGGATGATCCCGATCTTGTCCGACGCTACGCGCTTGATGTCCTCGCCAAAAAAGAGGCGCTCGATCTTTTTGGTCTGCGCGGTCTTGAAGTCGCGCCCCTCGGCATTCATCAGGATGATGTCGATGTGATTCGGCAGGTGCGGCGAACGGCGCACGTGGATTCCGCCAACGGCGCTGCCGTCCATCATGCGCTGACGCGTCAGCGGCAGGGGCAGATCCTGCACGTCCGTGACATTGACGCCGACCGACATCAGACCGGTCGTAATGGCGCGTTTGACCATCCGCGAAGCCGGATTGGCGTCGCGACCGGCGACAACCGTGGCGCCCGCGCCGAGCGAATTGCCCAATGCCGCACCGAACTTGGCGCCGAACTCCGGGATCATCTCAATGTTGGACAGACCGGTGACGCGCGCATTGGAGAACAGCTCGCGCAGCCACTTCTCTTCCTGTACCATGCTGCGCGTGACAATGGCGTAGGGCTCTACCTGTTTGTTCGGCCAGAGTTTGATGTTCGAATGCAGCGCGGCGTGGTCGCCGATTTCACAGGCGTCGGCAATGAAAACGTTTTCCGCGATGGTCACGTGATCGCCGATGCGGGTGTCGTCGCAAATGACGTCCGCGGTCAGCTCCGCCTGCACGCCGATGTGCACGCGGTTCCAGATAATCGAGTTGACGACGCGCGCACCTGCGCCGACAGACACGCCGTCGCCGATGACGGAATCGGTGATCTGCGCGCCGGCGCCGATCTTGCTGTTTTCGCCGATCAGAATATTGCCGTTCAGCTGAGCCGAGTCGTCCACTTCGGCCGATTCGGCGATGTACGCGCCGCCCTGTTTGCGACCTTTGTGCTGAACCTTGACGCGACCGGCCAGAGCGTCGTCGTGCGCCTCCTGGTACTGGTTGAGGTTGCCGACGTCGGCCCAGTAG
The DNA here is from genome assembly GCA_030430495.1 of bacterium. Lineage (GTDB taxonomy): Bacteria > Bacteroidota > Ignavibacteria > Kapaibacteriales > UBA7675 > JAUIKM01. The sequence continues at coordinate 37,366 of JAUIKM010000031.1, read as the reverse complement.
CCTTCGGCGACGTACCCATACAGCGCCAGATTCTTCTCGAGCATCATCGGAAAGAGATCTTTCGAGAAGTCAAATTCTTTCTGGTAGGGAATCAGGTCGAGCACTTCGGGCTCGAGGATGTAAATGCCCGTATTGATCGTGTCGGTGAAAACCTCGCCCCAGGACGGTTTCTCCAGAAAACGCGTGATGCGGCCTTCGTCGTCCGTCATGACGATGCCGAACTGCAGCGGCACCTGGGCTTTAGTTAAGACAATTGTCGCCTGCGCTTTTTTGCGCTGGTGAAATGCGAGCGCTTCCTCAAGGTTAAAATCCGTCAGCACGTCGCCGCTGATTATGATAAACCGCTCGTCCAGTTTGTCGGCGGCGTAGCGCACGGCGCCGGCGGTGCCGTAGTCGGCCTGCGCCAGCTTGTATTCCATGTTAACATCAAAAGCGGCGCCGTTGCCGAAATAGCCGGTAATTTTCTCGGGCTGGTAGTACAGCAATGACAGAACGTCGGTGATGTTGTGCCGTTTGAGCAGGTTGACGATGTGCTCCATCATCGGAACGTTCAACATCGGGACCATCGGCTTGGGCAGGTTGCTCGTGATCGGACGCAGGCGCGTTCCAAAACCGCCGGCCATTATTACCGCTTTTTTCATGTGCTCACATCGCTTTTGAGGGATTAAACAAAACGACTTTTGAAAGGAGCAGTCGACGCTTCACCGCACAGGTCCGTCCGCGGAGCCCGCGGGCGCCTTTACGGTCGGAGAGGTGTTCCGTCGGGTTGCATACACTGAAGGAAATGCCCGTGGAATCGGGCCTTCCAAGTGAAACGTGGACGGGCGAATATATGATTTTTTACCAAGACGAAGGCAGCGCCGCACGGGCCGTCGGCTTTTTCTTGTGACGGCAACGCACTATTTTTGCGACCGTTGACGTTGTGCTCTCACAATGCTTCACAGTCCGGGAAACAGCTCGAGGAATTCCGCCCCATGCAAGCTCTGGTAACGGGTGCAACCGGCTTTGTCGGCAGCCATGTAGCCGAACACTTACTGCGCCGCGGTTATGCCGTCCGCTGCCTGACGCGCGCAACCAGCAGCCTGCGCTGGCTGGAAAAACTGGATGTGCGCCGCGTGGAAGGTTCGCTCTCCGACGCCGAATCGCTGCGGCCGGCGGTGCGGGACGCAGACCTGATTGTTCACTGCGCCGGCCTGACGGCGGCGCGCGACGAAGCCGAATTCATGCGCGGCAATCGCGACGGCACGCGCAACCTGCTGGACGCCGTGCGCCGTGAAAATCCGCCGCTCAAACGCTTCCTGCACGTCAGCAGCATGGCCGTCGCCGGACCGGCGACCTCGCTGGATACGCCGCGGCGCGAGGACATGCCCAACGATCCCATCACAACCTATGGCCGCAGCAAAAAAGCCGCGGAAGAAGTCGTGACCGCGACCGACGACATTCCCTGGACCATCGTCCGCCCTCCCGCCGTCTACGGACCGCGCGACACGGCCATTCTGAGTTTTTTCCAGACGGTCAACAAAGGCCTGGTGCCCCTGATCGGTTTTGATGAAAAGTACGTCAGCCTGGTCTACGTCGACGATCTGGCGCGCGGCATTATCGACGCAGCCGAGTCCGACAACACACGCGGCCGGATTTACTACGTCAGCTCCGACGAATTCTACACCTGGCCGCAGATCGGCAATGTCGCCGCGGCGGCGCTCGGACGCGACTCCTTCCGCACGCTGCGCCTGCCGCATCCGCTGGTCAAGACAATTGCCGGCATTTCCGGCTTTTTTGGCCGCTTCGCCAAAAAACCGCCGGTGCTCGACTTTGAGAAAGGTCGCGACATCGTCCAGACCTATTGGATCTGCTCGACGGAGAAGGCGCGGCGGGACTTCGGCTACAATCAGCAGTGGAGTCTGGAAGACGGCATCGCCGCAACGGCAAAGTTTTACCGCGACGCGGACTGGCTTTAATCGACGGGCGGAACCGGCATGCGCAGAGTTTTCAAAACCACCGCGGGCATCGTATTTGCCGCACTTATCCTGATCGGCGCGGGCTCGTGGTTTGTGATCAATCTCGCCACGCGCTCCCTGCCGCTGCGCGACGGCGAAACAACGGTGGAGGGCATTCGCGATTCCGTTCACATCCACCGCAACCGCTACGGCATTCCGCACATCATCGCCGCCAGCGATGAAGACCTCTTTTTCGGCGTCGGATACGCGCACGCCCAGGACCGCATGTGGCAACTCGACCTGGGGCGGCGCTACGGTCAGGGGCGGCTGGCGGAAATATTGGGGCGCGATGCGCTGGACGTCGATGTCTTCACGCGGCATGTCGATTTTGCGGGCACGGCGGCCAGATTGTACCGTTTTATCAGCGACGACTCAAGGATGGCGCTGGACGCCTATGCGCGCGGCGTGAATGCCTGGCTGGCCGAACATCGCGAGCGCCTGCCCTTTGAATTTGACGCGCTTGGTTACGAACCGGAAGACTGGAAAGGCGAACACTCGCTGATTCTGGGCCGCCTGATGTCCTGGGAAATGTGCCTTTCATTCTGGACCGACGCCGCCCTCGGCGAGGTGGCCGCGCGCTACGGCAGCGGCATCGCCGAAGAGCTGATCCCGCGCTGGCCCGCCGACGCGCCCACCGTGACGGACGTGGACAACCCGCCGGCTTCCGGCACATTGACAAACAAAATCGGCTTTGAAAAAACACCGCAATACACTCCCCCGGAGTTTGACGGCGCAGTTGCGGAGACATGGCAGTACGTGCGCGAGTACTACGGCATTAAAGGCACGGCGGCCGGCAGCAATTCCTGGGCGGTGCGTGCGGCCGGAAATGACAAACGGGCCATCCTGGCCAACGACCCGCACCTGACGCTGATGATGCCGCCACGGTGGTATCAGGCGCACCTGACTTCCCCCGGCATCAACGCCGCCGGATTGACCATTCCGGGACTTCCCTTTGTCGTGGTCGGGCGCAACGACGCCATTGCCTGGGGCGTGACGAACATCATGCTGGACGACTGCGACCTGTTCGTGGAGAAGCTGGACACGAGCAATCGCCGGCGTTATTACATCAGCGAAAGCGAGACGGCCGAGTTTAAATTTCGGACGGACACGATCCAGGTGAAGGACTCGATTCCGGCGGTGATTCGCATTCGCTCCACGGAGCGCTCGGCGCTCATTTCCGACGCTCACCTGTTTCGGCATCCCGAGCTGGTAATGACGGAGGCGCGGGCGGACACGGGCGCCGCGGCTTTTTACCGTCGTAAAGCGCTCAGTTTCCGCTGGACCGGTTATGAAATGAGCGATGAAATTCTGGCGATGTACCGCCTGCAAAAAGCGCACAACTGGGATCGTTTTCTGCGCGCGCTCAGCATTTTCACCACGCCCGCACTTAACTTTTCCTACGCGGATACGGCCGGAAATGTCGGCGTGGCGCCCGCGGCCAATGTGCCCAGGCGCGGCAGCAACAATCCAAACCTGCCCGCGCGCGGCTGGGTGGCGGAAGAAGACTGGCAGGGCATGCATCCGCCGACGGACCTGCCGCATCTCTACAATCCCGAGCGCCCCTACGTCTTCAGCGCCAACAATCTTACTTCGCGCAAGCTGCCCTTTCACGTGAGCGCGTTGTGGGAGCCGAGTTCGCGCGCGCGCCGCATCGACGAGTTACTTTCACAGTTGGACATTTACACCGCGGCGGACGTGAGTTTTATGCAGATGGACCTGATATCTCCACACGCCCGCGAATTAACGCCAATATTAACACGGGCGCTGAGCGATAGTTTGATCGCCGAAACCCGCGACTACGACGAGACCGAGCGCGCGGCGATAACCCTTTTAAACCAGTGGGATTATTCGATGCACAGCGGCAGTGCCGCCGCCGCAATATTTAACGTTTTGCTGGAGCGCCTGGTTTATGAGACTTTTCACGATGAGCTGGGAGACCAACTTTATTACAAGCTGACTTTTGTCAGCAACGTGCCGATGCGTCTGATTTTGCAGTTCGCCCACGAGGCCGACAATCCCTGGTTCGACGACCGGCGCACGCTGGAAAAGGAAGAACGCGACGCCATCATACGCCGCGCTTTCCACGCCGCGATTAAACAACTGCGGCAGGATATGGACAGCGACGACGCGCCTTCCTGGAACTGGGGCGCCATTCACCAGGTCGAAGTGCCGCACCTCTTCGGCGAGCAGGCGGCGATGCGCACGCTGGTTAACATCGGGCCTTTTCCCGCCGACGGCAACGTCACGACGATCAACAACAGCGAGTGGCGTTTTTACGATCCCTACACGGTGCGCACGGCCACGTCGATGCGTTTTGTGGCGGACATGCGCGACTCGGTGGTGCGGACGATTCTGCCGGGCGGCAACTCGGGCCAGGCGCTGAGCCCGCACTACGCCAACCAGATGCAGCTGTGGCGCACCGGCGGCTTTGCGACTATTCCGATGTCGCGCAGCCACCACCCCGGCTTTGACGAAACGCTGCACCTCGTTCCGGCGCGGGATGAGCGTTAACCCGGCGTTTAACATTGGCAGATTTGCGACTTCAACTTCACTCTTTGGCTTGTGGCTTGCATTGCAGCGCCGCTGCGCTTCACTTGCGGCTTGCTTTATGACTTTTTTGTTTGTCGCGCAGACTTCAGGCTTGGAGACTCGTGTACGTCACCGGACCGACTGTGGGACTTCCGGTTTGGCGTTCGAATGTTAACAAGAGGAAAAAGCAAGCCGACGAATGTATGAGGCGGCGAAGCGCTCGGAGTTCAGCCGGAACATTGCATTTCACTGTTTATTCAGCACCGCCTGCCGGCTCCGCCCTGCTCCATTGATGCGCACGGTGTAGGTTCCGCGCGAAAAATGCGTCAGGTCGAGAGGAATGCCGGACGATGGATGCTCCAGCACAACGCGCCTGTTTAACATGACGCGCCCCAACAGATCCTGCACTTCGACTGTGTAAACAGTTCCGGCAAGTCCGTCAAACACCAGTCGGGCCGCCCCTTCGGCCGGATTCGGAAAAATGGCAAGGCGATTAAAACTCTCCTGTTGTTCTCCCGCAACGGCGGTGACAGGGTCCAGCCGGTACACTGCGGCGCTCCGGTAACAATCGTCATCAAAGCGCTGCTGAATGGTATAGAGCAAAGAACCGTCTGGCGCATAAAACACCGGGCCGGGATCAAATTCGCCAATGGGTGCGGGGACCGATTCGGGATAGTCTATGACGTAAAAATCGCGCTCGCGGCCCTCCGGATCAAGACGCATGACAAAAAAATGCGCGCGGCCGTCAATCGGGTTGTGGTGCAGTCTGCCGCCGACGGCAATTTCATCTTCTTTCATATCCGCGAAAAACACTTGCGGACTCGGCCCACCATCGCAGGGTCGCAGTTTAATCCAATCAAACTCTCCGCTGTTAACATCAATGCGGCCAATACTGAAATCCAGACAGTCCGAATCCAGGTTCAGTTTGTTCCCGAGTGTATAAACTTTCTGGTTGTGCGCAAAAAGGTAGAGCACCTGATCGTCCTGGTCGAGACGCTGACGCCACAGAATATCCGCCGACTCCAGATCGATGTGAACAATTTCGGCCCGGCCTTGAAATCTACACGCCAGTGTTGTACGGCTTCCGTTAACCGCGATTGTGGCGACCTCTTCACAGTCTGGCCAATCGAGCAGAGGATCGATGCTGAAGTCCGCTGTGTTGATTTCCCACACCCGTCCACGCTGATCCTGCACTGCGCCGGCAAACAACACTCTGTTTTCGTGCGCGATAAAATTGCGACTATTTGACAGACTGCCCAGCTTCACGACGGACAGCGCCCGGGTTTCGATTCCCTCCGGGTTTATTCGGAGAATCTGCACATTGTTTTCGCTGTGTTGGCCCTGCCCATTGATCCGGGCCGTATAAAAGTTAACCCCATCGCTGACGATGTCTCTGAGCCAATACCCGCCAATTTCACCCTGTCCAAAAAACGAGCGCAGGATTTCACCGCCGGCACTTAACAAATGGATATTATAACGGTCGGGTAGCGGACCAATTTTGTACCCGGGCGCGGCGCGTTCTTCACTCGGCTCTTGCCACCATTGTAACCCGGCTGTAACTGCAACCTGCCCCAGGGAGTTAACCGCCATGCGCGCGCCGGTGGCGATGTTGTTGGACTGCGGCAGAAGCGTGCCGTACTCGATGTTCAGCTCTTTGTCCAGCCAGACAACGGCCACGGAAGACCCGACCTGGCGAAGCTGGATGACTTGCTCACCGGCGTTAATCATCTGCAGCACGGCGGACGGGAAGGCCGCACGTCCGGCATACATCCGACTATCCCCCTCGGGTATACCCGCGGCATTGAGTCGGCGAGACTCAATATGGGTAAAAACACTGAATGGCGCTTCCTCGATGACATTGTTAAACAGTCGAATTGCATCGCCGCTTCTGCTCAGGGTCGACAAGATTAATCCGTTGTCCGATTCAATCGTGTACTGCGTATCTATCGCGCCATTGACAACGTCCAGCCGCGATATCCCAATCGATTGAGGTACAGGTTCTTCATTGAACAGGTCGCCGTTAAGCAGCAGTGTATTGTCATCGCCCAATACCAGCGAACGCGACATTACACCCTGCGCTGCAAACCCCACACGCGTCCGCCATTCCAGACGCCCCGATTCGAGGTCCAGCTTGCTGACATTGAGCGAATCTCCTGATCTCGCAGCGGTCTGCCAGGTGCAGTACAAGTTGTGCCCGTCAAAATCTTTGTCGGCGACGTACACGACCTCATCGAGATTGGTAAAGTCGAATTGATTGATCAATTCGCCGGTTTCCGTGTCCAGCTCGAGAGCTTCGCCCAGAGAAGTCAAACAATACAGGCGACCACTCGCAGTAATAAACATGTCTTCAATCACGCCGACAGTCTGCAAATCCGGCGTACGAAACTCCCACAATGTCTCGCTCAGATCGGTCGACGCCCCATCCAGTTTAACGAGTCCATCCGTGAAATTGAAATACACGGCGCCCTGGCTGTCGGCGGCAATGTTAACGCCTGTATTGTACGACGCGTCGGTCAGGTCCGCCGAGCGAAGAATTTCTCCGTTTGCAACATCGATAAATCGCAATCGATTTATTTGCAGGTCGCTGCTCCGCGAATAGAAGATTAACATTTCTTCGTTGTATGCCAGGATCTGCGCGGCGCTGCCGGTGTCTCCTTCGTTCCCGACAATCTGAAACCACTCGATTTCGCCGCTTGCCGGATCAACTTTGTACAGCCCTGCCCGATCAGGTGTGGCCGAGTAGGATGCGGCATCAAACGTCACGCCGACAAACAGACTGCCTTCCAGCACACGCAATTGATCTACGCGCCCCAACTTGATTTCCTGATCCAGCGTGCTCCAGACTTCGATCCCGTCGGCATCCACACAGCCTACAAAATGCCGTGGACCGCACTGTGCCGAAGAACGACCGGCGTAATAAAAGTGGTCGTCATCGGCAATGACGGAAGTCACAGTACTGTGCCGTTTAGGGAGATTATCGTTGAATGTATGCAGCAGTTCCTGCCCGGCGAGTGCACGAGGCAGCCAGAACACAATCAGCGCCGGTAAACAAGCGCACATGATCGCATAGCGCTTCAGGCCATGCAAGGGCTTAACAAAAAGCATAAAAATACTCAGAGTGTGCGCCGCGCATTGTGCGTAATACTCGTGGGACGGAGATACGGCGGGCGCAGTTGCTTGAACGGGGATGGTCAATGTAACAAATCGCTCAATAGTATGCAACGTCAAACTTCACGGCCCGAACCGGCGCTCATGCCTGGTCATGCAATCGTGGCGTCGCCGCCGGTCCGAAATTCAAACTGCCCTGCGCATCGCGGATTACCGGCGCAAGGAGCGAATGAAGACCTTTGTCGTTTGAGCCGCCATGACTCGCCACGATTGACTTGAATTGCAGCGCCGCTGCGCTCCACTTGCGGCTTGCTTTATGACTTTTTTGTTTGTCACGCAGACTTCAGGTTTTGAGGTTCGTGTGCGTCGCTGGACCGACTGTGGGACTTCGGGTTTGGCGTGCGGAGGTTAACAAGAGGAAAGAGCAAGCCGACGAATGAATGAGGCGGCGAAGCGCTCGGGGATCCTTGTAGTATGCAGCGTGAAAAAGGGCGGAATGCACCGTTCATGTCCTTCTCTGGGACACGGAATAGAAGGTGGCCGCCAATGGATGAAAGCACCAGCCCGTGATGTCAATGGATTTACAAGCACTACTCTTGAACGACAATTGTCACGGTTTCGAAGAATGGCCCCGACTTAAGCGTTATGAAATACACTCCCGGCGCCAGACCGGTGACGGATTCGCTGTAGTAGCCTGCTACAAGATTGTTATCAACCAGTTTGGCCACACGCGAGCCAATGGAGTTGTGCACTTCCAGCGTTGTGTGGGCGTTAATGGCTATAGAATAGTTGATTTCAACTTCACCAGAGGAAGGATGTGGTTCGGGAGATTTAATGCTGAACGGAATTCCCGACAGTTGAAAAACACGGCTGTCATTGAGGCAGAGCGGACTTAAAGGTATCGAAGTTCCATGGGTTTCTACCCGACCGCAATCACTTGTTTCGATATCCGATGAAATACCAATTTTTGCTGCAAGTGAGTCAAACTTGTGCTGAAATACGGTGAACTCCAATGACATGAGCGGACCGCCGGCAAGGCGGGAAGAACCAGCCCCTCGTATCAAAGCTCCACCCTGCCCTGATTCACCATTAACAATCTCCCAACTCCATCCGGACTGTTCCGAGTTTATTATGTCACCAAGTCTCAGTCCATTGACCGGAAAGTTCAGTCGGAATTCGATACTCTGTATGTCGAGCGATTCAATCTGTGTTTGCTCTCCAGAAAGTGAAATTACGATTGTTCTGGACTCACCCGGTCTTGCAGGAGTCACATTTGCATTGTCCGCCGCAACTACTATTTCGGTGTTGTTACTGACCCGAACTTCGGTTGTGCCTGCCAGCGTCTCACATCCATTGACATCCACTCCAACAACGGTGTAAACTGTTGATTCTGTGGGACTTGCAGTCGGAGATGCACTGTTGGGATTATCAAGGCCGGTTGCGGGACTCCAGGAATAGGCCGCCGCGCCCGCAGCTTCAATTTTCACTGACTCGCCGGCGCAAATTTGATACAGAGGATTGAGTTCAATCGAAGTTTTGGGTAATATGTTAATCGGGATTTCAACAGTTTGTTTACAAGTGCCGCGTTTCCCGATAACAGTTAACATTTGAGAACTGCCGACTCGTGCTGTTGGGTTTGGTGAAAATGGATCATCAAAAAGATCTTGCGGCCGCCATTCATATTCGTCGGCCCCGGAGGCAGACAGTTTGAATTCGCTGCTCGAGCAGACAGAATCGGGATAGTCCACCAAAATATCAAAAGGGGCTTCAACATTGATCGTAACTTCCGCACTGTCGGTGCAGCCATACTCGTTGATGGCAAAGACCTTGAAGGTTTCAGTTTTACCGGGAGCAGCCAGCGTGGAAGATCCGCTGAGGCTTGAAAGTGACGCGCTTTCCGCCCATCTGATATTCTGTCCTCCGGCGGCGGTCAATGTTATCGTATCTCCGGGGCAGATTGTCTGATCCGGAGAAGTAACGATGACCGGAGGAAGATGGACCTCTACAAGAACGGAATCGCGCGATTCACAATCTCCACTTCCGACGCGCAAATGATACATAGTCGTCTGAGCCGGCGCGGCGATCGGATTTGGAGAGTTAATATCACTCAATCCATCTGCAGGGGACCATAGGTATGTGCTACCTCCCGACCCTTGCAAAACTGTAGATTCACCAAGACAAATATTTACATCGGGCCCTGCTTCGGCGACCAATCTATCTCGCACGTTAACATTGATGGTGTCTAAAGATTCACAGTCCAGAATACTCCAACCTTTAACGATATACTGAGTGGTCGTTTCCGGTGAGAGTGTCTGGACCGGATCTTTTGGGGATGTTATGCCAACCTGAGGCACCCATTCGTACCGATCCGCGCCGGAGGCACTCAACGTCACGGACTGCCCGCGGCAAATAGTCAGGTCTGGTCCCAGGCTAACTTCGGGAGTCGCTACGACTTTGATCGCGGCCGACAAAGAGTCGCTACCATTGTCGTTTGTCGCAATCAGGCTGACAAAAAACATTCCCGGATTTGGGAACAATATTGCCGGAGGGTTGGCTCCTTCAAAGCTTGCCGGAATTCCTCCTTCAAACGTCCATTGCCAGGACTGAGGATTTCTTCGCGTCAGATTTTCAACCTGCAGATACTGCCCGGCGCATATCAAAGTATCCAGGCTGAACTTGACATGCGGCTTAGCACATTCCAGCCCGGCATCGGGAGGCGTGGCGAGCCAGGAATCCACAAAAGATGGAAGCGAAGAATTTGTTCCGCGTCCCATGAGATACACTGCACTGTCCAAATACTTGCAGGCCGCCCCCGCTTCATTTGGATTGGCAATAACGTCCAGATGATCAATGTCAGTGTAGTATATTCTCCCGTCCCGTGCCAGTTGCATAGCGTGAAATTCATTGGAAAAACTGATAGTCTCGGCATCCATGTAAACAGGATACAAGGAATTGCGAATGGCCTGATAATCGTAGGTGCTGAGATCGTACTGGCTCAGATGTCTGTCAAACCCTCTGGAAACGTACAGTATCTTACTGTTTGAAGAAAATGCACAGCTGTAGGGTTTTTTGATACCCTCTGAGTCCACATTCGACAGCAGAATTGGATCGCTTAGCTCCCCCGTCTTATTGTCAAATCTGAATAGCTCGACAAAATTCGCCCGATTCGAAACGAGGCACAAATATTTTCCATCCGGTGAGAATTTCATTCCCCCGATTCGATAGTGCCAGTTCGACAGGGGCTCAATTTCAACATTGCTTTGCGGTTGATGTCCGATTCCATCAAATCTTTGAAAATCTGTATAGTTGCCTGTTTCATCCAATCTGAGTATAAAAAATGTATTGAGTCTGATATGGTGTGCAGCCACCCAATAACCTCGGCCGTCACAAGTTTGGGTTGCGGCAAGTTTCTCCGCAGTGGAATCCAGTACAACGATGTTTTTGTTGCTGACTCTCCAATTGCGGGACTCACCGGCGCGCTCCACAACTGAAACCGCCACCCTCGGATCAAAATCCACAATACCGCTCGATGATGGTCCGGCGGTAAAACAAAACATTTTGTCAGGGGACTCGGGCGATGGAATAAGCAGTACCCCTTGAGAGGTTGTTCCCGCGCCGAGTAAACCGTCGCCGTTAACAATAATTTGATGTTGCGAGTCCCATATGGTGCGGCCGTTGGAGTACAGCAACAGTTCTCCGGTGCATGGGTCTGAATAAGACGTACAATTTTCACCGCTGATCAACATACCGGATGAATCGGCAATCGGCCCCTCATCCATAAATGTTAACCCAGCACGATTTCCAAAGTACCACCAGTTTGTTTGAAGTTGAGAATAGGAGTTTGCCGGCAGCGCAAATGTTAAAACGCCTAGTATCATCGCAGCAAGAGCCCCGTTTAATAGCGGGCCCAGCGTTTTAAACAGAACACCCCTTCCATTCTCAGCGCAACTGACGGCATTGCACTTGGACTGCACCTCCAATGTGCGCCATTGAACACAACTGACGATCCTGCGAGCGGGTTTGACTAGCGGCAAATATCTGTGCATCCTGCCCCCCCAAACGCTTCACATTCATACGGAATATCGGGATTGACAGATCTGCCGACTTCTTCCGTGGCAACAATCTTGCCGCTTGCATCCGTAATCACATCTTCAATGACAACGCAGCAAGGAAGCTCTGAACATGGCCGTAAATAGATAGTCGAGCCACCGCCGCCGCCGCCGCTTGTAGAGGTTCGCCAGCAACTCGGGTAACGAGTTACGATCTGTATATTCGGCTGGACCCAACATGTCGTAAAATACGACCCGTGCAGAACCAACTGCAGTCGTATTGCATCGAAAAGCACGGTGTTTAAGTCATTGACACAACCGGAGCACGACGTTGCAAGTTGAGGATAGTCAACACTGTCGATGGTTAGTGAACACACACCATCGCACATAAAGACATTGTAATAGACACGTAATATGCACCCATCAATGACAATAGTTCTGACGCGGTATTCCGTACTGTCGACGCCGCACAGATCGGGGTCATTGCACTGCGCCATGCCAGAGTTAACATTTAATACAAGGGTGGTTAAACCGAACAATATCAAGAACAAACGACGGAACGGGAAGCGCGCTCCGGCGGACTTAGGTGCAATATTAACATCGCGGAGCACGGTGGCGCGTCGAGCAATTGAATTGCTTCGTTTAAGTATTGGATATCTCATTCGCACACCTCCTGGCAATCAGGTGCGCTGCAGGCTCCGGGGTCCGATACCGTTTCATCGCCGTGATTGCCGGGTGTCCAGGCGGGGATGTCGCGCTCACAACACGGTGGACCGCCGCAATTTGTCCAGCTTTTGGGGTTGCCGTTGATCCAGCATTTAGCCCACGCAATTGTTAAGTCGCCAGGTGCAAGATTCAAAACATTACTGTTGCCGGAGACCAGAGTGCGCGCATCAAATATCCATCCGGAAATCGACTTTGCCAGGAATTCAGCTTCGCACTCATAACACTCTGTAATGAGATTAATTTCAGTGATATACACTTCAAAGTCAAAATCGGGGGCAGTGCCGCACATCCTCCATTCATAAATAATTTCAACAAAACAACCGGGCGAGAATTCGTGCATATAGCGGGTAATGAGCCAGGGTTTCCCCGTACAGACATCTGTGCAAGGAGATTGGGCTGAGGATTGCGGGACATGAGTTAAGAAGGCTAGTAAACTTAACAGCAAAACGATCTGTGGACGCATCAGTCTCGCGTTTTTTGAATAGTTTCTTAATAGTTTCATGAGTTTCAACAAGGTGACTGTTTAACAAGTTGAATAGTTTAATATGCTGAACCGGCCGGAGCAATTAGATCTACACCGGCAATAGAACAGCGGTCCCGATCTATCAGTCGGGGTGTTTTTGTCGACTACGCAAACAGTGGTTGTACCTGGAGCGAACGAAATCCCACTTGGCAGGTTTCAGTTGGGAACGGTTGCTCCGGTGTTCATATTGGCAGTGAATTCGACGATCCGAAGATTGTCCGGTCCTCGACAATCGGAGCGGTATTATTCCGATATTCGTGTAAGAACAACAGATTGTTCGTGAGGAAGTCTTGCAATTGTTGGCAGTGATGCAAGTACATGCCCTGGGCCTCATTGGTTGTGATTACAATCGATCCGACTACAACTTTCAATCACTTTTTCGGGCTATCAAACCCAAGTATATTCATTAAAAAGAATGCCGGATCAATTTGAATTGATCCGGTAATGTATGAAAACTTTCGGAACTGCAAGAAAATTATTCGGGTCTGGAAGAAATATTCTCGTGACTGTGTAGATTAAAAAGCGCCACTACCTACAGTCTTTCGCGCCCGGCAATTTCAACAAGTGCTCAGACTTGACACGCTGCAAGCCGAGAATCAAAGCGGGTTTTCAAGGATGACCGGCTCTTTGTGTTGCTCGTTCCAAAGCATATGGTGGTTCGCATTTCAGATAGACTGACTCTCCATTCGCTTGTAACAATATGACCAAAATAGCGTCACTGCTCATCCACTATCCTTATCAATAACATTACGCGTAAACTAATAACATTTTCTCAACGGCCTGATATTTAACCTGAACGATCAGTTTCTTCAGTTGGACGTTAGAATTCCAAATTCCTGGGCTTTCCAATACAAATTGATAAATGCCAGGAATATTGATCATGTTTGCGACTGGAAGCTGAAATAATGTCTGAATTGCAGCGCCGCTGCGCTCCACTTGCGGCTTGCTTTATGACTCTTTTGTTTGTCGCGCAGACTTCAGGTTTTGAGGTTCGGGTACGTCACTGGACCGACTGTGGGACTTCGGGTTTGGCGTGCGGAGGTTAACAAGAGGAAAGAGCAAGCCGACGAATGAATGAGGCGGCGAAGCGCTCGGGGATCAGCTGTAGAAATGCAGTCAGCTTAAAACGTCTCAATGCCGGAGCGAAAAACCAACTGTGCGCCAAATGTATAGATGGTCAGAAATCCGTCAGGCGTTATCAGAACAGAGAGTGATGAAGCTGATAAAGTGCGACAGTTGTCACATAAGAACGCCAAATCAGTACTGCGTTGAACATGTCGGCAGGTTGATCCTTGAGCCGCTGCGAAAAATTGGAATGCGTAATAATCACGTGAGTTCGCTGCGACGGATAGCGGCAATCCGCACAAAACAAGTCAAAAAGTTTAAACGGCGTGGGTTTCGTGTTAATCGGGCGGGATTGCGTGACGAACGGGAGTTCAAAATTTTTGGCGCAGCTCGCGCTTGATCCACCATGGGCCCACCCCCTCGCTCCACCTCCAAATTTTTTCTCCTGCAACCCACGAGCTCCCCGTCCGCCTGAAATCCTCAGATCCCAGCAGATCCCGGCCCGAAGCCCGTCATTTTTCCAGCGCCGACATCCCGTCGACGCCTGCGCAGCGTGCACGCTTCCTCGCTATTCCCCAAGGCTACAAAACCCCGACGCCAATTCCATCCATAAAAAACTGAACGCAGCCCAAAACGCGGTTGAACGTCCACGCAGCGCCCCTGAACGGTCGCAAGTATGGACAGGACGAGCCGCGCAAACGACATTGGCACGCTCGCAAAACCTGCGGGATACCGGTCCGGACGGAGACGCATCGGGCGGCTGCCCCGAATTTTGTATTTTTGCTCGTCAACCCGGTACAAACACGGCGTACTCCAGGCGCAGAATACAGGCAGGAGAAACAAATGGCGCAGTCAACGGACAACAGCACGCAACAGAACTCCATGGAAGAATGGCGCAAACACGCCGATGCCGAGCTGAAAAATCGCTCCGTCGACGATCTGGAACGACAACTACCGGAGGGATTTGCGCAGAAAGCGCTCTACACCGCCGCCGACCTGGCCGCACTGGAGCTGCAAGCCGGCCTGCCCGGGTTTTTCCCCTACACGCGCGGGCCCTACGCCACCATGTACGCCAACCGCCCCTGGACCATCCGCCAGTACGCCGGGTTCTCCACCGCGCAGGAATCGAATGCCTTCTACCGCCGCAACCTGGCCGCCGGACAAAAAGGCCTCTCCGTGGCATTTGACCTGGCGACGCACCGCGGCTACGACAGCGACCACGAACGCGTCGTCGGCGACGTGGGTAAAGCCGGCGTGGCGATCGACAGCATCGAAGACATGAAGGTGCTGTTCGATCAGATTCCGCTCGACAAAATGTCCGTTTCAATGACGATGAACGGCGCCGTAATTCCGATCATGGCCATGTTTATCGCCGCCGGGCAGGAACAAGGCGTCAAGACCGAGCAGCTGAGCGGGACGATCCAGAACGACATCCTGAAAGAATTCATGGTGCGCAACACCTTTATCTATCCGCCTGCGCCCTCGATGCGGATAGTCGGCGACATCATAGAATACACAAGCAAATTCATGCCGCGCTTCAACAGCATCAGCATCAGCGGTTACCACATGCACGAAGCGGGCGCCGACGCCGTGCAGGAGCTGGCTTTTACGCTGGCGGACGGCCTGGAATATGTTAAACAGGCCATCAGCCGCGGACTGGACGTGGATGCCTTTGCGCCGCGCCTCTCCTTCTTCTTCGGAATCGGCATGAACTTCTTCATGGAAATCGCCAAGCTGCGCGCCGCGCGGACGCTGTGGGCGCAAAATATGAAGCAGTTTAACCCCAAGAATCCGCGTTCGCTGATGCTGCGCACGCACTGCCAGACTTCGGGCTGGAGCCTGACCGAACAGGATCCCTACAACAACGTTGTGCGCACAACCATCGAAGCGATGGCCGCGGTGCTGGGCGGCACGCAGTCGCTGCACACTAATTCTTTTGATGAGGCGATTGCGCTGCCGACCGATTTTTCGGCGCGGATAGCGCGCAACACACAGCTGATTCTGGCCGAGGAGAGCAACATCACATCGGTTATCGACCCGCTGGGCGGCTCGTATTACATTGAATCACTGACGGATTCGCTTGTTAAACACGCGCAGCAGCTGATGCGCGAAGTCGATGAACTCGGCGGCATGACGAGCGCAATCGAGGCCGGCATGCCCAAAGCGCGCATCGAGGAATCCGCTGCACGCCGCCAGGCCAGAATCGAACAGGGCGCGGAGACCATTGTCGGCGTTAACAAATATCAGGTTGAAGACGACGCCAACTACGAGGTGCGCGAAATCGACAACCAGGCCGTGCGCGAAGACCAGGTCAACCGACTTAAACAACTGCGCGCCACGCGCGACCAGGCCGCCGTCGACGCCGCGCTGCAGGCCATCACGCAGGGCGCGGAAAACAAGGCCAACCTGCTCGAACTGGCCGTCGAAGCGGCCAAAGCGCGCGCCACGCTCGGTGAGATTTCCGATGCGATGGAAAAAGTATTTGGCCGTTTTGAAGCGCGGTCCGAACTGATCAGCGGCGTCTACGCAAGCTCCTATTCGAACAACAAAGAGTTTAACGCCTTGCACGATGAGATCGAGCAGTTTAAGTCCGAATTCGGTCGCAGGCCGCGCATCCTCGTCGCAAAACTGGGCCAGGACGGACACGACCGCGGCGCACGTATCATCGCCACGGCATTTGCCGACCTTGGTTTTGACGTCGACATGGGGCCGCTCTTCCAGACGCCGGCCGAAGCCGCGCGCCAGGCGGTCGAAAACGACGTGCACGTCGTCGGCATTTCGACGCTGGCCGCCGGACATAAAACGCTGGTGCCGCAACTGGTGGAAGAGTTAAACAAACTACAGGCCGACGACGTTGTTGTCGTGGTCGGCGGCGTGATACCGCGGCAGGACTACGACTTCCTGTACCAGGCCGGCGCACACGAAATCTTCGGCACGGCGACGAATATTCAGGAAGCCGCGCAGCGCATCCTGGAACGCATACGTCAGGTGGCGCAGGACGCCGATTAAACAATTCTCTTCAGGCTGATTATTTTGTTAATCGCCGGGATAGAAGTATTAAACACAACAGTCCGTGAACAGCCGCCTGGCGACGCGTTGACAGTTTGCCATCTGTCGTCGAGTCTACAGCGATAAAACAACTATTATACTGCCGGGTATGAAACGCAGGTTAACACCAAATGAACTGGCGCCCGCGATTCGCCGAGGCGAACGGCGCGCCCTCGCCAAAGGCATCTCGCTGGTGGAAAGCAGCCGCGCGCAGGACCGCGCGGACGCACACCGCCTGCTGGATATGCTGCGCGGCGACGGCGGCAAGGCGCGGCGCATCGGCGTCAGCGGCGTTCCCGGCGTGGGCAAAAGTACCTTCATCGACGTCTTCGGCATATCGGTGATAGAAAAAGGCGGCAAGGTCGCGGTGCTGTCGATCGATCCGAGTTCGGAGCGCACGGGCGGCAGCATCCTGGGCGACAAGACACGCATGCCGGTGCTGGCGCGCCACGAAAACGCTTTCATCCGCCCCACTCCCAGCGGCGGCGCACTCGGCGGCGTGGCGCGCACGACGCGCGAAAGCATGCTGCTGTGCGAAGCCGCGGGCTACGACACGATCATCATCGAAACCGTCGGCGTCGGCCAGTCCGAAGTCGCCGCGGCGCGCATGGTCGACTGTTTCCTGCTGCTCTGCCTGGCCAACGCCGGCGACGAGCTGCAAGGCATCAAACGCGGCATCATGGAAGTGATCGACATCGTGATCATCAACAAAGTCGACGATCCCAAAGACCCGGCGGCGCGGCGCGCGCGGCAGCAATTGCTGACGGCGCTGCACATGTTGCAGGCCAATTCGGACGAGTGGACGGTTCCCGTGCTGCTGTGCAGCGCCCTGCGCCGGCAGGGCCTCGACGCCGTGCACGAACAACTCGACAACTTTTTTGCGCAGGCGCGCCGCGGCCTGATCGACGCGCGGCGGCGCGTACAAGCCACGCAGTGGTTCAACGACCTGCTGAAAACCGAAATACTCGAAGTCCTGCTCGAAGACGCGGGACTTCAGGCTCAGTGGCAAACAAGAGAACAAGCCGTGCGCGAAGGAGTCATCAGTCCGCATGCCGCGGTGGAGGCGATTGTCGAGGAGCTGCGGGAGAAGCTGAATCGGCATTGACGACAAATATTCGCCTGCTCTGACGCTACTGTCGTATTCGACCTGATTGAACGCAATTCAGCCACTATTTGGCTTGCAAATGTTTGACCGCCGCAGAGGCTTTTTGCTTATATTCGGGATCGGTTTTCTCGATTAGTCGCGTTCACCCCGGAAGGGACATCGTTATGCAGATAGAGTCTTTGACCGTAAAGAATTTCCGGGCATTTAAAGATGTCACTATTAAAGATATACCTCGATTTTGTGTCTTTATCGGCGCAAATGGCAGTGGTAAAACGACACTGTTTGATGTCTTTGGATTTTTACGCGACTGTCTGGTGCACAATGTGCGTAATGCATTGCAGCGACGAGGTGGGTTTAGTGAAGTAATCAGTCGCGGGAGAGAGCAAGAATCTATCGAATTCGAAATAAAATTTCGGATGGAAATTGGCGGCGTCGACCGTTTAGTAACATACGTTCTGAATATCATCACTGTTAAATCCAAACCGATTGTTAAACGCGAAATTCTGCGCTACAAGCGCGGCAGACACGGCTCGCCATTCCATTTCCTCGACTTCAGAAAAGGCAAAGGTTATGCGATTGTTAACGAGGACGACTTTAACAAAGAAGATGAAGAACTCGAGCGAGAGGAGCAGGAACTCGACGCCCAGGATATTCTTGCAATCAAAGGACTGGGGCAATTTCAGCGATTTAAAGCTGCAAGCGCATTCAGGCAATTGATAGAAAAATGGCATGTGTCCGACTTCCACATCAGCGAGGCAAGAGGCTCCAAAGATTCGGGGCATGCCGAACACCTTTCCGTTTCTGGCGACAATCTGCCACTGGTGGCAAACTACATTTTTGAGAATCACCGGAAATCGTTTGACAGAATCATTGAACGCATGAAGTCTCGCGTGCCGGGCATCGAAAATGTCAAGGCTATTCCGATGGAGAATGGCGAACTCATACTCAAATTTCAGGACGACTCTTTCGACAGACCGTTCATAGATAAGTACGTGTCCGACGGCACTATTAAGATGTTCGCCTATCTTATCCTGCTGTACGATCCGCAGCCGCATCCGCTTCTTTGCGTAGAAGAACCCGAAAATCAACTGTACCCTTCTCTGCTGCTTGAGCTGGCCGAAGATTTTGAAGTGTATGCGAGAAACGGCGGCCAGGTGTTTGTCTCAACGCACTCTCCGGACTTTCTGAACGCAGTCGACATCGACAACATTTTCTGGCTTGAAAAGACCAGTGGTTTCACATCTGTGCACCGGGCCAACCAAAACCCGTTGCTTGTCAGACTTGTTGATGAAGGCGATCAACCCGGCTGGCTTTGGAAAGAGAAGCGATTCAAGGGAGCGGATCCGAATTGAAACAATTGATTTTCCTGACGGAAGAACCGTCAATGGAGGCTTTTCTCAAGGGGTTTCTACCGCGATTCTTTCAGGACGAGAATAGATATGAAATCATTCCTCATCCTGGCAAGAGCGCACTTAGAAAGTCGCTTCCCCGCAAACTGCGAGCATGGGATCATTCGCTTGTAGAGCGCTTTATTGTCCTGCACGATCAAGACGCCAACGACTGCATGAATCTAAAGCGCGACCTGCTTGAACTTTGCAGGCATTCGCGCCATCCGGAGTCGATCGTTCGGATCGTTTGCCGCGAACTTGAATCCTGGTATTTGGGCAATCTTACGGCCACGATGAAAATACTGGGAATAAAAAAAGCCTTACACAAAGTACCCAGGAAGATTGCGACTCATCCCGACTCGGATTTGAAACCTTCGATCAGGTTAAAACGCCTCCTGCCAAATTACTCCAAAATAGCGAGCTCCAGAGTGCTGGGACCAACACTTCCGCTTGAGAACAATAACTCTCGCAGTTTCAACCTGTTTGTCGACACACTGCGCACTTTCGATTGAGCGGCGCGACGCCTGAACATGGTGCAAGTACTCGCGGCTTCAAACTCAGTGGCAAACAAGAGAACAAGCCGTGCGCGAAGGAGTCATCAGTCCGCATGCCGCGGTGGAGGCGATTGTCGAGGAGCTGCGCCAAAAATTGAACGGGAAGCTCCCCTGAGTGCGCGCCGAATAACAAACTGGCGTTTCCGCGAAAACACTGTATTTTTAACGCATTGTACCTTGTGAATTTATCTGTCGGACAGTCCGGTTATGTTTCATTCCTTCAGCAACATTCAGGCTATTCTCCAGAACTTCGACGTCGACGCCTGGGCGATGTACGATTTCCGCGGCATGAACTCCATTGCGTGGCAGGTGCTCGGGCTCAGACCGGACGCGCACTGCACGCGCCGCTTCATGGTAGTCATTCCCAAAAATGGACGAGCGCTCAAGCTGGTTTCCCGCATCGAAGCGCATACGCTGGCGCACGTCGATGCCGATGAAATTCCCTACAGCACACACGAGGAATGGCACGAGGCTGTGGCCAGAGTCGTGCGGCAGTTTCCGCGCCTGGCGATGGAGTACTCGCCCAATAACGATATTCCCGTCGCCTCAAAAGTCGACGCCGGCACGCTGGAATTCCTGCGCGAGCTGGGAGCGGAAATCAGCAGCTCGGCGGACATTGCGCAGCATTGTACCGCGGTGATGAAAGCCTCGGAGCTGGAATCGACCCTTCGCGGCGCGGATGCCCTCCGCAGTTGTATGCAGAGCGGTCTGGAATTCCTGCGCCGCGAACTGGCAGGCAAACGCTCGACAACGGAGTATGCCGTGCAGCAGCACATCGTGGCAAAAATGCACGAACTGCACCTGGAAACGGATCACCCGCCGATTGTGGCAATCGGTCCGCATGCCGCCAACCCGCACTATGCGCCGCAGAAAAACGACAGCGCCAACATTCTGCCGGGCGACGTGGTGCTGCTCGACATGTGGGCGCGGCCGGCCCGCGAAAGCGGCTTTTACAGCGACATCACCTGGATGGCGTTTGCCGGCGAGGAAGTGCCGAAGCGCCCGGAACAACTGTTCGGCGTCATTGCACAGGCGCGCGACGCCGTGATTGAACACCTCAACGACAACATACCGGCCGGCAAGGCGGTACGCGGGTTTGAACTGGACGACATCGCGCGGCGCATCGTCAACGAGGCCGGTTACGACGCGGCTTTTGTGCACCGCACCGGCCACAGCATCACGCGCGAAACTCATGGCTCGGGCGCCAACCTCGACAATTTCGAAACACACGACACCCGCGAAATCCTGCCCGGCACGACCTTTTCGATCGAACCCGGCATCTACCTGCAGAACGACATCGGCCTGCGCACCGAAGTCGACATTGTGATCATGCCCGACCGCAAGGTAGTGGTAACGGGC
This sequence comes from bacterium, assembly GCA_030430495.1. Classification (GTDB taxonomy): domain Bacteria; phylum Bacteroidota; class Ignavibacteria; order Kapaibacteriales; family UBA7675; genus JAUIKM01. The sequence continues at coordinate 15,915 of JAUIKM010000031.1, read as the reverse complement.
GGCCCCGCGCAGAAATCGATTGTCCCGCTGATGGGAGCGCCTTTCGACATCACGGCGCCGGCAAACTGAGGTCAAATTGAATGCATCAAATGCGGATGGTGATTCGTACGTCGGCACTCTTTGTGCGGTCGGCGGACGGCCGCCCTGTGCTTGATTTTCTTCTATCGCGACAACGACCATGAATACTACACAGCATACATCAGCAGCTGCATTCGCACCATATCTGCGCTTCGGCGTTCTGTCGACAGTGATCGTACTGACCTGTTTATTCACCGTGCAAGCCGCGGCGATGCAGAGTACCGCCGAACGCAAATACCGCCTGGCGCAGTCCTACGAACAGGCCGGCAATCTGGACGATGCGGCGCGCCTCTACCTGGAGCTGTACAACGACAACCCGCAGTACGACCAGGTTTACAGCGCGGTGGAACGCACGCTGATGGAACTGCAACGCTACGGCGAACTCCAGCCGATCGTCGGTGAACAGGCCGTAAAACAACAGCAGCCGGAGCTCTACGCGCTCAACGGCAATCTGCTGTGGAAGCTCGGACAAACCGACCAGGCCTTTCAGGCGTGGGAAGACGGCCTGGCGCTGAACAGCGACAATATCGACTCCTATTCGGCCATTGCGCAGGCCCAGATCGACAACCGCCTGTTTGACCAGGCGATCCAAACGCTGCTGCTCGGCCGCAAACGCAGCGGACGCCCGCAGACCTTTTCCAACGACCTGAGCCAGCTGTACGGCGCGGTCGGCAATTACCGCGAGGGCGCGCGCGAGGTCATGACGCTGCTCGAACAGACCGGCAACCTGCCGTTGGCTCAGGGTCGCATCTCCGCCTATCTGGTCAACGAACGCGGCATAGCGGAATCCGGCGAGGTACTGTCCGCCGCCGCAGAAGGCAGCCGCGACCAGGTCATTCTGGAAGTGTATGAATGGTATCTGCGCCAGATCGAAGATTACGACAAGGCATTCGACGTGTTTGTGCGCATCGACGAACTCAACGGCGGCGACGGCCGCCAGATGCTGCGTTTTGGCAATCAGGTGGCGCGCGACGGCCGATACGACATCGCTATCAAGGCGTTCGGTCGCATTATTGAAATGGGACAGAGTAAAAATCCGCACGTGCATTCGGCGCTCTACGGCTACGCTCAGGCGATGGAACAGCGCATGGCCGAAGGCGGCAAATTCAGCGAGGAAGAAGTTCGCGAAATCATCAGCCGCTACGAGCGCATTCTCAAGGAATTTCCCAAGTCCAAGTTCGCCGCCGAGGCGCAGTACGGACTGGCAAATCTCAACCACCACTACTTAAACAACCTGGAACGCGCCGCCGAAGAATACCGGACGCTCATGGCCAATTACGGCAACAAGTCGGTCGCAGCCGACGGAGCGCTGGCGCTGGGGCGTCTGTATCTGGAGGAAGACCGGCTGGACGAGGCCGAGCAGACGTTTCAAAAAATGCAGAAACAGTTTCGCAAGTTTGACGATCAGGTTAAGCAGGCGCGTTTTGAGCTGGCCGAGTTGTTGTTTTACCGCGGTTCGCTCGACTCCGCCACGCTGGCCTACAGCGGCCTGGCGAACGATTCGGACAAGGACATCGCCAACGATGCGCTCAACCGCCTGCTGCTCTTTGGCGAGAATCCGGACGAGGGCGCAAAGGAGCACATTAAAATCTTTGCCAAGGCGATTCTGCGCGAGCGCCAGTCGCGCGACGACGAGGCGCGCAAGCTGTTTCAGCAGACGGCGCAGGATGCCGCACAGAGCGCTCTGGGCGAGCTGGCGCTGCTGCGCATCGGCGAGCTGGACGCACGCGACGGCCTGTACGGCGCGGCGCGCACTTCGCTGGAAGCGCTGTTAACACAATATCCCGAAACGATTTACGGCGACAAAGCCTACGCTCTTATTGGCGACACCTGGCTGGCGGAAAACGCGACGGACAAAGCCATCGAAGCCTACACGAATATTCTGGTTAACTACCCCGATTCAACGCTGCTGCAGGAAATGCGCGAGAAAATCCGCTCGCTGCGCGACGAGAGTTAAACAAGTCGCCATTGACTTCCGGCTCTGTTGCCGCCGTTGAGTTTGGCTCTCGGCGGCGCGCGGACGCACTTAACCCTTGTCTGCATGAACCTTGAGCGCTTCGCCTTCCGCTGAGCGGCCGGCTTGCTTTTTGCTTTTGTTTGTCAGCGAGACTGAAGACTTAAACACACGAGTCTGTGAGGATTCGCACCGCCTGCGGGGCCTGAGACAGGCTTTAAACTTTCGGCTGAGAGACTTGAGCCAGGCTCGATGCATTCGGGTTTGACTCTCCGTGACAAACAAAAAATCAAGCGAGCCTGAACCGCGGCAGCGGGTCAAAGCGATCAGTGCACAGCAGGCGCGATTCCGCAGAGTAAAGCAGCCGGAAGTCAGTCAAAAAGCCAGAGACACCAAGTTCGGCAATGAGCGGGTCTGCGATTGTTCAATGCTGACGTTTGCAATGAACAAATTCAGTTGGGACTCGCGAGGACAGCAGGCGAAAAACAAGCCGTTTCCCAGATGCGAAACAAGCCGTTTTCCAGGCGCAAGACACGTGGTTTTCCAGGCGAAAAACAAGCCGTTTTCCGGCGCAAGGCGGTGGAATTTCAAGTGCAAACCAATTCGATTTCGGACGCAAGCGGGTTGGATTTCTGGTGTACCCAAGATGACGCTCATGTAAAAATCGGCGATTCTGGCTGAAATTCGGCGGTTTTCGGCCCCTCAAAGGGGCGCAACTCCCCCGCCGCCACCTGTCCGTTTTGCCCAATTTTTGCGACCCATTTCCACAGCCCCACCGTCCGCAATTTGCGCGGCGTGCTGCCAGGCTCAACCGTCCCCCGCCCAGGGACTATCTCGGTGCGGCGTAGCCGAACCCTCCGGATGATTCGACAAATACAACATGCATACTCACCTCCGACCCTGCAAGCGCAAAAACGCCAACGGGCAGGTTTCGCCGCCAGGCGGTCAGTTAAACGTGGGTGAACGCACAGCCGCAGAAACAAACGATCAAACCATCCAGACCAAAACCAGTGCTCAACCGCCGGCCGCGTTTATTATCCCCAGCGCCGTCAGCGCCGCCGTCTCCGCACGCAGACGACGCGGCCCCAGTCCCAGCAAAACCGTGCGCCGATCCAAGAGAATCATCTTGCGTTCCGCCGGCGAAAAACCACCCTCGGGACCAACCAGCAGAACCGCCGGATTCGACAAATTCCTCAGCGTGCTCTCCCCCGCCGCATCGCAGAGAACCAAAGTGTTGTGTTGACAGTCCGCCAGGTAGTCCGCCAATGACAGGGCCGGAAGCAGCGTCGGCAGAACGGAGCGTTTGCACTGCTTCATGGCGGCCAGCATTTTGTGTTCCAGCCGGTCGGGGCGCAGCCGCGCACGCTGACTGAATTCCGTCAATAGCGGAACAACCGCCGCAACGCCGAGTTCGACGGCTTTTTCGAGCGCAAATTCGAAGCGTTCGCGCGACTGCAAAACGCCGATGGCCAGAGTGTGAGCGTGCTCCTGTTCTCCAAAGGCGGGCAGGAATTCACATGCGGTGCAGGTCAGGTGATCGCGGGAAAACGACCGAACCACGGCCCTCGCAGCCAGGCCGCGACCATTGCTCAACAGAACTTCGTCGCCCTCGCGCAATCGCAAAGCGCGCGCGTGTTTAAATTCATCGCCGGTAAGCGTGTTGTCGGTTTGGGTTTCGGTCAGATCGGCGAGGTACAGACACTCCATTGCGCGTTCCCTGTTTAACCGGGTGCGGAGTGTGTTTCAACTTAAACAAACCAGGCTCGAGCAGAAGCCGGGTCAGCGGTCCAGCCACTCCTTGAATGCGCCGGCGCGGTCGCGACTGACGATAACGCCGTCTTCGACCGGCGGCTGAATGCGGAGCTTCAATTTACCATTAAAATAGGACTGCGCACTGCGCACCGCCGACCAGGAGACGATGTACTGGCGGTTGACGCGAAAAAACGCCGCCGGGTCCAGCATGCCGTCCAGATCGTCAAGCGAATGCGACAGCGGATAACGATTGCCGTCGAAGTCCGACAGCAGCACAACCTTGTCCTCGGTGGTAAACCAGGCGATCTGGTCCACGTGCAGGGAAATCCAGTTCAGGCCGGTTTTGATCAGGAAGCGCTGTTTGTATTCGCGGTGCGGCGCCTGGATCGACTTCATCAGCTGGTCCAGCCTGTCGGCCAGATTTGCCGGGCCGCTGTGAGGCGTGGCCTCCGCCTCGTCCGGCGCCGATCCGTTGACGACAGTGCCGGCCGTCTGGTGGTGTTTGCGCCACTTGTCAAAAGCCTGCTCCAGCGCGGAAGCGTCGACCGGTTTGAGCAGGTAATCGACGCTGTTGACGCGGAAGGCGCGCAGCGCGTACTCGTCGTAAGCCGTGGTAAAAATGACCGGCACGGCCACCTCTACTTTTGAAAAAATCTCAAAACTCAGACCGTCGGAGAGCTCCACGTCGCAAAAGATAATATCCGGTGCGCTGTTGTTTTTGAGCCACTCGACGCTGTCGCCGACGGAGTCGAGCACGGCGATGATTTCGGCCGAAGTTTCGAGTTCTTCTATCCGTTTCTGCAGGCGGCGTGCCGCCGGGCTTTCGTCTTCGATAATCAGGACTTTCATACGCTCACGATCCGTTTGCGCAGCAGTGGAATGGAAACGGTGAATTCGCGTTCGTCTGAAATGACTTCAACGCCGGAACCATTGAGGAATTCGTAGCGCTCCCTGATATTCTGCAGGCCGACGCGCGTGGAATTGCGGGCGGACTCGCGCGTGCTGCGCCGCGGCAGGCGGTTGTTACTGACGAGCAATCGTTCGCCGTCGGCCACGCGGATGGAAATGTGGAGGTGATGTTCGCGCGACACGACGTTGTGTTTGACGGCATTTTCGACGAGCATTTGCAGGGTCAGCGGCGCAATCTCACAGTCTTCGTATTCGGCCGGCACGTCGATCTCGACGTGCAGTTTGTCGCCGAAGCGATGTTCCAGCAGGTAGATGTAGCCCGCGACGGCTTCGAGTTCGTCGCGCACGCTGATGAAATCGCGGTCTTTGAGCTGCAGGATACTGCGGTAGACGGAGGCGAGTTTTTCGGTGAACTGCATCGCCGTGCGCGGATTTTCCTCGATGAGCGTCAGCAGCGTGTTCAGGCTGTTAAACAGGAAGTGCGGGTTCACCTGGTTGCGCAGCGCTTCGTAGCGCGATTCGGCACTCTGACGTTTCAGTTGTTCGGTTTCCGTCTGGCTGGCGCGCCAGTTGCCGAAAAACTGAAAACCAATATAGATGGCGTTGATGCAGACGGACATGAAAATGCCCAGAATCAGGGCGCGGGTGGTAAACTGCAGGCCGTCAGGAAACAGCGAGGCCGCCAGCACCGTCGGCAGGGCGATGGCCACCACCGTGTAGGCGGAACTGACCGCGGCCTGCAGCAGCACGCGGCGCCGCGAATTGCGCTCCCACGGCATGCGCCGGTCAAAACTGCGGTAAATGGCAAAGTTGCCCTCCCACACCAGCAGCGTTATCAAAATGATAAAGGTGATACGCAGCAGGAATGTTTCCGACAGAACGTAGTGCACACCGTCGATTTGTTCCAGATCAACGATCAACAGAATAAACAGGGCTACGGTCAGCACCCCCGGAATTTTGATCCGCCAATTGCGGTTGACCTCTTCCGGCAGAGCAGCTACGTCGCGTGGCTTGGGTCGCTCTCGACTCATCGTCAGTACAGTATCGGTACATACTCTGCGAACTCTGGCAGTGGTTGCAGCCTGACGGGCGGCGTGAGGCGCAAGTTACGCCTGCGGCAGTCAAATAAAAAAACCGAACTTTCGGGCGGCGACTATAGTTCGCCAGAAAGTCCGGTTTTTACGTCTTGAATCCACTATTCTCTCATTCTACAGGAATCTGATCGGGAGTTTCGCGCCCACTATTACGCTCGCTCCCCGCGGGGTCGGTATTCCACAACTACCGCCCCGCCGCCTTAACCTCAATAACACATATACTCTACAGGAATTTTCTTGTGATTGGAGCCGCCTTGCGACTGGAGACTGCGCGGAGGGCATGACGTCGTTGCTCCAGGGCAATCGATCATGGTTGCGTCCACTCGCCCGCTCTCCAGTCGCGGCTTCTTCGACAATCGAGGAACAATCAAAGAACTTGCGCCCGCGGTCGATTGTTTGCGTCGCTCAAGCGCAAACATAACCGCCGGGAATAAAAGCTGACTCCAGATTCGCCTGGTGCGTCGCGGCCGGCAGCAGCGCCAAACCCGTACCAGGGCTGATGGCGCCGGCTAATGCGCTGCCGCCGGTTCCGAATTCGAATCGGGCCTGATCCAAATCCGGTCGCACGCACACTTCGACGGAAATTTTCGATTGCAAACGCTGTTGCGGCCTCGCCGGACTCGTCGTCCGTTCGCTTGAAAGTCGGTATGTTTGGCCTTGCGTTTTCATCACGATGCAAATATGCAGCATGCATACAAGGCCCGAAAGCCCAAGTCGCTCAATTCCACGATCTGGCGGCTGACTCGTAGAATTTACCGTCCGAAACGTATCTTGCATTTCCATGAAGATCAAAACACCCCTGATTCAGGTTGCCGGCGTGCACGACAGCGCCGAAGCCGCATTGATTTGCGAGGCGGGCGCCAACATGATCGGCTTTCCGCAGCGCCTCGATTTTCACCGTCCGGATTGCAGCGAAAGCGAGGTAGCCGGGATTGTCGCCGGCCTGCCCGCACAGGTCGTTCCGGTGCTGATCTGCTACTGCTCCACGGCGCGCGAAACGGACGAACTGCTGCGCATCACCAACACACATGCGGTGCAGCTGCACGGCGACATCGCAGTCGATGAAATCGCCAGGCTGCGCGAGCTGCGTCCCGACGCCTTCCTGATCAAAAGCCTCGTCATCGGCATGCATCGCTCCGACGCGGAGCTGACGCAGATGATTTCGGCCTCCGGCGACTACGTGGACTGCTACATCACGGACACCTTTGACCCGACGACGGGCGCTTCGGGCGCCACGGGCCAAACGCACGACTGGGACGTCAGCGCTTCACTTGTGCGGCACAGCCCGCGACCGGTCATTCTGGCGGGCGGACTGAACGCCGACAACGTGGCGGAGGCCATTGGCCGGGTGCGACCGGCGGGCGTGGACGTGCACACGGGCGTGGAGGGCGCGGACGGACGCAAGGACCCGGTGATGCTGCGCCGCTTTGTGGAAAATGCGCTTGAGGCTTTTGCGGCTTTGCGTTGACTTTGCACGCCTGGGCTTGCGGCTTTGCGCGATTAACTTTCCGGCTGATGGCGGACTTCTCACGTGAATTCTGATCGCTTTGAGGTCTGCGCTGCGCTTGCCCTCAGGCTCTTTTGAGCTTTTGTTCGGCATCGGGCTGGAAGCGTTAAGTCGCGCAGGCAGCGTTAAGTCACTGCGCCCCAATGTTTCAGACGCTTGTTGAACGACGTGACAATCCACACTGCATGACAAACAAAACAATCAAGCGAGCCTGAGGCGCGAAAGCGACTCAAAGCGAGTTTTTGCGGACCAATGTGCAATTGTTAACACGCGGAGAACTCATTCGGCAACGCGTTGTTCTCGCGGCACAACCAGCAATACAATCCAGCGAGCCTGAGGCGCGAACGCGACTCAAAGCGAATCAGTGCGGTCGAGAGAATCAATTCTGCGGCGAGCTTGGCGAGATGAACATCTGTGTCATACGTTGTGTGATTGGTGCGGTGAACAGCCGAATGCAAAAGTATGCCTGCGACAATTTGTTAAGCAGCTCGGCTCCCGCGAGTCTGAAGTCTTTGTTAAAAGTTGTAGAGTCTTGAAGCTATTGTTTAAAGACTCTGAGACTTGAAGGGCGGGTCTCCCGGCCCCACCAGGGCCGCCCCCGCCGCCACCAGACCAACATTTTTTTGCGATCTCCCAACCCTCGGGCACGCTCCCGCGACCTCGATTTTCGAGTTGGTCGTGAGAGGTATACGCCTTCCCTATCGCGGGATTCCTCCGGTGCGGCACGGCCGAATCTTCCGGTTGATTCGACCTGTGCAACATGACGATGCCACGCCATTTAACAAAACGCAAAAGTGTAAACGGGCGATATTCTCCGCTGAACGTAGTGGATTTTGTGGGTTTGCGGTTCCAATTTTCAAGCCGCACTCAATGAACAGACAATGCTGCCACGCAGGAACAGGCGGCAAAATCTGCTTTTTTGCGTAGTTTCAGACTCGTGCAATTGTGACATTCAGATGCTGGAACTCCCATGACCCGCCGAATTAGTTTGCGCCGCACCCTCCGGCCGCGCCTGCTGTGTTTTCTCCTGACGCTTGTGTTGATCAGCTCTTCCGCGCCTGCAAAGGACACGCTGCGCATTGAAGACATGATGCATTTCACGGACATTCGCCAGACGGCGACGTCGGCCGACGGACGTTGGATCGGTTGGTCGGAAACGCCGGACAGAGGCGACCGGACGGCAGTGCTGAAGTCCCTGGAATCGGACAAAGTGATGAAGGTCGAACGCGGCAGCGACATTGAGTTCAGCCGCGACGGAGCCTGGGCGGCCGTCAAGGTCGATATTCCGTACAGCGAGTCGATTAAAGATTCCGGGGACAAGGGCAAACCCGGCGCGATGCTCGTCAATCTCGAAGCCGATACGCTGATGCCTTTTGACAGTGTCCAGCAGCGGACGTTTTCGCACGATTCGCGCTGGCTGGCACTGCATTTTTACAAGGCTGAAAATTCCAAACGCAAAGACAAACAAAAAGACAAGGACCAGGATACAAGCGGTGTCGGCAGCGCCGTTCCGGACAGCACGGCGGCGGATTCCAGCTCGGTAAAACTGCGCGAAGAAAACGCAGGTTCACGTCTGTTGTTAATCGACCTGAACAGCAATCGGCGCGAGTTTATCGACAATGTGACTCGTTTTGCGTTCGACAGCACCGGGCGCTACCTGGCTTTTGCAATTGCCGACAAAAGCGGCGAGCAGAACGCCCTGATGGTCAAGCCGCTGGACAGGCCCGGGGATGACGCGGTCCTGCCGATTCACAGCGCGCCATACCTGCACTTCAACCACCTGGCATGGAACAATCGCAGCGGCGATCTGGCGTACCTGGCGTGTCCCGAAGACAGCAACGAACACATTAACGTCGGCAAACTCATGTTGTGGCGTCCGGGCAGTTCCACGCGAGAGATTGACATGTCTTCCAGTATCGGCGCGGACTTCAGACTACCGTTTAAAAATACGCTACAGTGGACGCGGGACGGCGAACGCCTGTATTTTGGACTTGTGCACGTTACGCGCAGTGAAATTGACCGGCTGGCAGCAATCGAAGAGGACAAAGACAAGGATCAGGACAGCAGCGCTTTGTTTAACAAAGAAAAGGTCCGCGAGGATGCGGGGCTGAGCGTGTGGCACTGGGCCGACTCGCTGATTGCGCCACAGCAGCGCAAGATGTGGAAGCGCGTAGATGATTATCTATACGACGCCGTTTACCACCTCAAAACCGATCGCGTGGTTCAACTGGCCGATCTCAGCATGCCGGCAATTCGGCGTTCGCAGAATGCGACGCGCGCGCTGGGCTTCAATTCACTTCCCTATCTGCGCGAATCGACCTGGGCCGGCTGGTTTAACGACGTGTATGAAGTTGACCTGCAAACGGGCAAACGCCGCTTGTTGTTAAACAACTTTGAAGATGAGTCGGATCACATCAGTCTTTCGCCGGGCGGGAATTATACCGCGTTTTATCTGGATTCGGCGTGGAGTTTACGGGACAACAAAACCGGGACGACGCGCAATCTGACGTCCGGAATAACAACGCCGTTTTACAACGAAACACATGATTATCCGCGCCCCGCGCCGGGTTATGACGTTGCGGGCTGGACGCAGAACGACGAGGCCGTTCTGATCCGGGACCGCTTCGACATCTGGATGTTTCCTTCGAAGGGCGGCGCGCCGCAGCGAATAACACAAAACGGACGCGAAACGCAGGAGCGCTTCGGCATTGTCAATACCGACAGTTTGCGGATGTGGATAGATACAAAGGAAAACCTGCTGCTGCGGGCCTTCAGTGAAAAAAGCAAGAGCAGCAGTTTCCACGAGTTAAATATCAACAGCGGCAAACTGCGGACGCTGCTGGCGGAGAACAGGCGCTTCACTTCCGTGATGAAAGCCGCGGACGCGGACCTGATTGTATTCAAAAAAGAAAGTTTTGATGTGTTTCCGGATCTGTGGGTCACGGATAGTCGCTTCAGGAACCCAGTCAAAGTGTCCAACGGTCAGCAGCAACTCGACAGTTTACTGTGGGGCAGCAGCGAACTGGTTGAGTGGACCAGTCTGGACGGGCTGCCGCTGGAAGGCGTGCTGATTAAACCGGCCAACTACGATCCCGACAAGACATATCCTGTGATTGTGTATTTCTATCGCTTGTGGAGCTGGCGTCTGCACGACTTCTGGCTGCCGCGCATCAGCGACGGGCTCTCGGCTTCATTCTACGCTTCCAACGGCTACTGTGTGTTTGTGCCGGATGTGAAGTTTGAAGTTGGGTATCCCGGTCCTTCCGCGGTGCGCTGCATCGTCCCCGGCGTGCAAAAGTTAATCGACATGGGGGTTGCGGATCCGGCGCGCGTCGGCATTCACGGACATTCCTGGAGCGGTTATCAAACGGCTTATATCATCACACAGTCGGACATGTTTGCGGCGGCGCTGGCGGGCGCTCCGGTGGGCAATATGACCAGCGCATACAGCGGCATTCGGTTGGGATCGGGCCTGGCGCGTCAGTTTCAGTACGAACACTACCAGAGTCGAATAGGCGGCAGCCTGTGGGACGTACCGATGCGCTACATTGAAAACTCGCCGGTGTTTTACGCCGACCGCATCAACACGCCGCTCATGATAATGTTCGGCGACAAAGACGACGCGGTGCCATGGCCGCAGGGCGTTGAGTTGTACCTGGCGTTGCGACGCTTCAACAAACCCTGTGTGATGCTGCAGTACCACAACGAGCCGCATCACCTGAAAGAGTTCGGCAATCAGATCGACTACATGATTCGTGTTAAACAGTTTTTTGATCACTTTCTGAACGACGGGCCTGCGCCTTCATGGTGGCAAACGGGCGAGCCGTATCTGGGGGAATAGACGGGAGCTGCGAGAGGTTGCCTTTTTCCGGGACGATCTCAGGTTTGTTCAGGTCGTCTGCTGAGATGTTAAGTCGCTGAGCCGGAGTGATGCCAATGCGGCGATCGCAGGGTATTGTCGTGTTGTGCGCGGAGTTTCGATCCGGAAGGCTGAGACTGAAGTACTAAAGAGTGGAGTTTCTTTTTGTTTAAGTTTTTATACTTCTGGTTTGAAGTTTTGGTTTAAATACTTTTTTGCGAGATCAAAGGACCCACCCCGACACCACCACCTTTCCAAAACGATACCCACCAATATAGCTTCCCTTACCCGCTTCAGCGCGGGCTCGTTCAGCATGCCACAGAGCAGTGACCTCCATCAGGCGCCCGCGACCGGTCCGCGCGCGCCGAATACAGATTAATCTTTCGGCCATTAACTTCTGCATGGATAAAACTGAACGTCGCGCTTTACGTGGTTGAACGTGCCATATTCATCGACAAGCGGGAGACTTGCGGCACAAGCGCTGTGAACAAAAAGGCTGAAAACTGCGCGGCGCGACGTTTCTCCCCCGCCGACGAACAAGATGCTCATGAGGCAAGCCGGAGGAACGCACGGCGAAGCTCTGAAAATCACGTGGAGAAATCAGTCGCCGAGCATGAGGTTGATGAAGAGTTCGGCTTTTTTGAATTCCTGTTCGAGTTCAAAGGTGAAGACTTCGACGTCCAGGTCTTGCAGTTCGGGGCGGATGTTGGCGAGGACGTTCCAGGCGCGTTCGCGTTCCAGTTCGAGTTCCAGGATGCCCTCTTCCGAGCTGGCGCCCCACATTTCGCAGAGCAGGTCGGCGATGCGCACCACGGCGGTAATGTCGCGCGCGTTGCTGAGTTCGGGCAGGGTTGAGTGCGAGGCGATGACGTCCGTCAGGTCGGCCGGCAGCTGCCACATTTTGGCCAGAGCGCGCCCCGCGACGTTGTGGTCGACGCCGAAAACCTCGCGCTCGGCGACCACGTCGCGCACCTGTCGTTCCCGAATGATGCTCAGCACGGCATCGTACTGCTCGGGAAAGTACTGGATCATAACCATTTTGCCGATGTCGTGGATCAGGCCGCCGACGAACTCGCGCTCGTTGAAGCTGATTTTGAGCCGCCGCGCCAGCGATTTGGCCACGATACCGGTCGAAGTCGAATGGCGCCAGAACTCGCGCATGTGCACGTTCTGCCGCGCGGAGGTATTGAAAAATTTCGTGAAAAGCGCCACGCCGACGACGATATTGGAGATGCGGTTGAGGCCCAGGCTAATGATGGCCTGGCGCACGGAAGAAATCTCGGTGCGAAAACCGTAGAGCGGCGAGTTGGCGACGCGCAGGATTTTGACTGTGAGCGAGGGGTCGGTTTCCACGGCCTGGCTGATGTCGTCCATGGTGGCTTTGGGGTCTTCAACCAGCTCCAGGATGCGGAAGGCCACGGTCGGCAGCGTCGCCAGTTCCTGGATATTTTCGAGCTTGCGAATAAAGTCCATTGATAGGTTGTCCACGTGCATCTATTTGGTCCTGCGTAAAATGTTGCGGAAAATACAAAAAGTGCGCCGAACACGAAACGGCGCTACACGCAAGAATGCCCACAAACGTCAAGGCTTTTCTATCCGTACCCATTGACGAAGTGCCGATCGGAGCGATTCGGCGGCGTAAAATTGGTGGTTGAAGGATGGACGCACTTTGAAAATTGGGGATGACATGGTTTCGACAGAGTGGCAATGTGCCGTTGGTTGCATGCCGTGGCCTTCGTTGGTGACCACGTAAATTTTACCGGCGAACCTATAGTTGGCAATTACAACTATGCAATGGCTGCGTGATTTTCCTTTTAGGATAATCAGGCTATAGCCCATCCCGTGTACATGCGCCCGTAGGTGTATGCGGGGTGACGACTTTACGGGCTGGCGACCTGCATTTGTCAACGTGATGCAGCGCGAGAACCTTTCGTTGATAGCGGTGGTACCTCCTGTCGTTTGGACCGGACCGCTGCGAAACCTCAAAAAGCGACTATGCATGTAGACGCCGCGGGGCAGTCATTTTGGACGCGGGTTCGATTCCCGCCATCTCCACTTGGGATAGCTATAAACCCTTACAGGTCAATGATTTGCAGGGGTTTTGTGTATAGTCCGTACATTATCCGTACATTTTTATCGATTGCAATGCCTTCGAGTCTGGTAACCCCATCCTTCTCTAAGTAAAAATTTAAAAGCTTTACCGCTGTAGACTTGAATCTGCCATGAGTTTCAAGGACTCCGGTCGTTCTACGTCTGCTTCCTAATTAAGGTATGATACACTTCAAACAGATAATAACCTTTCCGCTCTCCCTCGCCAATGCCATCGGAATTTGACTTAAAACCACCTTGCGAGCCGTCGTAATCAGGTGAATCAATTCGAACTTTACCGTCACCGCTGGATGAGCTATCAAGTTCGAACCGAAAGAAGATTGTCGCTTTACGAACGAATTCTTCTGGGGTGCGATGGTCGCTGATTTCAATCCTCTCTACCAGCAATTGAACCAACGCTTTCTTTTCCTGATCAGTCGCCAAATCCAATCGGCTCTCTAAGTTCTTACCAAATGCCTTTACAGATGAGCAAGCTTTTTCATAGTTGTTTATCTGACAAATTCGCTGCTTGATTTCACCAAGTTTCCGTAATGCCAAATCTCGATCCTTTTGGAGTTTGGATCGTCGGTTGTTTCGCTCATTTTCGTCTATGTGGCCGCCGTAAAAGTCATTTTGTACTCGGTCAATTCGGTCAGTTGCCTGATTGAGTGAAGATTCCCAAATCAATTGCTCAGACTCCAATGCACGTTTGACTTTTGAGTTGTTTCCCGCTTTTCTGTGCAATTCAATAAACCTGTGTGGCTGATTCACGACCATTTTGATGTAATACCAGACTGTTTTAGCCAGGTCTTTTTCGGCCAGACTAATGGTTTTGTGTTCTTGTCCATCCAAGCTCAGTGAAGCCGGTACTTTCTTGCGGCGGTAGTTCTTGGTTTTCTTGGCTGACTCGTAGCCGACAAATCCTTTCCGGGTGACCGGATCATAGAGTTTTCCGGCTAACATATATTCTCGCTTTCCACCACCTCTGGCACCACGATTCCCACTTTCCAATCGCTGATTTGCAAGGTAAAACAGTGTATCGGAGACCACTCTCTCGACTTGCGTTTTGATCCATTGGTTTTCTGGGTTTTCTCTGTAGCGTTTCGGTTTCCGGGATACGAGTGACCGCTTATTACTAATGAAGACACCTCGGTAAATCTCGCTGCTAAGGATGCCACGTATGGTGTTGTCAGTCCATTTGGTACCACGGGTTCGAGGATGACAATATCGCCCCTTAGACAGGTTGGTCTCGTTGAATATAGAGGCTATCTCGGAGAGTCCCTTCTTGTCTCGCACGTACCAATGGAAAATCTGCTTGACTGTTTCCGCTTCATCCGGCAGCAATTTTAGTTTATGCCCTTTTCCGTCTGCATTTGGGACTCGTTTGTATCCAAACTTGGGGGCGGCGTAGATGTAATTGCCGGCACGAGCTGAGGTGAGCTTGCCTTCAAAGGTTCGTTCCTGAATCTTGTTCCATTCAAGTTCTGCGATCGCACCAAGTACTTGCAGAACGAACTTCCCAAAATGCCCTGTAAAGTCCATGTCCTCTTTGAGTGATGCAAAGCCGACACTACGGTTTCGCAGCTTGACAAACATGTGTAGTAAATCCAGTAGATCACGGCTTATTCGGCTAATATCCCAGACAAGTACGACATCGAACTCGCCGTGAGCCGCCATTTTCAAGAGTCGTTGTAATTCTGGACGGGCATCATTTTTTCCTGATTCCTGCTCGAAGAATCGCCATTTGGGACTCGTGTACCATCCTTTGTAAGAATTGCGTTCGACGTGTTTGAGTAACTCGTGCTCTTGCATTTCGGGACCAAATCCGGCTTCCTGATCTCTAGTGGAGACTCGGATATAAATGGCGACACGAACGGAATTCTTGACGTGTTTCGAATTGTATGGAATCATTTTGAGGGAGGGTAAGTAACTATACTCTCCCTACTCGTTTTTGTCTTTAAAGTCAAAAAACCAATCGAATGATTCGAGCAGTTCGTAGACGTCTTGCCAGAGATTTTCTGGATCGTTAGGGGGAAATTGTGCTTGAGTTTGAATGACTGGACGTTTGTGATTAACTAAATTTTGATCCAAAAGTTTGCGGATATCTGATCTTATCTGATGTGCTATTTCATCTGCCTGCATATAGGAATACTACGCAAATCTACTCATCATTCTTGATTCCCATTTACCCATTCTTTTAATCTTCAGTTCATGTATTTGACGGAATCAAAGTAAAGCTCATCACAAGCTTCGTGCTGGTACTTCTGACTAATAATCACGACCTAGCGACCTAGCGACCTAGCGACCTAGCGACCTAGGAGATTAGAGAACTTCTGACTGCGAAATTGCGATTTTGTCTCTATTCGGGACGATCCGTGCTGACATCATCACATAATATCGTGTAACTCTTCTCGGAACTAGGTTTGAGCAATACAACCGTCTGCATGTCGCACTTTTGCCTACCGTACTGACTCTGGAATATCCAACTTTCATAAGTTAATTAAAATACGAACGAATTCGAGAAAATCACCGATATTTACCTATAACATTGTAAACTTCCCCTTCTTAGCTTCAAGGGAAATTAGAAAAACTTATTAACATTTGTCCTGTTGGAATGTGGGAAACTCGCAGAGTTTTCCATATTTCAACAGGAATTCACGCGGCGTCAAATTTT
>JAUIKM010000030.1 GCA_030430495.1 bacterium | reverse complement strand
GCAGGCAATGAGTATTTCGCTCGATTCTTTGCGCGTGCTTGCTCGATTTCACTTTGCGGCTTACGATTATAACCCGCTCCTGATGAAAAGCTATATCAGGCAGAGCAATCAACTGCATCTGGGAAACATTCCGGGAGCAATTGATCCGTATCAGAGTTTTCCCGTGGAACGGAAGAGAGCCGTTGAAAAAGCGATCCGCAATCGACGGAATGAACTTGGTCTCGATTATACCATGCTTTTGCTGGCCGAATACATCTACAAAGTCAGAGTTGTAGATGTCAGATCTGGTATTGATAGTACCTTTGCACCCAAGCCGTGGACGAATGTTGCTTGTGAAGTTGTCACAGTGTTTAAGGGATTGTATGTGCCGGAGAACTGTTGGCCGGATATTTCCGAAAACTCCGGCAACCCAGGCACCGACCAGGTGAATCCTGGTCCATCCCCTTGTTTTATATATGGGCACGTTACAGGAAAATCGGCCGGTTCATACTCTGCTGAACAAGAGCGACGCAGCCCGGGGAAATCACCTGAAGACAGAACGCGGCAAAGCCAATTGGGCACGATTGTAGTCCCGGAAGTTGGTGAAGAAGCCTATGTGTTCCTGACCACAAGCTATCACGAAGGAACGGTAATATTGTGGCCTCACGATGCCTTTGAGAAAACTGGTGGAGTATTCAGAATTGTTGATGGTAAGGTTCAGGATATTGGCAACTTCTGGGGTCTGGGCGCCGAGGTCGACGAAGTTGAATTTGACCAAATGCTGACAGACAAAATCGAAACGATAAAACACTGGTGGGTGCAGTAAACATCTTCCTGAAATACCACAACACTGCTGTTGTTAATCTCACTTAAATTCTGAATTCACAACCTGGAATAGATAACATGAAACGACGTATTTTCATACTGTCAGCCATAGTACTTGGTCAGATGTTTTATACGGGAGGTGCACGAGCCGAAAACCGCGTGCATTTTGAGTTGAAACGCTATGCCGACACTGACTTTTTTACAAGCTCAGAATATTACATCGATGTATATGCCACTACGACGGATCATGAGTGGGACGTCTCATCGTTTAACATGGCGATTGAATACAACAAAGAGGCTCTGAAAGACCCGGTTCTGGAAGTCGTGAATGACGACGTTCTGGATGATGCTTATCTCGTAACGGTTACGGACAACACCTTCCCCGATCCGGCATGGTTTCGTTTGAATGTGTTGAAGTTTAATGCTCCATATACGAAAATACCGGCAGGAGAGCGAGTGCTTCTGGTCACAATTCGCATGTCATTGAAAGGCCCCGAGTTGAGGGATCATATAGACCAGGGCAGGGAGGGTGACGGCGTGTGGATCAAGACCGATAACAATACCGTCATGTATCACGGTGCTCAATTGCAGTTGTTTTATGATACGGATGATTCTGATGGGTGGGGAGCTTCGAACAGTACTCAGGTAATCTGGAGTTGTCACAACACTTACTGGTTCTTCGATGACTGCCGGACTTTTGTGGATGACGTGACAGAGAACCCATTGGAAGACGGAGCCGCCTACTGGATGCCTGTGCCCGGCCCGAATGGCGATCGCACAGTTGTTTTATATCAATACGATTTTGACAACGATAAAACGCCGACGGACTCAGACCGGATTTACAATTTTGATAAAAGTCAGCTTGAAATCATTGGCGATGACTGTCGCTGTCTTTGGCGTGCCCAGACTGAAAATCACTTTGATTGGGAGGTGACTTCGACGGGAGGCCGATTTCACTTTAGCACAGACGCATCTGATTTTGGGCGAGGAGATGAGGCTCGCGTTTTGGTTGCGGCAACCCACTTGGCCACGAAAGACAATCCTCCGGATGAAGCGTATGTCAGGCTCTATGATACGACTTGGTGTGGCGAAGGACTTGAAGGTCAATCCAGTCGAATTGTTTTTAACAATACCGAAGACTATTTTGACGAGAATCCAGATGCACGCTGGACGACTGCCGCTCCACGCGAAAATGGCAGCTACGATTGTGGCGGTTTCTATTGCATTGACTTTCGCTCAGTTTTTCATCACGAACTTGGTCACTATTTGGGATTGGGGCATTCACATCATCCGGACGAAATAATGCATGGTTGGGGATTGCCGGCCAATACGGTGGAGACAAAAATGTCTCAGTGCGACGCTGATCGAGTTCGCAGGCTTTACAATCCTGATATTGTCGGGATACCACCGGAGAACTATGGAGCCAAACGACCTAAGGATATTAGTACCGCCATTGAGTGTGAAGCAGTCAGCGGTGTCAAAGTTATCGATCACGAATCGACTGTAAATGTTAAAGTGAGTACTGTCTCCCTGGAAGTATTTCCGGTGCCGATCAGAGTTGGCAATGAGTTTTTAGTCCAATATTCTCTGCCGTATTCAAGCAATGTTCACTTAACTCTTTGCGATCTGTACGGCCGAGAATTGGCTACCTTGGTGCAGGGACAACAGCCATCAGGGACACATCAACTGGCGATTGAGACAGCAGCTCTTTCTGCCGGTGTTCTGTTTGTACATCTTGAAACACCCGAGGGAGTCGTGACAGCTAGCACGCTTGTAGTAAGATAAAAAGCTTGGATAGAGGACTGGCAACGGCCTTGTATTTCGCATGGTGATGCGTTTTAACGCGATTACAGGGCCATGGGCCGCCTGTTCTTTTTGAACTGGCGGCTTTTTCCCAACAGACTGGCCATTTTCGTGGGATTACGCGGTCATTTTCACTGGGATCGGGCACTGACGCACTGAATCAAGTCAAAGAGTTAACCGGCAAAGAGTTTAAGCGCGTCATCGTCAACCGCGGTTATCGCGGCGCAAAGGTTCAAACCGCGACGGAAGTCAACACTCCGGGTATGGGCAATGGCCTCAGCAATTGGCAGCGACAACGACAGCGCAAACGATGCCGCTCACGGGCGGCGATCGAACCGGTCATTGGCCATCTGAATGAAGGCTTCCGCATGCGACGCAATTTTCTGAAAGGCATCACGGGTGATCAAATAAACGTCATGTTGTCTACCGCCGCGTTTAACTTTAAATGTTGGTTGCGCGAATGCGCTTCGAGGAACTTTTTTGCCGCCGTGTACTACGTCATTGTGAGAATCATGCGATTGAGAGTACGAACGGACTTCAATGTACCTGCAGTCGTTGCCTGTTCGTAAGGGTCGACTAAGTATGGATGTGTACATGACCAGTTGTCCTATCTCTGTTGTTATGGAGGTCGGAGCATGTCGAGCTTAAATTAGGATCGCACATCTTAGGATCTGACATTTTACGTCATGAAAAAAACATATTGCTCCAAATCTAGAGCGGTAGGCTTCCACAGGTCGGGCACGTTTTAACTTTGTTAAGTGCCGTGGCAAACACGTTTTGGCATTTGGTGTTTGAGCACGCAAGGACGATTGGTATGTTTGAAGGAGCACCACAATGATTTGCAGTAATCGTTGGGGGAAGTATTTTCTTAAGTGTTGATGTTAACCTTGATCTAAATACTGAAACCTGCGGTTTGAGGGAATTCGAAAGAATTCTGTTGTGAAATATGGGAGGAGACCCTGCGGATCGGTCATTTTCCAGTCCTTCAGGTACGCCAGCGAGAACGAAGGAGATTGTACTAAATGGGTCGGTCGTTTCAGTGTATACCATTCTTTCCAACATTTCTTGTGCTGTATCTGCTACTTTCATAGCCTCCACCCACGATCGGATGCCCATACAAATCTCCCTTCTAGGTTCAGCTGCCACAACGTAAATCAAAGCAACGTGATCAAATCCCATCAAGCACAGCTTTTCAGCTTGTTTTTTGTTGTGTCGCTGCTTTTTATCATCCGCTGTGGCAGAAAGAATTTTCTTCGATTTTAACTGATCGGCTTTATCTAAAATCATCACTTTAACTTCGAACGCGATGAACGGTAGGAAGTCAACGTCGATCTGTAGGGGGGCGAGCAGATTCTTCCCCATGATGTCCAGCGGAATCATGAGCAAATCAATATCCCCATCCCTGTTGCAATCGGGATCGATGTACCTGAATGGGATATTGACAGCGTAGATGCACCATGGTGAACGTAAACCATATAAGCCGGCAAGTTCTTGTTCTGGGGAGTCATTGAATAATGGAAATGGGTCACCAATGAAAATTCGCCAGATTGCCACCCCCTCGCGGCTTGATCCGCTGACGTCCTCGTCTTTGATTGATGCCAGATACTTATCGATTCCATCAATGGGGGAGCGACTGGCCATTAAATGTTGTTCTCCAATAGTTGAATCCAGGAAAATCCAATTTATGTTTATAATCTTGTGACAAGACTCTGCATCAGAGCTGGAGTTTCTGCAGGCATTGGAGTGTGATTGATATGGAGTTTCCTGGGTGTCACACTATTCAAGAGCTGCTTCCAGCGCATCCATTGACTTTTAAATATGTAGTCATCCACTCCGGTCACAGCCATTATTAAACCGACCTGAGTGACCTTTTTGAGGCCCCAAAGGAATTTGAGAATGCTCTTGGCTCTCTTGAATCTTTTGATCGTGCGGACATTGCGAGCAGCTTTCCTTTCACCAGCTATTCCTTGGAGCTTTTTCTTTGCAGCCGGAAGATTCGAATTGTTCAGTTCGGTTATCTCTCGATCAAACTTGACAATTCGAGCATTGAGGTCCGAGATTTCATTTTCCAGTTGATTCAAACTGTTGATCGTTTCTTCCAGGTAGTTGGCATTCTCCGGCAGATTTTTTACAAATTGATAAGTGCGACTTACTAGTGAAATTTTGCTATAGACTCTTTTTGATAGATCGATCAAGTCTTGTTGGGAAACGTTGTCCTTGTGTGCAAAGTTCTGAATTTCCCGGCTCAACTCTGCGGCTTCATTAACCCAGTCCTGCAACTGTGAGTGGTTTTCAAAATCGCTTTCATAGTTTCTTTGCATTTGTTGCAAACCGGACCTTTCAAGCTCTAGCTGGGCAATTGTCTCTTGCGTCAAAGCCAACTGATTTGATATGAAAGCAAGAGTGTCCGCGTAAATATTGATAGCGTGATTGCATTTTATTACTGCGTCACGATCAGCCGTGGTCTGGCTGGATTTTTCCCGGAAATATCTCTTTAAGGCTTCCTGCACCTCTATCTTGTCCCTGGCTTCAGCCTCACTGTCAAGAATCTGCTTGAGCAGCATGTGATTCTGCTCCAAAGTGGATTCATTTGCCTGGATGAGTTCATCTAGTTTTGCACGAATCGCATTTGAATCTATGGTGTCGGGTAGTCGAGGTTGACTGTTTAATACTGAAGTCGCCACCAGGATTGTAAAGACAATCATTAGAGACAGTCTCATATGCCCACCCCTCTTGCGCAAACCGATTTAAGTTAAGGTTCCGTTAAATTCTTGGTGCTACAATTCAGACGATCAGGAAGCGCTGTTTCACAGGTGTAATATTGCAGTGCTATTTAATTGTCCGCCTCGTGGCTAAAAGCCAAATATTGGTAAATTATCTGCAAGTGCCAAATAATAGAGCGGTGCAGAGATGTTGTTTCTAACGTAGAGTGTGGGCTGAGCGAAATGAGATCATCTGTCAGTGTTGGAGCTCTTATCGACTAAAGTGGCTGTGTTTGGTGAAATGTCGTTCATTGAAAATGGCATGATTATCCATGAGGTAGTCAGCATGATGTTGGAGTTCACTGACATAAATATAATGCAAGAATATCTTTGAACGTAGCAGTTGATATTGTCTGAATTTGCCAGGCTCATCCAACACTGCATCGAATCCACGTTGGATCGACCAGTGTCCGCCGACAATGATCACATAATTGATTGCCTTTCAAATCTCATCCGAACATCAAACTGAAAGGTTGATTGACGTGCGGTTTGCTGGAGACCCTGAGATTTCACATTCGGGAGTCGGGGATGCCCGTTTTGAGGAATTGATCCCTCCCAAAGTAAAACACGTCATTGTGATCGTAGACCAACACCCAGTTCAGCGACTTGTCCCAGATCACCTCGTCGTTGCCGTGGAACAACTGGGCGGAGAATTTAATGACCATTTTCCAGCTTAACACAAAAGCTTCTTCCGGCTGAGTCGACCAAAATACCTTGCGGTCAAATCGAATGCCGCGTTCATACAGCCACTTCCTGAGTTCCCGGTTGTCGCGGCTGTTGTATGCGAATCTTGCGTGTTCCTTGAAGAACTTACCCATTTCCTCGAAAGACCCGACATATGCTTCCGGGCTCTTGAAATTCCAGAGAAAGCGGGCGGCTTCCGTTGTCAATGGAGTGATCTGGCCCCTGAATTCCGCCGAAAGCGGCGAGTCGTCACCTTTAAACATCCAGGCGAGAGGATGTTGCGACAGCGGACGTGAGAAAGTGTGAACATTTTGCAGTGTAATTCTTTCATCCATGGGCGGCCTCTGGAAGTGCCGCCGGCATCGCGGCAAGCTCATAGCAAATCTTGCTCTGCTACCCCGGCGGCGACAGAATGCCATATTGTTAAACAGCCACCTTGAATACCGCTTTTTTAACAGATACGGCGGGCGGCTGCGGGGCGTGAGCATCGCCCGGAAACAGCACGGCAAAGGTGCCGGGGTTTAACGTCACGGAAAAATCCGCCTGGTCATTATACAGCAGGAAGTCCTGTTCTTTCTGGTACGGCGTGTGCAGGTCGCCACAGTTTTCCAGCGGTTTCCAGCCGATGGTGAACGAGCCGCTCAGCGCCATCTGGATGTCGATGTAAGTCCGGTGGGCTTCCAGCTTGTTGCTGTGTCCCGGCCGTGCCTCCTCCTCCGCTATTACCAGGTACACGTCATCGCCGTCCACCGCATGGCGTCCGGCTTCCAGCGCCGCCAGGTCGTGCGAGCGGATAAAATCAAACGCGGTCTTAAAGTGCGGATTAAGACCATAAAGCGATTCTTCGTTTCCAAGCGAGTCGATAATCATTGTTCTTCGGTTTGACTTGGGGTTCGCTGATGGGCCGCGGCCCGTGTTTATTCGCTGCAAATTTAGGCAAATCGGGCAATGGTGAGCAAATACATTGTGCATTCGCAACGGAGCAAAGTGTAGTGTTCCTTTTGCAGAAAAGGCATCGCTTCGCCGTCGCAGACTTCCGGCTTGCTTTTTTCTCTTGTTCGTCATTGAGCTGGAAGTTGGGAGTTGTTGCGTGGTGTGAAGTCTCCGGCGCCAATGCAGCCGAGTCGTTTGCTGAAATCCCCGAGTTTTGCTTCGGTCGCGGGAGAGGCGGATATTCAGCTTGAAAGATTAAGTTAATTGTGCCAAATTTGCGGGTAATGTTGCGCGGCAGGACAAGCCAGGACCGATTGTTCCGGACCCTGTGCCGACGTGCAAAAATGGTCCCAATGTCATCTCAAAAGAGCGGTAATCACATGCGAATTACGCTGGGTAACTTCGACCGGATCGTTTCCCGAAAGATTGCGCGAGGAGGCATGGAGTGTCTTGTCAACGACGGTGTTCGTGAAGTCGAGCAAAACGAGGCCGGCCGCTGCGAAGCCAAAGTTGTGGACACGGAAATCCACAACGTGAGCCTGAGCCTGGTGGGCGGAGCATTGAGAGACGCGGACTGCTCCTGTCCATACAATGCGGGGCCGCTGTGCAAACACATTGTAGCCGTGGCGTTTTATCTGAGGGAGAATGCCGATCACTATCGCGATTCGTCCACCAATAAGAAAAAACCAAAGAAAAAAGAGCTGACGGTTGTTGAACAGGTCAACGGAATTCTGAACGCGCTGGAATACGACGAACTCAAAGAATATGTTAAGCAACTGGCGCTAAAGGACGTTGACTTCAGAAGTGGGTTGACGATGACTTTTGCCTATTTGCTGGAAGGAGATGCCAGACAACTGTACGCAAGGCAAGTTGAAGCTATCTTGAATAGCGCCATGGGGAATGATGGTTTTATTGGTTGGCGCAGTATGCAGCATGTCTATGACGAGGTGTTAAAAATTCTGGAAGAGGCGACGCAGCGCGTCGAACAACAAGATTATCAAAGCGCCATAGGCATGTGTTGTGCCGTGATGGAGGAGATGCTCGCAGCACTGCAATTCGCTGACGACAGCAACGGCGATGTGGGAGCGTGCATTGAAGATGCCATTGGAATATTGCATGGCATGGCCTTTGAGGATTTACCTCGGACCGACCGTGCAATGCTGTTGCAGTACTGCATTGACGCGTTTAAGTCCGGAATGTACAAAGGCTGGGACTGGCATATGAGCGTGTTGGAACTTGCCGTCGATCTGGCTGAATCCGAACAGGAGATTCAGGAAGTGCTTGGATTGTTAAATAGCGGCGAGAAGCACGAGTTTGGAAAGGAGCATGCGCAATTTTTAACGCTGTGTCTGTTGGAGAAGGCTGGAGCCCCGGAGCAAGTCGAGAAGTTTATAGCAGAAAACATTGCCAATCCGGAAATCAGATTGCTGGAGATTGACAGGGCTTTTGGCGGCGGAGACTATGCCCGGGCGGAAAAGTTGGCGCGCGATGGAATTAAACGCGACGCCAAAGATAGTTCAGGTTATCTCGGCCAATGGTATGAAAGTCTGCTGAAAATTGCCCGGCGCAGAAATGATAAAGCAGCGATAATCGAGTCGGCGCGTTATCTGTTTCTGCACGATCATGACAATCCGGCGCCCTACTACACAACTCTTAAAAAACACCTGGCCCGGTCAAACTGGAGCGACTTCGTCGAGGAACTGGTTAAAGAACTTGAGCAAAACGGCAAGTTTTGGAGCAGTTATCGCGTCGCCGATATTTACATCCGGGAAAAGTGGTGGCCGAGGTTGATGCAGTATGTCGAAGAGAATGCCTCATTCGAACTGATTCAAGACAACGAAAAGTATCTGAAAAAGTCGTATTCCACGGAACTGGCAATGTTGTACCGCCAATGCATCGTAGTGTATCTGGAGAAAAACGTTTCGCGCAGCCATTATGAGCGCGCCTGTAAGTACATCAGGCGTATGCGGAAACTTGGCGAGGCGGAAATGGCACAGGACCTGATTGAGTTTTTGAAACATCTTTATCCAAGACGTCCCGCCTTGCTGCAAGAGCTGAACGCGATTTAAGACCTGCCTGGTTCACGCCTGTCGAATATTGTTCAGAGCTACGTGTGCCCCGACCGTGACTTTGAGCCCGAATATGGTGCGGATGAAAAACTGCCGGGCGGTGGGAGGCCCGGAGGTTGAGTGCTGATAATTCACCGATTAACAAAAGCCTCAAAAGAGCCTGAGATGCGAACGGAGTGAGTCAGCTCAAAGCGCTCATGCCAAGGTTCGTTTACGAGTCACGGAATCGTCCCGCTGCCAGGTTAAACACGCGATTGCCGGGAATTGGTTAGCCCCAATCAGAGAGGTCACAGCTTTACCTGTTTAGTCGAAATTGCTGAGGCAATGCGGAGTTGGCAGAACTGCCGTTCAGCCAAACCTGCATCGCATTTCCAGACGCTATTCCTCAATGAATATCCGGGCCAACTTCAACTCGCGGTATTCATATTTTCCTTCCAGAGCCTCAAAGACGGAGCGCAACCTGGCCTGGCCTTCAGCGTCCAGATCTTCAGCCTTGCCTTGCTTTTGTACGGCCGAAAACCCCGCGATCATTTCCGCTAAACGCTGTGAGTCAGGTTTGTATGGCGATAAATCCAGTTCGGGATGCTGCTGTTTTAACTTTTCCAAATGTCCAACGATTGTGCCCTCACTGAGACCTCGCAATTTAACAAGCTCCGCCAGGTCCACTCCCGATTCCACTAACTGTCTGGTTTGTTCATATGTCGAGACTTTCTTTTCTACCGCAGTCGGCCGAGCCATTTTTTTGCGCTGTGTTTTAATTGCCTGCGGGTCGGTTGTTCCACCGCACGAGATGATGAACTGGTCGGAGTTCTTTTGAATATCATTGTTGTTTAAAACCTCTGTCGCCGCTTCATTTTCCGCCGACAATTCCTGAAAGCGCCGGTCGGCTTTAACCGCCAGAGGGGCCAGTTGTAAAGCTGTCTGGTTGCATCCCAAAAGCCGCATGCCCGACCATGAAGTCACACGCGACAAGGCCACATATCCCTGCCCGGGCTCAAAAGTTTTAGACAGATCCATTTCCGCCTCATCCAGCGTCATGCCCTGACTCTTGTGCACCGTGATCGCCCAGGCCAGGCGCAAAGGAATTTGCGAAAATGAAGCGACCGGCTCTCCCATTTCTTCCTGGATCTTCCAGTCCTCAGGAGCAACCACCAGCTCGCGATCGTCGTTTGTCGTTACTACCGGCAAGCCTTCCGGGGAGAAGTCCGTGACCGTTCCCATCGTGCCGTTGAGGTAGCCCATGTCGTAATTATTTTTAACAAAAATAACCTTGGCGCCTTCTTTCAGAATTAACTTTTCGGACGCTAAAACAGCTTTTTTGAGCGCGGACACGGCCGCCTTGTTCCCGGAAGTCTCGGCATCAAACTGTTGCGCCGGCGTCGACAATTCCGCCAATTTCTGCTGGTTGATACGGTCCACATCGACATTGTGCGTAAACAGCTTGATGCCGAACGACTCCTGCTCCACAGACTGCTCGATACGTTCCTGCAAGCGCGCATACGCGTCGGCGGAAATCGCACCGGACCGAATCTCATTTAGAAAACTTGCCAGATCGTCGTGTCGCTGACGAAACTGTTCGGTCAGGTAACACACGCGCAACGCGGACTCCACCCAAGCCGGCGCCATGAACGCGAACTTTTCGCGATTTGCAATGCGCTCGCGCGATACCGGCGGCAACTGAAAAAAGTCTCCGGAAAAGACAACCTGGATTCCTCCAAAGGCTTCGAAAGGACTTTTGAAGAACTTCAGAATCGCATCGATATTGGTCAATGTTTGTTTCGACAACATCGAGATTTCATCGATGATCAGCACCTGCGCTTTTTCCAATCGTTTGCGCAGTGGTTTTTTGCGCGCCATGTTTTCCAGGTCCTGCTCAGTCAGGCGCTCCTCGATTCCCAAACCGGACCAGGAGTGGATTGTCTGTCCGCCGATGTGCGTCGCCGCAATCCCGGTGGAAGCGGTGAGCGCCACAGGAACCGATCGTTCCCGCAAATACTGGATATACTGGTTGAGCACATAGGTCTTTCCGGTTCCGGCAGAACCGGTCAGAAAGACGTTTGCACCGGATTTCAACACTGTGAGCGCAGTTTTTTGGAGCATAGTTTAATTCGGGTCTGAGCCGATTTTCACCAGGATACCATTCTGATGACTTCGAAGTGTGCGTTTGCCTGCTTTCGGCGGACCGAGGTGTTTGGGGTTTGGGAGTCACCGGCTAACAAGATGCTCAGAAGAGCCTGAGATGCGAATGCAATGGAGCAGCTCAAAGCGGTCAAGTCACGCAGGCGACACATTCAATCCATCAGTACTTTCGAGCGTTGAAGTAGTGCGCAGTGGTCCAACCAGCAAGGAGTGAAAGCGGCGCGCGCCCTTGAACACACAAAAGCCCTGTAAGTCGTTAACTTACAAGGCTTTATCTTGTGTCTTTGTAGCGGGGACAGGACTTGAACCTGCAACCTTCGGGTTATGAGCCCGACGAGCTACCAATTGCTCCACCCCGCGATGTATAGAACAGCAACTTACTACTTTCCCGGCATCTATGCAAACTATTTTTGATGTGGCAGTCCCTTTTACGTATTTTTACAGCTTTCCCTGCGCCGACTGCCGGGCGTTTTCTCTGATTTACTGCGGATGCCGTCATGATTATCTCGCTCGATTGGCTCAAAGACTACGTTGATATAGATGTTCCCGTGAAGGAACTGGCCGAAACCCTTACTATGCTTGGCTTCGAGGTTGAGGAAGTTACTCCGCTCGGCGCCAAATTCGACCAGTTTTTTGTCGGAAAAGTCCTTGAGCGCATCAAACATCCGGATGCCGACACGCTGTCCGTTTGTACCGTGACCGTCGGCGAGGCCGAAAACCGCACGATCGTCTGCGGTGCGCCGAATGTCGATGCCGGCCAGTTCGTGGCTGTGGCGATCGAAGGGGCGGTGGTGCCGAGCGCGGGATTTACCATTGAAAAACGCAAGCTGCGCGGGGTTGTGTCGCAGGGAATGATCTGTTCGGTGTCCGAGCTGGAGCTGGGCGAAGACCACGACGGGATCTGGGTGCTGGACGGCGAGCCGACGATCGGGATGCCGCTGGCCGAATATCTGGGCGCAAACGACGTAGCCATCGACCTCTCGATTACGCCGAACCGCGCCGACAGCCTTTCCCATATCGGCATCGCGCGCGAAGTAGCCGCACGCTACGGCAAAACCGTTAAACGGCCGGAGCTTAAACTACAGGAAGATGCGGAGTCGATCGACGGACAATTTACCATTGAACTGCGCGACACGGAGCTGTGTCCGCGTTACGCCGGACGAATTGTTAAGGATGTCACGATCGCCGAATCGCCCGACTGGTTAAAACGCCGGCTTGAAGCCGTCGGACTGCGCCCGCGGAATAACATCGTCGACATCACCAACTACGTGTTGATGGAGTGCGGGCACCCGCTGCACGCATTTGATCTGGATGAGTTAAAGGGCAACAACATCATCGTCAAAACGGCCGCCGAAGGACAGAAGTTCACGACGCTGGACGACAAGGAGCGCACCCTGGATGCGCAGATGTTAATGATTTGCGACGCCGAGCGCGACGTGGCGATTGCGGGCGTGATGGGCGGACAGAACAGCGAAATCAGCGATACAAGCAAAAATGTCTTTATAGAGTCGGCCTGGTTTAAGCCCGCTTCCGTGCGGCGTACGTCAAAGAAGCTGGCAATTCAGAGCGACGCGTCCTACCGTTTTGAGCGCGGGGCGGATGTTAACAATGTGCGCTATGCGCTGGATCGCGCAGCGCAATTAATGGCCGAACTCGGCGGTGGACGCATTCTCGCCGGCGTGATCGACGAGTATCCGCAGCCTGTGGAGGCGGCCGAAGTGTCGGTGCGTGTTAAACGCGCATGTGAAATCATCGGCGTTGACGTCAGCGCACAGCAGGCCCGCGAGTACCTGGCGGCGCTCGGGTTCGACGTCATCACGGCAGACGGCGATTCAATTACAGTACGCGTGCCGAGTTATCGCATTGACATAGAGCAGGAAGCCGATCTGATTGAAGAAATTGCACGGCTGCACGGCTATGAAACAATTCAGGAAGCCGCCGTTTCCGGACTGCCGCTGGAGAGTGGTCGCGTGCCGGCGCAGCTTCGGCCGAATCCGATGCGCGAAGAAGTAGGCGCCTGGCTGCGCAGCCTTGGATTCTCCGAGATTTCAACGCCCAACCAGATCGATAAAACGGCTGCGGCGTTAAGCGGGGATTCACTGATTGAGCTGGCCAATCCGCTCGGTGAAGAGTTGTCGATCATGCGTCCCAGCGTGCTGCCGTCGGTGCTGCGCGTTGTTGAACGCAACCTGCGCTTTGATGCGGACGCCGTGCGTGTGTACGAAATCGGCAAGGTGTTTAATCGCGACGCAGATGCAGACGAGTTTATCGGCGGGATTCGCGAAGGCCGTGAGCTGGTGATCGCGCTGAGCGGAACCGCCGCCGACAGCTGGAGTGAAAAGGCACGCGATGTCGATTTCTTTGACATCAAAGGCGTCGTCGAAGCGTTAATCGAGCGTTTTGCCTTTGTTAAACTTCGTGTTAAAGCGGCAGCAGAAACGGCGCCCTGGTTCGGCGGCGACTGTGTGCAGATTTACCAACGCAAAAACGTTGTGGGCTATGCCGGTCGAATATCTTCGGCCGTAGCCGGACAGTTTGGCATTGAGCAGGATGTGTTTGTTTGTGTGCTTGATTTCAGCGCACTTGAACAACTGGATCGTCGCGACGGCGTGTTGGAAGGAATTTCACCTTTCCCCGTTGTTAAACGCGACCTGGCGTTCGTGGTGGACAAAGCTGTTGCGGCGGGCGACATTCTGGCGCAGATAGAACGCGGCGGCGCACCGATCCTGCAGGATGCGCACGTCTTTGACGTGTTTGAAGGCGAGTCGCTGGGCGAAGGCAAAAAGAGCGTGGCGTTTGCGTTGCGTTTTAATGCGATCGACCGCACGCTGAAAGATGCCGACGTCAACAAACGCATCGACAAGATTGTGGCTTCGGTGCAAAAACAACTCGGCGGGGAGTTGCGTTAAGAGCACGCGCAGCTTCTGTGCAGTTCAGATACAAACAGGAACGCCCGGCATGTCCGGGCGTTGCGGTTTATACAGCCTACCGCACCTCTAAGGATTCCGACGTCAACAAGCGGCTCGGCAGGCAAGTGGCTTCGGTGCAAAAACAACTCGGCGTGGAGCTGCGAAAAGAGCACGCGCAGCTTCTGTGCAGTTCAGATACAAACAGGGACGCCCGGCCTGTCTGGGCGTTGCCGTTTATACAGCTTTAGGGGCCGTTCACCCACGAGTTGGGCTACGTTCAGTTTTTTACGGTGGAATTTGGTTTGCAGGGTGATTAAGCTTGCTGTTGACGAGCGCGCAGCATGCGGCGCGTGAAATCCGCGACCGGCTTACTCAAGAAAACTTGCACTGATGCAGGGTGGGAGGAGTGCGTTGGAACGTGGTGGAGCTTCCCGAGGTGGCGGCGGGGCGGGCCCCAGATCTAGCCGGAAGTGCGTCCACTCATCAACCCGCCTGCATCGAACAAGCCGTAACCCGTGTGAAATCAACAACTTACGTCTTTCCGGCCTTCTCCGGACTCCAACACCGTCAACATCTCACCAGGACTTTTTTACTTCCGGCCCAAAGGCTCCCGACAGACTCCAAACGCATGGGCGCGCCGCTCGACGGCAGGACCTGGGAAGATGAACGTCGACCTTTACAGTTTTTGTGTTTGCTTTCATGTTGTACAATTCATGACTTTGTTCCGTTGCTGGTTCTGTTCCGCTGCTGTCTCTGTTCCGTTGCCGTCTCTGTTCCGCTGCCGTCTCTGTTCCGTTGCCGGCTCTGTTCCGTTGCCGGCTCTGTTCCGCTGCCGGTTCTGTTCCGTTGCCGTCTCTGTTCCGTTGCCGGCTCTGTTCCGCTGCCGGTTCTGTTCCGCTGCCGGCTCTGTTCCGTTGCTGGTTCTGTTCCGCTGCCGGCTCTGTTCCGTTGCCGGCTCTGTTCTGTTGCTGGTTCTGTCCGTTCGTGCCTTTGTTCAGTCACACCTTGGTTCCGCTGCCTCCCTTGTTCAGTCACATCTTTGTTCCGTTCGCGCCTTTGTTCAAGTCGTGCCGTGGATGAAAACATGCAGTGGGTCAAAACGTGCCGTAGTTCAAAGGTGCCAACTATTCAACCTTTCCCGTCGCTCCTGACTGCAAGGCCACAACACACTCTCTCCGACTCAGCTGTTTCGCACCCGCGGCTGCTCCGCCGCCGACACTCGCTCAAGAAATGTCCATTCTTCCGGTGATTCTCTCCGATCCCGGACTTGTGTTCACCGCTTGAATCCCGACGACTTCAATCACCCCGTCTTTTCATAACTCCGTGCGGCTCAATGGTTTTTTGTCGTATCTTGCAACCTGAAGTCTGCATGAATTGAAAAAACGTAAACTATTTTGTATCTAGCAGTTGGCCTGATTCATTGCAGGTGATTTCTTAATCAATCGATGTCCTTGCACGCATGGATGTTCACGCGACCCCGGATAAACAGCGCAAACCCAGCCCGGCGATAGAAAACGCCGTCAACAAACTCTGGACGCATATCCGCCGCGCCGGCGAGTTGATCGTGACCCTGCGCGACGACAACGAAAGCCTCCAGGCCCGCGTTGAAGAGCTCGAAAGCGGGCTCTCGCACCGCGAAAGCGCGCATGAGCGCCTCGACCTCGAACAACGCGAAACCTCCGAGCTGCTCGACAGCATCGAAGCCGAACGCGTCCAGCTTGCGGCTGAACTCGCCGAACTCAAAACCGAACACCAGGCCCTCAAACTACAAGTCGCAAGCGACAAACAATCGCTCGAACAAACCTCGAGCCGGCTCGAAGAATTCAGGTCCGCGTCCAAAGACAACGAGTTCCTGCGCGCCGAACTCGTCAGTCGCAACAACCAGATTCACGCCGGCCAGAAAGAAATACTCGAATATCGCAACCGCGTCGCCGAACTCGAAAACACCGTGGCGCAACTGCAGAATCAGGCCGATCAGCCCCGCGCATCGCAGGCCGAAACCGAGTCGGATGCCGGCGATCCACTGGCCGGACGCAGTGAAATCGACGCCCTGCGCGCCGAACTCGATCGCATGCGCCGTCTCTACGACGAAGTCAGCATCGAACGCGAACGCCTGCGTCAGTCGCGCGAACCCTATCAGGCCGACCTCTTTTCCACCAGCGCCATCGAAAATGAATGGCGCGAGAAAAATCGCGAACTCTACGCCGAAATCGAACGCCTGGCCGACGAAAAGAGCCGCGCCGAAGACGGCCTGCGCGATGCGCAAGCCGAAGCCGACGAACTGCGCGCGCAGATTTCCGAGCTGAAACAGCGCATCGCCGTACTGGAAGACAACCTCGGGCGGCACGACGTCGAACGTCGTGAACGCGAGGCCCAGGCGCTGCAGCTGCGCCGCCAGGTCGATCAGTTAAGTACGCGCCTCAAGGCGCTTGAAAACACGCCTTCGCACGACGCCGATGATGAATCCGGCGACTCCGGGGAAGGCCTGGCGCAGTATCGCGAGCGCATAGAAGAACTTGAGCGGGAGCTGGCGCAGGCGCACCGGAACGCCGCCGACGGCGACGTGTTCCCGGCCGCCAAACGCGAAGTTATCGAACGCAAGGTGCGCGATGCACTGGCGCGCATAGACAGTTTGCTGAAGAACGACTGAGCGGCACGGTTTTCTTCGGCTGGAGCGTTCAAACGCGAACGCGCTTCATACTCGCTGTACTTTATCGTTGAATCGGTACATGCAAATATGTATTTTTGTCGAGGTTTTGACATGAAGGACGTGGGGAGTTAGATGAGTTCGCTGCAATCCGTCAACGTGAAAATCGGCGGCCAGGAATACAAGCTGCGCTCGGATGACGAAGCGAAAGTGCGACATCTGGCTGAAAAGGTGGATGTGAAAATCCAGCACCTGCGCCATAAGATCAAAGAACCTTCGACTACT
Organism: bacterium; assembly: GCA_030430495.1. GTDB lineage: Bacteria > Bacteroidota > Ignavibacteria > Kapaibacteriales > UBA7675 > JAUIKM01. The sequence continues at coordinate 58,405 of JAUIKM010000030.1, read as the reverse complement.
GCCTTGACGGTGTTGACCGCGCTCAACATCGCCGAGGAAGGTTACGAGCTCGAACAGCGAAGCCGGTTCGACCTTGAGTACCTTTCCAGCGAGTTGGAGCAAATGGGCGATTTCCTGGCCAAAAGCGCCGGAGAAAGCGCCTGACGCGCTCCGCATCCCAGGTGCGGTGGTGTGCTGTACGAATACACATACGGGACGCAAATATTTTCGCGTATACAACGTTAGCGAAAGTTCTTGAAGGGGCGACTCGGAAAAATAAGTGCCGTATCGTTCGACCTTGAAGACGTTATTTAAGAACCGACAAAGATTCTACCAGGGAATTCTGCTCTGGGTATAAATTACAGGCCTCATTCATCCTCGCGGATGAAGATCCATTCCGGATCCAGTGGACGTAAAATATACGCAGGCGTTTACCCGCATTGTTGAGTAGGGTTCTTAAATACCTTTGCGGTTATTCCGCTTCATTGTCGGCCATGATACGGCATTTTTTTTATGCGGCGGAATGGCGCCGCGCCCGACATAACCAATCCCCGCTTCCGACCTTCAACCCGTATTGAGCGGCGCCGACGCCGCGTACCAGCTCACCTCTCCACCTGTCCGTGAATTTTTCTGGTCCCTACTGCAAGGGCTACAATACGCATACGCAGCTCGCCCGCATCCGCCCGTCATGTCTCCATGACGACCGTGCGGCACTCCGGGACGGCCCCTCCGCCGAACCTGCGCGGTGAGCGTGATTAATAACCTCTACATGGTGAAACATGGACATCGTCCCAATAATACTCAGTATCCTTGGGCTCATCCTCGGATTCGGCGTCGGTTATTACGTGGCCGGTAAAGCCGCGCAAACCAAAATCGTCGATGCCGAAGCCCAGGCCAAGGTCATCCGGAGCGAAGCCCAGGGAGAGGCCAAAGCCCTCCTCAAGGAAAAAACGCTCGAAGCCAAGGAGGAATGGCACAAACGCAAACAGGACTTCGAGAACAAAACCCAGTCCTCGCGCGATAAACTCCTCAACCTCGAAAAACAGATTAAAAACCGCGAGGAAAACATCGACAAAAAACTCGAGATCGTCACGCGGAAGGAAAAACAACTCCAAACGCTCGATCGCGATGTAGGCCAGAAAAGCAAGAAAATCGAGAAAAAACTGGCCGAAGTCGAAACCCTCGTCGAAGAGCAAAACACGCGCCTCGAACGCATCACCGGCATGTCCCGCGAAGATGCGCTCAAGTACCTGATGGAAAACCTCGAGAATGAGGCCAAGGCCGCCGCGGCTCACCTCATCAAGGAAATTCGCGACGAAGCCAAACTCAATGCCAAACGCGAAGCTCAGAAAGTCGTTGTCCAGGCCATTCAGCGCACCGCCTCCGACCACGCCATCGAGACGACCGTCTCCGTCGTCAACCTGTCCAGCGAAGACATGAAAGGCCGCATCATCGGCCGCGAAGGTCGCAATATCCGCGCCTTTGAAGCCGCTACCGGCGTCGACCTGATCATCGACGACACGCCCGAAGCCGTTATCATTTCCGGCTTTGATCCCTTCCGTCGCCAGGTCGCCAAGATTGCGCTCGAACGCCTCATGTCGGACGGCCGCATTCACCCCTCGCGCATCGAGGAACTGGTGAACAAAACCGAAAAGGAACTCGAAGAGGAAATTCGCCAGGAAGGTGAAAACGCGCTGCTGGAGTTAAACATCCACAACGTGCATCCCGAACTGGTGCGCCTCGTCGGTAAAATGAAGTACCGCTCCAGCTACGGTCAGAACCTGCTGCATCACTCGATCGAGGTGGCGTATCTCTGCGGCATTATGGCCGTGGAACTCGGTTTTGATCCGCGTCTGGCCAAACGCGCCGGTCTGCTGCACGACGTCGGTAAATGCGTCGATCGCAACATCGAGGGCCCGCACGCCCTGCTCGGTTACGAGCTGGCCAAGCGCTACAAGGAACATCCCATCGTGGCCAACGCCATCGGCGCGCACCACGAGGATATCGAAATGGAGTCGCCCATTGCCGCCATTGTGCAGGCCTGCGACGGCATCAGCGGCGCACGGCCCGGCGCGCGGCGCGAATCGCTCGAAAACTATATTAAACGCCTCGAAAAACTCGAGTCGATTGCCGGCAGCTTTGAAGGTGTTAATAAAACATACGCCATTCAGGCCGGCCGCGAAATCCGCGTCATTGTTGAGCCGGAGCGCGTCGACGACCTGCTGGCGGATCAACTGGCCAACGATATCGCCGCGCGCGTTGAAAACGAGCTCGAATATCCGGGCCAGATTCGCGTGACGATTGTACGGGAATACCGCAGCACATCGTTTGCCAAATAACAGCCGCCGCGCTGTTGTTGAACAAATCAACGCCGTCCCGATCTGTGCGGGGCGGCGTTTTTTATTGTCCGACTTTCCGGCGGGCATGATCGCTTTGAGCTGCGCCTTCCGCGCATCTCAGGCTCTTCTGATTCTTTTGTTAACCACCGGGTTTCACGTCTCAAGTCCTTCAGTCCGTCCCGCACAACTGCGTCCGACAGCCGCAATGCCGCCGCACGGTAAACGCGCCGACAAACAAAAAGAACAAGCAAGCCGCAATAAGCGGCGAAGCGCTCAAGCCCTCAAGCCACAAGTGAAGTCGCCGGGCCGACAGCGCAATGCCGCAAACAACCGCGCGCAGTCCGCCGTTAAACAAAGCAGTCTAAAGTACAACCGGAAGTAAAAAATACACAAACAACACAATGACCGCGATCATCAAAAAGTTAACGTAAAGGCCAGCGCGGATCATCTGCGCCATCGAGACCTCGCCGCTGCCGTAGACCACGGCATTCGGCGGCGTCGCCACGGGCAGCATGAACGCACAGCTCGCGCCCAGAGCGGCGCAGGCCGACAACATCGTCGGGTCCTGTCCGGCCGAGACGGCCAGTGCGGCGGTAATCGGCACCAGTGCGTTTGTCGTAGCCGTGTTGCTCGTAATTTCCGTTAAAAAGACCAGTAAAACCGCCACGATCAGAACCAATACAATCACGGGCAATTCGGCCACGCCGTAGAGACCCGCGCCGATCCAGTCGGCCAGGCCGGTTTCCTTGATGGCCGCCGCCAGACTTAAACCGCCGCCGAAGAGCAGCAGAATGCCCCAGGGCAGTTTGACCGCCCATTCCCAGTTCATCAATGCGGCGCCCTTGCGGCCCGGCGCGGGAATGATAAACAGCGCAACGCCCGCCGTCACCGCGATGCCCGCGTCGCTCAGCTGCGCGCCCAGGCTGTCGGCCAGCGGCTGCAGCACATCCGGCCGCAGTATCCAGCCGAGCGCCGTAAGTCCAAATACGGCCGTCACAAAAGCTTCGCGGATGTTGAACGGGCCCAGATTCTCAAGCTCGCGTTCAATAATGTTGCCGCCGTCGGCTGCGCCGGCGTCGTCCATACGCCATATGACGCGCGTCAACATCAGGAACACGAGCGGCAGGGCGACGAGTACCAGCGGCACGCCGAAGAGCATCCACTGCGCGAAACCGATCTGGATGTCGTAGGTGTTCTGCAGGAAACCGACGAGCACGCCGTTGGGCGGCGTGCCGATCGGCGTGGCCACTCCGCCGATATTTGCGCCGTAGGCCACCGCCAGCATCAGCGCCGCGCCGAACTGCAACCGCGCCTTTGGTTGCATTGCCCCGCCGACGCCCGCCAGCAGCGAAACGGCGATCGGCGTCAGCATCAGGGCCGTGGCCGTATTGCTGACCCACATGCTGAGCAGGGCGGACGCGAGCATCACCCCGCCGATCAGGGCCGTCGGTTTGGAGCCCACCGCGCTCAGGATCAGCAGCGCCGTGCGCCGGTGCAGGTTCCAGCGCTCCATGGCCAGCGCCAGTAAAAAACCGCCCAGGAACAGGAAAATCAGGTCGTGCGCGTAGGGCGCCGCCGCCGATTTGATGTCGCCGATTCCCAGCAGCGGAAAAAGTACGATCGGCAGCAGCGAGGTGGCCGGGATCGGCAGCGCCTCCGTCATCCACCACACGGCCATCAGCAGAGCCACGGCCGCGGTGCGCCAGGCCTCGTTTTCCAGTCCAGTCGGTGCGGGAAGCAACAACATAGTGACAAATGCCGCCGCGCCGGCTGCCAGCCCGATGCGGCTGAAATCGAGTGATCCGGTTTGTTGATCGGACATGAAATTGGCTTATTGCGGTTGTGCTGAAATGTACGCCGGCGTTCCGTCCTCGCCGGAACTCAGGCCTGTGTTTTTGTCAAGATAGCGTTTTTGTGCGGCCGGACGGCAGGATGTGCGGCAGAGTCCGGCGCTGCACGAATTCCCGTCGAACATCGTATTACGCTCAAACACTATGAATTACTGCGTTCTGGGCAACCGGGCCGGTGCGGCCCCCTACAACAATCGTCATCCGGCAGCCGTGGCATTAATCGCCCCCGGCGAGGTGCTGCTGTTCGACTGCGGCGAGGGCAGCGTTCTGCAGCTACAGCGCGCGTCCATCCGTCGCGGCGCGGTGTCGGCCGTTTTTATCACGCATCGCCACGCCGATCACTGCCTGGGACTGCTGGGCCTCGTGGCCGCCTTTTCCAGCGACCGCCGCAGCGACCCGCTGACCGTTGTGGCTCCGCCCGAAGTCAACATCTGGCTGCGTGATTCGCTCACAACCCTGGGCGTCAGCGTGGAATTTGAACTCAAATGCATCGACTGTCCGTCCGTCGGCGCGGCGGCGTCGCCCGTCGAGGTCTTCTGCTCCGGTGACATGCGCGTATTCGCGGCTCCGGTCGATCACCGCGTTCCGGCGTTTGCTTTCCGATGCAGCATGGCTTCACAGCCGCGCATCGACATTGAGGCGCTGGAGGCGCGCGGCGTGGAGGAGGGCGTGCAGGTTGGTCGTTTGCGGCGCGAGGGACGCCTGACGCTTGCCGACGGCTCCGACATTTTCCTTGAGGATTTTTTGCTGGCCCCGCACCCGCCGACAGTTTTTGCGTACAGCGGCGACACGGCGCCGTGCGAGGCGCTCGCAGAGATAGCGCGCGATGCCGACGTGTTTGTCTGCGAGGCGACATTCACCGCCAAATACGCCGAGCGGGCGGCGCACACGCGCCACATGACGGCGGCGGCGGCGGCCGAAATCGCCGAGCGCGCCGGCGTCAAACAGTTGGTCCTGACGCATTTCAGCACGCGCTACCGCGATGGGATGCAGCATCTGGCGGAGGCGCGCCGCCGCATTCCGCACGTCACGGCCGCGGTGGAGCTGGAAATTCTGCCCTTGAAACCGTGAGAGTTTGCGGGCTAAAGCTGAAAGTGGTAAATTTGCGCTTTACAATGGGTCCGTAGCTCAGTTGGGAGAGCGCTAGAATCGCACTCTAGAGGTCGTGAGTTCGAATCTCATCGGATCCACAAACACAGAAGCCCCAAATCGCAACGAAAATTGCTGATTTGGGGCTTCTGTTGTTTCGATTCCAAGCGGCGGACTTCGAGGCCGGCATATCACACACATATGCCCGCCTTTGTACTTGCCGATCCGGCTTCGTGCACCGAAAGCCGGGTACGGCGCCGTACCTGATTACACATTTACTACAGTGTGCGGATTCGGCCTCCGCACAAATCGATTCCCGGGTTTCCAGTCAGAGCCTTCCGTTCCTCAATCCGCGGCCTTCAACGCGAATCGAGCGGCGCCAATAGTAGGGGAGTGCTCCATAGCACGCGACGAATGACGCCCGAACCGGCCTGTGGAAATCGAGTGCCGATAGCTCCTTCGCTCCATGTCCTTCTTTGCGAAAGGCCGCACCCGCAACACTGTATTGGTTCTGCTTGCTTGCCGCACCGGCGGAATCCGGCGGCACGACGAGTTATTATGTCAAAGAAAGTGAACCCGCGGCGCATTTGCTGTCAGTGGCGATTTCAACTCTTCGTCAGTGAGCACGGACTCGCGCCATGCCCGTGCTCACTGACAAGAGGACGTTAACTGTTCTCCAGATCGATCGTTCCCAGCGTCCAACTGGCGGGCTGATTGCCGGTCGAACCGATGCTGTAATAGATATTCGCTTCATTGTTCGGATAGTCTATCCGGGTAATTGCAATCGCTGCGCTGACGCCGTTTGATGACGCCGCGAACATTTGCAACACGTTGACCGCGGACGAGCCGCTGGCCGTGAACGTAAAAGATGCGGTCTCCTGTCCGATCGAAATCTGAATTCCGGCGACTTTGATAGTTCCACCACCGGCTGCCGGCGCCGTGCTGATTGAGCCGGCGGCGCTTACACCACTGGTCAATTCCTGCCAATTAGTACTCATGCTATTCTCCCCTGATTTCCCACAAACGAACCGGATCCAGGCTCCGGCATTTACTAAGTATGTTCTCCCTCTCAAATCCGCCCGCGAGCCGGGCTTCCTACGACTTTGCTTCAAATGACGAGAAAAAAGACCGGCCGTTCCAACCTTTTTCTGTCCAATTTTGAAAGATTCAGTTGGATTCAGCGCCTGCGGGCTTTTTTGGAAATTCGCCAAACAATTGATCTGTAAAGGCTTATATTTGTGGTTCGAACAGGGGACGTTCGCAGGAAGTACTATTATCCGATGGCGAACCGCCGGGGATGCGGTTTGCAGGGCGTTAGATTATGTCAAGATCAACGGAGCTCCACCGCCTGATCAAATCGATGACCAAGGCGGAAAAGCGCCATTTCAAGTTGGGTGTTGCGCGCTACTCGAAACAGGGATCAAACAACCTGTTGCGCCTGTTTGAGGTTTATGACTCCCTGAAGAGTTTTGACGAAGTGCGATTGCTCAGGGCCCTAAAAGATGAAAGTTTTGTACGACATTTGGCTACTGTTAACCTTCAACTGACCAATGCCATCGTGCAGAGCATGCACGACCTGCACGCGCGCGACCACTACCTTTCACAGATTGCCGAGAACATGTTTGCCGCGCGTTTCCTCAACGATCGCGGCGTGCGAGACGTGGCGCGTAAATACCTCAAAAAAGCGACCAGCCTGGCGCACGAAAGCAGCCAGCTGACTCTGCTGCTCTGCGTGACCGAAATGCGGCGCGACCTCGTGGTTTCATACAATATCGACGGGGACGACGAAGAGATGTCCGAGTTGCTGCGCCTGCAACGCGAGACCCTGATGGCCGTTAACAGCGAACTCGGTTATGTCCGTCTGCGCCAGCAGGTGGCGGAATTGTTCGAGCGGTCACTCGATACCCGCGATCCCGAACTGCAGCGCGAAGTGCAGCAGATTCTGGCCGACCCGCTGATGCAGGACATCGATCAGGCGCCCACCGTCAATTCGCGCATGTTGTTCTGTCGTCTGAAGGCCGACGCGGCGCTGCTGCAGGACAAACCGGACGAAGCATATGAATACCGCCTGAAACTGCTCGACCTGTGGGACGGCAATGAAGACGACAGCCACACAAGTCTGATTAAATACAAGGCTGATCTGTTAAACCTGTTTTCCTGTTGCATCGCCGCTGAAAAGTTCGACATGTTTGAACCGACGCTGCAAAAAATCAAAGCCCTGCCGATCCTGTCGCGTGCGGATCGGGTTAAACACGTTTCAAGTGTCCTGTATGCCGAATTTCACTACTACCTGCAGAACGGCTACCTCGACCGCTGTCGCGATATCCTGGCCGAAATACAGGTCGGCATCGAACAATTCGGCGCAGAGATTCCCCTGTCGCGTCTGATGACGCTACAGTTAAACATAACGGTGTTTCATTTTGTGACCGGTGATTTTGCCGCGACGGAAAACTGTCTGATGGCTCTGACGAGTATCAACTCCGCCTCCGTGCGGCGCGACATCGAAGCCTTTGCGCGCATACTCTCGCCGGTGGTGCACTACGAACTGCAGAAGATTGATCTGCTGGAATCGCGCCGCCGCTCCGCCTACCGCTACTTCAAAGGCCAGCCCGCCGCCTACGAGTTTGAAATGATAGTATTGAAGTACATCAACCGCCTGCGCGACAGACACAACGGCGCGGCGGCGCTCGAAATATTCAAACAATTCGACGCGGCCCTGGTCGCCCTCGAAGAAGGCCTGGAAGGCCGCGCGCCGCTTGGGTTAACAGAGATCAGATTCTGGGTGGAAAGTAAAATCAGCGGCAAACCGCTGCGCGAAGTCTTTCTGGCCAAAGTCGCCGAACGCAAAGACGAGTCCGCCGGAAACACGGCCGCCGGACATGCTGCCGACAGACTGGCGCCAGGCGATGAACTCGCCGAGTAACTGCACTTAAACAGATGCTGCGTTGTAAACTCAGTCGCCGACAATTACCGTGCGGCGCAGCTCCCGACCGTTCTTAACGTCCAGGCCGACGATGTACAATCCCGGCGTGCTCTCCGGTACGCGCAGCGCAAAAGCGTCGGACGCGCCGCGCATGCGGCCGAGTTCGCGTTTCAACAGGCAGCTGCCCAGCAGATCGTAGAGGCGCAACGTCACCGCCGCTCCCGGCCGCGCCTCCATCTCGATGTGCAGCAGTTCGCCCGGGTGCACGGGATTGGGCGTGATGTACAACTGTCCCTGGCCGCCGGAGGCCGCTTCTTCGGGCGCGTCCGTCACCACGCGCGTGTCGGGTTTGACGCTCAGTACCGCATCGTCGGGGTCCAGCTCCATTTCTTCCGGCGCAAAGGGCAGCTCAAAGAACTCGCTCTGGTCGCGCTGGTTGTTGAAGAACTGACGGCGTTCCACCTGTGCGCCGGCGCGGAACTCGACCGTCAGCGGCATAGTAAAAACTTCCGGAATGTCGTTGCCCACCTGCGTCTGGCGCACGCGCAGCATGACGCGCGTGTTTTCCGTTCCGCCGGGGACAATCTGTGCGCCGGCGGCGTAGATCGGATGCCCGCGCATGTAGATCCACTGGTCAAAAAATTGGTCGAAGTCGTAGTCCAGGTTGTGCGCCGCCGCACGTGTTTTGATCAGCTCGACAAACTCCGCCGTTGTGATATTGCCGCCGCCGAAGCTGTCGCCGAGCGAGCGCATGGCGTCGAAAAAGGCCGCGTCGCCCATGACGCCGCGCAGCATGTGGTAAATCCACGCGCCTTTGCTGTAGGTCACGGCGTAGTTGTAGATGTCGTTGCGGTCGTCGGGATCTATCTCGCGCCAGATCGCTGGCTGGCCGCGGCCGTCGTTGTTCAGGCGCATGTAAAAGCCGCGTTTTGAGTTCATCACGGCGCGGTAGGCTTCGACGTCTTCGGCATACTCGGCCCAGAGCGCCTCGCCGTAGGTGGCCGCCCCCTCGTTGAACCAGATATCGCTCCAGGTGGCGGGCGTCACGTGATCGCCCATCCACATGTGCAGCAGCTCGTGCGCCACTGTGCCGACGTCGCCCTGCAGCACCGTCCGCCCCAGCGTGACCATCGTCTGATTTTCCATGGCGCCGTACGTGAAAGGCTCGGCGATGGCGACGCCGTAGGTCTCGAAGGGATACCCGCCGAACTGGTTGGAAAACAGGCCGATCATGTCCGGCAGGCGCTCCAGCGTCGTCGAGGCATTGTAGACCTCGCCGTTCCAGTCGGCGTTCCACAGATAGTAACTCAGAGGAATGTCCGTTTCCGGATCTTCGGGCCGCGCTGCGCTGGCTTCTTTGACGATGTAGCGCGAAGCCTGCACGGCCATCAGATAGGTTGCCGTCGGACGGTCCATCGTCCAGCGATGTTCAAAGACGTTTTCCGCGTCGTCCATCGGCTCGACGCTGACCCGCCGCCCGGTGCAGGCCACCTGGATTTCGGCCGGCACGAGCACGGAGAAGGAGACCAGCGCCTTGTCCGACGGATTGTCGTTGCAGGGGAACCAGTGCGGCGCAAAGTTGGGCGCGCTCAGCGTGTAGGCGATGCGCTCCAGCGTCGTGAATCCCTTGTCGTAGAGAACAAAACCGCCGACGTCATTGTCCTCGAACATCAGCTGAAATGCGATGTGCAGCTCGATCGATTCGCCCGCTTCCAGCCCCGCGTCCCGCAGCGGAATGCACAGCAGCTCGCTGTCTTCGGGCCGCACAAATGCGAGCATTTCCTGCGTGCCGGCAAATTCAATGGTTTCGATGTTCAGCATCGGATGAGCGTCCAGCACCAGCGTGTCGGGAACCGCCTCGCCGAACAGCAGCTTGATGTCGATTGCGGCGTGGTAGCGGCGCGTGGCCACGTCCAGCGTTTCCGCCGTGAAGATGTCCGTCCAGTTCAGCGTGAGGTCGTAGGAGAGCACGTCGTAGCCGCGATCGCCCGCGGTTCCGCCCAGGATGTGATCTCCGCCGCCCTTGCTGTCCGCCGCCGCGACGGCATGCGCGCAGGCTCGCGAACAGGTGTGCTGAACGACTAAAGAGCCTTCTCCCGCCGAGGCCGCCTCGGCCCGCAGGGACGCGGGCAGGCCGTCGTTTGCGGCTTCCAGCCCGGTGGTTAACAAGAGAATGGCTGTTGCAAAGGTCAGAGTGAACAGTGCGGTCGAGCGCTGTATGCTGTCGTGGATCATGTCTGTTCCGTTGGTCTGTCGGTCGCGAATTGGTCCTGTTGCCGGGCGGATAGAATTTCCGCGTCCGCCCCGGATCTGAAAACCCGACGCAGCGCGGTCGTTACGTCCTCAGGCGCTGCGTCGTACTCGTATAACAAAAAAGCGCAACCCGTCCGGATTGCGCTTTGGAATATAGTCAGATTTGCGCTGAAATGCGCCTGCCGCGGCTCAGTGGGCCGAGAGTGTGTCCGAAGGCATGAGTTGATCCTGATCGCCGCTTTCGTCCCAGAGCGGGGAGAGGCTGGCCACGTCGTCCACCGTCAGGCGGCGTCCGCCGATGAAGCGGCTTTTGTAATAGGGGCTTTCGAGCGAGGATACGGTGACGCCGTAGCGCGAGCTGGAATGCGCAAAGAGGTTGTTGCCCAGGTAAATACCCACGTGCGAGACGTAGACGCGGCGGCGCGTGTTGAAGAAAATCAGGTCGCCGTAGCGCAGGTCTTCCTGCTCCTGAATCGTCATGCCGACGGTATGTTGCCAGCGCGCCGTACGCGGCAGCGTGATCTGCGCCGCCTGGTTGAAGACGGACTGCGTAAACGCCGAGCAGTCGATGCCGCGTTTGCTGGTGCCGCCGAAGCGGTAGCGCGTGCCGAGCCAGCCGACGATGGCTTTCATCAGGTCGCGTTTGGCGATGCCGCAGGAGGTGATGTCTTCCTGCTCTTCAATTTCATCCATGTAAGCCAGCCAGTCCTCGCGGAAGGCGTCGATGTCCAGCGCCGGATCGAATTCTTCGCTTTCCTCCAGCGCCGCCAGTTCGGCCGCATCGTCATCCATTGACGCTATGTCGACATCCGTCAGGATTTCGCCGTCGGTCTCCGCATGTGAAGCGAGTTCGTCCGAATTCATATTGGCCTGGAACTCAATGCCGGCCAGTTCGGCCAGGCGGCGGTTGGACTGAATGTATTCAAGTGCGCGCTGTTTACCGACGGACGGATTGCAGCGACGGGCCGGAGCGGCCTCGCTGTTGCTGATAAAGGAGAGGAACAAAAGAACGACCAGGCCGCAGCCGAAAGTCGCGAGAGCACGTTGAAGCGTTTGCATCATGGCAGCGGTACTCCGTCCTGCATGTGTTGTGTGATTATCTCCATCGTTCCTGCTGAAATGCTGCTGTGCATTGACTTGCGACGATTGACGGTGATGAGGTCCGGCGCCGCGCGCATCTTCCCGTCGCGCTGAATGCGGAGCCTTGCGCTCATCACTGTGTGATTGGTTCCCGTACTACTTCAGCCTCTTTCAGCACGAGGCGGTTCTGGCTGTCCAGATACACGCCGCGGATCCAGGGCTGCACCAGCCGCTGATTGATGGTGTAGTAGAGAACGATCCAGGGCGTCTGGTCGAGGACGATGCGCTCCATCTCGTTGTAGAGGGCGTATCGCTCGGCCGTGCCGAGCCGCTGGGAAAGCGCTTCCTGATACAGGGAATCCAGTTCAGGCAGCGCAATTCTGGTTGTGTTCGGGCCTTTCGGCGCCTTGAACGGCGCGTAAAACAGCGCCAGAAAATTTTCGGGGTCGGGATAGTCGCTTATCCAGCTCGTGCGCCACAGTGCCAGTTTGCCCTCGGCCACCATCGAGAGGTGCTGCGGAAAGTCGATGCGCCGCAGTTCCACGTTGACGCCGACCTCGCGCCACATCTGCTGTACGGCTTCCGCCACGGCGGCGGTGCGCTCGCTGTTGCCCAGTTGCAGGGTCAGCTGCGGCAGTCCCTCGCCGTTCGGATATCCCGCTTCGGCCAGCAGGGCGGCCGCTTTTTCGCGGTCAAAGGAAAAACCTTTGGTCTTGTCCGAGAATCCCGGCGTGCCCGGCGGCAGAATGCCGTAGTGTCCCGGCGTCGCCGCTCCGTGCAGCACGTACCTGACGATATTTTCGCGATCGATGGCGTAGTTGAGCGCCTTGCGCAGTTCCGGCGAGCGCAGCAGCGGGGAGTCTTCGCCGCCGCTCGTCGTGCTGTCCAGCATCATGCCGTAGTACTCGACCGAGTTGCCCGGCGAGTTCAGCAGCGTGTACTTTTGGTAGTCCGGCAGCAGATTGCCCTCTTCGTCAAAAACGCTGCGCGCAAACGAGGGGTCGATCTCCTCGACGAAATCGAGGTTTTCCTGCTGAAATTCAAGGAACTCGGACTTGCTCTCGCGGATAAAGCTGATCGTCACTTCGTCCAGCAGCGGCAGCCGCCGTCCGTCCGCGCTCGTCTCAAAGTGCTGCGGATGTTTTTGCAGCTTCAATTCTATGTCGTCTTTCCAACTGACGAATTCAAACGCGCCGCAGCCGACCGGATGACGACCGAAGTCGATGCCGTAGTGCTCAATCGCTTCGCGCGGGACGATGTAGCCGTAGGGCATCGTCAGCAGCGAGGGGAAAGGCGCAAATGGCGCGGTCAGCGTAAATTCCACCGTCAGGCTGTCCGGCACGCGAATGCCGCGCAGTCCGCCGTCCGGGATATTGCCGATCTGCGTGGCCTGCTGAAATTCCTGTGCGCCGTCCAGTCGCTCGCGATACACCCAGTAGCCGCGCGTGTCCGTGCGGGCGTCGCAGATGCGTTCGATTGAGTACTTGACGTCGTGGGCGTTGACGCGGCGCGAGCCGGCTTCGCCGAAACAAGGATCTTCGTGGAAATGAACGTCGTCGCGCAGTTTGAAGGTCCAGACCAATCCGCTGCTGTCGACCGACCAGGATTGCGCCACGCAGGGAGCGATGGAGCCGTCGGCGTCCAGCTGCACCAGACCGTAGTAAATCTGGGAACCCGCCCAGATGGCCGACTGGTAGCTGATCAGCGCCGGATCAAGCGAAGCCACACCGTCGCTGAGGTTGAGCCGGAAGGTGTTCGGTCGTTCCCCGGGCGCGGAGTCGCCGCCGCAGGAAACCATGATTCCGGCGAGAAAAAGACAGGCAAGGACGCTGCTCGTCAATCTCAAAAATCCGGCCGGAGAGCGCAGCGGCTCTCGTATCGCGGAGTCGATTCTGGACTGTGAAATGTCACGACCTTTTCTGATGCTGTCCCCAAATCCCTGTGGAAACCGGCGGATGGCCTTCGTCGCCATCGCTGCACAACGGAGTCCCGAAACGGGAGAAACCGACTTCCTGCGCCTTGCAGATTTTTAGCGACTCGCAAACTGCAAATCACTGGCGTCCTTTTCAATTAATTCATTATGAAAAATTGTTCATTGTGGCCGTTTTTCGCTGATGTTTCCTTGCAATCTCTTGTTTGGCCCGCGGCCTTGCGACACAGTGTCGGCGGGCTCCGGGGCATGAAAGCATCCGCCGGCCGCTGCGCGTCTCACACGAGGAATTCGGGCGCCGGGTCCGGGCGTTTGACGCTCAAAAACAGGCTCGCAGTTTCCGGCTGCGCGACAAGCAAAAAAGTCATGCAAAAGGCGGGTAAGAGGGTCCGCGCCGGAACGGGTTGAGACCCTGGCAGGTTGGCAGGTGTTGTCATCAGACTTCGTATTGAGCGCGAATTTTTGGAATTTATGCGGCGCTGCCCCTGCGCCGGTTTCATTCAACCGCGCGATTTCAACAACCAGGAACAACCTATGAAGATTGCAACCAGTGCCTTGTCGATTCTTGCCGTCCTGACCACCATGACAGCCGCGGCCGCGATCCCGGTCAATGCGCAGAATCTCGCCGATCCAGCTCTGCTGGACGATGCCGTTCACACCTTGCCCCTGCCGCGGCCGCCCGAATATCTGGGCGTGCCGGAGGTGGTGCGCAGCGGTAAATCCGCGTCGGACGCCACGGCGGTGCAAAAGCGCTTGCAGCCCTGGGACGACAGTCAGGGATTCCGCGGACCTTTTGACACGGATCGTTTTCCGCTGCAGGCGGCCTGGTTCAAACTGGATGCGCCGGGCAACATAGTTTCGGTGCGCGTCGGGCTGATTGGTCCCGCCGGAACGGTGCGTCTGCGGATTTTTGGACAGGAGGGCGGCACGTCGCTGCCGGAGTTGCAGGCGGACCTGATGCCGCCGGTGACGGTCAACAAACAACTCAGCAGCGACACGCAGGTGGAACTGGTCGAAGTGCAACTGCCCACGCCGGTGCCGGTCGACGAGCATTACTTTTTTGTGGCGATCGACGAATTCGGCAGCGGCATCTCCACGGTGTCGGACAACATAGATCACGAGATTTACTGCAGCGCGCCGGGCCAGGCCCAGAATGTGCTTCAGGTGTTTTCTCTGGGCGACGGCACTTATGCGATCAACCAGAACCAGCAGGGCGTGGTGACGAACAACGCTTTCATGATCGACGTGCTGATCGACGAGCCGGAGCACGCCGCGCCCTACTTTGCGGACGCGACGGCGGCGGCCGGGCTGCCGGACGATATTCGCTGGGAGACCGTCGCACTGGCGGATCTGGACGGCGATACATTTATCGACCTGATGGCTTCGGGCCGACTGTTCCGCAACAATGGCGGGACGTTTGAGGAGATAACGGCGAGCGCGGGCATCGGCGAGCTGCCGCATCTTTACGGCGCGAACGCCTTTATCGATCTGGAGAGCGACGGCGATCTTGACATCGTTCACATCAGCAAGGATTTTGGCCGCTTTTACATCAACGACGGCAATCAGAATTTCACGGCGCGCGAGTGGCCGGAAGCGCCGGCGGTCAACGATAAAAACGGCGGACTTTCCTGCATTGCGATTGCGGACGCCAACAACGATGGGTATCCCGACTTTTTTGTCGGTCAGAGCTGGCTCGAATGGGATCCGCCCACCCCGCCGGTTTCGCTGCCGAACTACTTCTACTTAAACAACGGCGACGGCACATTTACCGACCGCAGCGATGTGTTTTACACGCTGGTGAACAACAAGACTTTTACGCGCGGCGGCGCGCGCTGGGCGGACTACGACGACGACGGCGATCAGGACCTGCTGGTGATCAACTACGTGCTGCAGCGCGACGAACTGTACCGCAACGACGGCAACCTGGTGTTTACGGACGTGACGGCCGACGCGCGGCTGGATATTAACGATCAGGGCGGTTCGGCGCACGGTACCGGCGGCGAATTCGGCGACTACGACAACGACGGCGACCTGGACCTGCTGGTGACGCAGGTGGCGCACGTGCGCAACTTTGAGTTTGATCACCGCTGGACGACGCTCTACCGCAACGACGGCGACGGCCGGTTTACCGACCTGTTCGGCACGCATGGTTTTCGCTATGAAGACGCCTTCGGCAGCGGTGCGATGGCGGACTTAAACAACGACGGTCTGCTGGACGTGTTTATGCCGAGTTTTTATCGCTGTCGTTATTCCGCGGTGTACGAACAGCAGCCCGATCACACTTTTGAATGGGCGACGTATCGCTACGGATTCCAGAACCACCGCGGCGGCAACTGGAACCGCGTCTACGGTCCGGCCTTTGTGGACTACGACAACGACGGCCGCCTGGATATGTTTATGTCGTCGGAGCGCCAACTGCGACTGTATCACAATGTTAATCCGGACGCGGGCGGCTCCGTGCGGGTGTCGCTTGTGCCTGAGGGCGGCGCGGCGCAGGCCGTCGGCGCGCGCATCACGGCCTACGGCGCTTCCGGCATCATGACGCGCGAGGTTAACGCGGGCAGCGGCGTGCGCGTGCAACGGCCGGCGCGGCAGCACTTCGGCCTGGGTGAAAACGATTTGTTAACAGGACTGGCGGTGCGTTGGCCGGGCACGGATGTTAACGAGTACTTCCTCGGTCCCTTCATCGCGGGTCAGAACGTGACGATCCGCCAGGGCGAGCATAGCGAGGTTTCGGTCGGCGATCCGCACGTTAAACAGGAGCTGCGGGCTTATCCGAACCCGGTTGAGGGCGGACGCGTATCAATTGTGCTGGACGACATCAACCGGACTTCGGGCCGATATGTTGTTCGTTCGCTGCTGGGCCGCGAGGTTTTAAGCGGTGAGTTTCAGGCGGGTGCGCCGCGTCTTGAGCTCGATGTTGCGGGGCTGGCTGCGGGCGCGTATGTTGTTGAACTTGAAGCCGGTTTGGAGCTGAGGACTGTGCGGCTTGAGCTTCGTTGAGTACGTAGAACTACGTATGAGCTGTGATCCCTAAGGGCTCACAGCTCATTTCTTTAAACCTGAAATATTGACCGCTTAACAGGGTATCCCGCCCCGGTCACCACGATTTTTACTGAAAACGCTGTTTTTGGCACGCAATTAGCAGACAAGCTAAAACCCCGAAGCGCCCGCTGATCAACCCACAGCGAAAACGTTTTTGCGTCTTTTGACAGGAAGTGGCGTCAGCAGGAGTGCAAACGACAAACACGTCAACGTACTCTTGAGGTTAAAGCCATGTTGTATTTCCAATACTCTGCATTTGCGGGCGCATGTTGCGTCCTGCCGCACACAACAACATCCGTTCGAAACACATCTGCAAACAGCAGACAATTCCGCAGCGCCGTTTGCTGTGCGCCGGCGCCGGTCGTTCAGTGTTGTGCGCCTGTTAATGCTGCCGTCTGCTGCGCGCCTGTTTATATTTGTTCCTGTTGCGCGCCGTCTTCGTCGTGTTGTTCCGCGGATGCGGTCAGTTCATGCTGCGAACCTGCTCACAGCGCCGACTGCTGCACCCCGGACGCTGCCGAGGAATGCTGCGCTGCCGATGCCTCCTGCTGCGCAACGGAGTCCGAATCCTGAAGCGGCGCATGACGAGTCTCGCCGTTCGCGGCGGATACGATTTGCCCATGTTCCTCGTCCACGGGAGGAAACAATGTTAACACGTTCAGGTGGGCGGAAAATCATGCAAACGGACAAGCAGGTGGAAACGGCGGCGTGGAGCCGCGCGCGGTCGATGCTGCACGGTTTTGTGCGCAAGCGCATTGACAATGCGGAAGATGCCGAGGACGTGCTGCACGATGTTATCGCCCGCGCCTTGGGGCAGCGCGACAGTCTGCTGGACGACGGCAAACTGCACGCCTGGCTGTTCAGGATTGCGCGCAACGCCATAGCCGACTACTACCGCCGCGGGCGGCCGCAGGGCGAGAGTTTAACTGAGAACCTCGAACTGCGCGACGAACAAGAGGAATCTGCCGGGAAAGCGCTGGCGCAGTGTATGCTGCCGCTGTTGGCGCAGATCGATCCGGCGCATCGCCGCGCAGTGGAGTTGGCCGACATCGACGGTTTAAGTCAGGCGCAAACTGCTGAAATTCTGGGGCTGAGTTTGTCCGGTGCAAAGTCGCGCATTCAGCGCGGCAGGGAGAAACTGCGCGAGGTGTTTCTGGACTGCTGCCGGGTGGAACAGGATGTGCGCGGCGGGATAGTTGACTTCCAGCGTCGTGGCGGACCCGGCGTCAATCAATCCGATTGCGACAAATGCTCGGGTAGTTAACTCGGCTGTGTTACCATCTGTTTAAAACAATCGAGGCGATCCTTGCGGATCGCCTCGGCGTTTTCGGCTCGAATTTTTTGACATGCTAACGCAAGTTGCCCCCCTGCGCTCGAACCGAAAACTCTGTGTGCCACACCAGATGTTAAACCGATATGCCCATCGGTTTAACGCGGTGCGATAACACTGAGCTTTTGAATATTGGACGGATCGGAACAGTCGTACTGGTGCAGTCCGTCGGGGCCGATGACTATCGCCAGCGAGCCGACGGGAATGATGTCATAGGTCTCCAGTGAGGCGTCCTGCGTCTCCAGTTTGATATCGCTGCGATTCTCGGCGTCAAAGACCTTCAGCCCCGCCTCGCCGTCGCAAATGTAAAGTGTGTTGCCGACGATGGCCAGACCGTGCGGGTTCTGCATCGCGTAGGACTTAAGCAGTTGCGGATTGCGGATGTCGCCGATGTCGATAATGTCGAGCTGGTTGGAGCCGCGCGCGCAGGCCGTGCCCGTGCGCAGCGTCACGTAGGCGTATTTGTCGTCCGCCACGACGGGGTCGCAGGAGCGGACGTGCAGGAACTCGGCCAGCTGCGTCGGATTCAGCGGGTTGCTGTTGTCGTAAATGAACATACCGCGCTGCGAGCCGATGAAGAGTTTGTTGCCGTAGGCAAAAATCGTCTCGATGCCCCAGCCGACGTTGACCTTGGCCCATGCCGCCGGACGCGAGGGTTCCGTCAGCGTAAAGAGTTGCAGGTCGTCGCTGTCCACCACGTAGAGAATGCCGTTCACTATTGTAAAACGGGCCATCGATCCGCCGACGCTCAGTTCGCCGGAGGTGCCGGGCGCAGCTGCCGACGCGTCGTTGGCCGTGATAACGCCGCCGCCGCGCTGGAAGGGACGACCGTCCGCAATGGGCCTGCTGTCGTCGCCGCCTTCTACTTCCACGGTCACTTCTTTCCAGTCGACGATGACGCCGCGATCCGGATCGAAAGCAATGCCGGTATTTTCCAGCGTCTGCGGGAAAATGTTTTCGACGCGACCAACCTCGCGCGCAGCCACGGGGTCGCTGATGTCGAGCGCCACCAGATCGATATAGCTGTCGGCGTAGAGAATGTTCTCACGCACGGACATATCGCCGTTGCCCGGAATCGCCAGGAAGGACACAAACTGCGGCGACGAAGGATTCGAATTGTCGATCACGTGGATGCCTTCGCCGCGTTCGTTGATCAACAGATATTGATTGTACACCCAGATTTTTCCCGGGTTAACCAATGAACGGGAAGGCAGCGCTTCCACAGAGGACCGCAGTTCCTCGACCGGCATGTACACCGGCTCGTAGTCTACATATGTATAGGTGCTGGGCGTCAGCCAGCAGGACGTCAAAAGCGAAAGGCCGGTCAGTGAGACGGTGAAGAGCAGTGCAAAGATCTTACGCCGCATGTGCATGTGAGTGTCCTCCAGTTTGGAATTTTTACCGGGCGTGCGCGTAGTGTTCATTGAGTTCGTTGTGTTTGGGGACGCCGGATCAATGTGCGCGATCGTTGCTGAAAGGCGCACGTCGATTCACGTTGGACCCCAAGACACAGCGAAACAAAAATGGGTCTCAAATTCCAGCCCGGCAAGGACAAATTTTGTCTCATTTTGTGCCGAGCGTGTCAGTTTTGACGGTGGAGTTTTGTTTGAAACCACGCGCGGCGGCCTGTTCGCGCAGACTGCGCACCAGGGCGTCGGCAAAGGAGGGTTTTGCGGGCCGGGGCAGTTCGCTGAGGTATCGGCCGCGCAGCTCGGCTGTTTCCTGGATCCGGCGGCGCACCTCGCCGCGTTTGTCCGCCAACTCCGACACCATAAATTTGCGTACGTCCACACTTGCTTCACTGAAACGCTCCGGCAGCAGGTCTTCATCCGTTTCGAGATCCAACTCTTCGGCGGCGACGGCGTCGACGATGTCCCAGCTGCCGTTGGAATACGCGTCGGAAGATTTGACGATTGTGCGGTTGACGGACTGCTCCTTGCTGAGTTGCCCCGTATTGGCATCATTGTACAACTGCATTGATTTGCGTTCGGCGCCTCCGTGGCCATAGCCGATGTATGTGTCGTTCAGCTCCTGATTGAGGCTGTCGATGATGCCGTCATAGGGCGTGGCGACGTCCTGAATTTCGTCGTTGTGATCGATGCAGTTGTAGGTTCCGCCGGCCAGGTGCGCGGCGTCGCGCCACATCAGTTCAACACCCTCCGAGCAGTTGCCGCAGAAAATCGTGTTGATCACGGTTTGATCCCTTGCGGCGCGTTCGCACTCGGCGCGGAAATCGGTAAGACCCTGGGCAAAAGACTCGTTGCCGGCGATCACCATGATGCGCAATGTATTCTCATTTTTACTCCACTCCAGTTCGTCGAGCGCGCGGTGCAACACTTTGCCGCAGAGTTCGACCGAGCCGGACGTTTCCAGCGCAAAGAGTTTGGCGGAAATGGCTTCGAGGTCCGAGGTAAAGGCTGCAATGCGGGTGACGTAGTCGTTTGCGCCGCCGGGAGCTTCAATGCCGTAGGCGTACAGCGCCAGTTCCATGCGCGCCGGACGGTAGTCGCGCTGCATGGCCGAAAGTTCGTTGACGATATTCCACAGATAAGCTTGCGCCTGGGAAATCAGTCCGTCCATGCTGCCGCTGCAGTCGAGCAACAAAGCCAGTTGTATCAGGTCGTCGCCGTCGCTCGGTTTTGTGATCGGCGCGGCGGCGGGTTCCACCGGAGCGCTGCGGTCCAGCGCCGGCGCTGCGAAGGACGGGTCCTGTGGCGCGGGCGTCAGTCTGGTCGAGAGCGGCGGCGTTGCACGGAGGGAATCAGCGGACACGCGCGGAGCGGGAACGGGGGCGCGGTCGTCGGCGCCGACAAGCCAGACGGCGCAGCCGGCGAGAATTGAAACCACTGTGACGGTTGTGATAAGTCGTTGCATGATAGTACTCCTGGATGGGATCGGGGGGCGTTGAACATCTGATTTGCGCTGGTATTCGCCTGTCGGATGAGGATATGGAACAAAAATGGGGCCGATCATTTGCGGGCTCGAAGACGAAAGAGGTTTGCAGCCCGGCGGCTGGTCGTTTCGCTCCCGCCGACTAACAAGAGGGGATTTATCAAGTCGGAAAAAGGGCCGTTTGTGCGTGGCGGCCGACAAAAACACTGCGGCGATATTTGCAAGTGCTCCCGGCTCCGCAGATCGGTTTGACGGATGGACTGCGGCGCTTGTCTTGTTGTGGGCCGGACGTGAAGCGCAAGGTCCGTTCAGGCGGAAAAATCGCCCGCTTACATGCGTTCAGCGCAGCGTTCAATTTTTTACGCGAGGATAAATTGTGGTTTCGATGTAGACTGGAGCATACCACGGAGCGCCGCATGCAACGCGCCGTGTTATGCCGGACTGACGTTTGCCCTACAAAAATCTGCACTGGTTGCAGGGTGGGAGGAGTGCGTCTGGACGTGGTGGAGACTCGCGGTGGCGGCGGGGCGGGCGATGGGGCAGGCGGGCCCCTTGATCTCGCAGAGGTATATCCAGTCTTAAACAACCTCGCATCCCCACGCCCGGTCCGGCCGAACCCAATGGTATGAATCGCGGATATTCTGGCAGATTCTGTGTCTGATTGTGTCTTTTGCCTGCCATTACGTAAATTCCCGCCAGCACTGTAATACCATAAACTCCAGCGTACCGCCGCCAGGCGCTCTCCGCTCGGAGCCGTAATTTGCGTTTTTACCTTTCCTCAGGCCTCCGGGCCGCCCCGCCGCTGTATCGGTACTTAACCGCGCGGCTCACTATCACACAGCAGTAGTCTTTATTACAACGGATTCGGATTAAACTATGATTGCGACGACATTGCGCATGTCCGCCGCGTTGCTGGCCGTGTGCGGAACTTTTGTTTTGTTGATCTCACCTGAATGCAGTGCGGCCGATGTCTTCTGGAAAAACCCCGTCAATGGCAACTGGAGCGATGCCGCCAATTGGAGCGGCGGTCAGGTACCGGGCGCAGGGGACGAGGTGTTCATCACAACATCGGGCACTTATCAGGTCAACCTCGATCAGGATGCCGCGGTAAACTCTCTTCAGGTCGGCGGCACAGGCGGTACGCAGACGGTTGTCGGAACCGGGCAGTCGTTGACTCTGGCGCAACGCTCCACTTTCGGCAATCGCGCCGTGGTGCAACTTAAACAGATGGATGTCGGCGGAGCAGGACGGATAGACAATCGCGGCGGCCTGGATCTGTTCAGTTCAACGATTAACAATGAGCTGCACAATGCCGGCGAAATATTTGTCGAAAACCCGGTTGCTTCCGCAAGCCAACTGCTGGGCAGTTTTGTTAACGGAACAAATGCTGTCCTTTCTGTCAGCAACAATGAAAACTTCCCCTCTTTGTTAGTCGTGCAGGGCGGAACAAACCAGGGGAAAATCACACTGACCAGCGAAAGCGGCGAAGAATCGAAAATTCAGTACACAGGCGGTGCGAATGCGCCATTTGTGAATGTTACCGGTGCGACGATCTGCACCGTGCCAAATGCGGGCGGCAAAAGACTGCTTTCCGCCGGCAATGCGACCAGCTTTATCAACAACGGCGATGTGGTTGCCTTTCATCCTTTGACAATCGAAAATCGGCAGAATTTTGTTAATCGCGGCCTTGTGAATTCTTCTTTTGCCAATGTGACGGTTGCCAATGTGGGAGGATCGACGTTTATCAACGACGGCGGTAAACTTCTGGTGACCGTCGGCACCGTGATGACGATCGACAATGGCACGTTTGAGCCGCGCGAGGGGCGCGTTCTGGGCGACGGCACCTACCAGTTCAACAATACAACCGTGCGCAACGGAACATTTACGGTAGCCTGTACACGTGCCAGGTTTTTCGGAACCTCGGTTTTTGAAGATACCTCACCCGTTGACAACCAGGGGAAAATGGATGTGATCGGCGTCGGAATTTTTAACAGCGAATTGTTTAATCTGGAAGAGGCGATCTGGAATTTTCATTCGTTCGGCTCGTTTACGAGTTTTTTTGAATTTAACGCAGACTTTCTGAACGAGGGAAAGGTCAACTTTGGAACGGAAGGGACGGCTAACTTCTCAGTGCTGCAAGCTGTATTCAAAGGCAGCGAGTTTGAAAATCAGGGCGAGGTCAACTCGATGGCGGCGGAAGGCAGTGTGTTTAACGCACGTAATCTGGACCTTGAAGACGGCGCAAAATTCACTAACTGCGGCAGTGTGAACGTGTTTACGACGGCCTCACTCGGCGTGTTTGCTACCGATGCATTTATCAACAGCGCCAAAGGGTCGTTTAATATCAAGGGGGATGATGCTTTTCTCTCCGTTGACAATGATGTGAAAAACATGGTCAAGCCGTCACCGATTACTTTTGGCAACATCGATGTCCCATTCACTACGGCAATAGTCTCCATCTCGATGCAGGGGCCAATTGGCAAGCTCTTCTTCAAGGGGGCGTCAAATGTGTTTCACAATAACGGGACGGCATTCCTGAGTAATGCGGATATTTTCAATACTTCCGCGACCGTCTTTCAGGGTGATGGAGTGTTCAGTGTGGGGTTCTCCAAATTGAACGATCCGATTCTGATCACATCGTCGGTGGTGGAAATTGCCCAATCACAACTCAACACCACCGCGTCCTTGTCTTTTGCCGCTCCAACGGCCAATGTTGTCGGCGTGAACAAATTCTTTGGCGACGTCAATATTGATCCCAATTCCGTTGTTCAGTTTTCGCCGGAAGGTTTTATTGGCAGTGTGAATATCAGCGCGAATGAGTTTCACGGGAAATTTGACAACAAAGGGATGGTGAAGATTGGTGTGCCCGGCACTATGGCGACGTTGAAATTCGTTGATGCGGACTTCAGCAACCAAGGTCTGATTGAGAATTTGCGGGCTGTTGTCGGCGTCGAGTTTGAAGGGTCGACAATTTTTAACAACGGCATAAACGGAGAGATAGACTTTTCCAACGGTCTGCCCGGTTCGTCGTTTAACTTCATGGGTCAGGTCGTCGCTACAAATCACGGTGCTTTTGTGCAGAAGGCCAATCCGATTATCACCAATGCCGGAATCGCGGTTAATGGAAACGCAAAGTTTGACAATTTCGGGTCCGTTATTGTTCAGTCTCCAACGCGGACGATTGCGGCAGTTGTCGTGGAGAAATTTAAAGGCCTTGAATTGAGCGGTGGCGCGAGGTTTTTCAATGGTTTTGGCGGCACGTTTGATGTCAAGCCCGCCGATGAAGCACCGCAGCCGGAGAACTTTACAGCTCAGGTTCCCGGCGGCGTCGATGTGAAAGACAATGCCAGGTTTGTCAATGAAGGTCAGGTTAATTTCAGCACGTTATTTCCACGTGATGAGACGCAGGTTGTGCCGTCCCAACCGTCAGGTCACATCAATCTCGGCGGAGCCGGGGAATTTATCAACAACGGCAAAGTTGACTTCAGAGATCTTGTTTTACCGTCGAACAATGTTGTGCCGCAATTCAAAGGAACAACAGCGTCCGTGCTGGTAGAAAACAATGCGGCATTTGTCAACAATGGGCGGGTTGAAGTTCGCAAGGTGGTTACGACATCAGTTGTGTTGGCCTCCGGTTCCGGTACTTTTAGAAACAACGGAAAGTTTAATGCCACGACGGCCAATCCGGCGGCGGTGATTGAACTTCAGGGCAACGGCTTGTTCGACAACTTCGGAGATGCCAGAATAGGGCAGCCGACGGTACATGAGAACGTCGTGGTGACTAATGGAAATCGCGCCGCAAACAAGGCACATGTTCAACTGCGGGATGATGCCAAGCTGGTCAATCACACAGGAGCGACCCTGAACTTTGACTGTACGGTCACAAACAATCTCGTGGAAGCTCGTGATAATACGGAGATCGTCAACTGTGGTTTGATAGGGTACAACGGCAAACCGCAGATGGAAACCGCGACAGTTGCAATTTTCACTCTCGACGGTCAGATGCTGTTTACCCAAAAAGGCAAAGTCTCTGTTGCCGGCGGAAACCTGGAAATGATAGTACCGGATATTTCCATGCTGCTGTTGACCGAAGAAAGTTCCTGTGTAGAATTGATTGAGGCCGGATTGACCCTGGCAGTAGATGAGAAGGTCCTGCTGCCGGGCGACTTTGTCATCAATGGCAACGGTACTTTTTCGGTCATCCCGGGAGGAGCGTCCAATGCAGGCACCACCAGCCCGGGCCGTTCGCCGGGCGTGTTAACAATAGGCAGCGACTACGAGTTAACTTCGACATCGACCATTGAGATAGAGATTGGCGGCGTGGAACCCGGCAGCGGTTTTGACAAACTGATCGTCGAGGGAGTACTGACGCTCGACGGTGAACTGAGCCTTGCTTTGATCGACGGCTTTGTTCCGGCCGACGGCGCGCAGTTTGTCATCATGGAGTACGAGTCGGTAACCGGCGCATTTGCGGCGGTCGTCGGCGCTACGCAGCCCGGCGGCGTCGGCTTCACGCTTGATGTTGGCGCAACACAGGCCGTTGTAACGGCATCCGCACCCGATCAGATTGTCGTTGACGTTGAAGTGTACTTCCAGGGTTACTGGAACGGCGAATCACACAAACGAACGCCTTTCATGCTTGAATTGCGCGAAGGACCCGAATTGTCGACTTCGGCCGTCGTGGCGCGCGCGTCGGCTTTGCACAGCACCGGCGCAAGCACTCGGTTTGAGTTTGACGGCCTGGCCGACGGCAGCTACTGGCTTGTCGTTCGCCACGGAGGGCACATTCCTCTGGCGAGCGCGGCGCCTGTTTTGCTGGAGGCCGGCAGTCCGGCGGATGTTGATCTGAGTCAGTCGGCAAATGTCGTCGGCGGTCTGCTCTGGTTAACAGATTTGCCCGGCGACGTCCTGGGCGCATTGTCAGGTGAGTTGAACGCCGACAATTCCATCAGCGCCGACGACTTCGTGCAGCTGTTTACGCCCAATTTTGGCGTCGTGAATCCGGGGCAGGTGCCTCCGCTGGACTAGCGGCCGGAGTGAACGGAATAGTAGAGGATGGCTCTGCAGACATGCCTTTGCGGCTGGACTGCGGGGCCATTTTTTGTTTGTCAGCGGGTATGACGTCCGGAGAATGTTGACCGTTCAAGAGTCTTTACAGGCCGTTCACCCACGCAATGCGCTACGTTCAATTTTTTAGACATGGAATAGTATTACAGGCTGCGTAATGTGTGATCGACGCGCGCGGACCGGTCGTGTGCGTCGGGTGGAGATCATGGTTTGATGGCATGCTGAACGAGCCCGCGCGCAAGCGGGTAAGGGAAGCTATATTGGTGGGTATCGTTCTCGGAAGGGTGGTGGTGTCGGGGTGGGTCCTTTGATCTCACAAAAGAATATTCAACTAATTCTACAAGACTTCAGACTTACACTGCGCGCGGCACTCCACAAAAACAGCTCCACATAAAAACGCCTTGCCTCAGTCGCTCTGGTTCAATTGCCCCGCAAACCGCTCTGCAAAATACCGCCGGTCGCAAGGACGCTGCGTCGCTCAGCCCGCGAATTCATCCGCCAAAAACCGGCCGTCGGCCGGGAAAATACTTCAATTGCACTGTAAACACATCTGCCGAAAACAGGCCGGCTGCAATTGTGCGCCTGTCCTTTTCTATAGCTACCCGCATAGCAGCGCGGCGGGCCAACCTGAAGTCTTACGCCGAATCTGTTGCTTCCGCCTGGTAATTCTTCTGCGGGGGACCAGTTGACGAAAACCTCGTCGTCATGCGCCTCCCGGCCTTATTGCACCAGTATTGGCGCACATACGCGGCGCTTGTGGAACATTGACAAACAAGAGAATCAAGCAAGCCGCTGCCGTGCGCAGCAACAAAGTGGCGAAGCGCTCAGAAGGGCAATTGCGGGGATCTGTCCGGCGCGGGCGTACACCGTTTGAGCGAATTTTCCTATCTTGCGCCGTTCCGCTTTGGTTCAGGTTTCTCCTTTTTATATAGCACAGCACCCGGGCCGTGAATAAACAGTTCATCGGTCTGCATTCCCATGTTTTTCAAATCCACATATTCTGAGAATGACGATGATGTTAACTCTGTTTAATCGCGTGCTTGCGGTGGTCGGCCTGTTGTTCCTGGGCAGCGCCACTGCTTTTGCCGCCGATATTTTCTGGGATTCCGCCGTCGACGGTGATTGGGACGACGCGTCAAAATGGACCGGCGGCGCAGTGCCCGGTGCGAGCGACAACGTGTTTATCACCGTTGCCGGAACGTATACGGTGACGCTGGACGATACCGACCGCTCTGTTAACAGTGTAACCGTCGGCGCGGCAAGCGGGGCGCAGACGCTGTATGTCTGGAACCACTCGCTGACGTTGGCGGCGGCGAGCGAGGTGAAAACGAACGGCGTGCTGCAGATGCGATCTGCTGCGCTTGACGGCGGTGGATCATTGGAGTTGAACGGCCTGACCCGGCTGTTCAACAATTGTGACTTTGAACTGGAAACGGTCAACAGCGCCGGCGCGCGCGTCGACATTGAAGGCTCGAACGTCGGCGATGCCGAATTGCGGGTCGATACATTCTTTGACAACCTCGGATGCATCCGCTTGATCAATTCCGATGGAACGTTCAGCCGTTCCACGCGAATTCGAGTGCGGACAGGGCAGGTTCTGCAGAACGGCACGGGGGCGACGATAAAAGCGCTGACGGGCACGAATGGCGGAACGCGCCAGATCATCCAGGAAAGCAACAGCGAGTTGCGCAACTTCGGGTCGCTGGACGTGGCCGCCGGCCTGACTCTGACCGGAGGCAGCGGCTCCGAGTTTAACAACAGCGGCACGGTGAATGTGACGGGAGCCAACCTGACTGTCTCGCAAAACTCCAATTCGGACTTTGTGCACAGCGGCGCGATTAACATTCCCGCCGGACGTACGCTCGATTTCAGTTCCGGGCGGCTGGTGCATCAGGGCGGAACGTACAGCAACGACGGCCAACTCAATCTGAACTTTGTCACGATCAACGGCACGGCCGACTTTGACCCTGAAATTATCACACTGCTGCGTAGTTGCACCGTAAACATTCCGGTGGTCAACACGCTGCTGATGGATCTCAAGAATACATGCACCTTTAACGCGGCGGTTGAAAACGCAACGGGGGCGACCTTCCGCATCCTGGGCAGCAGTGTCGGCGATGCGGAACTGCGCCTGGAATCGCGCATGGACAACTTCGGTGTCCTGCGCATGTACAACGAGCACCTCACGTTTAACCGGACGCTCAATCTGCGGCTCAACGGCAGCGGCGCAAAATTTGTTAACGCCACGGGCGCCGAAGTCCAGGTCCTGGAGGGACAACAACCAGGGGCCCGCAACATCATTCTCAACAGCGACACGCGTTTCGAGAATTACGCCGATATTAACTCCGACATTAACTACACGCTCGACAACAACACCGGCGGTCTGTTCTGCAATGCCGGAACGATCAACGTCACGACCGCCGATCTGAACTGCAGCAACTCGTCAAACTCCGACTTTATTAACAAAGGCAGCGTCAATGTGGCCGGCGGTCGGCTGATGCTCTTTTCCAGCGGCCGTTATGAACATGACGGTGGAAGTATCTCGGGCGCCGGATCTGTCCAGTTCGATTTTGCGACGCTTAACGGCGCCGGGACAATCACCAATACCATTCCGATGCAAATGCGCTCCGTGACGGTTAATGCCGACTTCATGAATCAGTCGGTTCTTCACCTGCGCAATACCTCGACGTTTAACGGCCGTTTTGACAACGGCGCGACGGGACGCTGCATCATCGAAGGCAGCGATGTCGGCGATGCGGAGCTGCGCGTGGAAGACCGCGGCCGCAACGAGGGTTTGCTGGTGATTGTGAATTCCGACGCGAACTTCGGTCGTACGGTGCGCTTGCGCGTGCAGACCAATGATCGTTTTGTCAATGGAACCGGCGCGACGATCTCGCTGCGCGAAGGCACCGTTGCCGGCACGCGGCAAATTGCGGTAGAGTCCGGCGGGCTGATGTTGAACTACGGCACGATCCTCAACAACACAAGTTATACCTTTGATATTAACAACGCCGTAATCGACAACCGGGCGGAGATCAGTCTCACGTCGGCCACAGTGTCATTTCAGCTGACACTGACGTCATTCCTGAAAAACGCCGGAGAGATCAATGTTGCGACCGGATTAACGATTTCAATTTCCAACGGACAGATTGAAAGCAACGGCGGCCGTATCTCCGGCGGCGGTCTTCTGTCCCTGGTGTCGTCGACTTTGTCCGGCGATGATTTCCTGACCGAAATCAACACGGACATGCGCGCCGGCACGGTCAATGTCGACTTCGACAACCGCCTGCGACTGAACATGCAGGGCGCGAATACTTTTAACCAGAATTTGATCAACGGCACGAATGCGACGATGCGCATCGTGGGTTCCAACGCCGGCGGCGACGGGACATTAAACGTGAACGGGACGCTCAAGAACTTTGGTCTGGTGCGACTCAGCAACGAACACCTTACGCTGGCCCGCACAGCGCAGATAGTATTCGGCACAGGCGCTGAACTGCTGAACTGCACCGGAGCGACTATCGACGCGGTTGACGGCAGTTTCGGCGGCGTGCGCCGGATGAATCTTGTGTCGGGCGCGCTGCTGCGCAATTTTGGTGTAATCGGCGGGCGATCTCTTTTCAGATTCAACAATACTTCCGGTCTCATCGACAACCGCAACCAGTTTAATTCCACGACGGCAAACGTGGAAGTCCTTCAGACCGGCGTCGGCGCACAGTTTAACAACGCGGGTGTAATCAATATTGCGCCGGGCCGCCAGTTCATGCTGAGCGGCCGGACCTTCGATCACAGCGGCGGACAGGTGCTGGGAGGCGGTGAGTTTGAACTCAGTTCCGTTACAGCAATTGGCAATGGAACGTTTAACGCGGTAACGGACGTGGTCGTCAACGCCTCGATTTTCGAAACGCCCTTTGTTAACAGCTCAAACGTAACGGTGCGGAGTTTTGTCGACTTTATGGAACAGCTCACGAACGCGACCGGCGCGACTATGCGCGTCAGCGGATCGCAGTCGGGCAATGCCGAACTGGACATCTTTACAAACTTCGACAACTTCGGCGCTGTCCGAATGTTGAATGAAGACGCGGGCGTTGATCGCGAATCAAATCTGCGCATACGAGCGACGATGTTTAATCACGCCGGCGCAACGATTGCCACCCGGCGCGGTGCGCGCAGCAGCCTGCGCCGCATCACCATGGATATTGGCGCGGAACTGCACAACGCCGGCGACTTGCGCGTGTCGACGCAGGCGACGATAGTCAACTCAAGCGGTCTGATTAACAACACGGGAAGAATCATCTGCAGCAACGCGGGCTTGTTGATCGACCAGAACCTGGCTTCACAATTGATTCTGGACGGTATCGTGCGCGTGCACACGTCCCAGACATTGTTCGTGGACGATGGTATAACGGTCATCACAGGTGCAACGATGTCGGGCGGCGGGACGCTGGAAATGCACAATATCGATGTTCAGGGCGACGGCGTCCACGTCAATCAACTGCACTGGCTGCTGCGCGACTGCAACGTGCACACGCGTCTGATGAATCTCGACCGCATGAGCATCCGCGGCGACACGGAGTTTAACCGGGTCGTCACCAATGCCTCGCTCGGAAGTATCGCCGTGGAAGGAACGCAGGTTGACGGCAGTGCCATATTCCGGATTAACCACGGCTTCCTTAACAACGGATATGTTTCGCTGGATGTGCTGGACGATTCCTTCTTTCAGGACGCGAGGATTTTCCTTGACGCCGACGTGTCCGTCACCAGCGCCACGGGCGCGGTGCTTGAAGTGTTAAACACAACGACGGGCTCGCGCATTCTGGATCAGCAGTTTTCAAGCCGCTTTGTGTCGTATGGCGATATCGCGATTTCCACGGGCGCGGTGTTAACGCTCGGCGGCGGCCGCGTGACGATTGCCACGGACGCGACTCTCAGCGGCTTCGGCACGTTGGATCCTTCGGCTGTCGGCGATCTGTTTTTCTACGGTATTGTTAACCCCGGCGCTTCGCCCGGACGCCTGGAGGCATTGGGTTCGTTTCAGTTTCAACCTCAGGCGGAGTACCGCGTTGATATCGGCGGCACGACGGCGTCCGTCCAGTACGATCAGTTCGCCATGCCCAGCGGGGTGATGTATTTTGACGGCGTCCTCGACATCAATCTGATTGACGGGTTCACGCCGCAGGAAGGCGACCAGTTTGTGATTGCCGAGTACGAAGACCACGTCGGCACGTTCAGTGAAGTGCGCAACAACGACCTCGGCGGCGGCCTGCAACTGCTGCCGGACTATCGCTCCGACCGCCTCGTTCTGTTTGTCAGCGATGAAACACTTATTGATGTTGACGTGTATTTGCAGGGCCTCTGGAACGGCACGACGCACAAACGCTCCGCGGCAATTGTTGAACTGCGCGAAGGCGTCGACCTGTTTACGTCCGTGTTAACAACACGCACCAGTGCGCTGATTTCCTCCGAGGCGACCATACGCGCCGCCTTTGACAATATCGTCAGCGGCGACTACTGGATTATCGTGCGCCACGGCGGCCACTTCTCCGTAGCATCCGAATCGCGTATCACCATTACCCAGGGCCAGCAAAACAGCGTTGACTTCACGGACGCGGACAACGTGGTCAACGGCGTGACGGGGATGACGACCGTGACGTTAAATCTGACGGACTACGACGTGGTGCGCACGGGCGACCTCAACAGCGATCTGAGCGTCTCGGCCGACGACTTTATCCAGCTCTTTCTGCCGAACTTCGGGGTCGTTAACCCGGGGCAGGTGCCGCCGCTGGATTGACACGAGAGTCTGCATTGGTCGCGGCGTCGTTTACGCCGCATTGGACTCCAATTGAATTCAGATGAACAGACCCGGTCGCGGCGGACAGCCGCGGCCGGGTTTTTCGTTGGAAGAACAAATTACGCGTTTTTACCGCCTGCAATTTTGAACTCACCGACTCCGTTGTGTATCTTCCGCAACGCCACGCACCATTCTTCTGCTCAACACCAATGGACGCGAGGCCATCTTCTGCTCAGAGTTTCTACCACGTTAATCGGAGTACCATCATGTACATTGAGCCCGGGGATTTTCTCAAAAAAGGGAAAAAACACCCCAAAAACACGCAGGCGCAGAAAGAACTGCGCGCCCTTGGATACGACCTCGGAACCGGCGGTCCAAACGAGGACGGCGTCGACGGTGAGTTCGGCAGCAAAACCAAAAAGGCCGTCGAGAAATTTCAGAAGGCCAACGGCCTGAAAGAAGACGGTAAAATCGGCCCGCAAACCGGGGCGATGTTAAACGAGAAATACTGCACCTGGCTTGAAGGCGAACTTGCCAAAGAACGCAAGAAAAACCAGCAGGACGGCGACAAGCAGGACGGCGACAAGCAGGACGGCGACAAGCAGGACGGCGACCAGCAGGACGGCGACCAGCAGGACGGCGACCAGCAGGACGGCGATCAGCAAGACGGCGATCAACAAGACGGCGACCAGCAGGACGGCGACAAGCAGGACGGCGACAAGCAAGACGGCGATCAACAGGGCGGCGCGCCGCCGCGCGATGCGGACAGCGCGTTAACAGATGAACAACTTAAACAGCTGCGCGCCAATGCCGAAAAGTGGAAAAAGGATCCGGCGCTGTGCAAACGCAATTCGGATGCCTGCAAGGCGGCAATCGAATGGGTTGTGAAAAATGGTCGTTTTGCACCGCCGGGCAAGGATAAAACATTCGCAAAGGCCATGGACGCGGGCGGTGGCAAATCCATTGCGGCGGCTCTCAGGTTGGCCAAACTCTTCGGCATTCTCGCGCAGGAGAGTTCCTTCGGCACAAACCTCGGTAAACCGGATAAATATCAGGGGCCGTTTCAACTCGGCGAGGCCGTGGTCAAGGACTTTAACAAACACAACAAAGGTCAGAACATCAAGTGGCCGGACGACATTGATGAAGTCAAGGATACCGCTACCGCGGCTAAAGTCGCGGCCTGGTATCTGGCCTTTATCCTGCAGCAGCTGACGTTTAAAGACAACGGCAAATTCAAGGATCCGGATGAGGCCAACAAGTTCGCTCTGGCGGCCTACAACGGTGGGCTTGGAACAATTAACAAAGCGCGCAAAGCCGCCAAAGACAAGGGGAAAGATCCGAATAAATGGTCCGACGTCAAGGGGTTTCTGCCCGGAATTTCCGGTGACGCAAAAGCGAAAGAAATTGCGGATTACGTCGGCAGAATTCGTGAGTACGAGCGTCTGGCGAAGATTCTCAGGTGTGTCTGAGTTAAAGGCCGGCCGTTAACTGTCATACAAAAGCGCCGCACGTATTTGTGTGCGGCGTTTTGTTGTTTAAAGTCGGTTCGTTGGTTTGAGTTGTGGTTTAATCGATCTTATCGTTGCCCTCGGCGTCGTCGGCATCGTCATCCTCCAGGATGCGCAAAGCCTGGTCCCAATCTTTTAACTCAACTTTCAGGTCGGCGCCGTAGTTTTCCGGCAGAAAGGTCAGCGTGGAGCCGGCGGTATTGCTGGCGACCGACGACTCGATGCCGGCCTGTTCCAGCAGGTGTTGAGCGCGCGCAGCCAGATGCTCGGTTGTGAAGTTGCGCAGCACAACCACATCGCCCGGGTTGCCGCGCGGTTTAACACGGCTCTTTTGTTTAATCGCTTCGTCGTTCGGCACGCGCAGCACTTCGCCGCATTCCGGGCAATCGGCCGCCAGTCCGCGACGCGAACGCGGGAACGACACCTCTTCCTTGCACTCCGGGCAGTTAAACACAACGCTGAAGTATTGTTTCCCCGGCGCGCCCTCGCGCTCCTGACGCGTGTGCAGCAAAATCAACACCACGGCCGGTCCGAGCAGCGTTGAAATAATCTCCGAAACGGTCGGCCACATGCCGATTTCCAGCAGGCCGCTCAGGTATTTTGACGCCAGGGACATGGCAACGGCCGACGCAAGACCAGCGATAATCCACGGCGTCGGCGAAAGCCCTTTGGACTTTGCCACGTAGCGCACGCGAATAGTAAACGCAATTGCAACGATAAACAGGACGTAAAGCGGCATGGCATTCTCTCGGCCTGATGTGTGATTGACGCCGCCAATGCCGGTGGGACGGCGGCTGTTTTGACATAAGATACGCCGCAAAACCACATTTGCAAATGACAAACTGTTTAATGGCCCGGTCGGTCGCTCACGCGGGCTGTGCGCGCGCAGCATATTCAGCAACTCCCGGCCCGGGGCGCGCTGACAAACAAAAGGAAAAAACAAGCCGCCGCGGCGCAGCAAGGAGGCGAAGTGCTCTGGAATGGGTTGGGGCCTTTACCTGCGGTAGGCCTTTAAAACCGCTTTTGTTCGTCGCTGCACAAAAAAAGCGGAGCCGAAAAGTACGACCCCGCTTTTTTGATTATTCGGTTGAATGCCGGATAGAATCCGCTGTGTTTAACGGCGAATTGCCTTCGGGTCGATTGCGTCCTGCAGGCCGTCGCCGAAGAAGTTGAAACTCATGACGGTTACCAGGATCAGAAAACCCGGCAGCAGGATCAGGTGCGGCGCGTCGAAAATCATCTCGCGTGCGTTCATTAACATGTTGCCCCAGGAAGGCGTCGGCGGCTGAATGCCGAGGCTGAGGAAGGAAAGCGCCGCTTCGGACAGAATCGCCTCGCCCACGCCGAGCGTAACGGCCACGAGCAGCGGAGCAATGACGTTGGGCGTGATGTGACGAAAAATTACCCAGGCGTCTTTGGCGCCCAGCGTGCGCGCCGCTAAAACAAACTCGCGCTCGCGAATTGAGAGGATGCTGCCGCGCACCAGACGCGCGACCGTCATCCACGAGAAAATCATCAGAACGATAAACACCTTCCAGATGCTCTCGTTGTCGCCGCCGATCATCGTGTTGAGGAAGGGCAGTTTAGCCAGTGAGATGGCGGAGAAAACGATTAATATCGGCAGGCGCGGCAGGGCGATCAGCGAGTCGGTAACGCGCATTAAAAACACGTCGAGGATGCCGCCGTAGTAGCCGGCAATGCTGCCGATAAACAGGCCGATAATTGCCGCGGCGAAGGCGACGATAATACCGACAAAAATCGACATGCGCGTGCCGTAGACCAGGCGGATAAACACATCGCGGCCAACCTCGTCGGTGCCGAAGAGGTGAAACGTCTCGAAGCGTCCAACCACCGTGTTGAAAGCGGCAATGTCGCCGCCGTCGAGTTGTTTAAGCTTCGGCAGCGCGTCGAGTCCGTCCGTGGCAAACTTTGTCACGACCTGTTCCTGCGTGGCGCCGGCCTGAATCATGCCGGCGTCGGCAAGTTGACCAATGACCCTGTCTTTGCGTTCGGCATCGGCCTTGAAAAAGTTTTCCAGCGAGATTTCGCGCTCGCTGAAGGATTTTTCCAGCGTAGTGAACATGGCCTCGTAGCGATGCCCGAGGTTTTGTTCGTTCTGGTCGATGTTAACGGCCCACGCGATGACGTCGGCGAAAATAGCGACCAGAAGAGCCGCGCAAATGAATATAAAACCGGCAACGGCAAGTTTGTGGTCCTTAAACTGCGAGACCACAATTTGCAGCATCGACTTGGCTTCGACGTTCTGCTCGATGCCGGTTTCCTCATTGGCGGGGCCGTTGTCTCCGGCGGGATTCGATGTCACGGTGCTCATTGTATCTGCTGTGTTTTACGAGTAGGAAATGCGCGGATCAACGACGGCGTAGAGTACGTCGGCCAGCAGGTTCATCACGAGCACCATGATAATGGTGATCATAAACGAGACCATGGCCGCGTTGTAGTCGCTGTTCATAATTGCCGTGTAGAGGAACTGTCCGATTCCCTGGTAGCTGAAGACCGTTTCGGTGATCAGCGAACCGGAGAAGAGGAAAGAAAGGCTGAGCGCCACGATCGTGATAATCGGGATCAGGGCATTGCGAAAGCCGTGAACCCAGACGACCGTTTTGCGGCTCATGCCTTTGGCGCGCGCAGTGCGGATAAAGTCGTTGCGCATGGCCTCCATCATCGAACTGCGCGCATAGCGCACGTACACGCCCATCTGCAGCGCCGTCAGTGAAATCACCGGCAGCACGAGGTGTGAAAATCTGTCGCCGATCTGTTCCCAGAAACCCATGCTGGAGTAACTGGGGTCGATGGTGCCGCTGGCCGGGAACCATTTTAAACCGGCCGCAAAAATCATGATTAACACCAGGGCCAGGAAAAATGACGGCGTTGAAATACCGGCAAAAGCCGTGAAGTTGGCTGTGTAGTCCAGCCTGGAATTGGGTTTAAGTCCCGAGAACACCCCAAGCGGAATGCCGATAATCAGCGCCAGGACCATGGCAAAACCCGAGAGCAGGGTCGTGTTAATTAAACGGTCCCACACCAGGTCCTGCACCGGCACGCGGTAGGTGCGCGAGTAGCCGAGGTCGCCCTGTACTACGCCGGATATCCACTCTAAATAGCGCTCGTGAAAAGGCTTGTCGATTTCGTAGATTTCCTTGAGTCGGGCGATGTCCTCCGCCGTGATATCCGGGATGGAACTGATCATTGCGTCGAGAGGATCGCCCGGCATTAACTGCATAACCCCGAAAGCCACAACAGACAGGAGAATTGTGACGATAAAGGTTTGGATCAGACGCCGGGTTATGTATGCGGTCATTCGGCTTGTCCTTGTTTAATTCCGCGCGTTTTGACGCTTACTTGCCGGCTTCGGCTTGTTTAAGATTCCAGTACTCGACGTGATGCGAGGAAGAAAACTGGTGCGAGGTCAAATGATAACCTTCCAGATTAATCGGCGTCACCGAGATGTTGGCGCGGTAGTAGAGCGGAATCACCGGAACATCGTTGGTGTATTCGTACAGTATGCCATGAATGTGCTCGCGGCGCACGTCGGCATCGAGTTCGTCTTCCATCGAATCGATCAGACTGTCGACGCGCGGGTTGGACCAGCCCGGCGTATTCTGACCGCTGTAGCTGTTGCTTTCTTCGGGGATGCTCTCCGTGTGCAGCGTCGATTTGGGCGTGCTTTGCGGCGAGGAAATCCAGGCGTACATGGCCAGACCGTCGTAGAGGCGTTCGCGCGTGGTTTTACCGAAGAAGACGCGCGCCTGCTCGTTTTTGATCGTCAATTCAACGCCGACGCGCTGCAGCATGCTCTGCAGAATAACCTGCACGTTCTGGCGCGTTTTGTCGCCCGCGGTACTCATGATCGAGAAGGTCAGCCGCTCGCCTTTGTCGTTGTAGCGGAAGCCGTCTTCGCCCATGACCCAGCCCGCGTCGGTTAACAGGGAATCGGCTTTGGAGCGCGAGTAATCGTAGAGCACAATCTTGTTCGGATCGTCGGTGTACCACTCGCTGTCAACCGGGGAAATGTTGTGGATCGCCGTTTTCTGGCGATTCTCAAACAGCGTCTTGGTGATTTCATCGCGATTGATGGCGTGCACCAGCGCGCGGCGCACGCGCACGTCCTGCAGATAGGGATTGTCCAGGTTGAGGTCGACGTGTTCGTACACGAGGCCGTCGACGAAGTTGACTTTAAACGGCAGATTGTCCGCTTCGATGCCTTCTTCAAATTTGGACGCCTGGTCGAACTTGAGGCCGAGGACGGAGATCATATCGATCGTACCGGCGCGCAGGTTGGCTTCCAGCGTGCTTGTGTCCGGCAGATACATCAGCACGATTTTTTCGATGTTCGGGCCGTCGCCGAACCAGTGTTCGTTCTTGACCAGCGTGACGTGATCGCCCAGCTTGATTTCCGAGACGCGGTAGGGCCCGCAGTAGAGTCCGGGATTTGTCGGGTCGATTGAGTAGAGCGAGTTTTTCTCGTAGCCCTGATTTGTGCCTTTGTGCTGCTCAAAAACCTTGCCGTCCAGGTGCCAGGGCAGCAGGTAGAAGGTGCCCTGCTGGTTGAAGTCCCAGCGGATTTTGTCAAAAGTGAAGGTGAATTTGCGCGGATTGTCTTCGTGTACTTCGCAGTCCGTGATCATGTCAAATACCTCGCGCGAGCCGACGCCGACAGTCTCGGTATTGCCGACCACCCAGGAGAACCAGGCGTCTTTGCCGGTTACCTGCTCGCCGTCGCCCCACTTGACGCCTTCCATGATTTCCCATGTGGCTTTGAGCGTCGGGACGCCGTCGATGGTATCGATGCGCGCCAGGCCGTTCTCCAGCGTCGGAATTGCGGTACAGACTTCCGTTACCCAGTTGTTGTTATAGTCCATCGTCACGATGCTGCGGTTGACGAAGGAGTAGATATAGGTCGTCGCATTCATCGTCATGATCAGGGGATTGAGGTTCTCAAACTCCTGGGACATGCCGATCTTGAATTCCTTGTTGGTCGGCAGCGAACTTTCTTCCGCACAGCCGAAGGCCAACGTCCCCGCGAGCAGGGTTAACACTATACTGCGAAGCAACTTCATTGGGTAAGACTCCTTGTAGGGATCTGTATAATTGATATTTGATATCGATTGAATAGTTCGGAGCTGCGGGAGCGGCCGGGCCGCGGTCACTTCAGCTCGTGCAGCCAGCAGGCCGACTGATGTTCGGCCATGGCGTCGCGCGGCGTAGCCAGTACGGGCGTCGCCTTGTCGCATTTGTCGAATTTTTTGGGGCAGCGCGGATGGAAGGCGCAGCCCGAGGGCGGATTGATCGGGCTGGGGACTTCTCCGTCCAGCGTGCGGGACATGCGTTTTTTGCCCGTGCCGACTTTGGGGATGGCGCTCATCAGCGCTTGTGTGTAAGGATGCATCGGATTGGCAAAGAGTTCTTCGCGCGGGGCGATCTCCACAATCTTGCCGAGGTACATCACCGCAATCACGTCGCACATGTGTTCGACCACCGCCAGGTCGTGCGAGATAAACAGGTAGGTCAGGCTGAGTTTGTCCTGCAGGTCCTTCATCAGGTTGAGCACCTGCGCCTGGATCGACACGTCGAGCGCACTGACGGGTTCGTCGGCCACAACCAGCTCGGGGTTGAGCGCCATGGCGCGCGCGATGCTGATGCGCTGACGCTGACCACCGGAGAACTCGTGCGGGTAGCGGTTCAAATAACTGGCTTTGAGCCCTACCAGACGCAGCAGTTCGCGGACTCTGGCTGCGCGTTCTTTTTTATCGCCGCCGATGCCCTGGACTTTGAACGGCTCTTCCAGAATCTGCGCCACGGTCATACGCGGATCGAGCGACGCAAAGGGATCCTGGAAAATCATCTGGATGTTCTGG
Organism: bacterium; assembly: GCA_030430495.1. Classification (GTDB taxonomy): domain Bacteria; phylum Bacteroidota; class Ignavibacteria; order Kapaibacteriales; family UBA7675; genus JAUIKM01. The sequence goes on along the minus strand of JAUIKM010000030.1, from coordinate 19,453 downwards.
CGTTCCTTGCGCAGGTCCGCGCCGCCGATGGACGCAAAGTCGCGACCCTTGAAGCGGATTGACCCCTCGGTGGCTTCATACAGGCGTATAATCGTGCGGCCCAGCGTCGACTTGCCGCATCCGGACTCGCCCACGAGGCCGAGGGTCTGGCCGCGTTTCAATTCGAAGGAAACGCCGTCGACGGCTTTGACGTCGTTGACATGCTTGAGGAACAATCCCTTGCGAATCGGGAAATACTTCTTGACGTTTTTGACTTCGAGGATCGGCTCGGCCATACAATTCTGTTCTATGTTGTTGAGTTCGGTTTGTCGGGCTGAATAAATCAGTGCGGATGAAAACAGGCGACTTTGTGGCTGTCGGCATGCTCTTCGAGCGGCGGCATAGCCGTGCGGCACTCGTCGCTTGCACGTGGACAGCGGTTCTGAAAGGGGCAGCCGGGGGGCAGATTGAGCGGGGAGGGCACGGAGCCTTCAATTGTCGGCAGTCGTTCAACGTGGCGCCCCAGGCGCGGAATCGATTCCAACAAGAGATAAGTATAGGGATGTTTAGGCCGGTTGAAAATATCGTCCGCGCGTCCGATTTCTACCGTGTGGCCGGCGTACATCACCATGACGTTGTCGGCAATTTCCGAGATCACGCCCAGGTCGTGCGTGATGAACTGCACCGTCATGTTCATTTTTTCCTGGAGCGACTGGATCAGCTCCAGTATCTGCCCCTGGATCGTCACGTCGAGCGCCGTTGTGGGCTCGTCGGCAATCAAAAAGTCGGGGTTGCAGGAGAGGGCCATGGCAATCATGGCGCGCTGGCGCATCCCGCCTGAAAGCTGGTGGGGATAGTTGGAGTAGCGCTCGCCCGGCGAGGGGATGCCGACGACGCGCAGCATTTCGACGGCGCGTTCTTTTGAGGCGTTTTTGTCGAGCTTCATGTGTTTCATGATCTGCTCGTCCAGCTGGTAGCCGATCGTGAACACCGGGTTGAGCGCGGTCATCGGCTCCTGAAAGATCATGCCGATCTTGTTGCCGCGGACTTCGCCCAGTTGTTTCTCATCCAGCTTCAGCATGTCGATGCCGTCGACGAGCGCCTCGCCGCCGACGACTTTGCCGGGCGATTCCAGCAGGCGCATGAGCGAGTAGGACGTGACGGACTTGCCGCATCCGCTTTCGCCGACGATGCCGAGAGTCTGGCCTTTATTGATGGAATAGGAGACATCATTAACCGCTTTGACCTCGCCCGCCTTGGTAAAGAACGAGGTGCGCAAATTCCTGACTGAGACGAGTACGTCGCTCACTACGAGGGAACTCCACTAAACTGCAACCTGCATGCACGAGAGCGGAAGGGCAGGCATGGGTAGATTGATCAAAACTGCTATGGGAAACCGCGCCGGTCCGTGCCGTCGCGTATGCGCGGTCTGACGCCGGGAAGACCGCCCCGGAAGCGGACCTGCACCGCGGAACGGCCGGGCTCTGAGCTCAGCCGCCTTGAAGTTACAAAATTCCGGTCATTGTTCCATTGTCGATGTGGCCGTCGAACGCGTCGGATTTTGCGCGGAAAACGAAGGAATATCAACGCGATACTGGGACTCGACCTGCGGCAGAACCTCGCGTGCGGCCGCCTGAACGGCAACCCTGAGCGCCTCGATCAGCGGGCGCCGCCGATAGGGGCGCGAAGTGGCGATGCTGATTTCGCGTACGGGGCGCGGCAGGCGCAGCGGGCGCAGCAGACTGCGGTCTTCCAGATCGCGTGCGTCCAGCCAGGGCAGCAGCGTCAGGCCGTCGCCGCGTTTGATGAGTTTGCGCAGCGTCTCCAGCGTACCGCTTTCAAATCTGACGCGGTTTTTCTCGTCGCCGGATGTGCCGCCTTCAGTGCGCGCAACCGCACCGCAGAGACTCAGGGCCTGCTCGCGCAGGCAGTGCCCCTCGCTCAACAGCCAGAGGTCCTCGCGCGGAATCCGCGCCACATCGATTTCCGGCTCCGAGTACAGAGGGTGGCGCGGCGAGACATAAGCCACAAACGGCTCGTTGAACAGAAATTCCTCGTGGATGCCGGGCGTATTGACGGGCGTGGCCAGCAGGCCGGCGTCAATCTCGTCGTCCAGCAGACGCCGCAGCATCACCGCCGTCGGCGTCTCCTCCACAATCAGCTCGACGCGCGGATGTTCTTCGGCAAAACGATCCAGGAAGAGCGGCAGCAGCCCCGGCGCCAGCGTCGGAATCACGGCCAGGCGGAATTCGCCGCGCGGCTCGCCGGCCAGTTCGCGCGCCATCTCTTCCAGCAGGTCGGCTTCGCGCAGTACCGTGCGCGCCTGGGCGATGATGCGACGGCCGATCTCCGTCGGCTGCACCGGCTGTTTACTGCGGTCGAACAGCGTTACGCCAAGTTCGTCCTCCAGCTTGCGCAGCTGCATGCTGAGCGTCGGTTGGGAAACGTGGCTGGCAGCCGCCGCCTCGGCAAAGTGCAGATGTTCGGCCACCGCCAGAACGTATCGGAGTTGGACAAGCGTCATGGTTTGTGCCACCCGGTCTTCATAGTTTGCGACTATTGAAACATAGAAAGTATCGATTTGATTTATCGGCCAAGTCCGCCGTAAATTGTGAACTCCAACAAGGTCATCTGATTTTTTTAACTGTTCAGGCAGGATTGAATAACATGAGTGCACGTATTGCAAGTATCGGATCGGTTTTCCCCGAATTCAACAAAACGGCGGTTGTATCCCGCGACAAAGGCAAAGAGTTTGCCGACATCAACTCCGAAGACCACAAAAAAGCCGGCAAGTGGATGGTGATGTTCTGGTGGCCGAAGGACTTCACCTTTGTGTGCCCGACGGAAATCGCTGAATTCAACAATCACTACGAAGAGTTTGCCGATCGCGACGCCGAACTGATCGGCGCTTCGACGGACTCCGAGTTTGTTCACCTGGCATGGCGCAACAACCACGAAGACCTGCGCGACCTGCGCTTCCCGATGCTGGCCGACACCAGCAAATCGCTGGCCGAACAACTGGGCATCCTGGAAGACAATGAACGCATCGCTTACCGCGCCACCTTCATCGTCGATCCGCAGGGCGTCATCCGCTGGGTCTCGGTGTACGACCTCTCCGTCGGCCGTAACGTCGCCGAAGTCGTGCGCACCCTCGACGCATTGCAAACCGACGAACTCTGCCCCTGCAACTGGCAGAAAGGCGAAGAGACGCTGAACGTATAATGCCGCGCCCGGTTTAACAGCCGGCGTGGTTCACAGGCAGACCGCAGCAATCGGAAGAACGGACAAGATTAACCACGGGAGAAATAATGAGTCTCAAGGAAGAACTACACGAAGCCAAGGTTGAGTTGTTACGTCTGCTCGGTCTGGACAGTACGCGAACAACCGACTCGCTCGACGCCATGGCGGAAGGCGAGATCAAATACATCCGCGACACCAAGGTTAACCTCAAAAACACGCTCGGCTCGCAGCACCTGACCGACAAGGAAGCGGCGCTGCTGGCGCTGGCCGTGGCGGTTAACGAAAAGAACGCCGCCCTCAAAGAGGCGTTCACGCGCCGGGCGCGCGATCTGGAAGCAACGGATGCCGAAATCGGCGAAATACATGCTCTGACGTCCCTGCTGGGAATCAATAACGTGTTTTACCGCTTTCGACACTTCAGCGACAACAAAAACTACGAACAAATGCCGGCGCGCATCAAGATGACCCTGATGGCCCGTCCGGTGCTCGGCAAAGAGTTTTTTGAGCTGGCAAGCCTGGCGGTATCCGCCGTCAACGGCTGTGAAGCCTGTGTGAATTCTCACGAACAATCGGTGCGACAGGCTGGGGCGACGGAGGAACGCATTTTTGACGCTATCAGGTTGGCATCCGTCGTCAAGGGAGTTTCGGCTATCATCAATTAAACAGGACGCGCGCGGCAACACGGTATTCGGCAGGCATGACACAAATGGATTGGCAGGCTGCCGCGCAGGTAACTCCGCAACTTACACGACAGAATAGCAGAGATTGATCGATAGAGGCCGCGGGCGCGCAAGCGTTCCGCGGCTTTTGTGTTTAAACCTGCGGCGTCATTCTATTCCCGGCGCCATTCCCGGATTCGACGCGCCGAAGTAGGGCAGAAGCAGCTGAATGAAGTCGTCCGCGCCGACGCTCAGGTCGCCGTTCATGTCGCCGGTGCGCAGCACGTTCCAGGTTGTTCCGTTTAACACAACTTCGTCGAGCGCGCTTAAACCGCCCAGCACATTGGCCGGAAGCGTGAAATCGTGCGCGCTTTCCTGGCCGTTGGTCAGTGTGATGCGTCGATCCGAAACGACCGCCAGATGGCCGCCGTGGCGGATTACTATCCAGTAGTCGCCCGTGGTGACGCCGTCCAGGCGCAGCTCAGTTGCTCCGTCCGCATCCAGCAGAGCCGTAAAACGCGCCGCGCGCAGGGCCGTGCTCAGGTCTGCGCCTTCGTAGAGGTCCACCATGATCGACGCCGGCAGGTGGCGCGTACCGTTCCAGTAACCCAGCAGATACGCTGTTAAACTCAGGTGCGGCGCTTCCACCAGCGTCAGCTCGGCTGCGTCGGAAAACACGTCGCCGCAGCTGTTGCCGATTTTAACGCGATACATGCCCGCATCGGCCGGCCTTAAATATTTGAGCGTTAAACTCGCCGACTCCGCACCGGTAATATCCACGCCTTCAAACTGCCACTGATATGTCAACCCGTCGCCTTCGGTCTCGACGTTGAACGTCACTTCACTGCCGAGCGTGCCGGTCTGCGACTGCGGATGTTGAGTGATTACCGGCGTGTTTAATACCGTCAGCGCGGCGACCTGGCTCGTGATGCTGCCGCAGTCGTTGCTGATCACCACGCGATACCTGTTGCCGTCCTGATCAACCGTCACGTCTTTCAGTTTAAGTTGCGCGCCGCTTGCGCCCGGCACGTCGTCCCAGGTCGCGCCTTCGTCCTCGCTGAATTCCCAGTTGAAGAGCAGCGGCGCACTGCCGAGAAATGTTGCGCTGAAGGTCGCATCGCTGTTGACGCAGACTGTCCTGTCCTGCGGATGTGCGCCGATAATCGGCGCGGACAAAATGTCCAGCGCGGCCTCGTCGGAAGTCAGCGTGTCGGAGGCGGATTTGACGACGCAGCGGTACCTGCGCCCGTCCATGCCGATGTCCACTCCGTTTAACTCAAGCAGAGATGTCGTCGCGCCGGTGACGCCGGTCCAGTTGCCGCTGAGGAAGTGTTCCCAGCAGTATTTCAGGCTGGCGCCGGTGGCCGCAATCGAAAACTCGGCGTCGCCGTCCAGGCAGGCGCTCTGGTCCTGCGGCTGTGCGGTGATATTAAGTCCGTCGATCGTGCGCGACTGCGGATTCTCGACGCCGTAGCCGTTGGCGTCGCCCGTGTTGTACGAGAGTTGGTTGGCCGAGTTAAACACGCTGGTGTTTGTGCCGCTCGTGATAAAACTCAGGTCGTCTTTCAGGTCGCCGTCGAGGATATCCCATTTAATCGTTGCAATGTGAAAATCCGTCCCGCTGCTCAGCGTGAACGAGCCGGGGAATTTTAACAGGTTGATGCGCGCAAATCCCGCACCGAGCGTTTGCGTGACCGCCACAAAGTTGTCGCTCAGCTCCGTATTGGTTTCATGTGCCGGATCGAGCGTCAGTCCCGTCAGCGCGGCGGTGTTGTAGTTAACGGCAATATTACTGGACACAATCACCCAGTCGTCGCTGTCGCTGGTCCGGACCCACAGCTCGGCGGTGTACTCGCCGTTGGCGGCCTGCCTGTTCTGCAAGCTGAACGTCACGCGGTTCGCGGCCATGGCGGCCGCACTGTGCAGGATTAACACAAAAAGGGAACACAGGAGAAGCGATATACAGCGTTTCATGGGTATCGGGGATGAGTGCCACAATGCGCCGGTCGGCACGGCAGAGTTCGCGCCGCCGGAGGGAGCGCCCAAGTTACGGCGTCAATCCGCGATGTCCAATTCCGGCTCTTCAGCGTCGGGTCGGCGGGGCGCGGCTGTCACGAAAACGTAATGGTACGGGCAGTGGAATGTGGGGCGATCCCGGACCGCTTTGAGCTCTGCGGCTCCCTGCGCTCGCGCTTCGCTCAGGCTCTTATGACTGTTTTGTTTGTCATTGAGCGACGGGTTTGAGGCTGTTGAACCTGTCGTTCAGCGACTGACTCCCATGCTTAACACTTCTCTCCCGGTGGCGAACAAAAGAAAAAAGCAAGCCGCCCGAATGCAGTGAAGGGAGGCGAAGCCTCAAGTCAAAATGCCACAGGTCCGCTGCTAGTGTAAAGTCGCCCGGCGCTCAGCCCGCCGCCGCGCCATAAACACAACAGCCCGGACAAAACTCGTCTGCCCGGACCGCTGTGCGTTCTCTTCTCCAGAGTTCTTCAGCCGTTAAAGTTTAAGCGCCAGCGAGGCAAATGGCTCCTTGTACTGGCGCGCGCCGCGTCCCCACAGCCACTGCGCGTAGCCGAGTTCAAAGTCCAGGTTGTCGAAGACGGGCAGAATGGCGGAAATGCGCCCGCGTACCATGTCCGCGTCGTTGAAGTCGTATGCAAAACCCGGCGGAAAGTTAAATCGGTCGTTCTCGTCGGACGTGCTGTTGTTGCCGAGTGAAAATACCGCGCCGACGCCCGCGGTTAACTTGGGCCGGAAGTCGCCGACCGGAATGTCGAGTCCGAAGTCGACGTCGATCGGAATCTCGTCCGCCGGAGCGCCCTCGCGCAGCGTGAGTCCCGTGCGGAAGTTGGCCCAGGCGTTGTTTAACTCCGGCATGGAGTGGCTGATAAGGAAAGCCAGCGTCAGGTCGTGTTTGTTAAGTCCGCGCCACTCCGGATTGTTAATCGCCAGAAAGGTCGTGTCCGCCACCGTCGTGCCGTCCGGCAGCCGGTAGCGGCCCATGTGATACAGGTGGCGAGTGTATGGGCCGTCCTGGTCGTAGAAGAACGGCGTGCGCAACACCACCTGTACCGCCATTGGCCATTCGCCTTGTGCAAGGGAATATTTTAAACCTATCCAGGCGTCGCTCAGCCCGTTGTTGATTTCCAGTTCTTCGTTGTCGTAGCCTTCGCGGCCCCAGAGATAAGTGAAAACAAAGGTGCCCGACAAATTGTCGATCAGGCCGATTTCACCGGAGAGGTAGCCGTAGTGGAATTCGTGGACGTGCGTGCCGCCCTCGTCGTTCGTGCGGATCAGTTCGTCGTGGTTGTTGTCCCACACGCGGTCGGCATACTTGGAACTGAAGCCGGCCTGGATGTATCCCTTGCCCTGGCCGGGCACCCAGGCGCCGCCGGCCACGAGCTCTTGAACGTTAAACAAAGCGCCGATTGTTAACAACAGGCAAACCGTCGCCGCAGCCCCGGCGAGTCGTCTGGTGGACATAAATAATCTCCTGCGGGCGTCCGTCCGGCGCCCGTTAACGAATTCATTCTATTGTATTTGTATGGCTCCTCAATTCCGACGCGGGGGCGTGCGGAGTCTGAAAGCAGCAGCAGTGAAGGCGAACTTACGGCATGGGCAATGACAAATCAACGCTGCTTGTGTGAAACGGCGGAAAGTTTATCCGGATCGGAGATTTTACGGGACGAATCAGCGCTTAACGCTTTCCAGCACGATCTCGGCAACGTCCTTGACGGCGATGTCGTCCGCCTTGTCCTGCGATTTCACGCCGTCGGACATCATCTGCATGCAGAAGGGACAGTTGACCGCGATGGTCGCCGCGCCCGTGGCCGTCAGCTCCTCGGTGCGTTCTTCGTTGACGCGTTTGCCTTCGGTTTCTTCCATGAACATGCGTCCGCCGCCGGCGCCGCAGCAGAAACCTTTGTCCTTTGAGCGCTTGACTTCCAGGATGTCCAGGCCGGGAACTTTGAGCAGCGAGTCGCGCGGGGCGTCGTACTCTTCGTTATAGCGTCCCAGATAACAGGAGTCGTGATATGCGACGGCATTGGCCGTGACGGCGTCGCGATCGAATTCGAGTTTGCCGGACTCGCTCAGCTCGCGGATGAACTGCGTGTGGTGAACCACTTCGTAGTTGCCGCCCAGTTCGGGGTATTCGTTTTTGAGTGTGTTGAAACAGTGCGGACAGGTCGTGACGACCTTTTTGATGCTGTAGTTGTTCATGGTCTCGACATTGGTTTTGATCAGCATGTCGGCCAGGTATTCATTTCCGATGCGCCGCGCGGGGTCGCCCGAGCACTGTTCTTCCGTTCCCAGAATGCGGAAGTTGACGCCCGCAATCTGCATCAGTTCGGCAAAGGCGCGCGAGGTCTTTTTGGCGCGTTCGTCGTAGCTGCCGGCGCAGCCCACCCAGAAAAGCACGTCCAGTTCGGGGTCTTCCGCCACCGTTTTGATGTCCAGTCCTTCCGCCCAGTCGGCGCGTTCCGCGGCCGAAAACGCCCAGGGCGTCGCGTTGGTCTCCAGGTTGTCCAGCGCCACCTGCGCCTCGGCCGGGAAGTCCGCTTCCATCATCACAAGCGAACGGCGCATGCCGACGATCGCCGGCACGTGTTCGATCATGACGGGGCATTCGCGCATGCAGGCGCCGCAGGTGGTGCACTGCCACAGCGCTTCCTTGGAGATGTAATCGCCGATCAGCGACTTCTCGTCGCTGGCGAGCGCAATTTCTTCACCTTCTTCTTCCGACGCTTTGCCGTTGGCGCGGGCGGCCACGAGTTCGGGCGCGCGGTCCATCGTGCGTTCGTTGATGTTCACGATAATCATGCGCGGGTCCAGCACCTTGCCGGTTGTGTTGGCCGGGCAGACGCTGGTACAGCGGCCGCAGTGCGTGCAGGTGTAGCCGTCCAGCAGCGTTTTCCAGGAGAAGTCTTCGATGTCCGTCACGCCGAATTTTTCGAGGTTTTCATCCTCAAAGTCCATCGCCGCCAGTTTGTTCGGCGGCGTCAGCGGGCCGAGGAAGACGTTCGGCACGGAGGTCAGCACGTGCAGGTGTTTGGAGTAGGGCAGGTAGTTCATAAAACCCAGGATCAGCACGATGTGCATCCACCAGCAGACCTCAAAGATGATGTGCGCCGCCTCGGGCGACATCATCGGCGCCAGCAGCGCGCCGAGCGGACGCACCGCCCAGCCGAAGTCCGTGCCCATCGCGATCCGCGCCGTGTTCTGCAGCAGCAGCGAAGTCACGATCGTGAAAATCGTCACCAGAATCAATCCCGCTTCCAGCGCCTCGGCTTTCACCTGCAGGCGTTTGACCTTGGTGATGTAGCGCCGCCACAGCGCCATCATCGTCGCCAGGATTATCAGGCCGCAGAACAGGTCGGTCAGGACGGTTATGACGGAATAAATCGGCCCGAGGAAGTCGAGGTGCAGCGCGGGCGAAATTCCCTCCAGGATGGCTTCCACCGCGGAGGCCAGCAGAATCAGGAAACCCCAGAAAATTCCGGCGTGGATCGGTCCGGCGGTTTTGTCCCGCAGGATGCGCGTCTGCAACAGCGCCACCGTAATGGCCTGTTTGACGCGTTTTCCGATTTCATCAAAGCGATTTTCGGCCTGGGCGATTTTGAGGTAGGCCAGCAGGCGGTTGACGTTCCACGCTAAAAATCCAAATGCCGTGAGGAGAATCGGCAAAAAGATGAAGTTCTTGACGTCCATGACACCCCGAAAATACAGTGACGATTGCTACACCCGGATTACCCCGAATCCGCAAAGTTAGCACAATGGCTTTCGTTTGCCAAGATTTGGCCTTCCGATTTCCGCCGAGTGAATTTTCCTCCGCGGCGCCGTTCTGCGCCGAATTCCCCCGACGCAGCCCGATCCCTGACATGACTTTTTTGTTTGTCACGCGGTGAGGAATGCTCAGCCGCCGCGCTGAGATCAGAATCTGAGCCGCAATCCCGGCCCGTAGGTGCGCGGGTCAAAGTACAGCTGGCCGTCCAGGTCGTCGGTGACGTCAAAGTAGTAGAGGTGCGCGCCCACGTAGGCGTCGATCGTGGCAATCAGATAGGTGAGCGCCAGGTACAGCCCGGCTTCGTCGCGTTTGTCGCGGTAGAATTCGCGCTCGCGGCGCAGCACGAAGAGGTCCGGATCGTCCTCCGGCAGCAGCGCAATCGCGTCTTTGGCGTCGTTGAACTTGCTGTTGTTGCGGAAAATCTGGAAGGTGAACCAGCCCGCCGCGCCGAGCACCACCGGCGCTTTCCAGTAGTCCTCCACGTAGTACTGGCCCCAGCCCGGCAGAGCGAGAGAGCGCCAGACGGCGCCTTCCGGCGTTACCGCCGCTTCCGTGCTGTCTTCGCCGGTCGAAAAGGGCAGCATGTCGCTGTCGCGCGGCGTCAGCTGCGGCTGAAATGTCGGGCGCTCCTCGACGGTTGAGACGGTGTCGACCGCGGTGGAGTCGCGCAGGGGCGCCTGTTGCGCCGCCAGGTCCGGAGCGGACAGGAGCGCAATAATGGTCGGCAGGCAGAGGGCCGGCAAGAGGAAGCAAAGGCGGCGCAGCAGGCGCGCGCCGCTTGTGTCAGAGAGATGAATCATGCATTCAGCGAACGGCTATCGCTTCGATTTCGACGCGCACATCCTTGGGCAGCCGGGATACCTGAATCGTCGCGCGCGCCGGTTTACTTTCGTTGAAATACTCGGCGTAAACGTCGTTCATCGCCTTGAAATCGTTCATATCATGCAGGTAGACCGTGGTTTTGGCCACCTGCGACATGTCGTAACCGCCGGCCTCCAGGATGGCGCGCAGGTTGTCGAGCACGCGCCGGGTTTGCGCGCTGATTTCATGCGAGACGATCTCACCGCGGATATTCATGGGAATCTGACCGGAGACAAACAACATTTCACCTTGCGTGCGGATGGCCTGGGAGTACGGGCCGATGGGTGCGGGAGCCTGGTCGCTGTGGACCACTTCACGATAGGACATTTTACTGAGCCTTGTTATTTAAACTGCACGTGAACTATTGAGAACCACTTGAGATTTCACACTTTCTGTCGTGCGCCAGCCAGGCTGCGCCCAGCACGCCGGCGGCTGCGCCGAAGGCGGCGATGCGCAATTCGGCTTCGCGTGCGATGCTCGGCAGGGCGCGCGTCCGGAGCGCCGTGCGCGCCGCTTCCAGCAACGCGCCGTGCACCTGGGAAATTCCGCCGCCGATCACCGCGCGGGAAATGCCGAGCAGGTTCATTGCGCCGGCCAGGCCGACGCCCAACACCGCGCCGACCTCGCGCAGGCAGCGCAGCGCAATTTCATCGCCCGCCGCCGCGGCAATCGAGATGTCGCGTACGTCGTAGTCCGCCTTGTTGTCCGCCGATCTAAAACCAAGAGCGCGGGCGCGGTCCAGGATGCCGCGCCGGCCCGTGTATTCTTCCAGGGTGCCCGCCCGCCACCGCGGCCGGCCGTCTCCCGCCGATTCGACGTCGGCGCGGACAATGGTATAGCCGATTTCGCCCGTGCCGCCGCGGTCTCCGGTTATCAGTTTTTTATCGAGGATGATCGCCGCGCCGACGCCCGTGCCGAGCGTGACGTAGAGCATGTTGCGCAGGTCGCTCCCCGCGCCGGCGTGCAGCTCGGCCAGCGCCGCGACGTTGGCGTCGTTTTCCACAAAGATCGGGATGTCGACGGCGGCCTGCAGGTCGCGTTTGAGCGGCACGTCCGTCCAGCCGCTGAGGTTCGGCGCCTGAACGATCAGGTCCGTCGTCGGGTCGACGACGCCCGGCACGCCGATGCCGACGGCGCGCAGATCCGGCGCTTCCGCCCGCAATGCGCGAATGATGTCGGTTACCTGCGCCGTCACGGCCGCGGGGCCTTCCGCGGCTCGGGTCGGCACGGCGCGGCTTTCTGCCGTCCGTCCGTCGCGCATGATCGTGTACTTGATGCTCGTGCCGCCGATGTCGATGCCGGCGTAGCTTATCGCCATGTTTGTCGCTGCGGGTGTCTGCTGCATGTGACGGTCTGTTACTCCGAATCCACGTCGTCAGAATCGAGCAGGTAGACGCGCTCGCCGGGGCGGATCATGCCGAAGCGCTCGCGCGCCAGCCGTTCGATGTAGAGCGTGTCGCGGTGGAGCCGTTCGATTGCCGTTTCCAGGCTGTCGCGCCGCTTCTGCGCCGCGTCGATGCGCTCGTGAATGTCGGCCTGTTCCATTTCCAGGCGCAGCCGCGACCCAAGGCCGTAACTCGAAAACACGAGGAATGCCAGCACGGGGACGAGCAAAAGTCCGGCAAGGGCAAGACGCCGCCGTCGGCGTCGCCGGAGCGGGTCGACCGTTGCGTCGCTGTGTTTGTTGTTTGCCTTGCGATGTGCCATCAAAAGGCGCGTTCGTTCATGGACAGGGAAAGCCGGTCAGCCGGAATGACGTGGACCGTCGAAAATAGCAAATTTTGTCTACTTTTGCGGGGGATTCGGCAAAGCGGGAGCAAAGATTCATGCAGGACGGAACTACGGCGGAAGAGCGGCGCGGGCTGCTGAAAAACATACTCTACGGCGCTCTGGCGCTGGCCGCGCTGCCCTTGCCCTGGCTAGGCTGGAAGTTCCTGAAACCGCAGGTGCAGCGCCGCAAACTGGCTCCGCTCGACATCGGCGCGGCGGCCGACTTCAGCGCCGGTTCTTACCGCCGCATCAGCTACGGCGACCGCCCCGTCGGCATTCTGCGCTCCGCCGCCGGCGAGCTGCGCGCCTTTGATCTGCGTTGCACCCACGCCAACTGCATCGTCAACTGGAATCGCGAAAGCGAATTTGTCTGCCCCTGCCACGGCGGGCGTTTTGACGCCGAGGGCCGCGTGAACCTGCTGCCGCCCGAGAAACCGCTGCTGCGCCTGGACATTGCCGAGAGGGAAGGCCGCGTGATTTTGCGCGACGAGGAATATTCAACCGCGGCGGACCAGATATGAGCGAAACACCGCAAAACCAGGCGTCATCCACAGCGGGAACGCGTCCCGCTCAGGGCCTTGTCCGCGACATGTTAATCGGCACGCAGGAGAGTCCCGGCCGCCTCGGCCCGCTCAACATCTGCGCAATTCTGATCGGTTTTTTTCTGTGCACGGCCGCGCTGAGCGGCATGTTCCTGCACGTGTTTTACACACCTTCGGCGCAGCCGGAATATGGTCCCGACGGCAAGCCGCGGCCGTATTTTTCGTACAATCACGTGTATTTTGGCCATCCCGCGCCGATTGAAGGGCTGAAGAACGAAGCCTACCTGATTTTTGAACACGACAGTACGTTTAACTTCGGCAGCCGCAACCCGACGCTGTGGGAAGCGCCTTCGGCGGCCTGGCTGTCCGTCTGGCGCGACATTCACGCCAAACAGCCCTACGGCGCTTACATCCGCAATGTTCACCGGCATTCAACCGGCGCGTTGTTTATCATTCTGCCGCTGTATCTGACGGCGCTTTTGTTTGAGATTGCGGCGGGCCGACGCGGCATTCGCGGGCGTTATTACGTTGCGCTGGCGCTGTGTGTTTTACTGGTCTGCATGGGTTTCAGCGGCTCGGTGCTGCCGTGGTCGGCATCGGGCAACGCGGGCGCTTCGGTGGCGGCGTCGTATATCGGCGGCATTCCATTTGTGGGCGAAGCGCTGGGGCAGATGTTCAGCGGCGGCGCGTACGTGAGCGGCGCAACGCTTAAACGCATGTTTTCGGCGCATACGCTGTGGCTGCCGGTGCTGATTTTGCTGCTCCTGGCGGCGGTAGCTTTGTTCATGCGCCGGGAGACGCGGCCGGCGGAGACGGAGGGTTCGAGGTTTTTGCGGTCGGGCAGATTGACCTGGCTGCTGCTTGCGTTTGGCGTTTTGATGATCCCATACGCTTATTGGATGCACACCCGCACTATCGGTGCATTTGCTCTTGGTGCGGCAACAGTCTGTCTGCCGATCGGCCTGACGCTGATGCTTCAGCGCAGGGAAAACACGGTAGCAATTGACAATGCGGTGCGCGTCGATACAGCCCTGCGCTCTATCGGAACCCTGATCGGCTTTGCGGCGTTTGTCCTGCTCTTTGCGGCGGCGACGGGATCGGTGGAGACGCGGGCCGAGATCGTCCCGGCCGGCACGCCCTTTCCATATGTCATCGTTGCGGCGCAAAGCCCGGCATGGTATCTGGAGCCTTTGCGCCTTGCGGGAGCAAGCGCGGCGACGCCGACCGGCGCGATCTCCCTGATACTGGGCGGAGCCGCATTATTGCTGTATCCGTGGCTGCGTGGACGCCGCGCACTCGAAATTCCCGTGCGTTTTCTGCTGATCGCGATGCTGGCTTTGGCCTTGTTGTTCCTCGCGATTCCACTGGCATTCAGTCCGATTGCATTCGGACCGAACCCGTATGCCACCATAGTACACGTTGTGCGGACCATACCCGACGCCGAGGCCTGGATGCTGCCGGGCTTTTTGTCTTTCCTGGCGCTGGTGGTCGCGCTGGTTTGTCACGGGCTGAACGTCTTGCGGCCGGCTGAAGACTCAAAGATTTGAGACTTGGCATTGACGCCGCAAATCGACATTTTGGGCGCGCCGACAAACAAGAAATTCTTAAAGAGGCGCAGTGCGCCGATCGGGAAAAATACTTAAACAAACTGCTCGTCAACGCGGGATTAACATTATGAAACGCGTCGTAATTATCGGCAACGGAATAGCGGGAGTGACGGCTGCGCGTTATGTCCGCAAATACTCCGATTACGACATCCAGATTATCTCGGCCGAATCAGATCACTTTTATTCGCGGCCGGCGCTCATGTACATTTACATGGGCCACATGAAATACGAAAACACCAAACCCTACGAAGATTTTTTCTGGGAGAAAAACCGCATCGAGCTCGTGCGCGATACCGTGACGGAAATCGATACGGACAAGCGGCGTTTAACACTGCTTTCCGGCCGCCATGTTTTATACGATGTGTTAATTATTGCCAGCGGCTCGCGGCCCAACAAGTTCGGTTGGCCGGGGCAGGATCTGGAAGGCGTGCAGGGCCTGTACTCGCTGCAGGACCTTGAATTGATGGAGCACAATACGCGCGATATTAAACGCGGCGTCATTGTCGGCGGCGGCCTGATCGGCATTGAAGTGGCGGAGATGCTGCTCTCGCGCGATCTTCCTGTGACCTTTCTGGTGCGCGAGGAAAAGTACTGGAATCGCGTTCTGCCCGACGAAGAATCGAATATGGTGACGCGCCATATTTTTAAACATCACGTCGACCTGCGCCTGGGCGTTGAACTGCAGGAAATACTTGCCGACGATCGCGGTCGCGTTCGGGCCGTTAAAACAAGCTCGGGCGACGAAGTTGAGTGTGAGTTTGTAGCGCTGACGGCGGGCGTGCACCCGAACATCGACTTTGTTAAAAGCTCGAACATCAAATGCGGTCGTGGCGTGCTGGTTAACGACTTCTTTGAGACCAATATCCCGAATGTGTATTCGATTGGCGACTGTGCGGAAATTGTCGTTGAAAACCCCGATGAGCGCAATCGCCTGGAGCAGCTCTGGTACACGGGTCGCATGCATGGCGAGGTGGTTGCAAAGACCATTGCGGGAACGCGCACGGAATACGACCGCGGCATTCTGTTTAACTCCGCCAAGTTTTTTGACATCGAATACCACACCTACGGCCTGGTGAACTTTGACACGCCGGGCGAGAAAAGTTTGTACTGGGAACATCCCGACGGCGCGCGCGCGATACGCATCGTGTACAATGATGAGTGTGTCATTGGTTTTAACCTGATGGGCATTCGGTATCGGCACGGCATCTGTGAAGATTGGATTCGGCGTAAACTGACGATTGAACAGGTGCTTAAACAACTGCACAAGGCCAATTTTGACCCGGAGTTTTACGAGCAGTGCGAGGATGCGATTATCAATCTCTACCTGCGGTCTCATCCGGGCAGTTCGCTGCGTCCACGTCGTAAATCCGGGCTCAAAGCCATGCTGTTCGGCTGAGGGCCGGTTTGTGTTGATTCAGATGACCTGACCGCATGCCGCTTTGCGGCGCTCCAAATTCCTCTTGTTAATCTTCGTGTTTAAAACGTTCAACCGCACATGCACAAGTCCGCTGACGCCGTCCTGACGCTTGAAAATCTCGTGACCGAGTTCCGCACCGACCAGGGTGTGACGCGCGCCGTCGACGACGTCGGATTCAGCGTACGCCGCGGACGAACGCTTGGCATCGTGGGCGAGTCCGGCTCCGGCAAATCGGTGACTTCGCTTTCGATCATGCGCCTGATACCGCAGCCGCCCGGCAGGATTGTCAGCGGGCGCGTTCTGTTTAACTCCGGCCGCGAGGGCGAGTCTGAAGTTGATCTGTTGAAGTTGTCGGACGCGGAGATGCGTCGCTACCGCGGCAACCGCCTGGCGATGATTTTTCAGGAGCCGATGACTTCGCTCAATCCCGTCTACCGCTGCGGCGACCAGATCGCGGAGGCGCTGACGCTGCACCGCGGACTTAAACGCCGCGAGGCGCGCGAGCAGGTGATCGAATTGTTGAAAGAAGTCGACCTGCCGCGGCCCGAGACAATTGTCGATCAATACCCGCACCAACTTTCCGGCGGCCAGAAACAACGCGTTATGATCGCCATGGCGATCTGTTGCAGCCCCGATGTGTTAATCGCCGACGAACCGACGACGGCGCTGGACGTGACGGTGCAGGCGCGCATCCTCGACCTGCTGGCCGGACTGCGCGAGCGCCACGGCATGGGCGTGATCTTTATAACACACGACCTCGGCGTCGTGTCCGACATTGCCGACGAAGTGGCCGTGATGTACAAAGGCAAGGTCGTCGAATACGGCCGGGTCGATCAGATTTTCAGCGATCCGCGCCACGCCTACACGCGCGGCCTGCTGGCCTGTCGTCCACCGCGCACGCGCCGACTTAAACGACTCGCCACCGTGGCGGATTTCCTGAAAAACCCTGACGGCGAGACGCCGCAGGTGGAGGCCGTTCTGCAGAGCCTGGAGTTTAAGTCCGGCGAAGCCGAGGCGCGCCGGAGCGACCTGAACAGCAGCACCGAACTGCTGCGCGTGGAAAACCTCGAGGTGCACTTTCCAATTCGCACCGGTCTGTTTAACAAAGAGAACAGCGTGGTCAAAGCGGTCGACGGCATCAGTTTTGAGGTCAGGCGCGGTGAGACGCTGGGGTTGGTGGGCGAGTCCGGCTGCGGCAAAACCACGGCGGGCCGCGCCATTTTGCGTTTAATCGAGCCGACGGGCGGCAATATTCTGTTCGACGGCCGGAACCTGGCCGATTACAGCAAGGACCAGATGCGCGAACTGCGCCGGGACGTGCAGATAGTATTCCAGGATCCTTACGGTTCACTTAACCCGCGATTCAAAGTAGGCGGCGCGATATTGGAGGTGCTGGAGGCGCACGACATCAAGTCTTCGCGCGCGGAGCGCCAGGACTTCGTCGATGAATTGTTAACAAGAGTGGGTTTGACGCCGGACCACGGGCGGCACTATCCGCACGAGTTTTCGGGCGGGCAGCGGCAGCGTATCTGCATCGCGCGCGCGCTGGCGTTGAATCCGCGCTTTCTGATCTGCGACGAGTCGGTGTCGGCGCTTGACGTTTCGGTGCAGGCGCAGGTGCTCAATCTACTGGTCAATTTGCGCGAGGAATTTGATCTGACGTACATATTTATTTCACACGACCTGAGCGTGGTGCGATTTATCAGCGACAGGATTGCGGTGATGCGCGCCGGGAAGATCGTCGAGCTTAACAGTGCCGAAGAAATTTACAACAACCCGCGCGAGGAGTACACGCGCGGGTTGATCGAAGCTATCCCGGGGCAGAAGAGAGCGGGGTAGGGAAACAAGTATTGAATCCAGGAAGAAGTATGTTTGCCCGGATAGAAATAAACAAACAGGATCGCAAAGTCGACTTAAACAAACCGATCGACATCTCGATCCCCTTGCGCGCCACGGCGGACAACCCGAATGCGTTTGGATTGGGTCGGCCGCGTTTTGAGCCTTTCAGAGCCGGCGACTTCGTCGGCAGCGTGCAGCGGGGCGGGCCGGTCAACTGTGAAGACCTGTTTATCAACGCGCACGGCAACGGCACACATACGGAATGTGTGGGGCACATCGCCCGTGAGCGGATTACGATCAACCAGAGCCTTAAACAGTTTGTGTTTTTGGCGCTACTTATCACGGTGACGCCGCAGGAGAACTCACAGGGCGACAAAGTCATCACGGCGGACATGTTAAATGAGGTGCTTGGCGCTGCTGCGCCGCCGGCGCTGATTGTGCGCACACTTCCGAATGACGACAGCAAATGTTCGCGCCAGTGGTCGGGCAACAATCCGCCGTACTTTGCGGCGGCGGCGCTTGGCATGTTGCGCGAGCGCGGTGTTGAACACCTCCTGACGGACCTGCCTTCGGTTGATCGCGAGCAGGACGAGGGTGCGCTGGCGGGGCATCACGCCTGGTGGAATTATCCGGCGGACCCGCGGATGAGTTCAACTATTACAGAGATGATTTACGTGGCGGACGGTGTTGCCGACGGCGAATATTTGCTCAACATTCAGATTGCCGCACTGGAGACGGACGCGAGTCCGAGCAAACCGGTTTTGTACGCGTTGATCGACTGATTGGGCGGCCGATCAATTTTTCGGGACGGGATTCGATTCAGTGAGTCGGATCCCGTTTTTGTTTGCATCGTCGGTGCGATATCTGGTCCGTTTGTACACGAATATTGACCGTTTGACCACGTTGAGCGCGTCGTTCAGTTTTTTCCGCTGTGAAGATTGGATGAACGGATGTAAGCTTGGGGCAGAAGCGCGCAGCATGCGGCGTGCGAAATCCACGGAAAATCACTCAAAAAAACTTGCACTGAAGCAGGGTGGGAGGAGTGTAGTTGAACGTGGAGGAGTTGACCCGTGGCGGCGGCGGGGTGGCCCCCTGATCTAGCGGGAAGTACGGCCTCTTTTGAATCATTGCAGCGTTGAGCCACCACAAGCCCATATAAATCAACAGCTAACAGACATCTCGCATCACCGCCTCACCACCGCCCTCCACTTTCTGTTGCATTTTCTTTCGATTCCCCGAACGCTCAACCTCATGCCCCCTGCGGCTGACGCCTCACTCCGAACGCGGAGTTTCCGGTGCTATGCGAAACCCGCAAATCAGGAGATGTGCAGTGAACCCTAAGACCTGAAAATAGTTGCCTAAGCAACAATCTTGACGTCTTTGAAATTACGTCGCGCTGGTGAGTCGCACATAGAATTGGGGGTGTTTAAAGCGCTTTGGCATGCGAGATTGTCGCCTGAGCGACAAATACGTAGAGAAGGCATCCGGCCCCGTGATTACGTCCAACATGTTGCTCAGCGGCGCGGGCGTGGATTTGATCCGGCGGGGAGATTGTCGCCTGAGCGACAAATACGTAGAGAAGGCATCCGGCCCCGTGAATACGTCCAACATGTTGCTCAGCGGCGCGGGCGTGGATTTGATCCGGCGGGGCGATGGTCGCCTGAGCGACAAATACGTAGAGAAGGCATCCGGCCCCGTGAATACGTCCAACATGTTGCTCAGCGGCGCGGGCGTGGATTTGATCCGGCGGGGCG
>JAUIKM010000029.1 GCA_030430495.1 bacterium | reverse complement strand
TGATTTTCCGAAGAGAATACTGCATCTTTTCCCATTGCGATTGCCGCTCCGTATTGGTAAGAAGGGTTTGACTTCTCCTTAGCATCGGTCGGTAATCGCTATTTTTTAAACATACAGTCTGCCACGGGTTCTCCATATACCACTGCACACACTCCTCCCACCCTGCATTTTTTTTGCAGATTTTCTCGAGTGTACCAGTCGCGGATTGCACGCGCCGCATGCCGCGCGTTGCATCATCACAAGCATACTCATTTCACTTCGACCGTGCCACCGCAAAAAACTGAACGGTATCCGCGACGTGGGTGAACGGGCGAGTTACCCACTTAAACGCAACGAGCCTGAGTGTTCGGCCGGAATGCTGCCCGTCGGTGTCGTTTGCCCCGCGTTCCCCGCCGATTGTCGCCGTACACGCCCGCACTTTGTGCGGCGACAAATTTCACGACGTCAGACTTCCCGCTCTTTTTACTGCAAAGCTTCTGCTCTCCCGTCCCGGAACTACCCTGACACCGCTATCCCGTCTCCCGTGCGGCGCACCCACCCTCTCTCCGCTCCGCGCTGCATGACGAACAAAAAGAAACAAGCAAGCCGGAAGTCTGCGACGGCGAAGCGCTCAGCAAGCGGAAAGCCCTGGAGTCCCACCCCATGCCAAAAACAAACGGCAGGCCCGTGGGGCGGACCTGCCATCGTGCGCAAGCTGAAAGCCGCGCAAGCTTCATGAATGTCGGGCAAAATCTGTTAAGTGTCTTATTCCAGGATCATGACGTTGCTGGAGAACGACTGCCCCTGGCCCTTGACCTGCAGGATGTATGCGCCGCTGCTCAATCCCCGCGGCTGGATCGTGGCCTGGTTGTCGCCGGCGACGGCGCTGAACGGCACGCTCATGACCTCGCGGCCCTGCATGTCGTTGAGCACGATCTGCAGCTCGGCATCGCGGTTCGTGTTGATGCCCACGACGGCGTCGTAACCCACGCGCAAGGGCTGCGGGTAGACCGTCACGTCATTTATCAGAGGAGCGGGCGTGAATTCGATGTTGTTGCCCACACCCGTTTTAATCGCGTTTGTCGGTACGTACATGCCGGCGCACAGAGGCAACTGCGACATAATCGCCGTTGTCGGCACGCCGCCCGTTGCGCCCCAGGCAAAATTGCGCAGCGTCAGCGTGACCGAATTGCTCGTTGTGAAGTTGACGTTGTTGGTCGGAATGACCATGTCGCAGCCGGTTTTGCCCACGAGGTTGGAGCGGATCAGATATTCGTCGATGTTGCCCGCGCCGTAAGCGCCCGTCCAACCGACAGCCCAATAACCGCCCTGCGTGAAGGGGAAACCCGCGTTGCCGGCGGAATAGGAAATCGTGCGCAGTCGGTCGTCGAAGGTCGTGCCGTAGGCGCGGAAATTGATGGCCGCCCCGAGGTTCGCCGGGATTTCCATGAAGTAGCCGTCGAACGGACCGCCGATCGTTACGCCGGGCATCTGGCCGGTGACAACCATGTCGTTTTTGTTCTGCGCGTGATCGATATACCAGGCGCCCTCAACGCCGCCGGGGATCGCGTCGTAGGTCGCGCCATTGACCGTTGCGCCCGTGTTCGGGTCGGTGCGCACAATCCAGTTGTTGCCGTTGCCGGCGGTCCAGGCGATACCGGAGGTGTACAGATCGCCGTTGATGGCGTGCTGCATCACAGTCGAAAATCCTTCATTTTCGGAGTTCAGGCCATGGCGGAACGACCAGTTTAACGCGCCGCCGCCCGTGATCGAAAGCTGGATGCCGTCGAAGGTCGGGTTGAAGCTGTTGGATTCGCCGACAATCACAAAGTTGCCGTTGGTCATCTCGCGGATGCAGCGCCCGTAGTCGCCGTTGCCCGCGCCGTAGCGCTGACCCCACAGCAGGACGCCGGCAGCCGTAAGGCGCGCGGCCAGAATGTCGAAGCCGCCCGCCGTAGGCGGAGCATCCGTATAACCCGTAATCAACAGGTCGCCGGAAGGCTGCGTTTCAATCACCGATGTCGAATAGTCGTTGCCGCCGTTGGCGCCGCCGATAAACGCGGCCCAAAGGACGTTGCCGACGGGGTTGGTGCGAACAACTATAATATCGGTTTGTGCACCGGGCATGGGCACGATGCCGGTCGTCCACACGAAGTCGCCGTTGGCGCATTGAATGATCGACATTTCAGTTTCGTACACGTTCGAGTTGGCAGGGACGGCCACGCGCACGTTGTACACCATTTCCCAGATGTTCGCGCCGAGCGGATTGCTCTGCACGACGTGGGCATTGGGGTAAAACGCCGGGTTGCCGAAGCTGTTTGTCAGGCCGACGTGCGTCACGTTCCCGTTTGCCTGGCTGACCAGGTTAAACGCGCGGTCGTTGAGATTGCCGCCGTAGGTTTCTTCAATAATCCAGGATTGGGCAAATGCAGGGCCGCTGCACAGCAGGCACGCGGCAAGAATGACTCCAAATAAACCGAGTCGAGCAAACATGGGAGGCTCCAGAAAAAGTTAAACAGGATGATAAATAATCACAGCCGGAATAATCGAAAGTGGACATGACGGTGACTGGTTAACACTGATGGTGTTTACCCGGCAGCGATAATCTTTTGGTCGTGTCGGTCGTGCACGCACGGCAGTTAAAACAGAGGTATTCTGTGTGCGTTTGCGTGCGGTGTACGTGTTCTTGTCTCTCGATTTGATGCGCGTTCAAGCCGTCCGTCGGCGGCCGGGGTTAACATAATTGCCAACATCCACCGCGATAAACGGAAACGACAAGCAGTGTGCACGCAGTTTTACACGGTGTTCAAACACCGCATTCGATTGATCAGGCTGATGGGATTAACTCCGTCCCGATGATGTATGGCAGTGGATGATCTCAGGGGCGGATGTCAAAACACCACGGAATATGAACCTTGTTCGAGTCAATTCCAAATGATTTTTTATCTGACGGTCGAATTTTACGGTGGGCTTTTTCGATCGTGTAAATAGTTGTTTTATCGCCCGCATGGTGCGACGCCGGGTGCATTCGCTCATTGCGTGACCTTGCCCCCGTTAAATCGCGCTGCCGCGCCGGAACTGCTGCACAGGAACAGCCGCGGCTCACTGCGTGGCCTTCATGATTTTTTTGTTCGTCATCGGGCCGGAAGTTTCCAGCCGCAAGCCGGTGCGGCGTTTAATGTCGCGGGCGGCCAGTGATCGTTTAAACGCGCGCTGTTTTACAGCTTGCGCGAGAGTTCCTCCAGGCGGCGACGCTCCGGCGGCGTCAGGCTGTCCAGTCCGCCGCTGTTGACTTTTTCCAGCAGCATGTCGAGCTCTTCGGCCTGGCTCAAGTGCTTTTTTTCACGGTATTCGTCGCGCTTCTGGAATGCTTTTTTCTCGACGAATCTGTCGAAGTGCAGATACTCCGGATAGAAGTGCAGCAGCGCCATCAGTCCGGCCACCGGGCCGGCGGTCAGCAGAATCACCCAGCCGTTGTGAATTAACAACTCGGGCTGCAACAGCACCGCCAGCAGCACGCCGCCGAGAGCGCCGCCCAGGTGACCGGCATGTGCCGAGAAACCCAGCTTGCGGTCGTAGGCAAAAATCGAATAGGCGATGTACAGGAATCCAAAGAGCCAGGCCGGAATCTTCACCGGAATAAACAGAAAGCCGATTCCCATCGTCGGCGCAAAAGTTATCAGCGCAAAAACAATGCCGTTGATTGCGCCCGAAGCGCCAACGGCCGTGTAGTCCCACGAGTGGCGGTGCAGATAAATCGTTAACAAACTGCACAGTACTTCTGAGCCGAAATAGATCAGAAAGAACCCGGCCAGGCCATAAACAAAGAGTACCCTTTCAGCGAAAATGTACAGCACCACCATGTTTAACACCAGGTGCAGCCAGTCGATGTGCACAAAAGCCGAAGTCACCAGCCGCTGATATTCGCGGCCGGCCGTCACCGAGCCCAGGTGAAATTGCAGGCGTTCCATCAAAAGGCCGTTGTTAAACGCCTGCCAGCTGAGCGAAACCGTGATGCCGATGAGTATCCAGACCAGAATCATATGTGTGCGTGTATTTGTGTAGATGAACGAAAAACCTGTGTTCGCGGCTGGCGGGTGTGCGCTTCCCGGCCGGGCCGAGACGCCGCCTGAAGAACTGAAAGCGCCGCAATCCGTTGCAGCCGGTTCCAGTACGGGCGCGGCGCTTCATGACACGCCGGATCGCCTGTCGGCCCAGTGCCGAACCGCGTCCGTCTTTCCGTGATCCGCACGCCGCTTCCAACGCCTCGGCAAACAAAATAGTCAAAAAAAAAGTGGTCGCCTCCCAGCTGGAAGCGACCACTTTCAGTTTAAGGGACGCGGTCGATTATTCGCTGTCGCCCACCTGCGTGGACACCGTCGACTGCAACAGTTCTTCGAGTTTGTTTTCCTCGACGACGTTCTGCTCCAGCCCGCGGCAGAAGTCCGCCACGCGCTGCTCAAACACGCGTCGCGCTTTGGTGGCGTCGCTCTCAAATTCAAAGCGTCGTTTGTCGACAAAGCGGAAGCTGTTTTCGTTCTGCTGGAAGGTGTCGAAGTTCTCGAAGTCCAGCAGACGCAGGATGGTCTGGACCATCAGCGCCTCGTCTTTGGAGGACGCGCCGGCCAGCTGCAGGACGTAGACCGGGCCGGCCGACTCGCTGACGTCCGGATCTTCCATCGTTTCAACCGAACCGCTCAGATCCACCTCTTTTTCGGCCAGAGCGCGTTTGGCGCGCGCTTCTTCTTTGGCCTTCTGTTCCGCAATCAGACGGTTCTGCCCGCGGAGTTCCCAGCGCAGGTATTCCGGCGATTCAAAACCGCAGCGGCCCACTTTGTAGTCCTTCTGAATGGCGGCGTCGATGACGTCAAAATAGACCGTCATGCGGCGGCTGAGGGGATTGTTGCAGGGCTCGTCGAGAATTTCCTCGCCGCCCGGCGTCGTTTTGAACTTGTAGCGTGCGGTTTTTTCCTTGTCTTCCGTCAGGCCGGAAGCGACGTGTTTGACCGGTTGGTTTTCGAGTCCAAAGTCGTCGATCCGTTGGTCCGCATCGCAGTCCGCCTGGCCGAAAATGCCGTAGCCGTCGGCGTCGATCACAATCTGGCCATTGTCGTAGTATTCGCGGAATTGCGGATTGCGCTTGCGCATCGTGTTGATGATCAGCTGCGCCGTAAAGTGCGCGCGCAGTTTGGACAGAATCACGTTGCCGCGCTGTCCGCGGCCCGGCAGCGTTTTGACGCCGCCGCCGACCGCCGGCAGGCTGGAAGCCCACATGCGCTGTCCCGCCGCGATTTTTGCGCCGCCCACTTCAATGTCGCCGTCGGCCGTATACAGGCCGTCGGAGAGACCGCACTCGTCCGTATAACCGTGCACCGTGATGCGCAGCATCGGCTGAATGCCCAGGCAGGAGTTGTCGAACTTCGTCAGAATCTCGTCGATGCGCTGATAAACCTGGCGCTCAAAATGGTCCTCCACTTTGGCCGCCGTCGAGGCGTAGTTGAAGTCGAACGGATCGACAAAACCGCTTTTCTCAAGTGCGCCGCTCTCCCAGCGTTTTTCGAATTCGGCGTAGTTCGCGCGCGTGGTCGGTTTCCAGTAACCCGTAATGAAAAAGCCGGCGGCATCCTGTGCGCGCAGGCTGACCGAGTCGCGCCGCAGCATGCAGACGACGTCGATCGTATCGCGGATCAGACAGGAGTCCCGGCTGCCGGCGAAGAAGTACAGGGCCTCGCTGCTTTGTTTGCCCGGCGCCTCCGGGTAGTACACCATGCAGTCGCCGCAGTCAACGTCGGTTTCGGCCAGCTGCAGCGAGTATTCGCGGCGGCCTTCCAGAGTGAATTCCGTGTCCGAGCTGATACTGCGCCGTTCGCCGCCGATTTCCTTTACGACCAGATCGCTCTTGTAAGTCTGCCATGGGAAGTCGTCCGGATTGGCGCCCGCCGCCACGACTTTGCGGCGCACGTGCACCTCCATGCAGATTTTGGGCCAGGGGAACTCAAAAGCATAAATGTCCAGGCCGGGAATCATTTCGCGGAACATATTATCGCTGTCCAGATCGCCCGTGCGGTTGGACGTCAGGAAAAGGACAAAATCGTCGCCCCACTGCGCCACGTGTGGAAAGAAGTCGTCGGCGCTGCTGTTGTACTCCAGATTGTCCGGCAGCAGCGGACGGCGCGCATAGTCGTCGGCAAATGACTCTTCCAGTTTGCGCGGCGGCCCCAGCGGCATACCGTTGATGCGCAGTTTGCAGCGGAAAATATCGTAGTCGCCCGTTCCCGCGCCTTTCCAGTTTGAAGCCAGGTAGAAGTATCCGTCGGGACCGACCGAGGGCGTCAGGTCGTCGCCGGGTGTGTTGACGTCCGTCAGCGGCTCCGGATCTGACCAGCCCGCGCCGCGGCGTTTGCTGTACCATATGTTGTTGTCGCGGACCGTGTCGTTGCGATCTTCCAGGCGGTTCGAGACAAAAAACAGCGTCTCGCCGTCGCGGCTGAGTGTCGGCTGTGAGTCCCAGGAATCTTTGTTGGAGACGTTCGAGAGTTCGGTAAAGGTCTGAAAGTTGTCCGTTGTCATCCACAGATTAAACAGATAACTGCGGCCCTCGTATTCGCCTTCCAGTGTCTGCTCCGCAGAGAAAATCACCATGTCGCCCTGGCGCGCATAGGAGCCGCGGTTGACATGTTGCATCGCCATTTGGTCCTTGGCGGAAATGGGCGTCGGATCGCTCCAGCCCTGATTCACCGCCATCGATTCGCGCGCGGAGACCGGGCGCGTCGAGCGGAAGAACTGCGCCTCGCGCGCTTTGAAGGTGTGGATCGGCTCGTTTGGCGTGTCTTTGTCCGTGCGGCGTCTGTCCGTAGTGTAAATGAGAACGTCCTTGCCGTCCTCTTCCATCAGGAATGCGCCGTAGTCATTCATTTTAGCGTTGGCGTCGTTGACCGGGATGTCCAGCTTGCCCCCGGCAGATTGCGCCGCGGCCTTCGGAGAAGTCGGCAGGCCAAGGCAGGCGGCAACGACGAGGAGCGGCAGGACGCGAAGAATATTCAACATGGATCAGGTTCCTGTTTCGCAGGCGCCCGCCGCAGCGGGCGCCTGGCTTTTAATCTGATTTGAAGTTTATCTCGGCAGATGAACGCCGCGTCAATTCGTCGAACAGTCGATGCAGCCGATGGCGTAGAAGCCAACGCTGGAAGTCCGCGCGTTGTTGGTATTGCCGTCGTCCACGCGGTTGATATAGATCAGTGCGTAACCGCTCGTCCCGCCGCCCACGGGTCGGAAGGCAAAGATGTGCCCCAGGTGCGAGAAGTTCAGCTCGATCGAGGTCAGGTTGTAGTTCAGGTTCTCCGCCACCGAACAGAAACTCGGGATGATCTGTCCGCAGACATCTTTGAACTCCTCGGGTGTGTCGACGCCCGCGAAGGCCGGGTTGTTTGTTACGTCGACGAAGCCGTCAAAGGCGGCGTCCGCGTTGTCCAGACGCGGGTCCTGCCCGGCCGTCCGGATGTTCAGAATCGGGAACTGCTCAACGAATGGATTCCTTTCGTTCAGGTCCGGCACCGACACGTACAGGTCGCCGTAGATCGGCGGGTTGGCCGGGTCCAGATCGGCGAAGTCGGACTGCGCGTCCTGACTGCGCGGCTCGCAGAAGTAATAGACCTGGTAGTCCAGGTTGGTGGGCTGCTGCAGCGTCGCCTGTTTGAAGGCCACCAGTTCCACCAGCGGCACGAAGTTCGGACAGTTCGTCACGATCGCGCGCAGCGTGTCGGTCTGCACACAGCCGGCCGAACGCAATGTCAGCACAATCGCAAACACGCTGTCGCTGGGGTCCTGCGGCGCGCGCGCCGGCTCCACGAACTGTTCAAATTCCTCCACGCGCGGCGCGGTAAAGCGAATGTTGATGTCGCGTTCCTCGCCCGGGTCCAGCGTAAAACTGCGCGGCGTGACCTGGAACAGGGCCAGGTCGTCGATGGCGTCGTTGGTGCCGTCGGCGATGCTGATGTCAAAGGTCGAAGACTCGCACAGCGTGTCCGGCACCTTGACGGTCATCACGCGGTCCACAATCGGCTGCAGCTCAACGGCGATGTTCGGATTGCGGTCGAAGGCGTCCGTGTAGAAGTACACGCGCCGGTCTTCGCGATTCGACATCGTGTCCTGCGTCGTGCGGCCGTCCAGCGTGTATTCGTTCGAGTTGTTGATCGCAATGCGCGGGCAGGCGTCGTTGCAGCCGATGCCCTGCAAATTGAGTTCAATCTCGCAGTCGTCGCCGCCGTTCGGCGTTATGACCGCCAGGCTCGTCTCCTGCTCAAATTCGCCCGCCTGCGTCGGCGCAAAACGCACCAGCAGGGACAGCGACTCACCCTCCGCCAGCGTCAGCGGAAAGGCCGTCGGCAGCGGACTGACAAGTTGAAACGGCGCCGTGATGAAGGGATCCGGCGCTTCAATTGTAATGTCGCAGGGGAAGGTGTTTTCCAGCACCACTTCGCTGATGTCCGACTGCGTGCCGACGCGCACCTGCTCAAAGTCGTAATCGGCCTCAAAGTTGCGGTCGCAGTCGCACTCGGGGGCCACCACCTCGGCCAGCAGACGGATGCGCCCGTTGCCGCGCTGTCCCGTCTCCAGACACTGAATCTCAAAGGGCGGCAGCAGCTCGTTGAAGTCGCCGATGCGGGTCGTGCTGACGCAGAACTGGAAGGTCGCCGACTGGCCCGGATTCAGGTCGAAGCTGGGCCGCGCGGCCGGCGCGCCGTCGATCAGCACGCGCTGCAGGCTGAAGGGCGCTACATTGCCGTAGTCGTTCGGCAGCGTCACGCGCACGGCCTGGTTGGCCGGGGCCGTCAGTGGAAAGTTGAGGCAGTAGCGCTCCTGACCGGCGGGCGTGTTCTGCACCAGTTCCGGGTTGGGCGGCAGCTGGTCGTCAAAGAAACGCAGCGTCTGGTTCACGTCCAGATTGGCGCAGCTCAGGATGCTCGGCGGCTCCAGCACAACGCGCAGTGTCGTGTCCGCGCACATCAGGAACTCGGGCGAAACTCCGCCGCGTCCCGCGGCGTCCACGAGCACGGTGTAGAGTTCACCGCTTATCAGCACGTCGAGATTGGTAAATACGGCCGGCGACTGATTGTCCGTGCGGCCCGTCGCCACCACGCCCGCCGTCTGCTTCGCGCTCAGCGGAATTCGGTTGAGCCGCACTTCCGCCCCGTCGACAAAACGCAGACCGCCCAGCGGCGGAACGCGTTCGTACACCTCCACTCGCAGGATCGGACTGAACGTTTCTTCCGTCGGCGTCACCGTTTCGGAACAACCAAAGTGAAGCAGAAAAAGCGCCGGGGCCAGCACAAACAAGAGCAGAGCGCGCCGGAAAAACCCGTCGCGTTCCCATGCCCGCAAGACTGTTGTAGAATTTTTCATAATGATGTATCGGCTTGATTTTTGATGATTGTCGTTCTGGGGAACTTTGTCAGAATGTCACGCCCGCACGCAGGAACAGCATGCTCGATTTGCGGTAGGCATTGCGCTCGTCGTCGGGAACGTCGTCGCAGCACTCGATCTCCGGCAGCGGATTGTTCATCGTGCGGAAGCCGATGTCGAGCGCAAAGTCCATGTCGCAGTTGACATCCCACTCGTAGCCGATGCCGAGAGTGTAGAAGTAGCGCTGGCGGTCGAAGTCCGGGCCCAGGTAGGGCGCGTTGGTCTGAAAGTCCACCGGCATGCCGAGCTGCGCAAAGACGTAGGGCGTCTTGCAGTTCTGCATGTACTCCGTGGTGTCGGGGTTCGGATTGAAGGTGTAGCGCAGGTGCGCCGCCACCGGAATAAACTGCGATCCGTCGATGGGCCAGTAGCCGAGAAACGGTCCCAGCTGCACGTGTGAGTCGTCGTCCAGATCCCACAGGAAAGCCGCTTCCAGCCCCAGGACCAGGTTGGAACCGCCCTCGTCAAAGTTGATGAAGGAGGACGGGAATTCTTCGGGGCCGTTTTCGCCCTGGTGGATGTAGGCCTGCTCATCCGTGCCGCGGTAGCCGATCATGCCGCGCAGCTCTACTTTGTTGAACGACAGGAAGTCGGCGTTGCGGCGTCGGCAGCATTTGCACTCCTCGCACTCCTCCGTTTTGGGTTCGCGCGGCGTCGGCGGCGTCACCGGTGAGGCAACTTCCGTGATGCGCGCCACGCGGTCGGCCGAAATCTCGTAGCGTCGTTTTTCGGGGTCCCTGCAATCGCCCAGCGCCCAGACAATGTAGCGCCCGCCGCGCGTTCCGGCCGGCGGCACGTAGACCGGCTCCACAGCCGTGGGGATGGAACGCAGTTTTTCCGGCGTGTCGGAACACTGATTGTTGACTTCCTGGCCTTGTTTCAACTCAACGTTAAAACGCTGCGGGCCGTTGCTTCCCTGGGTCTGGATCGTGCTGCTGCCGCAGGAACTGAGCGCCGCCAGCAAAACGGCCAGGAAGCAGCCGCGCATCAGCAGCCGCACCTTCGTGTGCAATTGCATAAATGGAATCCCGATTTTGTATGAATTTCGTAGGGTTTGCATCAGAGGAAAGTTGATTGAACCGCGTTGCGACGTCGGCCCTGTTCACCCGGGGGCGCAAAGCAGCGGCGCACGTACGGCAAATTGACGTTTAACATCATTGTACAATTCCTTGTCAGCCGGCGCCGAACATGTGGTTCATGTGTTGTCACTGGTCGTGCGGGTCTGCAAACTGCGCGCTGTTGGCGTTAACTCTTCTGTCGGCATGCGTTCCTATGCATCAACGTTTTTCTTACAGTGGGTTGCTGACGCTCAGAGCAGTTTGCAAAGGTGCCGTGATTAATAAAGGCCGGAATACAAACATACAAAATCTCCCGAAATGCAAATCGCTCTTTTTAACGCACTATTGCGGGGCATTTGCCGAAGGCCCGTTTACACGACGTTGCGCCGTGCGTTCCCTCCGCCGCGTTTTTCGCCGAAATTTCAGCGTGGACATTTATCATGTTTTGTGGTGATTCCTGTCAGTGCCGGGGCGAATATTCATGTGTAAGTTGCCTCCGAACACAAAAGGTGCGGCCGGGAGTTTACCCCCACGGTCGGCAATCAGAGTTGAAGAGTTTGTTCAGCGCCGCACTTGCACGTTCAACTGCATAGCGGAATTCAGCTATGTCCGCGAAAATTACGAGTACCGCCGGACTTGCGGTGACAATTTGTATGGCTCAATGGCAAACCACCACTAAGGGTTGTCTCAAACACGGAGGGACAACCCTTTTTTATTGCCTGCCTTAAAAGCCCTTCTTGTTTTGCCCGCTCGGGCGGTCAGCGATTTTACGACATCTGTGTTGTCCGGTCGGGAACGGCCCTTGCTGTGTGAGTGAAGGCCAAGGTCTGTATACCGTCCCGGAATTCGCTTGTTGTTTGGCCAATCGGCCGGACCAGTTGTTGCGTCGGCCGCACCTGACAGCCTTATGGGTGGAGTACGATATGCCGCAGCCCAGTCACTCCGCCGGCCGGAGCAAAGTTGAGCAGTACGCCCGCCCCCTTGCCCGAGTGCCGCAGTTGTGCGATCATGGATGAAGAGTTTTCCCGGCAGACTTCCTGATTCTGTACCACCTGCACGACGATGGCGTCCTCAATCAGGATGTCGATTGTTACGGTCTCTCCCGTGCGGTAGTTTTTGTAGACCACCGGATAGACGACATTGCGTTGGCAGCCGATGCTCCGTTCGAACATTTCGCGGCATAGACAGGCGGCATATGTTTCATTGGTCAAACCGGGGCCGAGCGCATCATGCACCTCAACGGCGGCTTCGATTACTCTCTGTACCAATTCGGCCTGTTTCATGATGTTTCTCGTTGGATTCTTACAGCAAACGTCTGCCCCAAAATGTGGAATCAGAGGTCCGAGAAACAACCATAAAAAACTATCCGGGCTGCATTTCAACATGAACGGTCACAAATTCAACCTGAACGTCGTACCAAACTCGTGATGCCTGCCGTTGACAGCCCCGACCTTCCCCCGAAACCATTCGCCAGGTAGTTGAGCGTGAACGAAAGTCGTAGCCTGGTAAACATGGAGGCTGCGACATTGCATCAGCAAGCCGGCGCTTCTTTGCGGCCGAATACAAAATGAACGCGGCCCGTCGCTTGCCGAACGTGCGTCGCAAGGTAGCCGAACTTGCCCGTGAGCCGGACCATCCACGAGAATACGCTGTACAAATGGCGACGGAAAGTGAAACACGCGGTACAGCCGCTTTTGCGGGCAATGGCGAACGAGCTGAACCTGTCGGAGAAACGGAAACGCTGGAGGGCTTGCGTACCCGCGGACACCGGCGGCGCAGTGTTCGGACAACCGATTCACGTCATCAACTCCCGATTGTGCCGAATCGCCTGAACGAACGCTTCACCGTCGACGCGATCGGCAGGGTGGGAGTAAGCGATTCAACCTATGTGCCGACCATAAAAAGCTGGATGCCTGCGACGACGGTCCTGGGTCTCTGCAGCAAATGCATTGTCGGCCGGCCGATGAGTCATCGCAGTCAACGGCGTATGCTGGTCACTGCTTTTTTGTTTCAGGGGGGCGGGGGGTAAGGAGTTATCGATTGGGCAGACCCCTCCGTGAAATCAAGTTGGGCCCGCCCCCGCCACCACCTCCGGCGAGTTTTTATCCTCCACCACACAGGCCTGCCTCCCGGCCCGAATCAGCAGATTCCGCCCGGTTTTGCGCCTGTGTCACGTAGCCGACTCGTCAGCCGACGCAGGCAACATCGCCAATACTGCAACCCGTCCGCCGACTTTTTCCGCGAACGTAGCCAAAATTCGCGCTGAACGTGCCATCTACGCGGTCAAGCGGGCAGGCTGATCCGCGTAATATCAGTCACACTCGAAGATTGTCGGCCATAACTGCTGTAGTTCTGCGCGTCCAGACGTGCAAGAACCGAAGGAAGAACAAATCGGAAAGATTAAGAGCGGACGAGCTCAAAGCGAGCCGCAGGCAGAATCGTCGCATAACGGTCCAGATTGTCAAACCCTGCGACGGCAGAATTACGACGTATGATCCAGGCATCCACTCAGGGCAGTGGCCGGCCGTACGTTTACAGATAGTTGGAAAGTTTGGGGTCGTCTGCTTTGGACTGGATGTTCTCCTGAATAAAATTATCCAGACAGTTGCATTCTCCCCGGCTTCCTGTCTCTCTCCGCTGTTCGTTTGTGACATAGTCGATGAAATAAAATATGCCGCCGGAAGTGTTGATCCGGACAACTGGTCGCGTGAACATTGCGGACTATGAAAAAGTATTTCAGGCCGACGGTAAAGATGCGATCAGGAGTGAGGTTTTGAAGGCGCGGGAAGTGGAGAATAAAACCCCATTAATACTCAAATACGTAGTCAACACGTATTTTTTGTCGCGATCCAACCGCTTATCTTCGCGTCTGAAATGTAAACAATAGTTCTTATGTCTTTAAAGTGCCGCACCGGAACAACAGCAACACACAGTTATTGCCGGCAGTTTTAACATGTAAAATCGTCATTAAACTACACTATCATGAAAAAATCATTCTGCTTAACAGCGCTTGCTGTAGTCTTCACAATGATCGTTGCATGTGAAGAAGAAAACGAAGCGGTTATTGTTAAAGTTGACGATAATGGCTTGTCCAAAGACATAAATGACCTGGTTCCCGAATCCATTCTGAATGAAATGGAACGATTGGGCATGCCGATAAACAGGGGAGCCAATCCGCCAATTGTCGAAGGGACCTTTTTGGCATCTCCCTACATTTTATTGAGCAGCAATCGACCTGGAGATGTGCCGGGCAGTCAGTTTGCTGATTATCAAGTGACATTTTCAGGTCAGGACAATGATGATCTGACCGTAATAGTCGATTACGAAAACGGATCTGAAACAGGAAACGGAGCAGGTAGTTTTATCGTTGGCGAAGGCAGTAAATTCTCAGTCTTTGTTGAAATAAATGTGGTGAGCGACGGAGACGCAACGGCTCAAGTTGTTGGTGTTATTTCGGGAGATATTGCAGACGTAGGGATCGAGAATTGTTATAGTGCCAACTTTATGGTTGACGATAATGGCGATCCTGAGAACATTTATATTGAAAACGGAGAAGGTCGAGTTTTTTACGATCAGGATGGACTGTCTGAACGTTTGTAACAGCCGGGAACTGGACAGGTCCGCTTGCGCTGAGCACCGAGAATCAGAAGGTAAAAAGGTAACTAAACGGCAAGATAGTGAACCTGCTATTTTTTTTCAGTGGTGCATTGAATACGATTCCAGCGTACTTTACTTTGCTAAATCAGGGAAAATTGCAGAGGACTAAACCGTTTTTCACTGCCGAATGCTGCTTGATTCTCTAATGATGGTCATAGATATCGGTGAACTCCAATGGAGCTGACTGCATGACGTTGTTTTGCTCCAGGTCCGGGCGGGCATCAATTGCAGTCGGGATTTGTGATCAAAGAACGGCTGACACTACTTGATGAAATAGAGATTTCGGCTGGAATCTGTCAGAGATTGCCGGCATTTAGATCGACCAATATTAACTGCTATTTTCATGGGGAGTAATTAGCCTCTCACGATAGTATTTGACCATTTGTTGCCCATGTGCTGGAACATGTTCCGGTTATCCAACAAAAAATACCAGAACTCTCTACTAACATATCTTTTAGTGGTGACTGGCAAATCACAGCATTTCCACGAGTCTGATTCCTGTAATACTTGCACCCATTGCAGTTTGTGGGAAGCCAGATCCTCCGTTTTACTTTGTTAAAATGTTCCAACTTTACTTTACAAAAGAAATTCAAATGAAAAGGCCCCTAAAATTCAGAGTTGCAACCCTTGTTATCGCTATAAGCTGTATTGGCTATGCTTGTTCTGAAAACAGCACTGGAAGCGACAATGTAGAAGCACCGGGCAATTCCGCTGGAGTTTTGGCCTTACCTGACTATTCTTCAATTCACAATCCGCTCAACCCTTGCAATGACTTTGGTGTTTTGCATAATGCCGGATTGAATTATATCCTTGACTACTATTCTGTCAGTTCTTTCGAAGAGCTCACCTATGAGCAAGTGCGTTATGCAACTGCGCGTTTC
Organism: bacterium; assembly: GCA_030430495.1. Classification (GTDB taxonomy): domain Bacteria; phylum Bacteroidota; class Ignavibacteria; order Kapaibacteriales; family UBA7675; genus JAUIKM01. The sequence goes on along the minus strand of JAUIKM010000029.1, from coordinate 63,839 downwards.
ACCGTTGAAAATGCTGAGTTACTTGAAATCAGCGATCTTTCTGTGTTGGAAGACCTTGCAGACGACGTTGTGGAAAACGTCACATTAGAAGATGCCTTCCAAAGCCTCCCACTCAGCAGTGAGCAAATAGAATTTTGCAATCAGATTCGCGATGGTGTATTAACGGCAGAATTTTCATCTCTCGATCAGTTTATACAAATGCTTGAATCGATAGAACAAGACATTCTGAATTCCAGCATTCCTGAACATCAGAAGGAGTTTCCTTTGATGGTAATGGCAATTGCAAAACATAGCGCTGTTTATCACGCAGAGAGTATTGGCATCCCAGAGAGTTCCGCCAAACACGGTGGAGATACCATTTTAGAGATGGATGAAAAGAAAAAAGAGAAAAGATTCGCGCAAGTTGTCGAAGCAGACCTCGTGGGGGCTATAACGGGGGCAAGCCTTGGTTTCATTGGCGGTCTTGTGAGTGGATTTATTGGAGGAGCTCTTCTGGGCGGCGGCATTGGAGGAATACCTGGTGCAGCCGCTACGGCAATAACAGGTTCCGCCGTTGGAGCAGTTACCGGAGCCGTGGGCGGTTCAGGTGCTTACATTTTGAAGCCGTCCTGAATCTTTCACAGCCAGTGTATTTTCCACTTGATACTGAGTGGGAAATACACTTGAACTTCCTTTGGCATCAGTTTCACTTTCTATTTCTCTTCGTTAAACAATCGAGTCAATCATGCCGAACTCTCAAGAAAATTTTGCTCAGTACTGGTGTGCAATTCGTCAGCAGGGAAGAAGTTCCTACGTCATTAAACACGGAGTACTACTTTACGGCACGATAACCTTCTTGCTGTACGTAGTAATAATGGCGGCGCGGATTAACATAAACATCGGCGTATCGGTTCTCAGCGGACAAGGGCTCGCGTCAATCAGTACGATTGAATTCATCTTTATATTCTTCTGTGTGGGCTTGTTGGGAGGTGTTGCCTGGGGGTTAATAACCTGGGCTATCTTCGAACGATATTTCAAGACAAAGTTAAACAAAGACTGCTGATTCCGGTTCACCGGCTTAAGGCAAAACCTGATGCTGCGCCCCGGCGCCGACAACATCGATACCTTGAAATCTATTGCCCCCTGATGATAAATTCCGTGGAATCCGTCTGTCAACAAAGACGGTTGTTTAACACTTTCACCGCCGCTTCAAACTCAACGCCAAACAAAAAGAAAAAGCGAGCCTGCCCCGCAGGCGCTGCAATGTATTCGGCAGTCAGTTTCCCATGCCGCGCGGCACGCCAAAAATACCTCCAACCCGGATCGCTTTATGCCTGCGGCATAGCTCTTCTGATTCTCTTGCTCGTCATCGCAGCAAAAACCGCCGCGCCTCAATCCACCGCTGCAAATCGTCCCGCAGCGTCCATTTTTCCAGCCGCGATGCTGCCTATCGCTTCATTTCGCGTATTTTAGACGTTTACCCAAAAACTGACTGAACATCTGCATCATGCCGACAATGACCTACGCGCCGCTGGGCGCCTGTGGAATGAAAGTGAGCCGCCTGAGCCTCGGCGGGTGGACGACCTATGGCGACAGCGTCCGGAATGACGCCACCGTCGCCGCCATCATCAGAAAAGCTTATGAAGCGGGCGTCAACTTCTACGACATGGCCGATATGTACGGCTACGGCAAAACCGAAGAAGCCATGGGACGCGTCCTGGCCGAGTTTCCGCGCCACACGCTTGTGCTGAGCAGCAAACTCTTTGTGCCGATGAGCGACGACGTGAACGACCGCGGCCTCTCGCGCAAACACATCATGGAGTCGATAGATCGCAGCCTGCGCCGCATCGGCATGGACTACCTGGACATCTACTTCTGCCATCGCTACGACCCCGAGACGCCGCTGGAAGAAACCGTGCGCGCGATGGACGACCTCGTCCACCAGGGCAAAATCCTGTACTGGGGCACCAGCGAGTGGAGCCGCGAACAACTGAACGACGCGCTGGAACTCTGCGCCAAACACGGCTACTACCGGCCGCAGGTGGAACAGCCGCAGTACAACCTGATGTGGCGACGCATCGAACGCGACATCCTGCCGAGCATCGAACCGGCCGGCATGGGCACGGTCGTCTGGAGTCCGCTGGCCTCCGGCGTGCTCAGCGGCAAGTACGACAATGGCATTCCGGACGGCTCGCGCCTGGCGCAGGAAAAATTCGGCAGCCTGCGCAATCGCTGGCTGCAGGACGGCGTGCAGGAGAAAGTGCGCGCTTTTGGTAAAATCGCCGCCGGGCTTGGTTGCAGCAGCGCCCAACTGGCCCTGGCCTGGATACTGGCCAATCCGTCCATTTCCAGCGTGATTACCGGCGCGACCCAAACGGCGCAGCTTGAAGAAAACCTCGGGGCGCTCGACGTTCAGCTGGACGACGGGCTCAAGGCGCAGCTGGACGATCTGCTGCCCGACGCGTCGCTGCCCGGCAACTGACGCGGACACTCCGCTTTTGCATTCATTTTCCGCACGGGAGTTGCATGCCGCAGGACTTGTTGTTTGATGAATCGACGCAGGTGAGTGAAAACCACCTGCGCGTCTTGCACACGGCGGACTGGCATCTGGGCCAGCGCCTCTGTGATCAGGATCGCATCGCCGAACACGCGGCTTTCCTGGACTGGCTCCTGTACACCGTGCAGCGCGAACGCATCGACGCCCTGATCCACGCCGGCGACGTCTTTGACTCGGCCAATCCGCCGGCGCAGGCATTGCAGGCCTACTACGAATTCCTGGCGCGTCTCATGGCCGAAACCAGCTGCCGCTGTGCGATTATCACCGGCGGCAACCACGACTCTCCCGCCGTGCTCAACGCGCCACGCATTCTCCTGGCGCACCACAACATTCACGTCGTCGGCGATCACGATCCCAAACGCGAAATCATCAAGCTCTACGACAAAGCCGGCGAACCCGCCGCCGTCGTCTGCGCCGTTCCTTTCCTGCGCGACAGAGACCTGCGACATTCCAAAGCGGGCGAGAGCGGGCCGGAACGCGAAACGCGCATCCGCGAGTCGATCGGCCGGATCTACGCCGAGGCGGCGCGCAGCGCCAAAGAAAAGCGGCCGCAGGGCTTGGCAATCATCGCCACCGGACACCTCTTTGCCGCCGGCGGTGTGCGCAACGATTCCGAAAAAGACATTCACGTGATCGGCAACCTCGGGCAGGTCGGCGTCGACAGTTTTCCGGAAGAATTCGACTATGTCGCCCTCGGCCACCTGCATCGGCCGCAGAAAGTCGCCGGCGCGGAGCACGTGCGCTACAGCGGCAGCCCGATCCGCCTGGATTTCAGCGAACACGAAGACCGCAAGTTCTGCCTGCTGGCCGAGTTCGGCGGCGGTAAACTGCTCAACGTGCGCGAACTGGAATTCCCCGAGGGACGCCGCCTGCTGCGACTGCGCGGCGAAACCGACGAACTGGTGCACATTCTGCAAAACCTGCCGCGCCACTCCGGCAAGTTCCCCATGTGGATAGAAGTGCGCGTCCTGCTCGATCAGGCGGCGCCGGAACTGGACCACACCATGCGCGAAGCGCTCGGCGCACGCGAGGACGCCCGGATCCTGAAGGTGATCGCAGAAACGCGGTACGAACAGAAATCGCTCGATGAAATCGTCGAGGCCGCCGAAAAACTCGAAGACCTGAGTGAAGAGGAAGTTTTCCGCCGCAGATGTGAATCACTCGGTTACGAACAAGAGGATGTTGAAAAAGAACTCATGCCGGCCTTTCGCGAACTGCTGGCGGAGATGCGCGAAGCGGAGGAAGAGGCATGAAAATTGTCAAACTGTCGCTGCGCAACATCAACTCGCTGCAGGGCGACCACGAGTTCAACTTTGAAGAAATTTGCGCCGGCGGCAACCTCTTTGCCATCACCGGCCCGACGGGCTCCGGCAAGTCGTCCATCCTCGATGCGCTGACGCTGGCGCTGTACGGCCGCACGCCGCGCTACGGCGGCAACTCGCCCTCCGATGTCATGTCCCGCCACACCGGCGAGTGCCACGCCGAGGTTGTGTTTGAAACACAGCAAAAACGCTACCTGTCCAAATGGACGCTGCACCGCGCTCATGGCAAAGCCGAGGGCAAGCTGCAAACGGCGCACATGGAAGTGGCGCATGCCGAAGACGGCCAGATTATTGAGTCGGGCGTTTCCAACACGCCGAACGTCGTACGCGAACTGTGCGGCCTGGACTTTGACCAGTTTCGCCGGTCGGTCCTCCTGGCGCAAGGTGAGTTTGCGGCTTTCCTGCGCGCCAATTCCGGCGAACGCAGCAAACTGCTGGAGCGCATCACCGGCACGGATGTGTACAAGGACATCTCCGTTTTTGCCTATGAAAAGGCCAAAAAGGTCCGCTCCGACTGGCAGCAACTTTCGGATCGTCTTGCGGATATCAACCTGCTGGGCGACGAACAAGTCGTCGAGTTGCAAAACCGCGCGTCGCACATCGCAGCACGCGTCGCCGAGCTCGAAACCGAAAAGTCCGCGCACAGCGAACAACTGCAGCGCCGCGAACAACTGCTGCAGGCCGAAGCCAAACTGAACGAACTGCATACCGAACGCGGCGAACTCGAACGGGAGCGGGAAGGCGTCGCCGACGCTCTCTCGGCACTTGACCGCCACCAGCAGGCCGCGCAGTTTGCGCCCGAAATCGAAGCGCTGGACGGCAGCATTGAATCCGCTTCCCGGCAGGAAACCGAAGTGGAGCGCCTGCAGACGCAGTTGATTCTTCAGCAGGGAGAACTGCAAAAAGTCGTCGAGTCGATGAATCGACTGAAGGCCGAAAGCGCGCAGCGCAGTGAGGAAGTCGCCCGACTACACGAAATCCTGCCGCGCGTCAGGGCGCTGGACGGCCAGATAGAAACCGACGAGAGCCAACTGAAGTCGCAGAGAGTTCTGCTGGACACCGCGCGCGACACACTGACCTTTCGAGAGCAACAGCTGGAAGCCGCGCGCCAGGATCTGGCCGAAATCACAGTGAATGAAGAACAGAACGCCGCCTGGCTGCGTGCAAACGGTGGCGATGCCGCCCTGGCGGACAGGATGACAAATATTGCCGCCGGCGCCCTGAAGTGGCGCGCGGCGCAGGAACAGATTGAGCGCGACGAGGACGCACTCAGGAAAGTCAAAGCGGAAATTGCGCAGAACGCCGCCGAACGGGAACAGCGCCGCGCCATGCTGCACATGGACGAGCGCAACCTGCGGCGTGCCGCGGCGTCGATCGATTCCACTGATCCGGATGAACTGGAGGAACAAAGGAACGACCTGCAGGACCGCGAAAAACAACTGGGCAAAACCGCCGAACTGCTGCAGGAGATGAAACGCCTGCAGGAACTCCACGCCGTCAATCAGGAAGCCGCAAAAGACCTTGAAACGCGTATCGCATCACTGCGGAAGGATATCGAGACAATCCGCGCGGAACTGAGCACTGCGCAGAAGGAACGCAGCGCTGCGGCGGAAAACCTGCGGCTGCACGCCGAAAATCTTGCGCGCGAACGCCGCATTGAGCAGCTGGAAAAGGAGCGCGAACGCCTCGTAAAAGACCAGCCCTGCCCGCTCTGCGGCTCGACCGAACACCCGTTTGTCGAACACTATCGCGAATCGCAGACGAGCGAGCTGGAGCAGGCGCACGAACGGGCAGCGCAGAAGCTGCGCGAACTGGACGCAGCCGTCTCGGCCCATACGTCCGGTTTGAACACGAACGAAGAACAACTGGCTGCGGCCCGGCTCAAACAGACTGAAACAGACAAACGCCGACACGAGCTGGACGCGGAATTCACTGCGCTGCCGGCCGGAAGGAGTGACCAGGCCAGGGGAATCGCCATCGATCACGCCGACCGCTGCGCCTCGGCCCTGCTCAGGCTGCGCGATCTGCGCGATGAAAACGCCCGCAAGCTGCGCGAATGCGGCAAAAAACTGGACGACGCCCGCCAACGGCAACGCGAGCTGGACAAACTGCGCAGCAGCATTTCAAACCACGAAACCGCGCTGGAAGTGCTCGACCGCCAGGCCGAAACCCTGACGCAACGACACGACGATCTGCAAACCGAACGCGCCAAACACGCACTGGAACTGCAAAACCGGCGGAAGGAAACCAGCGAACTCATGCGGCCCTTCCTGCCGGAGTCCGATTTTGTGACGCCGCCAGGCGAACGCGAGATCGAAGGTTTGCAGCAGCGCGATCGCGCCTTCCGCGACAAGCTGACCGAACAGGAAAAACTGCGCCGGGATCACCGCGAGGCACTCAAAAACGACAAACTGGAACAGGAACGGCGCGACGACCAGGCCAGAATAACGCAGGAGAAACAGGCCGAGGTAGACCGCCTGGCGCAGCAGCTGGATCACCACCGCGAAGAACGCATCGCCCTCTTCGGCAGCGGCGACGCCGACGGCAAACTGCGCGAACTGGAAAGCGCGCTGGCGGACGTCAACCAGCGCTTTGACGCAGCCGGGAAATCGCACGTGGAACAGCGCGACAGCCTGCAAAGAACCACCACGACGCTTGAGCTGCAGAATCAGCGGCTGCAGGAACTGAAAGCCGATATCGAGCGGCGCGGCCTGGCTTTGCGCAACAAAATTGCCGCGGCGGGATTCGCCTCATTGGACGACCTGCGCATCGCCATTCTCGACGCCGACCAGGTCAGCGCGCTGGCCGACAAACGCGAGGCGCTGCGCGCCGCCTTTGAGCAAAACACAACCCTGACGCGCGACAAACAGACCGAGCTGGAACAGCACCGCCGGGATGCACCGACGCCGGAAGATGCCGCACGCATCACAGCCGAACTGAACGAGCTGACAAAAACACTGGACGATTTAAAACAGGAAACCGGCGCCATCAACGAAAAACTGCGCCGCAACAGCGAGCAGAGCGCCCATTTTTCGAATCTGAAATTGCAGCTGCAGGACAAACAAAAGGAAAAAACGCGCTGGGAAACCATCAGTGAATTGATCGGGTCGAGCAGCGGCGACAAATTCAGCCGCTTTGCGCAATCCCTGACGCTGCAACGGCTCGTGGCCCTGGCCAACCGCCATGTCGTCAGGCTTAACGACAGATACCGCATTCGCAAACAGCCCACGGACGAAGCGCGCGCCGGCGCGGACCTGGAACTCGAAATTGTCGACCGACACCAGGCCGACACCATTCGCCCCATGCAAAGCCTCTCCGGCGGCGAGAGTTTCCTCGTCAGCCTTGGACTGGCGCTGGGACTGGCCGAGCTGGCCGGCCGCAGCAATCGCATTGACTCGTTGTTCATCGACGAGGGTTTCGGCTCGCTGGACGCCGCCACGCTGGACAGCGCGCTCAACGTGCTGGAGACGCTGCAGGCGCAGGGCAAAACGATTGGAGTCATTTCACACGTGGAAACGCTGAAGGAGAGAATCGCCACGCAAATTCAGGTGGAGAAACTGAGCGGCGGCATCAGCATGACGCGCGTACTGACGCCTCTGCGGGCGCCATCCCTGCCCGTCAGCGCTTGAGAAAAGCAATCGATTGAAGTTCGCCCGCGGGACCGCTGAGCTGCAAAAGGTAAGCGCCCGCAAGCAGATCGCTTACATCAACGCTGAAGTTGTGTTCGCCCGGCTGGTTAACCCTGCGTTGGAAGGTCAGGATCTGCGTGCCGCGCACATCAAACACGCGCACATCGTAGCGGCCCGCGGTAATGTCGTGCACGTGCACGTTCAGAACATCCGCCACCGGATGCGGCGTCACTTCTACTGTTTCGTGCTGCCGTGTATTGGCAACGGAAGCCGTGACATTCCAATCCCGATAAAAAACGCCTTTCTGGTTTGTCCCGGCATAGAGAACATCATAGCGGTCTTTTGCCAACACGCGAACAGCGCTGCCTTGCAGTCCGTCGTTAAGGGGCTCCCAGAGAAATGAATGATCCTTGAACTGATGCACGCCGTCGGGACCGCAATTGAGTATGCCCAGTTTTTCATCCACAAAAAGATCGTAGGTGCGCGACGTGGGTAGAGGTTGACCGAGCGGAATCCAGGCGCCGGCGGCCAGACTGAAGCGGTAGATGAGTCCGTCGGCCGTGGCGCACACCATCGAACCGTCGCGCGGATCGCGCCGCACGTGCGTCACAACCGTGTCGGCCAGACCACTGGAAATCGAAAACCACCGGCCCTGCAGAATAGAGTGGAACATACCCGCATCCGTGGCGACAAAAATCCAGCCCGTGGCATGGTGGTAGGCGATGCTCCGCGCCGGTTTAAAGCCTTCAATGGGTTCGGTGAAACCCCAGGAAAGTCCGTCGTCATTCGAGAACAAAACGCCGTTGTCGCTGGCGGCGTACACAATGCCGGGGGGACCGTCGCAGAAATCCACTATAACCGCAAAAAGAAGCTGATCGTCATGTGTCGACCAGTTCATGCCGTCGTCGGCCGACCGATAAATCATCTGGTTCCAGGTGCCGGCCAGCACCGCGCCGTCTGCCGTCTGGAAGAGGGAAGCCACGGCGGCATCCTCCATTCCGGGCAGCGCCCGCCACAATTGGCGCGAATCGTCTGTGTACATGATGCCGAAGCTGTGGGAGGCGGCCATGATGCGCCCCTTCCTCGTCACGATCATTTTCGGCACATAGGTATTTGCTATCGTCGCCAGATTCGCCGACCAGCTCATGCCGTCGTCGTGGGAGCTGTACAGACCCACCGCCGTGGCGGCAATTACGGTCCCGTCCGCGTGCAACACCAAATCGTTGACAATCACATTCGGCAGGTCGGTTTTGATCCAGCAGCCGGGGCCGCAGTTGCGGAACAGGCCGCCGTCGGAGGGAGCCGCCAGCATCTCGCCGTCGGCGGCAGCCAGCAGGTTCCCGATTTCGCGGACGCCGGGGCCGATGTTCACCCATTCGGCATTTGGCCCGCCGCCGCTGAAAACACCGAAATCGGTGGCGGCGTAGACATCGCCGTCGTCCGTAGTAATCAAAGCGTTGATTGTGTAGTCTGAAAGTCCGATAAAACGCCAGGTATCGCCCTGGTCGGTGGACATAAACACGCCGGAGGAGGTGCCCATGTAAAGCGCACCGTCGCGGGAAATCGCCAGACTGACGGCGTCCCTTTCATAGACTTCCACCCAGTTTTCGCCGCCGTTGCGCGAGCGCAGCAGACCGCTGTTCAGGCTTGCGGCGTAGACGACGCGCTCGTTGCCGCGCTGGAACAGACTCAGGTCTACCTCGCCGAGTTTGTCGAGCGCCAGGTTCCAGGTCTTACCGTAGTCGTTTGAAATGTGCACCGTTCCGCTGCGCTGCCCGGCGAGCACCCGGCCGCCCGGATACGCGGCCAGCGTCACGACGTAGTCGGAAAACGTCGGCAGGTTTTTCCAGGTGTTCCCGCCGTCGTAACTGCGCCAGAGCGCACCGTTTGAACGCCCCATGAATATCGTATCCCCGTCCATGATCGCCACGGAAGTGGCAGCCGAGGAGTGCGGACCCGGAGTCTGGAGCCATTGCGGCGCGGCGAGCAGCCAGGCGGACGGCGCTGCAAAGAGCAATCCACCGACAATACAAGCCAGACGAAGGAAGTCAGTTCGGGCGGTTGATATTGTGGACACGGGTTTCAATCAGTCGAATCCGGCACTGTTTCACATGGATTATTAGCGTGTTGCATTTTTGTGCCTGCATATCGACAAAGTACGCCGCCCGATGTCTCAATCAAAATTTTCACCAGTGACGCAAATTTTTTTCGCCGTTGCCTGCGGACGGCCGCAAAACCCGCCAGATTTCCGCGCGCAGCGCAGTTTTGGCAACGCCCCACACAGCGGCGACCCAACTTTTTTCCGCCCGTCGCGGAACATCCGCTCGCCTCAATGATGGACCAGGGGTCAAAGAGCGCACACAGTCAATTCCGCCCGTCCGACGACATCCGCACATTCCGCGACAAATGTTAACACGAATTGCCGACGCGATATGCGTCGATTGCCGACGCTTTGTGAGTTCGACCTGCGGCGGCGGCGCGGCGGGCCCGGACTTCGATTAAAGTTCAGAAGCGCCATATTTTCTTCAATGCACTTAATCGGCACATGAGGACAATTTGGAATGAGTCGGAGAATGTTACCGCGGAGGGAAGCTTTTAAACAAAGCTTGCTAATCCGGCAGCCTGGTTGCAGCGACAGCGCGGATCGCCGACGCGACAAACTGCGGGACGATGACGCCGCAACTGTTTAATATCAAACCATTCAAACAGGCATCACTTAACAAAAAAAGTTCTGTTACACTTTTCGATTTGATGGGTTATAGGCCTGTAGCAAACACGTTCCAGCATCTTTGAGCCAGGTTATGCGAGCGTTTAATGCACCTGTCGTACTGGAATTTTTCGAAGGGAAAAATATTTACCCCCGGCTTTTAAATTTTTCCCTCGTAAATTTGTACTGTCGAATGGCACGAACGGATTCACAGCTTGTCTTCGTTGGATGACTACAACGGCATGATTGATTTGTTAACTGCTGTATTGCGGTTTGCCGTTGATCATCGACTCCGGTCAAACACCGGGATCTGCGTTCCTTGATTCTCTTTGGCACTTGATTTCTTTCGCGAGCCCCCTCCGAATCGCGTGAAAGACGCTATCCACATCCCCTGAAATCATCTCAGGGGCCAGGGTATGCTGTGCCCCGAAGTTTTGCCAAACACACATTACTGTTGGTTTGCGGTTTGTTTAACAAACTGTTAAGCCAAATCAGGCGCCCCCGAACGAAAGGCGCAGGATAGACTATAGTTCAAACTTTAACAACAACCTCTTTAACGGTGGATTTTAATACTTACGAGGCAGTCAGGAGATGTTGATACCTAGTTTTAAATCACGGTTCATTTTGCCTTTAACCCTTGCCTGCATCTTGTGCATGGCGGGAACAGCAGCACAGGCACAGAACCAACTTGAGTTCTCACTGCAGAACCATCGCATCAGCAAGAATTGCGAAGAATACACAGTCGAGCTTTGGGTAAGGTTGTCGGAAGGAAACGCGTGGGAAATCACCAATAGCGAAATCGGAATTTCCTACAACACCGATGCACTGACTGCGCAGGATCTTTCACCTGCGTACGAAGCAAACCAGTCCCTGCTTAACGATGACGTAGATGTTTCCCAGTCGCCCGGGTCGGGTTATGTACGCCTTACCCTGTTGAAGTCGCTCGGTACGGCTTCAATCGACGGGACGTTTAAACTGTTAACATTGAAGTTCGATATCGATGATGCGTCGCTGATGGACGACCTCAAGTTCATCACGACCGATCCGACGACGAAGATTTTCGACAACGGCGTGCAGTTGAACAACAACTGCGGCGGCGCTACCTGCTACGGCGTCAACAACCCGAAAACGCGCAAAGTCGGCGCGTCTACAATCCTCGGGTCGCCCAAAAACACAACCGTGTGCAGTGGCAATGAACTCGAGTGGAGCATCGACGTCAACGGCTGTAATCCGGCCTACGACTGGCAGAAGCTCGTCGACCTGGAATGGGAGTCCCAGAAAGTCACTTCCTCCGTCTTCTACATCGATGAAGTTGCCGAAAGCGACGCCGGCCGCTACCGCGTAGTCGTGGCAGCCGATGACGCCGACAAAATCTTCAGCGACGAGTTTACGCTCACCGTTAACAGCGCGCCGGCCATCAAAGAACAGCCCGAAGAACTGGTCGTCTGCGAAGGCAACAAAGCCGGTTTCTCGGTTGTGGCTTCCGGCACGCCCGCACCGACTTTCGAGTGGCAGGTGGACCGCGGCGACGGCTTTGAAAAACTCGATGAAAGCGGCAGCCAGCTCGTCTTTGCCGCCGCTTCGGCCGATCAGGACGGCAATGTCTACCGCGCCCGCATCTCCAACAGCTGCGGCGAAGTCTTCACGGAAGAAGTGGAGCTGATCGTGGACCGCGCCGCCGTCATCGTTGAGCAGCCGCGCAACTTCACGGCCTGCGAAACTTCCGAAGCCGAATTCTACGTGGAAGTCGACGGCCGCCCCTTTCCGGACATTCAGTGGGAAACCTTTAGTCCCAAAGGCGAAGAGTGGGTGGAAGTCGAAGAAGGCACCAGCGAGACGCTGCTCATTGAAGAAGTCGACAGCGATTTTGACGGCGCCATGTTTCGCGCCGTCATCAGCAACGACTGCGGCAAAGTCGTCAGCAAAGAAGTGCGCCTGACAATTCACCAAACACCCGTACTCGAAACCGAAATCGAAGACGTGGAAGCCTGCGAAGGCGACAAAGTGACCTTCGAGGCCGAAGCGTCCGGCGTTCCGACGCCGAACGTGCACTGGGAAACCAGACTCGACGGCGACGAAGAAGAGTGGGAAGTCATCAAAGGCGCCAACGAAGCCAGCTACAGCTTTACGCCGAAAGACGGCGACAACGGCCGCTTCTACCGCGCCGTGTTCAGCAACGACTGCGGCGTCGTTACGACCGAAGCGCAACTGGCGTTCTTCCTGATGCCGGAAATCACCAAGCAGCCGGGTGGCGGCAAAGATGTGATTACCTGCGAAAACGAAGAAGTCAGCATCGGCTTCGGCTACAAAGGCAATGCGCTCAAGTTTGTGTGGCGCAAAGACGGCGAGGAGCTGGAAGAACAGACCTCGTCCGCACTGAACTTCGAAGCCATCAGGCTGGAAGACGCCGGTGAATACGACGTGACGATTTCCAACGACTGCGACGAAGCGACATCCGAATCCTTCAACCTGGTGGTCAATTCCCAGCCGCAAATCACACAGGAGCCGCAGGCCGACGTCAAAGTCTGCTTCGGCGAAGACGCACACATTGAAGTCCGCGCCGCCGGCAGCGCCCTCAACTACCAGTGGCAGAAATTCGACGGCAAAGGCTGGCAAAGCATCAAAGGCGCCAACGAACGCATCTTTGAGCTGGAAGAAGTCGACTTTGACGCCAACGGCCGCTACCGCGCCCTCGTGGGCGGCGCGTGCAAGGACACCAAGACCTCGTCGACGGCGCTGGTAACGGTGCAGGAACTGCCGCGCATTCTGTCGGTCTCCGGTCCGGAAAGCGCCTGCGAACTGGACGGCGTAGCCTTCAAGGTACAAGCCTCGGGTGCGGACCTCTACTACCAGTGGTACTTCAACGGCAATGAAATTGACGGCGCAGTCGGTCCGAACCTGACGATCAACCCCGTTCAGCTGTCTGACGAAGGCCGCTACCACGTGGTGGTCGGCGGCGCATGCCAACCGAACGTGACGTCCAAAGCCATCGGCCTGGAACTCACGCCGCTGCCGGACATCACGGATCAGCCGAACTCGGTGGACGTCTGCATGGGCGCCGCCGCAAGCTTCCAGTTTATGGCCGAAGGCCCGGGGCCGCTCGCGCTGCAGTGGCAGTACAGCCTCGTCGGCACGGAGTGGGAAGACATCGAAGGCGCTACGTCGGGCAAAATCAGCTTTGACGCCGTGCAGCAGAAGAACGAAGGCTACTACCGCGCTTACGTGATCGGCGAATGCCCGCGCCGCGTGTACACGGAGCCGGCGCGCCTCGTGATCCACGATCCCGTGACGATCCTGCAGCAGCCGGAAGGCATCTCCGCCTGTGAAAACGAAGACGTGTCGCTCTATGTCGGCGCTATCGGCACACCCAAGTCCGGCAACGACAACGACCGCCTGGAATATCGCTGGTACAAGGACAACTCGCCGTTGCCCGGCGGTTTCCACGACGAACTGCGCCTGGACAACATCCGCGCGTCGCAGGCCGGAACCTACCGCGTTAAAGTTATCGGTCTGTGCAGCGAAGTCTGGTCGCAGGAAGTGGAAGTGATGATCGAGCCCGCACCGGAAGCGACCATCGTTTCAAAGAAAAACCTGCGCGTCTTTGCGGGCGGCACGGCTTCCTGGACCGGAGCTTCCAACTGCGACGGAGCCGTCTACCAGTGGTACCGCGGCGACGATCAACTGATCAACGGTGAGCGCATCTCCGGCGCCGACACCAAAACGCTGACGATTACCGGCGTGACGGGCGACGACCGCGCGTCCGACTACCGCCTGCGCGTCACCTGCGACTGCGGCTCGGTGGATTCCGAACGCGCTTCGCTGGAAATCGACATCGCCGAAATCAGCTTTATCACGCAACCGGCCGACATCACGACCTGCGACGGTGAGGAAGTCTGCTTCCTCGTCAACTGGGACGCGGGCGGCCAGGACGTCAACCTGCAGTGGCTGGACAACAACGACAACCCGATCGCGGGCGCCGACCAGGCGAGCTATTGCACGAGCGACTACAGCGACGGCGACGCCTTCAAGGTGCGCATCACGCTGGTCAACGACGCCTCCGTAACGACGGTTTCTAATCCGGGCCGCGTGACGGTGCAAACGGCCCCGGTCATCTCGACCCAACCGCAAGCCATGAACGTCTGCGCGGGCGAAACGGCCGTCTTTACGGTGGCTCTGTCCAACCCCGGCGTCGACGGAACGGCTTACAGCTGGTTCTTCAACGGCACGGACCTGCAGACGGGCGGCAGCGAGCTGACGATTGACAATGTCTCCGACGCTCAGCTGGGCGACTACTACGTGGTGGCGGTCAACGGCTGCGGCCAGGTGCAATCGCAGACGGTGACGCTGGCGCTGAGCGCCGAGACGGCTATCACGGAGCAGCCCTCGCACCCGAAAGCCGGTCAGAACTTCGACTTCAACGAGCTGTTTGAACTGAACGTCGGCGCAACCGGCGAAGGCGCCTGCACCTACCAGTGGCAGTACAGCGCCGACAACTCGCAGTGGGACAACATTGTCGGTGAAAACGCCAACGAATTCGCGACGCACATCACGAGCGGCTCCGACGTGGGCTGGTATCGCGTGCTGGTTGAATGTGACTGCGGCGACGCACTGGCTTCCGAGGCCGTCGAAGTTGGCGACTTCGGTCCCACGAGCGTCGGCGTAACGGAAACGAGCAGCCTGCGTCTGGAGCAGAACTACCCGAACCCCTTCCGCGGCGTGTCGACCATCGGCTTTGAACTCAAGCGCCCGGCGCAGGTTCAGCTGATCGTGCGCGACATGTTCGGACGCCAGGTGGCAACTCCGCTGAATGCCGCCATGCCGGCCGGCCGCCACAATGTTCAGATCGACGCAACAGCGCTCGAACTGGGCTCGGGCACCTACTCCTACACGGTCATCGTCGACGGCGAGGCACTCAGCCGCCGCATGATCGTGGTCCGCTGATAATCTGTCTTTATGCTTTGGTTTAACGCAGACGCCGGGGCGATCGCAAGGTCGTTCCGGCGTTTGTTTTTTGCGCTCTCACGGCGGGCCTGCCGTTCGAATTGAACCTGAATGCGTACGCTCTGTACGCGTCTTTTAAATCCGCTTTTGTTTGTCACGCAGATTGAAGCGCAGAGTCGCCGGGACGGGGCAAACGAACGCAGAGCCTCGCAGCTTCCAGCTGCGCGACAAACAAAAAATCAGGCAAGCCGAGGGCGAAGCGCAGCGAGCACTCAAGGCGTCAGGTCAGAATCAGGTGGAACGACGGCCGAAGAGCCAGCCAACCACAACCACCACGCCCGCGCCCAGCGGGTTGAGCCAGAGGTATTCGATGCTTTTGCTGAAGCCGGCAGGTAGTTCGGCGCCCCAGGCGAGGCCGGATGCAGCGAGCTGTAAACCCGGCAGATCGATCAGAAACACACCCGCGCCGTTGTCGAAAACGGAGTCGCCCAGGAAAACGGTGAACATGCCGCAGGCCAGACCGAGCAAGGCACTGAAACCATTGGCGCGGCGCACCCACAGCAGCAGGACAAAAACACCCAGAATTGAACCGTAAAAGTAGCTGCCGACCTGGTTGACCAGCTCGATGATCGAACCTTCGGAACGCGAGACCAACAGGGCCGAGACGGTCGCCAGCAAACCCCAGAGCACCGTGGCCACGCGCGAACTGCGGACGTAGTGCGCATCGCTGCCCTTGCCGTCGCCCAGGCGGCGGTACCAGTCGACGATTGTTACGGTGGACAGTGAGTTGAGCGTGCTGTCGATGCTGGAGAGCGCGGCCGCAAAAATGCCGGCGATAATAAGACCGATGATGCCCCAGCCACCGGGCATTTCGTGCAGAATGAACCAGGGGACGATGAAGTTGGTGTCATCGGGATTGTCGATGGAGGCGCTCATGATCTGCTGTTCGCGGCTGCGCAGTTCGACCACTTTGGCGTCCTGCCGCAGGAACTCGCTGCGGCCGGCCTGACCGTCGGCCGAGTGCAGCATTTCAAGCGCGGCGATGCGGCGCGCCTCGTGCGCCTGGGCGTGCTCGGCCTGCAGAGCTTCGATTTTTGGACGGTCGGGCAGCTCGTCGAGGTTCACCTCCGTGCTGCGGAAGGAGAGCGGCGCCGGCGCGAAGACGTAGAAGACGTAGAGCATGACGCCGAGCAGCAGAATGATAAACTGCATCGGCACCTTGGCAAAAGCCGTCATCATCAGCGAGCCCTGCGCCTCCTTCAGCGAACGGGCGCTGAGGTAGCGCTGCACCTGCGTCTGGTCGCAGCCGAAATAGGACAGCATGAGGAAGATGCCGGCGAGCACGCCGCTCCAGACGTTGTACTTTTCGCCCATGTCAAAACTCAGATCGAGCGCATTGAGTTTTCCGAGCGTACCGGCTACGTTGAGGGCGTCGCCCGCGGAGACCTCGGCGGGCAGGCTCCAGAAGATCCAGCCGAAACAGAAGAGCAGGCCGAACATGAGAATGCCCATCTGGCGTATGTCGGTGCTGATGACGCCGGCGATGCCGCCGGCCATCGTGTAGACGGTGGCGATCAGTCCGACGACGAGGATGGTAATATCAAGTTTGACGCCGAGCAGCAGGGAGAGCACGATGGATGGTGCGGCGATTGTAAAACCGAGCGCCAGTCCACGCGAGAGGAGAAAGAGGAAACTCGTCGTCAGACGCGTCGCTTTGCCGAAGCGTTCTTCCAGGACTTCATAGGCGCTGAAATTGCGCATACGCCGGTAGTAGGGCACGAGCGTCAGGCTGAGGATCACCATGGCAAAGGGAATTCCGAGGTAGACCTGCAGGAAACGCATGTCCTCCACGTAGGCCTGCCCGGTGGTGCCGATGAAGGTGATGGCGGACGCCTGGGTGGCCATGACGGAGATGCCGGCGGCCCACCAGGGAATTGAGCGCCCGGCCAGAAAATAGTCTTCAATGCTGTGTTGACTGCCGGACTTGCGCCACCCGTCCCAGATGGTAAAAAGCAGGAAAGCCAGCAGAATACTCCAATCGACAAAATGCACGCAACCGCCTGTTTTTATTATACCGAATCAATGATTGAAAACTGCGGTGAAGATCCACAGAATGAGAATGTTGAGAAATCCCGTCAGGACGGCCAATGCAAACAGCGCCGGGCGGGCGCCGCCGCTATCGCCGGAATCCGAGTTCTGCGTCATGCCGCGCTCCCCGTTTATTGAATGAAAGAAGCGGAAAATAGCTCAAAAACCGACAGCGGCACTCAGGGAAGCGCCGCGCCGCCGACAGAATTTACCTGCTGTTCAATTAATGATGCGGGTCTTTTTGTGGGAATGGTGCGCAGGTATAAAAATTTTGAATATCTTTATCGTTTGGCGGCTGAAAGGCCCGCCACGATTACAGAGCAAACCACAAGAGCTACGACTCTCGGTCCGGCCCGAACGACAGAAAAGACGAACACTGATTCGCACCCGAACGTGTTGTAACAGGTTGCCCAATACTTTTGAAGACAAGACCCGGTGATGGCCAGCAGTGCAAGTGTAGTGTTACCCGACAACGAGCGTGAACGCCAGGACATAATCGCATTGTGTGAAGAAGTACATGCGATTAGACGGAACGAACCGCAGCGCGCCTGGACGCTGGCGCAATCGGCGGGTAAACGCGCACGACGACTGAATGATTCCGGCATGATCGCCGAATCGCAACTTGCCAAGGCGCGCTGCCTGGAAGCCCAGGGAAAGTTCAGCGACGCCCTGGAGATCATGAAGAAGCTGCTACATGAGTTCACCATTCAGGAAAACACGGAGCGGCGCTACAAAACCATCAACATGCTGGGGCTGCTGTACTACCGCATCGGCGACTACAATCAAGCGCTTTCCTGTCTGAAAAAGGCGGCCGAATACTTTGAGCAACACCGGGACATCAACTCCCTTGTTATGTCCCTCAACCTGATGGGAAATGCCTACAAGGAAATGGGCGACTACCAATACGCCATAGAGTATTACTTACGCAGTCTGCGCCTGGCCGAGGAGCAGAAGAATCGCCGTGCCGCCGGCATCGCTCTCAACAATATCGGCAATGCCTACTATCGCATCGAAGAATACAGAAAGGCGCGCTCCTACTACGAGAAGAGTCTGGAAGTGCGCATGGAAATCGACGACACCTACGGTCAGGCGGTAACGCTTGGCAACCTGGGCAATATCTTCCAGACGCAGGGACAATACCGCGCCGCCCTTGAGTGCCAGGAACAATCGCTGACTATCCGGCGCGAGCTGGAGGACGTCCACGGCCAGGCCAGCGCGCTGGGCAACATCGCGAACATTTACATCGACCAGCGGCGCTACGAAGACGCTCTGAGTTTTCTGCTGAAGGCGCAGCAGCTCTGCGAGCGCAGCGGCAACGGCGCACAGATGGCGCACGTGCTCAACAACCTGGGCCTGGTGCACACCGAGCTGGGGCGCGGTGAAGAAGCGCTGGCCGTACTGGAGCGCTCACTCAAGATTGCCGAAGATGCCGGCATGGTGGCGTACATTATCGGCGCGCACAAGTCTCTGGCCGGCGCTCATGCGGCGCTCGGCAATCACGCGGAAGCTTACAATAACCTGAGGTTGTACAACGAACTGAACGAATCGCAGGTGTCGCGCGAGCAGACCAAAATGATAGCGGACCTGCAGCTGCGCTACGAGCTGGAAAGCGCCGAAAAGGAAAAAGAGATTTACCGCCTGCGCAACGTCGACCTGCAGCAAGCCAACCGCGAAATCCTCGAGCAGAAAGAACAGCTGGAGCGCCAGGCCCTGGCAATTGAAAACGCCAACGCACAGCTGACCAAACAGAATGCGGCGCTGGCCAAGCTGAACGACGAGAAAAACGACATCCTGGGCATCGCCGCCCACGACCTCAAGAACCCGCTGTCCTCCATCGCCCTGCTGGGGCGCGGCATACAACAACGCGAGGTGGTGGACACCGAGAGCCGCGAAATGGCGTCCGACATCGTTGAGCTGGCCGGCTCGATGATTAACCTGATCACCAATCTGCTGGAAATCAACACCATTGAAAACGGCCGCATCGTCCTGGCGCCCGAGAGATTCAGGATGGCCGAACTGCTGGAGAACATCATTCGCGTTCAGGCCAACGCACTGGAGAACAAAGAGCTGAAGCTGGAGTTTGCGGACTCGCTGAACGACGACACCTTGTTTGCGGACTGCATGCGCACGCGGCAAATCATCGACAATCTGATCTCCAACGCGATCAAATACTCCGAGCCCGGCTCGGCCATTTTTGTGCGCATCCTCAGCGACGAAGAGCAGGTCACGGTGGAAGTGGAGGATGAAGGCCCGGGAATCTCCGTGGAAGATCAGAAGCGCCTGTTTAAAAAATTCCAGCGCCTGACGGCCCGCCCGACCATGGGCGAACACTCCTCCGGCCTGGGCCTCTCCATCGTGAAAATGCTGTGTGAAGCCATGCAGGGAGAGGTGAAGTGCGAAAGCTCCCTCGGCGTCGGATCCTGCTTCCGTGTCAGCCTGCCGCGGCGGATGGTCGCCGCCAGGAACGTTCCGCCGACGTCAATCCTGAGCGAATAAAGACGGCGTTTCCATGTGCGGCCCGGCGCGCTCGATTGGAAATTCCGCCAGACCGGACAACTCCGGTAGAAGTTCGCGCACCATGCCGTGGAAACTCCGTGCCAGGGCGGGAGCGTGATGATCGTTCGGCGTGTGAATGAAGATGTAGGGCTCCAGGCCGGCTTGTATCCACGCCGCCGTCCGCCCGGCCCACTCGCGCAGCGCGTTTTCGGATTCGGCCGGATCGTTTGACCCGATGAAGCGCAGAAAGGGATGGCGCGCGATAACCTGCGTGCGCTGCGGGGTTTTCGGTTTGCGCGACTTTGCAACTCTCGTATCTTCGTCCCGCACACGCGATGCGTGCAAAACACGTGAGTCGAAAAAGACGCGGTCGATGCTCAAGTCGTCCAGTACCTCGTCCAGCGCCGCCTCGACGTCACCGCGGTCAAAGTAGTCCCGATGGCGCAACTCCAGACTGTAGCGCAGATGTCGCGGCAAACGGCGCAGAAAGTCTTCCAGCACGTCAAACTCGGCCGCGCCGAAGGTGGGCGGCAGCTGCAGAAAGGTCGGCCCCAGGCGATCGCGCATCTCGTCCAGCGCCGCCAGGAAGTCCTCCAGCGGCGCCTGCACTTCCTGCAAGCGGCGTTCGTGACTGATGATACGCGGAAATTTGAAACAGAATCGAAAGCTCTCCGGCACGGAATCGCGCCAGCGGCGCAGCGTCTCCGGACGCGGAATACCGTAAAAAGTCGTATTGCCCTCGACCGTGTTGAACACGTCGGCGTACTGCGCAAGGTAGCTGTCGGGGCGACTTTTCGGACGGAAAAAATTCCTGGACCAATAGGCATTGCCCCACTCCGGGCATCCGAGAAACCAGGTGTATTTTTGCATACGGGCTATAACGACGTACGAGCTGCCGGCGTGCAAGGGCAGTCAGGACAGCGGCGGAAAGGGCCTTCCGCCGGATCGTTTGGACCAACAACAGAACCCGTTTCCCTACCGAGGTACCTCCCATGTCAATCAACGGCATTGATATCGAAAAAGAACTGGAACACCTGGAAAAAGAGATCGGCAACCTGCGTTCCAAACGCAAGGAGCTGCTCCAGGACAAGTTCCACATGGAATCCGTGCAGGACTACACCTTTGCCGGCCCGAACGGCGCAGTCAAACTGTCGGAACTGTTCGGCGACCGCAACGACCTGATGGTGATACACAACATGGGCAAACGCTGCTCGTACTGCACGCTCTGGGCCGACGGTTTCAACGGCATCTACGAACACCTTCACGATCGCGCGCCCTTCTACGTCGTTTCGCCCGATCCGGTCGCGACGCAGGCCGAGTTCGCCGAAAGCCGCAACTGGCGTTTCCCGCTCGTGTCCGCCGCGGACAACAGCTTTACGGCCGACATGGGTTTTCATCCCGAGATGGACGGCAAACGCTATTACTGGCCCGGCATGTCGACCTTCCGCAAACACGAGGACGGCCGCATTGAGCGGTTGACGGCCGACTTCTTTGGACCCGGCGACACATACAGCGGCATCTGGCACATGATCGAACAACTGGCGGACGGCGTCAACAACTGGCAGCCGCGTTATTCCTACAAAGAAAGCGCCGTCTGAACTGCGCAAATTCCCGAGGCGGAAAGGCAAGACACTGCATGAAGGAGTACACAACGGTGAGAAAACTTCTGGCACCCGGAATGTTGGCCGCGCTGGCGACGCTGATGATTCTGGCGGCGGCATGTTCCGGCACAAAAAGCACGACAAAACAATCGCCCGACGACGGTAAGGGCGCGGCTGTGGAACCGACGCGCTACGAGCTCTATCTGGAGCGCATTGAAAACGGGGACACGGCCATCGATTTTGCGGATTTCCGCATGGCTTTCTCCGAATCGCCGCTCTACAATCCCTACGGCAGCGACAAACTGACGGGCAAGGACGAGGACGGGCTCAGCCTGGTGCGGGCGGCGCTCAACGACTCAAACTTTGCAAAAGCGGCCGAGATTTTACAGGGACTGCTGGCGCATTCCTACGTGAATATCAGAGCGCACCTCTACGCCATCGCCGCCTATGAAGGACTGGGCGACGTAACCAAAGCCAATCACCATCGATCCATGTACCGCGGTTTGGTCAAGTCCATTTTTGCGTCGGGCGACGGCGAGACGCCGGAAACGGCCTTCGTCGTGATTTCCACGGATGAAACCTACTACATTCTGCACCTGCTCGAGTTGCAGACGGTGCAGCAGGCCCTTGTGCCGCATGGAGGCAGCAACTACGACCTGATGACGGCAAAGGACGGAAACACAGGTGAAACCGTCGAGCTGTACTTCAACGTCGACAGGCAGTTCGCCTACCTGAACAACATGTTCAACAATTCCGACAAAACGGAAAAGTAAAGAATTCCTGCATGGTTCGAATCCCGATCAAATCTACGGCGGCCGCCTGCGCGGCCGTCCTCTGTTTCTGCATGTTTGCCTGCTCGTCCAAAGAACCGCAAGCCGCGAGCGCCGAAGTCAGTTACGCGCCGGTAAATCAGTTGCTCGGCGCAGCCGCGCTGGCGGGCGAGCTGCGCAGCCGCAATGCGGCGCTCAAGGCGCATCTGCTGCCCTATGCGCACACGCTGCCGGAAGTGGACCGCGCCCCGTTCCGCACGCTCATCGGCAACGCCTTTGCCGACGACAAACTCTACCGCGCGCTCTGCGGATTCCTGAATTCACAGGTCCCGGGCGATTCGCTGGAAATGATCGCCGCGGCGCTGCGCGACAAAAACAACCGCGCCATGCGTGCACGCCTGGCCAAAGCGCTGGATCCCGCCGCGGCGGAAGTGCGCAAGAATTTTAACCGGGACGTGGCCACCGATTCGGCGATGATGGAGCAGTACCGCCTGATAGAAGGCGGCGCGGGAGCCGCCGGCGCGCGCATCCTGACCGACGCCACGCGGCCGACCATGGAAATTCTCAACGACCTGCAGCCGGATTCGCTGCGCATGCGGCCGGACGACATCCGGACCGGCCTGGATTCGATGTACGCCCGCCTCGACAACTTCCTGACGGGCGAGGCGCTGCAGGCGATCGCCTTTGCCTACGGCACGATGGACCGCGACGCCGTGACCAAATTCGTCGACTTCTACCGCGCGCCGCTGGGCCGCTGGTACGAGCAGCGCCTGAAAGACGCCTTCCACGCCGTGTTTGACGCCGCCGTGGCCGATTACCGCGACGCACTGATCAAGTTTGCGGCGGGCGAGGAAGCGCGCGTTTCCGGCGGCCGCATGCTGGCCTACACGCAGGCCGGCGCACAGCCCGAGCTGCTGATCGGCCTGGCGAACGCCACCGTCAACGGCCGCGATGAAACCGCCTTTGTGAACTCCGTGCGCAACGAAGCCGGAAATCTCTACCTCTCTCTCGAATTCGTCGGCATGACGCCCGAACTGCGCCTGGACATCCAGACCCAGTTCAACGGCGAAGGCATGTACCCGATCTCCAAAAATCAAAGCCAGATCGTCATCAACATGGAAGGCCTGCCCGAGCCCTTTATCGTCAATCTGGACGCCAAAAGCAGCAACGAACTCTGGGTGCACAACTACAAAAGCGACGTGGGACTGTGCACCATTTCCTTCCACCTGGATTTCGGCGGCGGCGAACAGGGACGCGCCTTTACGTTCGACTGCAACGATATGCTCGTCAGCAGCGTCAACTGACCCGGCGGCGGTCCACCCCGACCGCGGCGACAAACAAAAGCGGTTTTAAAATATCATGGAACAGCGCTGGCGGGAATTGTGCAACCGCATCGGAGCGCGGCGGGACGTGGAAGCCGTCTACGCGCTGCTGGATGCGGGCTACGGCGATAAAGGACGGCACTACCACAACTGGCGCCACGTAGCCGAGTGTCTGGATCTGCTTGATTTATATGACTTTACAGACACGCACCGGCGTGATGTGATCGAGGCGGCGCTGTGGTTTCACGATGTGGTATACAAGGCGCGATCCGGCGACAACGAGGAAAAAAGCGCCGAGTGCGCGCGGCAGTGTGCGCGGCAAATGGGCGTGTTGGCGGCCGATTCCGCGCGCATCGAGCATCTGATCATGGCCACCAAAAAGCATGAAGCAGGCGGCGACGCGGATTGTGAAATCATCACGGACATCGACCTGTCCATCCTCGGCGCGGACGGCGCGCGCTACGACGAATACGAGCGGGACATCCGGCGCGAATACAGCTGGGTTCCGGCCCTGATTTTCCGCCCCAAACGCCGCGCCATTCTCGAAAACTTCCTGGCCCGCGACGTCATCTACCAGACCGCGCCGATGCGTGCTCAACGCGAAGAACAGGCGCGCATCAACCTGCGCTGCGCCATCGATCAGCTGGCGTGAGAATCATGCCGTTCAGCCCGGGACGGCGTGCAGGTGTTCCACGTAAATGCAGCGATTCTGAACAAAGGCGATGCCGGCGGCCTCGGCCATAGCGCGCGCCTCGTCGTTCATAATGCCGAGTTGCAGCCAGATGTAGTCGATGTCGCCGCGCAGCCGGCGGCGCTCCAGCGCTTCCTCCACCACGGCGGTTACCTGATGGGAGGGACGGAACACGTTCAGCAGGTCGATGCGCTCCGGGATGTCCAACAGATTGCGATACACCCTGAGCCCCAGAATCTCGTCCGCATATGGATTGATCGGGAAGAGTTCATACCCCTGCTCGTGCATGTAGCGCGGCACAGAGTGCGACGGTTTGTTGGCCGCGCGCGACATGCCGTGCACCGCAATCGTTTTGACATCGGCAAACAGGGCCGGGTATTCTGTGCTTTTCACGCTGGCTCCGGAAATTGTGCGGCTGCGCTGCGCCCTGACGCCGCCAACCCGTTGACAAACAAAAATGGCTGTTGAAATTTCAGATCAGGAGGGGGAGGCGTCCTTCTGCAGCGCTTCGTCGATCCAGCCTTTCTGGCGGCGGTGATGCCGGAAATGCAGGATGGCCACGCGGAACCACTGCTCGGCGTTGATCCAGCCAAAAATGGCGTGTTCCAGCTTGCGATCGGGATCCATGTCCGGCAATCGCTCCGCCAGCGCAAGCGCCATTTCGCGGTCCAGCCGCAGGCCTTTGCGAATTTCATCCAGGTCCGCCGGCTGGTTCGGCACGTGCGCAAAACGCTCCGGCACCTTGATTTTAACGGCCGGAAAACTGTTGGTTTTGAACAGTTCCACGCCCTCGTCCGTCAGCGGCGCCTCGGTTTTTTCAGCTGAAAAACAGCGCCCGCCCATTTTGAAAAAGAATGACGCGGACATGTACACGTGCCAGTAGACCTGACCGAGCGTCCAGCTGTTCTCGTCGTAGCCTTTCAGCAGATCTTCAGCGCTGTGCTTTGTGAGCTCGTTTTCCCACCAGGCGATCTCTTCTTCCATGCCTTGCATCAAATCATTCGACATTGCGACGTCCTGTAATTGTGTTCCCGGAATTTCATTGGCGCGTTCGGCGCAGCGTTCCGCCCGCGGCGGGCAAACACCCCGGTAGACGCCAGCCGGCGCCGCGACATTGTGAGCGGTTTTGGAGCGATTTTTGCCATGGATTCGCCCACCGGAGGATTCCGGCGACGCGGCTTTACCTTTTTTTGCGCGGCTTTTCGTGTATGTTCGGGCAGCGCAATGTTTTCCGGCTGCCGCACTCAATTTGCACCCGACAATTGCATGAAACGACTTGGCCGACTCTTACTGTGTTTTCTCTTGTTTGTCAGCGCACCGGAAGGCCCGGGTCTGCGGGCGGGCGACGAGGCGGACATCCGCGTACCGACGCGGATAGTCGGGATCCGCGCCTACGGCGGGCGCGATGAAACCCTGCCGCCGATCGTGCAGCTGGACACGCGCGCGGGGCAGTACGGCGTGCCGCTCAGCAGCGACGTCGTGACGATTGAAATCGACGCGGCTTCCGACCTGACGCCTTCGCTCTACGTCCAGTTTGTGCACTGCGACGCATTCTGGAACGAGTCGGACAACATCTTCCTCAACGACCAGAGCCTGCGCACGTCCAACATCGACTGGTACCAGGGCGCGCAGCACAGCGCCTATTTTACGCACCGCGGCACGCTACAGGTTCCGGGGCTGCAGATCAGGTTTGAGTATTCGGGCAACTGGAAAGCCAAAGTTTTCGACTACGACAATCCCGAGGCGGTGCCGGCGGAGTGCCGCTTTTTTGTGGTGGAAGGACGCACGCGCTGCGAGATGGGCATCTCAACCGACTTTTACAATCCGCAGGCGCCGGTCAGTCCGATAGCGCATCAGCTGGACGCGGAGGTGACGACGCCGTCAAACATGTTCGACGACCGGCTGCACAGCGTGGTTTTTTACCGCAATCACCGCTGGTTTGAGCCGATGATCGTCAACGCGGACAATGCCTTCAGCTTTTTCCCGCGGCGGCCGGAGGGCAGCCGGCGCAAGACCAGCGTCTTTGGTTTTGCCGGAGCGGTCAAACGCTTCTCGATCCGCGAGGTGCCGACGGAGAACGCCTATCGCATTCTGGACCTGACCAATACCGCGCGCTACCCGGTTTCGAGCGAGCCGCTGCAGTCGCCTTTTGCCGACCTGCGGCGCAACGGCGACTATTTTGAGAACGACGACGACGGCGCGCTGGTGACGCGCAACGTCTTCGGCTCCTACGACGACTACGTGCCCTACGAGTTCATCTTTGATCCGGAGGGCACGCCGACCAGGCTGGACCTCTATGTGGCGGGCTCGTTCAACAACTGGCGCGTCACGCCGGAATGGCAACTGCACTACGACGAAGAAAGCCGCCTCTACCGCCTGCGCCAGTGGGTGCGCCGCGGGCGGCACAACTACATGTACGCCACGGGCGATCTGGACGTCGACTCGGGTCACGTTGACGAACTGAACTTTGAAGAATACGAGGGCAACACACAATCGGCCGGCCACACATACATGGCGTTTGTGTATTACCGCGAGCCGGGATTCGGCGGCTACGACGCGCTGGTGGGTCTCGGCGCGGCCAATGTTTTCGGCACCGTCCGCTGAGCGGCGGCATCACCCGGCCACACATCTCTATCTCGTCAACTCAACTGTTCATCGGCGAATATTGCGGTGAGTATCCTGCCGTCGGCATCCGGCATGGCGCGGTACATTCCGGCGGAATTGCAGAGCAGCAGTGGAGCGCCTGCGGCCGTCAGCGCAATCAGTCCGCCCTCGCCGCCGTAGCGCGCAACTGTTTCCAACACGGCCCGCCCGGCGGCTTCCGGTTCCTGACGTCCGTATTCCAGGCGCGCCGCCAGGTCGTGTGCGGCATTGGCGCGGATAAAAGACTCGCCGGTGCCTGTACAGGAGACGGCGCAGACGCCGTTGCGCGCCCAGGTGCCCGCGCCGTTCTGCGCCGAGTCGCCGATGCGGCCGGGCAAATTGTTCGTCATGCCGCCGGTGGATGTAGCCGCGGCCAGATTGCCGGACGCGTCGAGCGCCACCGCGCCGACGGTGCCGTGACCTTCAGCGCCGGCGTCCGCGGTCTGTCCGGGCGAGGAGTGATCGAGGCGCACATCGCCCGCGCCGCGCAGTTTGAGCCAGGAGTTCCAGCGGCGTTCGGTGTAGAAATAGCTGCCGTCGACGAGTTCGCAGCCACGCGCCGCGGCAAACTGCTCGGCGGAGGGGCCCTGCATGAAAACGACCTTGCCGCTTTCCATGACGGCGCGCGCCGCGCAGATCGGGTTTTTGAGCCGCAGGACGGAAGCCAGCGCGCCCGCCGCGCCGTTGCGGCCGTCCATGATGGACGCATCCATGACAAACTGCCCGGCGGCGTTGAGCACGGAGCCGCGGCCGGCATTGAACTGCGGCGCATCTTCCATGGCGCACACGGCGCTTTCCACCGCGTCGAGCGCCGCACCGCCTTTGACCAGAATGTTCCAGGCTTGCGCCGCGGCGCGGCGCAGCGCTGAACGCATTTCAACTTCAAGTTCGAGGCTGATGTTCTCGCGCCGGATGTCGCCGGCGCCGCCATGGAGTATCAGGGCCGGACGCGTCATGTGATTCCCGCAGTCATTGAATTTAGAAGCAGGCCCGCCTGGCGACGAGCCGTGCAATAATAGCTCCAAAAGGCGGATTTCAGGGCTGGAAAAACGGAATGTGGTGCATCTCAGTAAAAAGCATACAAGGTGTATGTGATGTATGCCGGTAAACAAGTGAAAAGACAAACAGTCCCGCGTGTGGAGGAGGCGACCGGCCTAACGCGTCGAAGCCTGTAGCAGAGCCAGAAGTCCCGCGCCGACGAGGTCCGGCAGCAGGCGCGTTTTGAGCTGGTGTTCCTGCAGCTGGGCGTAGAGCAACTCAGCCCCGCCGCCGGTGATAAAGATCGTCGGCGCGGCGGGCATCGAAGCCTGAATTCTGCGGCAGATCGAGGCGACGGCGCCGCTCGTTCCACGTATCACGCCCACGAGCATCGCCTGCTCGGTCGTCGCGCCCTGCCAGAGGTTGATGTTCTGCGCATTCAGCCGCGGCAACTGACCCGTGTAGTCGTGCAGCGCGCGCAATTGTGTGTCGAAACCGGGCATGATTGCGCCGCCGCGGCAGACGGCGCCCGCGTCGACGGTATTGATCGTGATGGCCGTGCCGCAGTCGACGGTGATCAGCGGCGGCGGGCCGACAATCAATGCGCCAATGAGACCGAGTTTGCGGTCGTCGCCCATGCCGGTGACGGAGCCGAAGTTGATCGGCGAGTGCAGGACAAGCAGGCGGCGCGCCTCGATCATTTCATCTTCGGAGTCCTGCGGCCAGGCCGCCGCCAGCGCATCGTACGCGGCGGGATTGACCGAGGAAATACCGAGGCGGATCGGCAGGTCGCCGCGCGCGTCGTCCAGTTCGCGCAGCAGCGCGCCGGGCCAGCTGTTGCCATAGCTGAAAACGGTCGGTTGCGGCCGGCCCACATAGAACAGTTTGGCGCGGCTGTTGCCCAGGTCCAGTGCGGCTATCATGAGCGGGCGCTCCCGGGTTGGAGGTCGTACAGAATGGAATCGCCGTTGTCGATAAATCGTTCGCCGTCGCCCTCGGCGCTGCGCAGATGCAAACGCCCGTCCGTCAGCATGTCGAGTACATTCCAGTCGCTGCCGTCGGCCAGGAGAGAAACGCGGCGGCCGACGATGTCCAGCTCCTGTTTCCATGCCTGCATCAGGTTGGAAGCACTGCGCGTCAGCAGGAACGAAATATTCTGGATAAGCGACTCGGCAATGTGATCGATGTCGACGGAATAGCCGAGCTGATGCAGCGAGGCGGCTTTGTGCGACAGGGCGGAGCCGAAACTGCGCTGGTTAATATTGATGCCGACGCCCAGAACGGTGGAAACACAGGCGCTGCCGAGGAATTCGTGCTCGACAAGCACGCCGCAGAGTTTGCGCCAGCCGCCCTCGGGCAGTTCGGCGTAGATGTCGTTCGGATACTTGAGGCGCAGTTCGATTTTTTCGGCGTGCTGCTGAATGGCCGTCATGGCGGCCAGGCAGCCCGCGGCCTGGAAAGCTATCAGCGCGCCCAGCGGCGGACTGGTTCGGTGGCGGATGCCGAAAGAACAATAGACATTTTCGCCGTGCTCGCCGACCCAGTTCGTCTGGTTGCGGCCGCGCCCCTGCCACTGAAAATCGGAGGTAACGATGACGTGCGACTTGTCGCGCAGTAATTCACGCGCATAGTCGTTCGTCGAGGAGATTCTGTGGAAGTGGAAGCGCTGAAACTGCGTATTGTGGATCAGCGCCGCATCATTGGAGTTATTCACGGACGATATAGAATGCTTGTTGCCGATACTATCTGTGCGCTGGCCACGCCGCCGGGAACCGGGGGTCTTGCCGTTATTCGCGTTTCCGGGCCCGCCGCCTTCGATCTTGTTCAGCCCTGCCTGCGAAGCCGCACGGATCTCTCCCAAGCGGATGGACACACTATTCACTACGCCGCATTTGTCGACGGCGACTCGATTGTCGACACGGTGACCGCATCGGTATTCCGGGCGCCGCGCTCGTACACGGGCGAGGACAGCGTGGAAATCGGCTGCCACGGCGGGCAAATCGTGGCCCGCAACATCGTCGCAGCGCTTGTGCGGCAGGGAGCGCGGCCGGCGGAACCGGGCGAATTCACCAAACGGGCTTTCCTGAACAACAAACTGGATCTTACCCAGGTGGAAGCTGTCGCAGACGTGATCCACGCCGTATCAACGCCGGGCGCACAGGCCGCGGCGCGGCAACTGACGGGCGGGTTCACAAGGCGACTCGCGGAGATCCGCAACCGGCTCATGGACGTCTGTGGACTGCTCGAATTGGAACTGGACTTCAGTGAGGAAGACCTCGAATTTGTCGACAAAAACGACCTGCGCCGCCAACTCGACGAAATCGGTCAGGTTTGCCGCGAACTGACCGAGTCCTACGAATCTGCACATATTTTGCGGAACGGCTATCACGTCGGCCTGATCGGTTTCCCGAATGCCGGCAAATCCTCACTGATGAACGCCCTGCTCGGTCGCCGGCGCGCAATTGTATCGGACACGCCGGGAACGACGCGCGACTACCTGGAAGAGACGCTGCACATGGAAGGCATCGCCTTTAAACTCTACGACACTGCCGGCATGCGCAGCAGCGACGACCAGATCGAAATTGAGGGAATTCAACTGGCCGAGTCAATCGTGGAACAATCCAATTGCGTTCTGGTGATCAACGATGCAAGCGCGGGTGCGGCGCACTCGGACGAACTGGCCGAATCCATGCGCGCGCGCTTTGGGGCGGTCGAAGTTCTGACGGTGCAAAACAAAGTCGATCTTGTTAAACAAACGGCCGATGAACTTAAACAAACGCGCGACGACCTCTTTATTTCCGCCAACAAGGGCGAGGGACTCGACGCCTTACGCGCTCAGCTGGTGGAACTTGCCACGAGCAGTTCGGCGCGCGTTAACGATGTGCTGATAAATGATCGCCACGTAGGTTTGTTGCAGCAGGTGATCGAGTCGATTAACAATGCGATGACGTCGATTGAGAATGCGCCCTCCAATGAGTTTATCGCGGTGGACGTGCGCCTGGCGCTGAAAACACTCGGAGAAATCACCGGCGACAACTGGAGCGAGGATTTGCTCACTGAAGTGTTCTCGCGTTTCTGCATCGGCAAATAGTTTAAGGCTCTACACACAGCTGTTCCTGTTTAAGAAAGTTTCTCACCGCGGGACGCGGACCGGATCATCGCAGGACTAACAAAAGCGGATTTAAAGGGCTTTTTCCGACGGCTGTTGTTTAAGTCGGAAACGGTAGAGGCGCAGCGTATTCTGAAATCGGGCGCGGCAAAGGACCGATCAAAATCGGCGGGCAGCTGTGATTCGGCCGCGGGATCGGCCAAAAAACCAGCAAATGAGCGATCGGACCGTTGTGAAACGGGAAGACCGGGCAGCGTAAAAATGTTCGTCCGATGCACGAGGAGATATTTTTTGACGTTGCGATTTCTTAAATTTAGGGATGAACGAAACAATTTCGATCCGACCGGTTGAGGAAAACGAGTTCAACGATTTCGTTGAATTCCAGACCGAAGCACTTTTCAACACACCTGAGATCTACGGCTCGGACTACGAATCCTACCGCGCGCTTTCCATACTTAACAAAGAGCAGTTGTTTGAGCGCATCCTGAACTATCCCTTCGATTTTGTGCTGGGCGCGTTCACGGAGCAGGACGCCATGGTCGGCATGGCCGGCTTTTCCATTCAGACCAACCTGCCCAAACAGCGCCACAAAGGTTATATCTGGAGCGTGTACGTTTCCACGAATTACCGCGGCAAGGGGCTGGCCACGAATTTGATCGAGGATGTGCTCGAAATTGCCAAAGAGGACGCCGGTTGTGAACAGGTGCTCGTGCGCGTGGCTTCGTCCAACCTCGACGGCCAGGCGCTCTACCGCAAACTGGGATTTATCCAGTACGGCGCGGAAGTTCGCGCTTTAAAGCTCGGTCCGGACAGCTATATCGACGAATTGCTCATGATTCGTCTCCTCTGAAAAACTGCAACCACAATTCATTTAAAATCAACAACTTACAGCAATTTCACCCCCTTGAAAACAGGGGGATGAAGGCCTTATATTTTGCAATTTTGCACGGGCCTGGGCGTATTATATGCTGATCTGTGAAAAATATGCGGGCTATTCGGGATGCAAAATCGATTTGATGTCGTGGTAATCGGCGGCGGCCACGCCGGAATTGAAGCTTCGATGGCCGCGGCGCGCATGGGCGTCGCCACGGCTATTGTGACGATGGACCCGAATGCGATCGGGCGATTGTCCTGTAATCCGTCCATCGGCGGTTCGGCCAAGGGACACCTGGTCAAAGAAATCGACGCGCTCGGCGGGGTGATGGGCCGGCTGGCGGACCGCAGCGGACTGCAATTCAAGATGCTCAATCGCTCGAAAGGTCCGGCGGTCTGGTCGCCGCGCGCGCAAAACGACATCGCACTTTACCCGCAGTACGCCCGCGAGCTGCTGGAATCCACCGCCAATCTGACCATCGTGCGCGGCAAAGTCGTGGAGATTCTCGTGAAACACGACCGCATTGTCGGCGTGCGCACGGAGGACAATGAAGAGATTTTGTGCAAAGCGGTGATTCTGTGTTCGGGTACTTTCCTGAACGGCGTGATGCACACGGGCATGTGCCGCACGGACGGCGGCCGCATCGGCGAGAAAAGCGCCACGCTTATTTCCGACCTGCTGGCCGGCTACGGCCTGGAAAAAGGACGCCTGAAAACGGGCACGCCGCCGCGCCTGGACGCCGATTCGATCAACTACGACGTGTGTGAATTGCATCCGGGCGACGAAGATCCGCAGCCTTTTTCGTACCTGACGGACGCCGTCGCCAACAAAGTCATGTGTTACGCCACGGCGACAAATCCGACCACACACGATATTCTGCGCGAAGGTTTTGACCAGTCGCCGATGTTTACGGGGCGGATCAAGGCGGCGGGGCCGCGCTACTGCCCGTCGGTTGAGGACAAGATCAATCGATTTGCCGACCGCGACTCACATCTGATCGTGCTGGAGCCGGAGGGCATGCAGACCAATTCCGTCTACGTCAATGGTTTCTCGACCAGTTTGCCGGAGGACGTGCAGCTGCGCGGCATCCGCAGTATTGCGGGGCTGGAGCGCGCCGAGTTTATCCGGCCGGGTTATGCGGTTGAGTACGACTTTTTCTTCCCGTATCAGCTGCGTTTCAGCCTGGAAACCAAGGCCATCGCGGGTTTGTATTTTGCCGGTCAGATCAACGGCACGTCGGGTTACGAGGAAGCGGCGTCGCAGGGACTGGTGGCGGGCATCAATGCCGCTTTAAAATTGCGTGGCGAAGGCGAGTTTCACCTGCGCCGTTCCGAGGCGTATATCGGCGTGATGATCGACGATCTGGTGAACAAAAACACCGAGGAACCCTACCGCATTTTCACTTCACTTGCCGAGTACAGACTGGTGCTGCGCCAGGACAATGCGGACAAGCGCCTGATGAAATACGGGCATCGCTTCGGTTTGATAGGGGATACGGCGATGGAAACAAGCCGCACGCGCTGGGATCGCGTAGATCGATTTGTCGAGCTGGCGGACAAAATCAAACTCAAACCGGCGTCCGTCAATCCCTATCTTGAATCAGTTCGCGAAAAACAGATTGAACAGAGCACGCAAATGGCGCTGCTTACACGTCGGGGGCAGGTTCGTCTGGCGGGTTTGCTACAGAATGATGATGAAAGCTTGCAGGAACTTGAAGATATAAACCACAACGAAACGGTCACGCTGGCGGAAACCGAGATCAAATACAAGGGCTACATTGATCGCCAAATGCGTGACATTGAACGATTCCAGGCCAACGAAGAGAAGAGAATTCCGGACAACTTCGATTACGACAATTTAAAGTCGCTCTCCAACGAAGCACGCGAGAAGCTGAGCAAGATTCGTCCGCAGTCACTCGGACAGGCGTCGCGCATCGCCGGCGTTTCCGCTGCCGACGTCTCGATTCTGACCGTCTATCTACGCTAGTTTTCCGTGTACATTCCTCTCTGACCTGGCATTTCCCCCGAAAACAGCCTAAAAAGGCCATTTTTGTTTATCACCGGGCCAGAAACCCCGATTTCTTGCGTCAATCCCGGGAATTCGGGCCGGAAGTCTCCAGCCCGTCTTTCAGCTTCACTCTGAAGACTCAATGACTGATTCACTTTAAAACTGGGGACTTCAGACTCGTTTCATGTTTCACGTGGAACGCCTTTCAGTCCTCATGACCTTCAAGCACCGCAGACAGCAAGCTTAAGAACCCACGCAATTCAAAGCCGAAACGGCGCACATCCACCATGTAGCCAGACTTATCTTGTTTCCAGCTACACAACAACTGTTCCACGTGAAACACACAGACAGGTGAATTCCCGGTTTGCAGTTGGAAACAGCGCAAACAACTGTTCCACGTGGAACAGCCAGAGAGACGGAATCAACTAATCGAGCGATTGTAGCTCGGCGTAGCTTGTCCGGATGTCCAGGAATCGGGACAATGGAAACAAAGAACATCAGCGTCAAATACAGGTGTTCGCTCAGTCTGAAACACGACGTCGCCGAACAGGGGGAACCAGGTAGAAAATGGGCAGAGGAGGACAGGTTTGTGCCCCACGTGAAACAAGAATGGAGCGACCGAAGTGAATAAATCCGCGAAAGAACGAGATTGATTGTTCCACGTGGAACAGGTTTCAATGGTAAAATGACGGCTTTTTGTTCCACGTGGAACTGTTTCGCGGTTGTTTGCGGTGGTGTTCCGTTCCATATGCAACAGAACAGGGGAGCATACTATGATTTGAGCGAAGGATTAAGCGACATTTGATGCAATGTTAGAAACCGGCATAAAAAAACCGGAGAGTGTGAAACGCTCCGGTTTGAGGTAAAAACTTCGGCTTATCGACCGGTTTGAGGCTTTTGACTCGTGGACTTCAGGCAGACTTCGAGACTTCAGGCAGACTGGAAGTTGATCAACTTCTCGATTGAAGACTTGTCGAGCGCAAAGAGGAATGTCGACATGCGCGGACCGGCATCTTTGCCGATCAACATGTTGTAGACAATCGTGAAGAAGCGACGTTGACGCTGTTTTTTCTCATCATCTGTCAGGTCTTCCCGTTTTGGAATGGCGTAGAGAAGTGTGTTCAACTCTTCCATTGTCGCGGAATGGGTGCTGAAATCTGCTGCCAGTCGCTCCAACCAGCCCTTTTCTTCATCTTCCAGACCGGCGTAGTACTCGGCATTGGGAGTCTCACGCAAGTCGTTGATGCTCTCGGGCGAGTAGGACCGCATCCATGATTCGGCTTTTTGGCGACGTTCTGTCAGGTCGGCCGCTTCATATGGAGTACCGATGCGCGTCAAGAAATCTGCCAGTTTTTGATCATTGCCCTGAAAAATGGGGGCAAAGCTGGAGAGTTGACGGAAGGGAACCGTGACTATATCGCGGTTTTCAATGCTTGCCAGCTCAAGGGCACGGAGCGCATCCGGGTTGCCTTTGTTCTCACGCAGTTGCTTTAAACCGCGATCGAACTCATCATATGACTTTAAAACATCTTCATCCAGCGCGATGTTGAACTCTTTATTCGGTGCAAAACGCGCGAACATCCAACGCAGGATTTCCGGTTGATAGACAGCAAGAAGATCACCGGGCGTGAGCAGAACGCCGGAAGAACCGGACATTTTTGACGTTTCACCTTTCAGGCGAACAAAGGCATAACCTTCAAAGATGGGCGCGTCGATACCGTAGATTTTTTTGGCGATGACCTTGGCCACGTCAAAACTGCCCCCGGGCGTTGCGTGATCTTTGCCGCCCGGTTCAAAGGTTACGCCTTCCGCCGCCCAGCGCATGGGCCAATCGATTTTCCAGGGCAGTTTAAACATGCCGCCGCTGCGGATATCAATATCATGTTCAAAACCTGTTTCGTTGCAGCGGTAGCGCACTTTTGTGCAGTCATCCGACAGCTCGAGAATTGTGGTGTTGTCCTTGCCGGTTTTCTCCGAGTACACGGACAGCGGGATATACTGTTTGCGTTCTTCTTCATCCCAGGGTTGTGTTCGGAAACGAGCGAGGATGTCGTAGATCTCGCCGCGTTTTTGCAGCGCGGTGATGATGCCGTCGGCGTAGCGGCCGCTTTTGTATTCTTTGGTCTGGAAGCGGTAATCGATGTCGATGTGCATGGTTTTCATCGACTGGATGAACTGTTGTTCAAATCGATCGGCATAGGACTCAGCCTGGGCTTGTGGGTCGGGAACAGCGCTGAGCGGCATGCCGATGTATTGTTCAAAGGCGGCATCGACGTTCCTGGGCACTTTGCGGAAACGATCAAAGTCGTCCCAGGAGAAAAGCAGACGGGCGTTTTTACCCATCTTTTTTAAAGCTTCTGCGACAAAGAACGCGGTGGCAACATCGCGAAAGTTACCGATGTGCACCGCCCCGGACGGGCTGATGCCTGCCGCACACACATATTCCTGGCGATCCGGTCGTAGTTGCACGACCTTTTTAGCGATTTTATCCGCCCAATGCATTGATATTCCTCCGTTTACTTCGGATCGAAATCCGGGGGAGCCTGGCTGAAAAAAACGTAAATTACGACTTTTTACAGTAGCTCCGGCGCAAAGACATGCAGCGTTAAAACCGGCACAGACTCCTGTTTCTCTCTGATGTGTTTGTGTCCGATGTTTATCTGTCGTCTGCGTCGCGATAACAAGAGGATCGGCCGTGCAAAAAGAACAAACAAGTGTGTTGATTGTCGGCGCCGGCAGCCGCAGTGCGGAGGCAATTACACGTGTACTCAAAACCGAAACGGACCATCGAATTGTCCTGCTTTCACGCAACACACCCACTTCTGAACACGACGACAAACTTGCTTTTTACCAGGGTGATTTTACTGTTCGCAAACAGTTAAAAGATGTCTGTTTAAGAGAACGCCCGAGTGTGATCATAAATACGGCGGCTTTAACAAATGTTGAATACTGTGAAATGAACCGGCAGGAAGCCTGGAATGTTAACGTGCGCGGCGTTGAAAACATCGTCGGTATGTGCCGCATCCTGGACTCCCGTATGATTCAGCTTTCAACCGACTACATCTTTGACGGTACGAATGGACCATATCCGGAAACAGCAACGCCGAATCCACTAAACTACTACGGTAAATCCAAGCTGGCGGCGGAGAATGTCTGTGCCACGGGAAATATTGAATATGCGATAGTGCGCACGAATGTCCTCTATGGCGCAACCATGTCGTTCAAACCTGATTTTGTGATCAAGATTTCTGAAAAACTTCAACAGAAACAGGAATTCGGCGTCGTCAACGATCAGTTTCACAATCCGACATTGATCGACGATCTTGCCTATGCAATCAAAAAATTAATTGTTAAACGCAGGCAGGGAATTTACAACGTCGCCGGATCCGAATATTTAAACCGCTACGACTTTGCAACGGCAATTGCACGCACATATGGACTTGATGAAAACCTGATTAAAGCAATTACAACGGAGTCGTTAAAACCGGCTGTTGAACGACCATTGAAAGCAGGTCTGGTAACGCTTAAAGCGGAAACTGATCTGGGCATTAACTTTTCGAATGTCGCCGATGGTTTAACAACAATGCGACGCCAAATGCAGCTGTTTGGCTACCGCGAGTGGAAGTTGTAGCTTGCATTGTTTTTCAGGCCGTAATTGACATTCTTTTTAGTCTTTTCTTTACGTGACTTTACCATGCTCGATATAAAGTTTATTCGCGACAACGCTGACGCAGTCATCAGCAACACCCAACGCAAAAACAGCGATGCGGATATCAATGCACTGCTGGATCTGGACAATCAACGACGCCAGATAATCCAGTCGGTTGAAGAGATGAAAAAACAGCGCAACGAGGTCAGTGCGGAAGTTGCACGCAAAAAGAAAAGCGGCGAAAATGCCGACGACCTGATAACGGCAATGCGCGATGTTTCCGCCACGATCAAATCCCGGGATGAACGCCTGCGCGAGATCGATGAGGAGATGGAACAACTCGGACTGTCCATTCCGAATATGCTGCACGAAAGCGTGCCGGATGGACGCACATCGGAGGACAACGTCGAGATTCGCCGTTCGGGCGAACTGATGGCAAAAGATTTTCGCAAGGACCACCTGACGATTTCGCAGCAGCTCGGTCTGCACGACTTTGAACGCGGCGCTAAAATCACCGGCAGCGGATTTCCGGTGTACACGGGAGTCGGCGCTCGCCTGGAACGCGCCCTCATCAACTATTTCCTGGACTTCAATCGCGAAAAAGCGGGCTTCCGCGAAATGATGGTGCCTTTTGTGGTCAATCGCGCTTCAATGACGGGAACGGGGCAGTTGCCGAAGTTCGCGGAAGACATGTATCGCTGCGACGCCGATGACCTGTATTTGATTCCCACGGCCGAAGTACCGCTGACAAACTACCACGCGGGTGAAATCCTGTCGGAAAACGACCTGACGACGCGCTACACCACGTACACGCCCTGTTTTCGCCGCGAAGCCGGCAGCTACGGCAAGGACACGCGCGGATTTCAGCGCCTGCACCAATTCAACAAGGTGGAAATGGTGGCATTTACGAAACCAGAAGACTCGTACAACGAGCTGGAGAGCTTCGTGACACACGTGGAACAGTTGCTCGCGTCGCTGAACCTGACCTACCGCGTCATTCTGCTCTGCGCCGGCGATACGACATTCGGAAGCGCCAAAACCTACGATCTGGAAGTCTGGTCACCCGTTGAACAGAAATGGCTGGAGGTTTCCAGCTGTTCGAACTTTGAAGACTTCCAGGCGCGCCGCGCCGGAATCAAGTACCGACCCAAGGAAGGCGGCAAGGCATCGTTTGTACACACACTGAACGGCAGCGCACTGGCCACGCCGCGCATTATCGTCTCCCTGATGGAAACCTGCCAGCGGGAAGACGGAAGTCTCGAACTTCCGGCGGCGCTGGAACCGTATCTCGGGTTCACCAAAATCATCTGAGAGTTTTCCCCTTCATAGAATAGATTTTTAAACTTTCTATTATATGATGTCATGAGAGCTGTGGATAAGTGGATAAGTATTTAAATCGTTGGATAGCGTTAAAAAATCGGTAGTA
Organism: bacterium; assembly: GCA_030430495.1. GTDB lineage: Bacteria > Bacteroidota > Ignavibacteria > Kapaibacteriales > UBA7675 > JAUIKM01. The sequence goes on along the minus strand of JAUIKM010000029.1, from coordinate 25,050 downwards.
CACAGGTAATCCGACGGTGAAAAACACTGTGGAAAACAATGTGGAAAAACCAGGTCTTTCAACATTGCTGTGTAAAACATCGGAAATGGTGGACAGTCGATTGACGGAATCTGGATAACTCGGGCAGTTTTACTCAGCTTTCCACAGCTTTGCGCCGCTTTTGTTGAAAACGCTGTGGGAAAGTTCTCAAATGGTGGAAAACCGCCTGAAATTCTAAAATTTCGACCGTTTTTTGACGGTGCTCAAAAATGAGCTTTGACAATTTCGCAGGAAATCCCGGCGCAAACTTGCGTGTTTGCGGACTTCTTTTACGGTGACGAACAAAAATGGCCTTCATCAGTCAGAAAATGTGCCGGGCGTCCGCGGCTGTGGAAAACTTCGATGAAATTGTGGAAAACCGTTCTTGAAATTGTAAACATTTCTATAACATGCCGGGCGCCGGATCACCGTTCATACACCTGTAATACGCGGATCATACACAAGACCCACAAGGGCGGTCTGTGCGGCGTTTGACGATTTGCGAGATGATGAGCATTTTACACGTTGGGTTTGCCAGGGCGGGCCGGACAACAAAGGAATAACAAATGAGCACGATAGAACATCATGATACGGTCGATATTCTTGTTATTGCGGCGCACCCGGATGACGCTGAACTTTCCTGCGGCGGAACCATCCGCTCGGCGGTATTGGCCGGCAAACGAGTGGCCATTGTGGACTGCACGCGCGGCGAACTCGGATCGCGTGGAACGCCGGAGCTGCGCAAAACTGAAGCGGACCGCGCCGCCCGGGTGCTTGGAGTTCAATTCCGCGAAAACCTTTCGCTGCCGGACGGCAAAATAGACTCAAGCGAAGCGCACGTGGAGGCGGTCGTCAGGACCTTTCGTCATTACCGTCCAAAAATTCTCTTGTTTCCGCCGGCGCGCGACCGTCACCCGGACCATGAGCAGACGCACAATCTCGTACGCCGGGCGCTGTTTATGTCGGGACTGCCAAAGTTGAAAAGCATGCACAACGGTCAGACGCAGAAACCTTATCGTCCGGGCCGGACCTTTTGCTACATGCAGACCTATGAATTTGAGCCGGCGTTTTACGTGGATATATCGGCGTATTACGAGGACAAAATTCAGGCGGTACAGGCGTATTCATCTCAGTTTCACGTGCCGGGCAACACCGAGTTTGACGACGAGCCGCAGACATTTATCTCGCGGCCGGAGTTTTCGGGTTTTCTTGAGGCGCGCTCGCGATATTTCGGCGCAAAAATCGGCGTCACATATGCCGAGGCCTTTTATTCGATCGAACCGATCGGGATTCCCAATATTCAGGTTTTCCTTTAATACAGGACGGAATCAATGCAAAAACAGACGATAGAATATTTGATCGACGATGGATACACTCACTGGAACAACGCGGAGCGCGTCGGGGAAATCGGCATTGAGCTGGAATCGCGCACGCGCCTCGATCTTTCACGCAAATTCCTGCGTCGCGCACTGTATCTCAACCCAACCGGCCGACCTGAATGGTATATGTTTCTTGCTTATGCTTGTTTTCGGGATGCACGTCGGATGGACGAAGACGGTGAGTCGGCGCTGACGGAAGGCATAGAGAAAACAAACTCGGCGGTTATCAAAGCCAACTACATTGCGTTTATGGAGGATGAGCAGGCGGCAGAAGAGATGATCAGTGAGGCGCACATGTCCAAAGATCTCTCGGTGCAATACACGCTGGCGTCTTCCCTGAACTGGCGCGGCCGCGCCGAGGAGTCGCTGGAGACATTCCGCAAGGCCGCGGCGAACACGGCGGAAAATGAATTTCCCATTTGCATTGAAGATTACCCGTTTACGCTGGCATGGGCAAAGGCCAAGGGACAAGATATTGACCTGGAAGCCGAATCACTGCCGGTTCTCGACAGACTGATAGCGCACAACCCGCTTGTTTATCGCTACCGCGCGATCAAAATGCAGAATTACCAGGTACTCAAAGACTGGCCTCGCGTGCAGGAAACCTGCCATGAGATTCTGGAAATCATGCCGGATGAAGAAACGACAATGCTGGCTTTGGGAATTGCACTTGAGCAACAGGAGCGGCAAGACGAAGCACTGATGTGGTACTCGCGTGCTATCGGTGCAAAACCCTCGTTTGCACGCGCCCGATTAAACATTTCCAAGATCTACGAGAAGCGCGAACAACTGGACGCCGCGGAAGACTACCTGCGCCAGATTCCGCAGGCGAATCCCGAATATACGTTCGGCGGGATTTTTCTCTCGATTTTCCTTCAGCGGCACAAACGCCACGACGAGGCGCTGCGTTCGTTTGAAGACGCCTATTCGCGCCTGAAGACACATGAGAAATCGTGGGTGGAGCAATTTCCGGAAGGAAAAGAGTTGTTGAAAATGTCCGAAGAAGCTTAACAATGCCCAGGCAGAACAGAGGCAGAAATTCATGAAACGCAGTTCATTGTTTTGTTTAAGTCTTGCATTTCTTCTGTTGTTTAACACGCCGATCACAACTGTTGTGGGCGCGGCGGCGCAGCCGGACGAAGACTTTGCAGTGATTGAAGAAATCGGTCCGCCTTTTACGGCGGAGACGCGCGCCGTTTACGATTCAATCGCATCAGCCGCTCAGCAGGGCAACTGGCATGAACTGCCGTTCGCCGAACTTATGACCAGAGTGGCAATGGAGCTGCTGGACTCGCCGTACGAAGCCGGCACAATAGAAGACCCGGTGTACGAGAACTGCAAGATTCACTTTACGGGTTTTGACTGTGTGACTTTTTACGAGGCGGTTTTGTGTATAGCGCGCACGATCAAATACCAGGAATACAGCATTTACAAACTGATTGATGAAATCGAGTACACGCGGTATCGCGGCGGGAATCGAGACGGATATGCTTCACGCCTGCATTACACTTCCGAGTGGATACTCAACAACGAACAAAAAGGGGTTGTGAAGGATATTACGGCGGAGTTGGGCGCCGATAAACACGTCGGCGAAGTGTATTTCATGTCCAAAAACCCCGACAAATACGCCGCACTCGAGATGCATCCGGACCTTGTACCTGACATTGCCGCGGCGGAAGAATTTATCAACAGCAACAAACGGCAGTACATCCCGAAAGATGAAATCGCAGGGGTTTACGACCGGCTGCGAGACTGCGATATCGTGTGTTTTGCAACTTCTATCGCCGGACTGGATTATGCCCATACCGGATTTGTGCATTTTGACGAGGACGGCGACTGCCACCTGATGCATGCTTCGACCAAACACGGCGTGATTATCGACACGGACCTGGCCGAGTACGCAAAAGGAGTTAAACATTTTATCGGTGTTTCAGTTGTGCGTCCGATCGACCCGGTCACAAATTCCACTGAATAAAACTTCCACTCACGTCACAAACGGAACAGATCATGGCCAGTTTTGAAGAGTTTTTCCCGACCTTGCTTAAACACGAAGGCGGCTTTGTCGACAATCCCAACGATCCCGGCGGAGCGACCAACAAAGGAATCACCATGGGAACATTCCGTCGCACGGCTGAGCGCTATCTGGGCATCGAAGCAACGCTGCAAAACCTCAAGGACATAACCGATGAACAGGCGTTCAAGATTTACAAACCGATGTATTGGGACAAGATTTCGGGCGACGAAATTACCAATCAGGTGATGGCAAACTTCACGTTTGACTTTTTTGTGAATGCCGGCGGCAATGCCATACGCACGTTTCAGCGCACGTACAACGATACATTTCCGAGCGAGCCGGCGCTGGGTGTGGACGGAGTTGTTGGCCCGATTACACTGAAAGCGTTGAATTTCGTCGATCTGCAGCACCTGTATACGGCGTACAAAAACGCACGCATCGGATACTACGAGGGGCTGGTGGCGCGCAACCCGAAATTCAAGGTTTTCCTGCGCGGCTGGATCAATCGCGTCGATTCATTTCCCGACAGCGTCGACCCGCTTGACACAATTGCCTGAACCAGTGTTTAACGCAATTTTTTCTCGTAGACTTCGGCTGTGGCCGTGTCGCCTATTTTATTGCACATTTCAACAATTGCCTTGATGATATACTGATTCGTCGGCTCCAGGTCGTGCGCCAGGATGAACACACCAACGGCAAAGTGCTGATAGGAACGTCCGGCCTGCCGGCCCATGGTGGCATCGAGGCGGTTGCCTTTTTCAAATGCGGTCTGACCGATTTTTTCCAGATCGCGCATACTGCGCCGGAAGTAGGCGGTATCGCGATCAAGCTGATGTGCATACTGGATTTCGCGTCCGCCTTCCAGAAGGTCGCCGAAATTGATCAATGCGAGGCCGAGCAGGCGATGATTTTCGGCGAATTTTGGATCGATCACCGTGGCACGACGCAGATGCTCAACGGCTTTGTCGAATTCACCCAACTGGTAATAACTGTAGCCCAGCCCGCCGACGGCGCCGAAGTGCGTTGAGTCCATGGTCAAAACATTGTTAAACACCTCCACTGACAGCTTGAATTCCTTTTCTGCTTCAGCCACATTGGATGCGGCGAGAAATTCGTCGGCGTTCAAGGTGTGACGCACACCTTTTTTGAACATTCCCTCAATGGCGGCATTGTCTTTTTCACCGTTCTGGCAAGCCGTGAGGCATAGCGCGCAGCAGACAAAAGTCAGGAAAAATCGCAGACAAAAATTCATAAATCCGACTGAGTAGCTGTTAAACATTTGTTCCAAACTTCCCGCGCGCGTTTGTCCATCAGGGCTGCACAGACTGACAGTCGCAGCCGATGTGCATATCGACGCCAATCGGCGAACCCGGCGGAACATCGCGCGAATGAGAGGGGGCGACGAACTCGATCGAGTCGCCGACCAATTCTATTTGTTTAATAAGCATCGCACTGTGCGCCTGTTCTTCGGGCGCGTCGATTACATTTTCGCGAGCGCGCAGGCGCTGCGGCAGCGACTGCAGCAAGTGCAGCGTTTGCGCGCGGACTTCCGGCGCGGCATCCGCGTTTTTCACCAGTTCAATGGCTTGTGCCACAAAAGCATTTTCGACGACGCGGCGCACCGCAGAGTGCATATCGTTTTGCCGACCCGAGCGAAAACAGCTTTCCACCGTGGTTTCGAGGAGTTCGCGGTATGAGAGCTGGTTCGGATCCGCGGCCTGTTGTTCAATCAGGCGCGCCGCACGTTGCGGTTGGAGCAGGAACTCAAAACTCATAGCGGCGGCACTGCCCGCGGCGGCCAGCGGATCGAACATCGGATCCGTAAATCCTTCAAATGCTTCGCGGCTGCCGCCGAAGTAGGGAGCCGGCGGGACAAAGAGATCGGCGACCCGCGGCGGGATCGTGAGTTCGGCGACCGCGATCGAGCGCAGCATGGCGTCCAGCGCGGCGCGTTGTTGTGCGGCATCGACGCGGCTCATCGCGGGAGCTCGATCGCCGCGAACCCGGTAGGAATAGTTCACGCCGCCGATGATTTTTGAACAGGCTTCGACCTGGTAGCGGTGGAAAAAATAGATTGGCGCAAAATGATCCTCGAGTTCGGACATGGCCGTACCGGGCGGGATGGCCCGTTCGGTAAAGCGCGAGATAGCCAGTCGTCGAACTGCAAGTACGTCCAGGAGTTGTTGTGCGGCGTTCCGGCCATTGTCCCAGAGATGTGCGGCCGGATGTGCGCCGCCCGGGTCGCGCGCATCGCCGTCGGAAATGTACATCATGTCCGCAGGCAGATTTTCCGTGACGAACCTGCTGAGAAATGCGGAATTGGCGCCATCGGAGCCGAAGTCGGCATAGCCGTAGCGAACAGCCAGTTTGTCCCAGCTGCCGGCACCGACCGGATAGGCATTCACGAGTGAGATGCTCGAATCCGCTGTGAGCGTAACTCGCGGATGCGGGTAATCCATTACTGAAGCCAGGCCTTCGGCGTAAGCACTGGCGGCAAAGTTGTGCAGCAATCCAAGCGTATGACCTACCTCATGCGCCGAGAGCTGGCGCAGGCGTGCCAGCGCCATTTCGCGTACCTGGGTCAAAGCGGCTTCGGAGTCATCCGCTCCGTAGGGCTGAAGCAGTGCTTCAGCGATGTTGTAGTCGTGGCGGAAACGCAGTGAACCAAGCGTCACGTGTCCTTTGATGATTTCCCCGGTGCGCGGGTCAACGACGGATGAGCCGTATGACCAGCCGCGCGTGGCGCGGTGCACCCATTGAATCACATTGTAGCGCACGTCCAGCATGTCGGCGCCATCCGGCAGGATTTCCACGCGGAACGCATTGATGTATCCGGCGGCCTCAAATGCGGCATTCCACCAGCGCGCACCGTCGAGCAGAGCCGAGCGCACGGGTTCAGGCGTGCCTGGATCCAGATAGTAGACAATCGGTTCGCGCGCTTCGCTCGCGGCCGGCCCGGGATTGCGCTTTTCAAGGCGGTGTCGAATCAAAAAATGCCGACGCATGTTCTGGTCGTAGGGCGCGGCATAATCGTGATTTTCAAGTGTAAAGTATCCGATGCGAGGGTCGGCCGGGCGCATCTCAAAGCCGTCCGGCGGAAGTTCCACAAATGAATGGCGGATGCCGACGGTAAAGGCGTTTGCGTTGGGGGCGACGGAGCGAAGGTAGCGCCCGGCCGGCCCGCCGACGTAGCTGAGGTAGACGCCGATTTCCGTGTTTTGCGGGAAAGACCGGCAGTTGTCGAAATCGATGACGGAGCGCGATTTGTCGACCGAAAAACTGCCTTCGTCGTTCCGTTGCAGGCTGCGCGCCAGGTTGTCGTCCGCGCGCAGCAGGAAATCAGAAGCGTCGATGAGGAGCGCGTCCCGCGACTCGGCGACGAGTTCAAAACCCCAGAGGGTGGAGAACGCAAAAGCTTCCCTGACAGCCTTGATTTCGGCGGCGTTGCTGCTTTCGGCCAGGAACTGATCGTTCGGTTGCACGAGCAGGACTTTGTTCCCAAAGCGTTGAAATACAACGACTTGCTGGCTGCGGATCTGTCCGCGGTCCAGACCCAGGTCATTCGAGCCAACACCGGAACTCAGGTAGGTGACGTACAGAAACTCTCGCCTGGACTTGTCGACTTTCATGTAGAGTTTGTCTTTGGCTGCGTCGATGTACAAGGGAAAAAAACCGTCGACGAGCGTCGCGCCGGCGACAGCTTCATCAATACCGGAATTCTGAGCTTCAACATCGGAGACAAACAAGAGAATCATCAGGGCAACAAGCAGTGTTGCACCGGCTGAACAAACACATTTCATAGAGCTGCACCGCGGTAAAATTGATCTGAATTTGTCGTCGAGGACGTCCCAAGGGACGGACATGTTTCCCGTTCACCTGAAATTGCTGACCGGTCAGGTTAATATACTGACCGGCAAATTTTATATTTTTTAATCAGACGCAAACTCACCATAGTTTTAAACTGAAATCTAATAGAAGAGATTCTTTGAGTTCCCGCGTTGAAGGGGAATGCATTTCAGCAATCAGCGCTCAAACCTGAAACACTATGAACACGCGAGATCATCTGATCAAATCTATCATTTTCCGTCCTGAACTGACTCCTTTTGTCAAAGATGAAGACAATTCTCTGTCCTATCTTGAGGAGCATGAAGCCGGAGCGTTGATCGAAGGTAATCGGTCCGGCGCGGGTCAGAATTTGCCGTTTATCCTGGTCAAGTCGAGGTCTCGATACCGCCTGGAGCGGGGCCAGCTGAATAACAGCGGAGACATATACAACCCAGGTCGTCGCCAGGTGTCGATTGTGGCCTGGAAATCCGGCTGTCGACCGGCCCGGCGCGGCGGGCGAAAACTACCGCAGTCGGAATCTGCGGGCGGGCGTGACGCCGGCAAATCAAAGACGACAAATTGAGCGGCACAATTAACGCGTCGGGAATGGGTAGTACTTCGCCGGATCACAGTGAAACGCGTTCATTAACCGTGCCGCCAAATTTTCCGGAATTGGTTTCGGGAATTACATTGACGCATCCGGTGATTCCGACAAGCAATTTCACAACCGCAGAGTACGGACAAGCTGGTTTCAATTATCGTCGATGAGGAATTAAACGGGAGACAGGTAGGTTCGAGGCTGCTGCAGGATTACTGCCCGGAAAACGACTATGAAGCAACGCTCGGCTATCTGCATTTCTGCAGGATTCACAAGTCCATTCTTGTTAACGTGATGCACGAAACTGAATTCAACTACGACACGTCCGGCAAGGCATCGCTTCCCAACGGTGAAACACTGATTGTACAAAAACGGCGGACGCGGGAGTTCCCGGTGAACTTGCAGAATTACGGTAACATCACTGAGCGCACCACGCCGAAAAAACAAGCTGAACTCATATTTGCATGGGCTACTCATTGGCTTTGTTCTTTTGTTAGTTGTTTAACTTCCAGCTGACCGTTGAACAATCGCTATGCCACTTGCGACGTACTGAAAACCGGTTAACTCAATTCCCACCTGAAGTACTTCAGACTCTGAACACGCAATGTGTTTAACAATCGGACGCAGGGTAAAACCGCGTCGGTTCCCACCGCGCCGCAGCGGCAAACACGCCGAGTCGCGAGGGGGAATACTGTTTAACATTTGGACGGAAGCGGAAGACTCAATGGCTGTGCGCAATATCGCTCAGGTATTGGGGAATCTGAAAACAGCACGTAAACAGCAGTGTAGTTTGCATTAAACAAAGGAACGGCAGGAAGGCACAGCCGGGATACCTGCCGCGATTCCAAGCCATGTAGTGTTTTAATCCGGATTGTTGGTTAATCCCGCTTTTCTCCGACCGGCAAGATACTGTTGCGGTTGGAGAAGTATATGCTTAAGGCCTTTAAGGCGCCTGTAATTATATGATTAGTGTTTGCCGGACGTTTACCGAATCAGGCTCTGTATCTGCCTGCATTGAATGATTCTGGGGCGGGTTGCCTGAGCCGACCAAAGGCAGGTCTGACGTGGCGTTAACATATTACTATACGATGGAAGCCGGGGGCGGACCCTGCGCCATGAGAGTGTGGACTCGGAAACATGAGGTTCTGCCCGGTTACGCAGATTTATAGACCGCTTATGCAGAATTTGCGACCGGTTAATTTATTACTGTTTTTTTATAGGCTTGTGCATTCTAGCTTATCGCCACGTCAAGCGGCACGTGAACCAAGGGACTTGAAACCAGGGCACGGGCTGTGCACTGATCGCGCGCCGCAACCCAACTCAGCACTGCTAATACTCTGACGGAGGCATCAATGCGCAAAGCCGCAAGAGGCAATGAAGCCACACCTGGTACCGGAACCAGCACTGTGAATATCGCTGAACAACGATTCATACCTTTCATGCAAGATGATGAATACTTGTTTATCGACTATCCCGCGACAACCAGAGAGGACGATGTACCGGAGTTTCCCGGTGAAACCCTGGACCAGGATGTCTTCATGCGAGAGATAACAAGCGTAATGGATGCAAATAACAAGCGGGCGCTTTTGCCGGACGCAGGCGAAAAGCCGTGCTGAACGGGCGCAGGCCAGGAAAATCGAACCGGAAACTACTTGTTAAAGAACCGAAGTTCAGGCGCATTGGCGGCGAGTAAGAGGGGCAGTCAGGACGCGATACATTGTTGTTGAGTGCCTGAGACCTGCCGGCGGCGTGCTGTGCCGGTTCATTTGTATAATTCACCAAAACACTATTGGCGTAAAACATGGACACATTACGAGGAATAATTGTAGACGATGAAGAACGCGGCCGGGAGGTTCTCGCCCGAATGCTTGGCGACCATTGCCCGGAAGTAGACCTCGTCGGGATGGCCAAATCGGCATCGGAGGCCCGCAAATTAGTTGCTGATCTCAACCCGGACGTGGTATTTTTGGATATAATGATGCCAACGGAGTCCGGTTTTGAGTTTCTGGATGGTTATGAGGAGCGGTCATTTTCGGTCGTTTTTGTAACGGCATATCACGAGCACGCGATTCAGGCGATCAAGGCATCGGCTTTCGACTACCTTCTTAAACCGATTGACATTTTTGAACTGCGGGCGACCGTTCAGAAACTGAGCGCTATGTTGTCAGAATCTCATTGCGAGGTAAAACAACAGAACTACGCGTGCAGAGAGCAGGCTGAAGTATTGCACGACAATCTACGGATTGCCGGCGAATTCATTAAGGTCATTCTGCACCGTCCGCGCGGCATTAAAGTTGCACATGTGCGGGACATACTGTACATCCGGAGTGACGCACATTACACAACAGTAAGACTGCTGAACGACGGTGACATAGTGGTGACGGGATCATTAAAAGACTACGAGGAAATCCTCGAGAAACTACACTTCTGCCGAATTCACAAGTCTCATCTCATCAATCTGATGCACGTGACGGAATACAGTTTTTCAGCATCGAACCGTATCTCGCTTTCGAACGGCGAGAAGTTGATTGTCTCAAAACGCCGAACGCGCGAGTTTTTGACAAAACTGAACGAATATGTAGGCGTTGGAACAAGAAGCTGATCAACCAGACAGCGCAATGAAGATACGACTACGTATATATCTGGTATTGTGGGCAACCGTCGTTGGTAGCGTTGATGCGGCGGAGCTTGTATACCGCCACTATACTACCGACGACGGTCTGCCTCACTCAAACGTTTTCCGCGTATTCCAGGACAGCAAGGGATTTATCCGGCTCGGCACAGAAAATGGTCTTTGCAGATTTGACGGCATGCGATTCGAGACGTTCGACCATTGTCCTCCGGTCCAGGACAAACAGATCCTGAGCATCATGGAGGCGCTCGACAGCACAAAAGCTGGATCAACACGTACGACAGCAAGCCGCACATGTATTAAGATGGGGAGTTTACGGAGTTTGTGCCGAAGCGGGGGGAATACCCAAAGCCATCATTGGATTAAACATTGCAACATAAATGAGATGTTTGCCATAACGCATCTTGCATTAATGAGCATTAACACACAAGAAAGTGACACTTACCACCAAACTCTCGATGATTACTTTGCAAACTATAAGTCGGAGCGCCCCAATATCCATTGTGTACAACTGATCGCAACCGGTGCTCCACGTTTTGGAACGGATTACGGCCTGATCGTACTCGATGGGGATTCTGCAAAGTTGGCAACCCTCTTTCAATTTACGCATCAAATGACAGTACCGTGTTGTGCGCTTTCAGGAATGGGCTTTGCAACCTGACAGGCGATGAGTTTAGCAGATATTCCGGATTGCCGGAACTGGCAAGTAGAAGTTCATATTGTTTTGGAGCCGGCTATGACAGCAGGTTGTGGGTTGGGGAAGATGCAGGAGTTTTTATCAGATCAAGCCACCGGACCTTGCATTTTACCAAGGAAGATGGAATATCAGGCAACCAGGTAAAAACCATTCTCTGCTCTCCGGACCGTTCAGTGTGGATTGCAACTGATGGAGGTGTAGCAAGATATAGAGGAAATGTTTGGACCAACTAGACTGAAAAGACCGGCTTGTCCCATAAGGTGTGCACATCACCGGCCTTGGATGAACTCAATAATCTTTGGGTTGGAACCAGGAAGGGATTAAACTGCATTGCGAATTCCGGAATATTTTTGGTTAACCATAAACGACGTCTCATCTCAGGTGAAGTGTTGTCACTGTGGAGCGACTATTCCGGGTTATTGTGGGTAGGGACCGTTGCGGGAGCCTCGGTAGTCAACCCAATGCAGTACTATGGACGAGATTCCAAACCACCTCCAGGAGAGATCACTCGGATAGAGACCCAATTTGATGCTCTCTTGTCAACACGCGCTGTAACTTTGCCTTTATGATTCACCTGGAATTCGAATTGAGCTTGTTGGTGTAGAATTAGAATTTCCGGAAGGGGTAGAATTCGAAGACAGGATCGATTGCTGCACTGTACCAACAAGCACTAAACTTAACAATCAACCCGTATTTTGTATTTATTGCACTAAGCTCGGTTCAGCTTTTCTTTAGTTCAGATCAAAACATTTCTCTGGAATCACTCGGATGATGTGTTGAGGATCAGAGTGTCGGACAACGGTCCTGGAATCACCAATCGTCAGGCGCAAAAGAGTACAACAATGCCCGGCCGCCGGAGCCCTCATTGGCAATGTAAACTGTTCCGTTGGGCGCAATGCTGATTCCCTCGGGTTGAGCGTGTAGTTTTTTCGGAAGATCGAATTGCGACTGCAAAATTCCAGCGGATGTTAATACGGCAAGGGAATTGCCCCGAGCGGCAATCACGTACAATGATTGTGTCGCCGGATGAATCTCAATTCCGGAAGGCCGAAACTCCGAGTTGGAATTCCATGATGTCAAGTCCTCAAGAGATAACGTTAAGTATAACTCCGTCGCTGCGGAACCAAGCGGCAGTGCAACGCGATAAATTGCGCGACTGTCTTCCAACTCGTCGCCGGGATCGTCTTTGCAGGCAAGCAGCAGCGCGTTTGTTGCCGCATCGTAACACAAACCCTCCACATTGTTTTTCTCCGAAAGACCACTGGTAAAAGTGGTGTAACTCACTGTTTCCCCGTTCGTCCCTTCAGTGAAACGGTATATGTCTCCGTTGCTGGTAGTCAGAAAAAATACCCCATTGTTAAACGCAATTCCCTCAAAATCCTCCTTGACTTTCTGGGGACCAAGTCTCCAATTCTTGACAACCGAGCCCGCGGCGGGATCAATTTCGTAAATCGTTCCAACTTCGTCGTTGTGCGCAAACAAGCGACCGTCAGGTGAACATGCCAGGCCCGATATTTCCGCCAGTTCTTTTGGCAGCTTGACTCCCCTGACTTTGCTGCTGGAGAATTTGTATAGTGGTTCAGCAGTATTAAAATCCGCAGTTTCCGTATCCACGATGTCGTCGGAGTTGGACGGGCTTATTGACTCCGTACTTTCTGTTGAAACCTCAGAATTGGAGTTCGAAGCGAGTCTGTCCGCCGAGTTCTCAAAACCTGGCTCAGACCTGGAACAAGCGAACAACAATCCTGGCATACAGAGTCCACAGAAGATGATAGTTCGGACATCGCGCAAAAGTTGGTTTGTTTTAGTCATGCGAATGCAAAGCAGTATTGTAGTTAACAGCATAATGTCGGTTGCCGGTCTCAGGAAATGCGTTCTGCCAGAAACGCAGTTTTTTTCCGATGAATGCCAACAAGGTATACAACGCCAAATTTGTCCGAGTCGGGGAGTTTGAGTTTTGCACGGACCCGGTCCGGGTCGTCATCGACGAGGCGCTTCTTGATTTCCGTGCGCTTGCCCCAGTTTAATTCCCCCAGCTCGACTCGGAGTTGCTTCAGAGAATACGGAAAATGTGAGATCTGTTGAAAAACGCTGTAAAACGGACTGAAGGGCGGTTGTGACGGAGTTGCCCCAACCAGCAGTTCCCTGTCAAACATCGCGATCCCTGCCTCCCGAAAAAACGCACAAACCATGCCGGAAGCAATCAACGCCGGATGTGGCTCCACCAGATAAGCCGCCTGAGCCGGACCAGTCAATTCCGGTGGATCTGTCGCCGCCACGTCCGCCGTCGTCGACCAGCTTGCACCACGGTCAACAAGATTGACACAATGCGATTGTAAGTCCGTGCCATACCACAAAACCTGTTCGCGGCATTCACGTCCAAATCCGATCCATTCGCGTGACCAGCCCCCCGGAAGTGATGCCAGGCTAAGAGCAGGCGAGACTTTGATGCCGCGCACACCGGTCACATTGAGGTTCATCAGAAACGGCAGCGAGGGTTTGTAGTACGCCGGATTCATGATGCGCCGCCCATGAGCGTCGCGTCGCGACGGGTCGGCCCAAAGGCCATCAAACCGTGCCATGTCCAATCTGCGGCAAACATCTTCTGCTCGTCCCGCTTCGATAGCCGCATTGGTGATACCGGCCGTTGCGAGGTTGTGCCTTGCAAACGTCGCGAGCATGGTATCCGCTTCAATACCTGTGACGCCGGCCGCCGCCTGTGCCAGGGCCGCCGTGTCGAAGCCGGCGCCGGAACAGATTTCGAGCAAGTTCCCGACGCCATTGAAGCGTCGGGCATGTGTCGCGGCAATAGCGGGGTGGGTCGACTGCTCCAGACTCTGTTTGCTGAGCAGCCAACCGTCGGTTGCCAGTTCAAGGCTGTTTGCCTTTGCGCGCGCCGCGGAGATTTCGAGTGCTTCGCTCAGGGTAGCTGGTTTTTCGTCGTCGTCCGCATTGCGTCGCAGAGTGATTGCCGCGGCAGCTGTATCGCCCTTGCAGCGCTCAAGTATTTCATCGGCCAGTTGCAGCAAAGCCGCTCCCCGTGCGGATGTCCAGAATTCGGCGGAGTGATTAAGTGGCATCTTCCGGGGAAAAGTGCGATATTTGTAGCTTCTATTTCAAAATTATCGATGCCAAAATACAGCAATTTCAATGCCCTCTGCAAGGAAAGCCATCCTCTCCTGTCGTTTCGACATGCGGTGGTTAATATATCGGCATTGATTGCCTTGCCCGGAATCGGACACCGGCAATGTGTTGTATTCGACCCAGCGGGAATTTTTCTCATTATCGTACAGGACAGGGCGTATGAAGCCGATTGATGATATTCGTTCTTCACTGGCTGAAATCGGTCTCGAAAACTTGGGTGAAATCCATTACAACCTCAATGCTGCCAACCTCTATGAGCACTCCCTGGAATTGGGAGAGGCGGCCATTGCCAAACACGGTGCGCTGATCGTCGATACCGGTCCGATTACCGGCCGCTCGGCTAAAGACAAGGCCCTCGTCGAAGAGCCTTCCAGCAAAGATCACGTGTGGTGGGGTGAGGTCAACAAGCCGTTTACACCGGAAAACTACAAGAAACTCAAGCGCCGTTTGTTCGCCTATCTGCAAACCATGGACGTCTACGTCCAGGACTGTTTTGCCGGCGCCGACGCCAAGTATCGCCTGCCGGTGCGTATTGTTAACGAATACTCCTGGCACAACCTCTTTGCACGCAACATGTTCATCGAGGCGACCGACGCGGAACTCAACGACTTTGCGCCTGAGTTCACCGTCGTGGCCGCACCCAATTTCCGCGCCAATCCCGACGAGGACGGCACTCGTTCACCCGTGTTCATTATTCTCGATTTCTCCAGCAAGCTGGTCATTATCGGCGGTACCGAATACGCCGGTGAAATCAAGAAGTCGATCTTCACGGTCATGAATTACCTGCTGCCGCTGCGCGATGTTTTCCCGATGCACTGCTCGGCCAACCGCGGCGCCGACGGCGATGTGGCTCTCTTCTTCGGCCTCTCCGGCACGGGTAAAACCACGCTGTCCGCCGACCCGGAACGCCAGCTGATCGGCGACGATGAGCACGGCTGGAGCGACGACGGCGTATTCAACTTTGAAGGCGGCTGCTACGCCAAAGTCATCAACCTTTCGGCCGAATCCGAGCCGATCATTTTTGAGATGACGCGTACGTTCGGCACCATCCTCGAAAACGTGGTATTTGATCCTGTTACTCGTGACGTTGATCTTTTCGACTCGACGTTCACCGAAAACACGCGCGCGTCCTACCCGCGTAACAGCATGACCAACATCGTGCCGGACAACAAAGGAAGCCATCCGCAAAACGTCTTTTTCCTGACCGCCGATGCTTTTGGCGTGATGCCCCCGATTTCGCGTCTCACGCCCGAGCAGGCCATGTACCACTTCCTGTCCGGTTACACGGCCAAGGTTGCAGGCACGGAAGCGGGCGTCAAAGAACCGACGGCCACTTTTTCGACCTGCTTCGGCGCGCCTTTTATGGTGCACCAGCCGGCCGTTTACGCCAAACTGCTGCGCGAGCGCATCAACAAACACAACGCCAATGTCTGGTTGGTCAATACCGGCTGGACCGGCGGCGAGTACGGCGTCGGCACGCGGATGAAAATCGGCTATACCCGCGCCATGCTGCACGCGGCGCTCAATGGCGAGCTTAACAACGTTGAATTCGAGGCTGATCCCTTCTTCAACGTTGCCGTGCCCAAATCCTGCCCGGGTGTGCCCGACGAGGTGCTCAACCCGCGCAATACCTGGTCCGACAAAGACGCTTACGACAAAAAAGCGCGCCATCTGTCGGAGCTCTTCGCCAAGAACTTCGTTCAGTTCGAAGGCACGGTAGGCGAGGATGTCACGAATTCCTGCAAGCCGCAAATCGAAGCCTGACACAGGCCGCGCAAATTGACGATTTCGACGTAAATTCAGGGGTGGACTTTGGTTCACCCCTTTTTTTTGTCTTTTTTGTTTATCACCGGGAGAGGAACTGCGATGCCTCGATTTCCACACTTTTCCAATCGGGTTCAGGACCTGGGTGGTTCAATTTTTGAACGCTACGAAAAGAGCATGCGCGCCCAGGGCGACAATCTGGTTCGCATGCACATCGGTGATACATACCGGCAGCCCGACTATCCACTTGCCTTTGAAGAGCAGTTCCGGCAGTCGCATCCCAACTTCAACTGTTATCCCAACACCTTCGGCACGACCGCTCTCCGCCGCCTGTTGCATGAAAAGGTGAACGAAGACAACTTTGAGTTGAAAGGCATCGAAAACATCATGGTCAGCAGCGGTGGAACACACGCACTCTCCGCCGCGATGATGGCCATCCTGAACCCCGGCGACGAAGTGATAATTCCGACGCCGGCCTGGCCGCTCTACTTTGGCATTGTTAAACTCGCCGGTGGTACATACCGCGAACTGCCTTTGTTTGCCGATGAATCGGAAATGAACACAGCAGAATTGTCCGCCGCTCTGGAATCCTGTTTAACCGAGCGCACAGTGGCGATATACGTCAACTCACCCAACAACCCCAGCGGTCGACAGTTAACAGAGGCTCAGCTTCAGACCATTATTCATTTTGCCGAACGTCGAAATCTCTGGATCATAGCCGACGAAGCCTACGACGGACTGGTCTACGACGGTGAAGCCTCGCCGTCCCTGGCGTCCCTGCCCGGCGCATTTGAGCGCACCCTGACGGTGTTCACATTTTCCAAACTGTTTATGTTTGCAGGCATTCGCCTGGGTTATCTGACGGGCCCCGCGGAGGCCGTCCGCAAAGCCAACGCCGCGTTGGTCCACCAGATTTACAGCGCCCAGATGCCGGGTCAGCTTTTGCTTGAGGAAGCGGTAAAAACGCGCCGTGAATGGAAACCGCGCGTCATAGACGCATTCCGTCATGCGCGCGATCACTTCATGCTGCACTGTCCCGTGGACATAGCTGCGCCGGCCGGCGGTTACTTCGCCTTTTTTGATATTAAAGACTACTTGAATGGACGCGATTATTGGGATGTCATCGAAGCGTGCATCGACGGCGGTGTATCCCCCGCTGCCGGAATCAACTTCGGCAGCGACTTCGGAACCTGGCTGCGCCTGTGTTTTACCGGTGAACCGCACGAGCGCCTGCAGTTGGGACTCGAGCGTCTCGGCCGCGTTCTGTTGAACGGCGCTTAAACAATTGTGCCTTGTTTTTTGAGTCGCTCCAATGTGCGCAGAATGTTAACCCACAGGTCGTCCAGCGGAATGATTTCCAGCGTGTCGAGCGCCGACATATCCTGGTTGTCGGACGGCGTTAACTTTTCGTAATAACGTTTGCCCGCCGCGCGTACGGCAACCGGATCAAAGTTTTTCTTCTCCATGATTAACAAAAGTTTCATGAAGCAGTAGCTGCGGTGGTATTCCGGCCGGCGCAGGTAACGACCGATATAACGTTTAATCGATTCGATCCGGTCGATGATGCCGTCGATGTTTCCCCACTCTAATAAGAATAGAATCTGGACGATAATTATCGAGACATAAAAGCCGCGTTTGTCCTTGGAGTAGGTTGGCAGTTCACGCACGAAGTTGTCTAGGTCTTCGGTTGTGCGGATTGTGATGTCTTGGCCGATACTTCTTCCCTGTGCAGTATGTAATTGTGCGTAGTCAATATACGCTTTGTATATTCGCCATTTTTCCTTGTTGTGATAGTTAGTCAAATTAATTCGCCTTGAATTGATAGCCGTCTCATACAGCTCTTGAGCCAAGTTGAAATTACGAGCTTGCACGCAGAGTAAGAAATACCACTCCACGTAGTGAAACCACTGCATTGAGTCTACGTCGCACAACTGTTTCATTTGCTCAGCAAACAGTTTTCCACTATCATAGTCTCTGAGATGTACTGCGCAAAACAGCTTATCTTGAGCAATGCGGCAGTGCAGCGATCTTCGATAAAAAGTTTTAACAGAAAGCAGCCTTTTTTCAAAGACATTACATTCATCAATAGCTTCCCGGAATTTTTTTTGAAGTTGCAGTTTGATCGATACTAAAAAGAAATGATACTTGTGCAATACGAACCGATCAAATTTCGACCTCCATTCATCAACTTTGGAAATATGTTCCTCCAACTGGTTAACAATTCGAGTTTCACGTGCACCTGTTTTTTGAAGTTCTGCATATATATCGTCATAGAAAGTTTCAACTTGAAGTTCATGCGAAAAAATCTCGACCAGTGATTGTAATCTGTTGGTAAGTCGTTGATACTCCTTTTTGTCACCGTGCACACTGACAAATCTTTTTAACTGCCGAGTCTCAAAAATTTCTACTTCAGTCATTTGGATTTCCTGTGCTCGCTGAATATTCCTGCGTATAAGCTCTGCAGCAGCTTTACTTGCACCGTATTTTGACAACAAGGATGACTGGATCATTGATTTTGCAGACTCATAGTGAGCTTCTCCAATTTGAGTAGTTATAGGCGGTTGCATGTCAAGAAAGAACAAACTGTTTAGCAGTCGCTTTCTTACGCGTGATTTTAACATTTGATAACGTTTGTCAGATGGTGTAGACTCGTATAAGTCTGCTGCGGCGTCATCATCATTTTTGTATGTGCCATTTTCAATGTTGCGGTAGAATTTAGAATACTGGCTTGAATCATCTCGTAGTGTGTCAGGATGAAATATCTCAAGCGACTTTATCTGTCTAGCTGACAGCAAGTGGACCATTTCTATCAAGTGCTTCATAACTCCAATCCTTCAGTTTGCTCCTTAGCGACAGTTTGGTAGGTCAGGTCGATTTGTGTCCAGGGTCAATGTTAGAGCTGGAATTTGTGCCAGCAAAATGCCCCAAAAGAAGTAAAAAAAACAACACATCAATGTTACCACCGGTTGGTTTTTTGACACACTATCAACTGCGAGTTTTGCTATGGTGACATTTTATCCGTGATTACCCGTGGTCTAAATCACCCAAAAGGCCCTTTTATTGCAGTGAATGGCCATTTATACGTGTTACTGGGGGCTGAAAAGTGCCTCTTTTATTCGTGATTTTCACAGTAACTTTGCCACTGTAATTGATTGTTTCAAATCTATCAGGAGCACACACGATGGAAGCAATCTTGGCAATCATGCTGTACCTGTCCTTGATTTTCAGCCCCGGTAGCTACTACCAGTCGGAAATCGACGACCTGTACATGGATAACCAGGTTGAAATCAACGAAGTCCAGAACGACGCCCAGCTGAACCCGATGGTCCAGTCGACCTACGGGCCGCAAGTCGAGTACATTGTTATTTCGGAAGAACCCGAAGACTAAAACCTGGCCAATGATGAAATCAAGTCGTTAAAACTCTATGGCCGGAGGAAACTCCGGCCATTTTTATTCGCATTCGGGCGGCGGACGACCCGACCAGATTTTTACACTGCCACAGTCGTTTTTGGTGCTTAGTGCCAAACGATTTGTATATTGGTATTGATTCTTCCGAGCAAACACAAACTCAATTGGCCCGCCAAGGCCCATCCAATGCGGTGTCAACTGAGATGCAACTCAATTGGGCAAGCCGGTTTTATCACGGGAAAGTGTCACCGTCACAGGAGGATGGAGGCAGTTTCTCCCGGCTGAAAGCGTCAACCGAGATTCAGGGAGGATCCCATGCATACGGATTATTCAAGCCTTATCAGCGAGTCCAGCCAAAACCTGAGTGCGCTGGAGCGCAAACTGCGCGGTCAGAAAGCCGCAGTGCGTGTTCAGATGCTGCGTCTGCTTAAGTCCGGTAAAGTCGCCAACATGGAAGACTGCGCCTTTTTAATCGGATACAGCCCGCGAACTGCCAAACGCTGGTGGAAAACCTATAAAGATGGCGGGATCAAGGAGCTGGTGCGCGAAACAAAGTACAAAGGCAAGTCGTCGCAGCTGAGTAATGACATGGCCGAGAGCGTGCGCCGGGCTATCATGACCGGTGAAATCCAGACGCTGGAAAATGCCCGTACCTGGATTAAAAACCATCACGGTGTGGAATACCAGAGCGTCAACGGTGTCTGGCATATTCTCAAAAGGCACAACATCAAACTTCGTTAGATGCGTAGAACGGAACTGTTTGCACGGCCGGCCGTGTTTTCAGCATTATGCCGTCAAATCGTGACCTTTTCGAACTCCATGCATTATTGCATTCTGTGTCGATCGCAGGTACTACAACATTAATGGCGGAATTGGTTCGTCAACCGTTGGCAGTCTTGAAGCTTCTGGTAGTTGGTCGATTTTGATAACACCAATCCTGGTTGGCTCAGCCGGTTCAGGTTTGCTTCAGATTCCACACACACTCAATACGCACGCGTCCGCGAGCTCGCACCGGAACACCCGCTGCATACGGATCTTCTGCTCCGTTGCGCAAAACTACAACACTCTGGTTTCCAGCGATCGCTCGGCCTGCATTAATTTATCAGGCGCAACCTGGTTCTGACTGACGAAGCAGTACGGAGATGAAATCCGCAGGTTGCACGCCCTTTTAACTCTGTACAATTCTTGCAAAGCAGATGGAGATTCTGACAATGCGTGGACTACAACAATGGGTGATAGCCGTTCTCGCGGTGAGCGCCATTCTTTCCGGCGAAGTGTTCGCCGCAACCGGTAATACGCACATCGATGCTTCGATGCAGGAAATTATCGGTATGCCGCACTCTTCCTCGCTCGCCTCTGCGGATGAAAGCTTTGCGATGAGCGTTGATCCACAGGTTGCCCAGGGCATCTTCCGTCGTGCGGCAACACTCAACCTGACGGATTTTCCGCTGGTTGACGGTAAAACCGTGGATCTCGAACTCGAGCGCATGCGCCCGGTTGTAGATCAAAACACCAGGATTCACTCCGGTGATCGCGAATTCCGCGTGCCCGAAGTCATTACCTTTTACGGTCGCGTCGCCGGACAGTATAACTCGCGCGTCGTGCTGAACTACGCCGGCGGTGACCTGATCGGCAGCGTTGAGCTCGAATCCGGCGAACAATTTTCGCTGGCGCCCGCTCTCGGACAAACCAAACGCGTCAACAGCGACCACGTCCTGCGCCGCTCCAGCGGTATGAACTACGACCGCCATTTCCAATGCGGTGAAGAACAAGCCAACCTGACCGCCTTTGACGACGAACACGTGCACGATGACCACGAACATGCACACGACAGCAAAGGCGCCAAAGACAAGGTCAACTTCGACGATCTGCTCGAAGTTGAAATCGCCGTCGAAACCGACTCCTACCTGTACCAAACGCTGACGAGCCAGGGCAACGATGAGGAATTCCTCATTAACTATACAATCTCCCTCGTGGCGATGATCAGCGCGCTGTACGAAGAAAATATCAACGTGACGTTTGATCTGACCGACATCAACATCTACACGGATCAAGCCGGCGGATTTCCCGATCCTTACAACGCGCCCCGCGGTCAACTGAGCACTCTTCTCGCGCAATTCTCGCAAAACTGGGCTACATCCAAACAAAGCGTGCGTCGCGACATTGCTCACATTATGTCTGCTTATCCCTCGGGCGGCGGCGTAGTAGGCGTGGCCTACTCCGGCGGAAACAGCTATACGGGTACGCTCTGTCGCAAAAATGCTTTTACGGGCTACGGCGCTTCGGGCATCCGATTCAACTCGCAAACGCCGACGCTGGATTATACCGGTGATGTTGCCATCATGGCGCATGAAATCGGACACAACTTCGGCGCACCGCACACGCACAACTGCTTCTGGCAAAACAAGCTGGACGGCGCGGTCATCGATACCTGCGTGACCGCCAACAGCTCTTTTGCCGCCGACGGCTGTATTGCAACGTCGACGCAGCGCGCCGCCGGTACGATTATGAGTTACTGTCACAACGTCAACTCGACGCGTACGGTCTCCATGGTGTTCCATCCGCTCGTCCGTGAGCAGATGCGCCGCAATGCCGAAAACGCCAGCAGCTGCGTCACAGTGGCTTCCTCGCCTGTGATCCTCGTTTCGCGTCCTTTTGCCAACGAACGCTACAGCGCCGGTTCCACGATTGATATCGTCTGGACATCGGAGCGCGTCAATACTGTCGTTCTCTCCTATTCGATCGATGGCGGTGAACACTTTACGGAAATAGCGACGGTCGACGCTCTCGACCGCTCCTATGCCTGGACGGTGCCATTTGCCGATACGGAAACCGCGCTGATTCGCGTGGCCGACGTGCGCAATGAAAACCTCTACGGTCAATCCTATGCCACGTTCACAATTGAGTCGCCTGCGATTAAAGTCTTGACGCCGAACGGCGGCGAAGAAGTTGCCCAGAACTCGGAGTTTGACCTCCGTTGGCAAGGCCTCCTCGTTGAAAGCGTTACGATTGAGTACTCGCTCAACAACGGACAGGACTGGGAACTGATCGAATCCGGCGTCACCGGCACGTTCTATGCCTGGATCGTTCCGACTGTTACCAGCGATCAGGCGCTCATCCGCATTACCGATGACTCGAATCCGGAACTCAGCGATGTAAGCGACGCGCCCTTCACGATCGGCGCCGCGATGCTCAACCTGACCGCGCCGATCGGCGGAGAAATCTGGCCGCTGGGTGAAGAACGCATGATCAACTGGGAATCCAGATTCGTCAGCCACATCCGGATTGAATACACCGTTGACGACGGTGAGAACTGGAGCGTTGTGCACCCCAGGGTCAGCGCCGACGACGGTCAATACTCCTGGAGCATCTCGTCCAACCCGGCACTCGCCAGCGATCTGGTGCGCGTGCGTCTGCGCGATCTCGACAGCCAGGACGATCTCGTCAGCATGAGCCCGAACACATTTACGCTGTCGATCCTCACTTCGGTCAATTCCGACGATCAACTCGGCTTTTCGGCCGTGATGCAGCCGAATCCGGTGAGCAATCAGGCGCAGCTGATCGTCAGCTCGGAAAATCCCCTGAACCTGCTGAACGTTCGCGTGGTCAACGTGCTGGGCAATACGGTTATGACGCTGCCTGCCGTGGCAAGTCTGCCGACCGGTGAATCGCGTATTCAGATCGACAGCTCCGAGCTGGCGCCTGGTGCGTACTTCATTCTGCTCGAAAGCGACAAAGGCACCTTGCAGCGCCCGTTCAACGTCGTGCGCTGACCCGACGCCCCGCGGGGCAAATAAAAAGACATCAATCAAAAAAGGCGATCCAATTTGGATCGCCTTTTTGTTTTAACGGACCGTCTTGCGCCAGTTCCTGTAGTTCCAGTACTCGTCGCCGGTTTCCGGCGGCTCTTCCTCTGTTTCCCAGTCGTATTTGGCCGGCGGGTCCACCTTGCGGAACACCCAGCCGCACAATGCTCCGGCCAGAGCGCCAAGTAAATGCGATTCCCACGAAATGCCTGCGTCACCGGGAAAAACGCCAAAGACAAAACTGCCGTACCAGAAAGTCACCACCAGCGCCAGGGCAATTGATTTGACGTCGAAACGGAAAATCCCGCTGAAAAAGACAAAACTCACCAGGCCGTAGGCCACGCCGCTGGCTCCGATGTGAAAGGACTCGCGCGCAAAAATCCAGACGCCGAGACCGCTCATGATCCAGACAATGCCAAAGACGCGGAACGCAACTTTGCGATAGGACAACATGATGATCGACCCGAGAATCAGCAGTGGGCCGGAATTGCTGAACAGGTGACCCAGATCACCGTGAATCAGCGGCGCAGTCAGAATGCCCGACAGCGTCGAGAATTCGCGCGGGTAAATCCCCAGGCTGCTCATATGTATGTCCAGCACCCAGCCGACGCCGTGGATTATCCACAGCACCGATACAAATCCCACGGGCAGCGCAATACTCTGCTTCAACCGCGCTCCCAAACTTTCTTCTTTCTGTCTATGTGTCATGCGTTACTTCCGAAATGTATCGAGTGTAGCCTTTGCGGCCGCGCAGTCATCATCAGCGTCTGCCGCCAAATTTGTTGCGTCAACGTGGAAAGCGGCCGCGGGTTGCAGCTTGTGCGCGTCTCTTGCTTTCTCTCTTGTAACGTCGGACGTCGGCCCGTGTTTTGTGTCTGTTCTGCAATCGGCGAAGCCCGTTTCTATTCAAACTGTTTGTTGCATTTACGACACTCGCGATCGTAAGCTCTCCGGAGAGATCCCATTATGAAAAATACGCTGATACTGCTACTGACTTTATCTCTGTTTGCCATTGGGTGCGACGACGATGAGGGAAGCAATCCAGATGATAATCAGGTCACCGAAGGTTGGGAAGTCGGCAACCGTGCGCTGGATTTTGAACTGGAAGACGCCGACGGAAATATGGTCTCGCTGACAGATTACCGCGGCAAAGTGGTTCTGATGGAATTCTGGGATCTGGACTGCAGCATCTGTATGGCGGAAATGCCCGACGTCGAGCGTCTCTGGGACGACTATCGCGGCCGCGGCGATTTTGTCATTATCGGCCTGAGCCAGAACCTGGATGAAACTCGCTGGCAGAATTACGTAACAGCTACCGGCAACAGCGGTTTTCCGCGCGACTGGGTCCAGGTCTTTGATTCTCACCTGCAACCGAACGTCTTTTCGCGCTACCGTGTGACAAAAACCCCGATGCGGCTACTACTGGACGAAAACGGTGTAATCCTGCACCGCGAATTCGACGGCGTAGAAATGCGCACTCTGGTGGAAGAAGAACTCGATATTCAGTAAAATTCGTCGCTTGTGGGTCCGCGCTGAGCGGGACCAGTCAGTAAACCCAGGCTCATACCACCTCCACAGTCTGATCACACAAGCAGATGAATTCGCCTGGTAAGCCGCGAGAGCTCAAACTTTCGCGGCTTTTTTTGTGTGCGCCCGGCAGGGCGCACGTCTAGCGGGTGGAAGTCCCGTGTTCGCCCGGCAAGGGGAAGAACGAGCCGGACGCCAAGGGTGTCCATCGCGAGGTGGAATCTGAAGGAAGGCGCA
>JAUIKM010000028.1 GCA_030430495.1 bacterium | reverse complement strand
CATGGATCTCATCTCATTGCTCGAACGTTCTCGTCAATTTCATGCACGTCCATGAACCGCCGTATACGGAACCGTACGTACGGTGGTGTGAGAGGACGGGGGATGTAAATCCCCCTCCTACTCGATTCCCGCAGAATTGTGCCGCGCTCAGTCGCGCTGCCGAAAAATCAGGTCGGAGAAAAAAGCGTCAGAAGTTCAGAGTTGCACGAGATGAAACCGAGCGGACCGTGTCTTCTGATTGGGTGGCGTACAGGAAACCTTGGGCGGAAAATTGGCGGGCGAAAGTCTGGTGGTTTTCCGCCCAATTTTGTTTAAAGCCTTTGAGTTCCTCACCGCATGACAAACAAGAATGGGCCGGAGGCCGCTCAGATAGCCATCAGCAGGCGCACCACATCCGCCCAGCGAACCGACGAAGCCAACACCTTGAAGCCCAGAACAGCCCCAAAACCGATCATCGTGACGCCGGCGAACTGGTGAATGCGCTCGATGAATTTCTGTGACATGCGATTGCGGTAGTGCGTGATCAGGCGAATGAAAACGTAGATCCAGCAAAATGTGCCGATGCCGAATCCAAAAGCAAAGGTCAGGCCTGCGCTCAGCGTTTCGGACAGCCAGTTCATTGTGATCAGTCCGGTCACGAGACCCACGATGGAAGGAATGAACGTCGGGTTGGCCAGGTTGGCCATCGAGATTCCCGCACCGATGAAAAACGGTCCGTGACTTTTGATCTTATCGATAAATGTGGAATTGGCGTTTGTTTCGACCGCAGCCGGTTTGCTGTCGGTGTTGTTCTTGCGGCGCAGACTGATCACGCCATAAGCTACCAGCACCACCACGCAGAGCGTCTGAATCAGAATCATCATGACCGGATTTTCCTCCGGCATCGATTTGATCCAGTCGCTGATGAAGCTGAGGGTAAAGACCACGACGCCGACGTAGATGATGTCCATCACGACAGCGCCAAGGCCGATCTTGAAGCCGCGCACTTTTTCCTCGTCCAGCGCGGACTTCAGAATGGCAACGGCGACCGGTCCCGGCGGAATCGCCAGAACAAAACCCACGCAAATACCCAGTAATAGAGCTAGAAGCATATGACCTTCATGCTTGTGAACAGTGCTGGGTTCAAAAACTCAGTGGGGGCAAGTCCGGTAAGGCGCTGAGTTTCCCCTCGCCTGCGAGTGAATATCACGGCCTTGCGGCGACGCTTTCGGACCTCGCGTTGCAAACTACGTCGGCCCGCCACATCTCACCGGACATTCACCTGGCGGTGCGCGTCCGGCGCCGTTCTTGCTCCCGGTTGGATCACGCCGCGCAGAGCCGCGCAATCCGTTGAACTTTTGGAGCGCTACTATCCACCGAAATGGGAATCGCCGATCCACGGAGAATTCGGCGACGTCGAAGCTCGCAGCGAGGCGGCAACGAGGGAATTGGTGTGCAGTGAACGAGCGCTACTACCGCAACGAGCAAATTACACAGTTCACCGCAAACATACAATAGCCATGATTTTTGTAAATTCCGCTGGAATTTTCGTCCGCCGTGCGCAATGAATGCACGCGCGGACCCGGTACGGGAGAAACAGTGGCACAGCAACCGCAAAAGTTCTCAGCTCTGGCGCTCAGCGTCTCAATCGTTCTGGCGCTCGGCATCTGGATGAACGCCACCATGCAGGGGGATGACTACTCGATCATGGTCGACGTCCCGCTCACCGTCAACGTGCCCGAAAACCGCGCGATTGAATCCGCCGACCTGCCCTCATCCATCCGCGTTCGTTTTCGCGGTGAAGGCTGGCAGCTTTTTAAGATGCGCCTTAGCATCTTCGACTGGCAGATCGCGCAGTTGCCCCGCTGCGAAGTCAACATTTCCGAAAAATTCATGCACGACGGCGAGGACACGGTCTACCTCAGCCGTTCCGCCCTCAGCCAGGGAATGCGAATCCCGATCCCGGTCAAACAGTACGATGTTCTGAGCGATTCCATCATCGTCGGTATCGGCACTATCGTGAGCAAGGACGTGCCCGTGCGCCTGCGCCAGTCCATCGTCATGCGCCCCGGTTTTTGTATCGTCGGTCGTCCGGGCGTCATCCCCGACTCCGTCACGATCCGGGGCAACCGGCGCCTGCTGGATTCGATTACTTTCTGGGATACCAAAAATCTGCCGGCCGTGGACGTGCATCGCAACCTGGCCGGGTCGATCGGCCTGGACGACACCCTGCAGGCCATTGTGCGGCGCTCGCACGAGGAAGTCGCCTACGCCATTGAAGTGCAGCAGGAAGCCGAATTCAATCTGGAGCAGGCTCCGGTTATTATCGTCGATGCGCCCGAAGACCACGGTTTTATCCTGCGTCCCGCTTACGTGAGCGTGACGGTGCGCGGCGGCATCGACGACATTACGCAGCTCAACGCGAACGACATCAGCGTGCAGGTCAAGTACAAGGACCTCGTTGACAATCAAACGGGGATTCTGACGCCGGAAGTCGTCGGCCCCAACAACGACCGCCTGCAAATTTTGCGTCCTCATCCGCACCTGATCCGCTTTGTGCGCCAGATTGAAGGCTGAGCCGTTGTCGCTCCGTTTTCCTGTTGCGCGCTCGCTGCAACAGATTGCCATTGAGGCGTTCTTCTTTGCGTCGTCTCCCCCACCGGCGCAATTCCCAAACTGATCTTATCCAGTTCACACCTATGCTGACTTTTTCTTTTGTCAGGCTTCGCGTTTGCAGCTGTCTGTTCTTGTGCCTGGCAGTTGCCTGCGGCGCACCGCAGAACCCACAGACTTCAAGCGAGGAGTCCGCCGCGGACACCGCGGATAGCGGCCTCAAACCATCCGGCGCGTTTCAGGCGCTCGGATTTCTGAACGCCGCGCGCTCCTTCCCGGACGCCGCGCCGCCGCCCGCCGCCTGGTACGAAGCCTGGCAGCGCCGCGCCAAACGTTCGTCCGATCAGTTGGCGGCCGAGGGCGAGAGCTGGGAAGCCATCGGACCGCAGAATCTCGGCGGTCGCACGCTCGTTCTGGCCATCAACCCCGTCAATCCGCGCACGATCTACGCCGGCTCCGCCGGCGGCGGACTGTGGCGCACGCACACGGGCGGCGAGGGCGCAACGGCCTGGCATCGCGTCGAAACAGGCTTTCCCGTGCTGGCCGTCGCTGCCGTGGCCATCGATCCGCAGGACACGAACACGGTCTATATCGGCACCGGCGAAGTCTACAACACCGAGCTCACCAGCGGCGGCCTCGTCAACCGCACCACGCGCGGCAGCTATGGAATCGGCATTCTCAAGACCAGCGACGGCGGCGAAAGCTGGCGTCCGGCGCTGGACTGGACTCGCGCATCGCAGCGCGCCGTGCAGGTTATTCGCATCGACCCGCAAAACCCGCGCATCATTCTGGCCGGTACGACCGAAGGCGTGCTGCGCAGCGCCAACGGCGGTTCGAACTGGTCGACCATGCTGAATGCGCCGATTATTACCGACCTGGCGATCGATCCGGACGACGCCTCGCTCATCTTCGCGGCGGCCGGTAATTTTGATGAGGCCGGCAGCGGCATCTATCGCAGCGTCGACCGCGGCTTCAACTGGACACGCCTGCAGAACGACCTGCCGCAGGGTTATGTCGGCAAGGCCATGCTGGCCTTCCGGCCCGGAACGCCGGACGAGATCTGGGCCAGCATCGGCAGCGGCTACACCGGCCCGTCCGAATCCTGGATTCTGCGCAGCCGCGATGCCGGCGACAGTTGGGAAACGATCGACGAGAACAGCAACCACACCGGCATCCAGGCCTGGTACTCACACGACCTCAGCCCGCATCCCGCTCGCGACAACGACGTGGTCTTTGCCGGCGTATATCCGTTCCGCTACAACGGCGGCGGCGCGGTTCGGACCGGCGACTGGCGCGCCTACATCCTGAATCGCGTCACCGCGCCGGGCGAGCCGACGGGCACGGCACGGTATTGCCATGCCGACTGTCACGACATCGTGCGCCACCCGCTGGATCCCGACATTGTCTACTACGCCACGGACGGCGGCATTTTTGTCTCCGACAACAGCGGCGCGCCCAACTCCTTCCGCAATCTCAACGGCGGTTATCAGGTGGCGCAGTTTTACAACGGATTTTCGAGTTCAAGGCAGAACCCCGACTTCGCTCTCGGCGGCCTGCAGGACAATTTTGTGGTTAGCTATCACGGCGAACTCGGTTGGGCGCGCCTGTTGCAAGGCGACGGAACCTGGACGGCAATCCATCCTTCCGACGACGACATCATTTTTGGTTCGCTGCAAAATCTGGCCGTGCGCTACAGTACCAACGGCGGCGACGACTGGTCTGGCGTCCCAGGTCCTCCAAGCGGCGCCCGCACGGCCTTTGTCGCACCGTTTGTTCAACTTCCAACGCGGCCTGGCGCGATCTTTGGCGGCAGCAATCCACTCTACATTTTTGATATTGCAGACGTAAACATACGCGCACTGGGGCGCCTGAATTCGCCAAACGATATCCCACTTTCAATGGATGTTTCGCACCAGAACGCCGGCCGGCTCTACATTGCCAGTATGCCGCAGTCAGAGACCGCTCCGCTTGAACGGGCCAAAGTTTACCGCAGCGACGACGGCGGCAGAAGCTGGATTCTGCTGAGCGGCAAGCTTCCGAATCGACTTCCGATGGACATCCAGATCGATCCTTACGACGATGACATCGTCTATGCGGCTTTCGGCGGTTTCGGAGATGACAATTTGTATCGCTCAACCGATGCCGGCGCGAACTGGGAGGACATTTCCGCCGGCTTGCCGTCGATCCCGACCTTTGCTGTTGCCGTCGATCCATTCAATCCCGATCATCTGTACGTCGGCAATGAATTCGGTGTGTGGTTCAGCGACAACCTGGGGCAAAACTGGCGCGAGCTGGACCTCGGCGCGCCGGAAGTGATGCACGTCATGGACCTGAGCGTCTCGCCGGTGGACCGCCGCATCAGGGCGGCGACGCATGGCAACGGCGTCTTTGAGCGGACGCTGGTCTCCGAGATTCCAGTCTCGGTGACAAACAAAAACATTCATGAAGAGCGCGCAGCGATCAGTATCAGTCCCAATCCCGTCTCGGATCGGGCCGTCGTCACACTGCGGATGCCGCGAACCGCGCCGGTAAGCATCGAACTGTTCGACCTGAACGGACGCTCCGTCATGCAGGTCGTGCCGCAAACGGTGATCGAAGCGGGCGTGCACGAGTTTGCGCTGGACATGTCCGCGGCGGACGTCGGCAGCCCGTCCGCGGGAAGCCTGATCCTGAACGCGTGGATTGGCTCTGAACGCCTGGCCAAAACCATTTTGCTCGTCCCCTGACGAGAAGGCGGCAAAATAGGAGCGCCGCTGATACGTGGAGCGCTGCATCACTCAGGCGAAGAGGCGGCCGGCGGCTATGATTCTGGTGGACAACGGCGGGCGGACGGACCCGCGCTACAACCTGGCTCTGGAAGAACACGTGTTCCGCACGCGCGACGTACGCGCTGAAAGCTATGTGTTCCTCTACGTCAACCGGCCTTCCGTCGTGATCGGCCGGCACCAGAACGTGCTCGAAGAGATCGATCCGGAATTCACCGAGCGCGCCGGCATTCAACTCGTGCGGCGCATCTCCGGCGGCGGCGCGGTCTATCACGATGAAGGCAATCTGAACTTCAGTTTTATAACGCAGTACGCGCCCGACCGCTTCAACAACTACCGCGAATTCACCCGACCGATCATTGAGGCGCTGCGCACCCTGGGGCTGGACGCCGGGCTCAACGAGCGCAACGACATCACGGCGGCGGGCTGCAAGATTTCCGGCAATGCGCAGTTCACCAGCCGCGAGCGCATGCTCAGTCACGGCACACTGCTCTTCGACAGCGACCTGGACGGCCTGCGCAACTCCCTGACGCCGGCGCGTCCCGACCTGGAGTCCAAAAGCACCAAATCCGTGCGCAGCCGCGTGGCCAATATTCGCGAACTCATGCCCGTTCCGACCGATTTCCCGGGATTTCAGGAGTGCATTCGCACGGCCGTGGCCGGCGCGCAGCCGCGCGTCTGGCGCCCGGATGAAGACGATCTGCGGGCGGTGCGCGCCCTGGCCGGAGGCAAGTATTCCTCCTGGGAGTGGAACTACGGCCGCTCGCCGCGTTTTGCCGTGGCACGCTCGCTGGCGACCGGCGCCGGCGAGCTGCGCCTGCATCTTGAAGTGCGCCAGGGCCTGATTGATTCCTGGAGCTTCAGCGGCGGCGCGGCGGCCGAATACCTCAATGCGACGCTGCGCGATATCACTGGTCGGCGCTACTGGCGCAGCGACCTGAACCTCTTCCTGCGGCAGCGCCTCGACGCTGCGCGCCTTGCGGACCTGGATCTGAGTCCGCAACGGATCGTCGACCTGATTGTGTAAGTTTGTGTGACATCTACAAGTGCGCGCCGCGCCCGTCCGTTTTTGCTGCCGATTCAATCGATTCAATTGTGAGAGTCAGATGTACCAGACGCCCTTTGATATCAATTTTGTCCGCTCGCAGTTTCCAGGACTCGATACTCCCTGGGCCTTGTTCGACAACGCCGGCGGCTCGCAGATAGCTGAGCAGGCTATCTCGCGCACGACGGACTACCTGCGCCAGACCAACGTGCAGCACGGCGCGTCCTACGAACTCTCGCGTCTGGCGGCTTTGCGCGTCGAAGCCGGAATAGAGGTCGTGCGCCAGTTTCTCAATGTCGACGAGAGCTGTGAAATCGTCGCCGGTTCTTCCGCCTCGCAGCTGCTGACCAATCTCTCGCTGGCGATGCGCCAGTGGATCCGCCCCGGCGATGAGATTATCGTCACCAATCTGGATCATGAAGCCAATATCACGCCCTGGCTGCGCCTGGCCGACTACGGCGCGGAGATAAAGTTCTGGAAGGTCAATCGCGATACGCTGCATCTGGAGACGGACGACCTGCGGCAACTGCTCAGCCCGCGGACGCGGCTGGTGTGTGTGACGCAGACTTCAAATATTACCGGCGCGATCGTTTCCGTGCGGCCGATCGCCGATCTGGTGCACGCCGCCGGCGCTTACCTCTGCGTCGACGGCGTGGCCTACGCGCCGCACCGCCTGCCGGATATGGCCGCGCAGGATGCCGATATCTACGTGTACAGCCAGTACAAGGTCTACGGTCCGCACGTCGGCATGCTGTACGTGCGGCGCGCTCTGATGGAGCAGCTCGGCAACATCAACCACTATTTTCACGCTGAAAGCCTGCCCTACAAACTGCAGCCAGGCGGCGTGGTTTACGAACTGATAGCCGGCATCTGCGGCGTGGGCGACTACTTTGAACTTCTCTCGGACGAACTGGGCAACGATGCCGACCTGCCGCGCCGCAAAAAATACCGCAAGGCCTTCGACGCGATCCACGCACACGAGGGCCGCCTCAACAGCATCATGATCAGTTACCTGCAGTCGCGCGACGACGTCGAGATCATCGGCCCGGCGCTGTCCGATCCCGACGTGCGCGTGTGCACCGTTTCCATGTCTTTCCGCGGCATGCGTGCGGCGGACGTGACGCAGAGACTTGAAGAGTCGCACATCGCGGTGCGCAACGGCAATTTCTACGCGGCGCGCCTGGTTGAATCGCTCGGCATCGACGATCCCGGCGGCCTGGTGCGCGTCTCCCTGGCGCACTACAACAGCGCCGACGAGCTGGACAAACTCATCAGCGTGCTGGACACCTGCCGCTGAGGGCCCTCAACCGGCTGTAAATCTGAAACGCACTGACAAACAAAAGAGAAAAAGCCCCGGAAAGTCGGTGTAAAACTGATTGGCCGTCTCTGCGAAAAGCGGTAATTTGGAAGTTTACCCCTGCAAGCCGCACGCGATGTGCGCAGTCGAACATTATTTCAATTTGGCGGAGGCAAGATGAGTTCGAAGGTACCCATAACGGTAGCCCACGGAGATGGTATCGGTCCTGAAATCATGGACGCAACGCTCAGGATCATGGACGCTGCCGGCGCGCAGCTGGACATCGAAACCATTGAAGTAGGTGAAAAAGTCTACAAACGCGGTATCACCTCCGGCATCGACGATTCGGCCTGGGACTCCCTCCTCCGCACTCGGGTGTTCCTCAAAGCGCCGATTACCACGCCGCAGGGCGGTGGCTACAAAAGCCTCAACGTCACCATGCGCAAGACGCTGGACCTCTTTGCCAATGTCCGCCCCTGCCTGTCCTACACGCCTTTTGTGGACAGCAAACACGACAAAGTCGACGTCGTGATAGTGCGCGAAAACGAGGAAGACCTCTACGCCGGCATCGAACACCAGCAGACGCAGCAGGTCGTGCAGTGCCTCAAGCTTATCACACGTCCCGGCTCCGAAAAAATCATCCGCTACGCCTTTGAATACGCCCGCGCCTACGGCCGCAAAAAAGTGACCTGCTTCACCAAAGACAACATCATGAAACAGACCGACGGCCTGTTTCACAGAGTCTTCGATGAGATTGCCGCCGAATACCCGGATATCGAAAACGAACATTGGATTATCGACATCGGATCGGCGCTGCTGGCCAATTCCCCCGAGCAGTTCGACGTTATCGTCACGCTCAACCTCTACGGCGACATCATCTCCGACATCGCTGCGCAGATCACCGGCTCGGTCGGTCTGGGCGGCTCGGCCAACGTCGGCGAGCACTGCTCGATGTTTGAAGCCATTCACGGTTCCGCGCCGACGATTGCCGGTCAGAACCTGGCCAACCCCTCCGGTCTGCTCAACGGCGCCATTCAGATGCTGCGCCACATCAACCAGCACGACGTGGCCGAAAAGATCCACAACGCCTGGCTGACGACCATTGAGGACGGCATCCACACGGGCGACATTTACTCCGAAAAATCGAGCAAACAAAAAGTCGGCACGCGCGAGTTTGCCGACGCGGTGATCGAGCGCCTCGGCCGCTCGCCTCGGCAGCTCCAGGCTGTTTCCTACGAGTCGTCCGACAGGGGGTCAATCCTGGATCGCGTCAAACTCAAGCCGCAGCCGCGCATGACAAAAGCGCTGGTGGGCATCGATGTGTTTGTCGACGACGCGGACTGCTCCGCCGACCAGGTGGCCGAGCAGCTCAACAACAACTCGACCGATGCGCTCAAACTGAAGCTCATCACCAACCGCGGCGTCAAAGTCTGGCCGCAGGGTTACGACTCGACCTTCTGCACGGACCACTGGCGCTGCCGTTTTGTGCCGCGCAATGCAGATGCCGAACTCAGTCGCCAGGACGTCGTCGACCTGCTGGGCGCTCTCAACGCGGGCGGCGTCGACTTCATCAAAACCGAGCATCTCTACACCTTCGACGGCACGCGCGCTTACTCGCTGGCCCAGGGTGAATAAACCGCCAATAAAAAAGCGCCCTTCATTTTCTGGAGGGCGCTTTATGCCTGCGGCATAGCTTGCCTGACTTTTTTGTTTGCCACCGCATCGGCAGCGCCGAATCTAAAAGAAGAGCTCGGACAGCGTGTAGATCAGCAGACCCACCAGGCCGCCGACAATCGTTCCATTGATCCGGATAAACTGCAGGTCGCGGCCGACGTGCAGTTCGACGCGTTCCGCCATTGTCTTGCCGTCCCAGGTGCGAATTGTTTCCACGATAAGCTCGCTGATTTCCCGACGTCGCTCCAGGATCAGCTTGATCGCGCTGCTGCGCACCTGTTGGTTGATGTCGCGCTGCAACTGCTCGTCGTTCAGGATGCGCTGACCGACTTTCTGGACGGCCGACTCGATGTGCGCGCCGACTCTTGACTCTTCGTTCGCCAGATCAAGCAGCAGCTTGTCTTTGACGTCGCGCCACAGATTGTTGACCACGCGGCGCGTGGCCGGGCTGTCGAGCAGGTCGCGTTTGATCATCTCACCGCGTTCGCGCATATCAGGCGAGGTCTCGAGTCTCTGCACGAAGGTTTCAACCGAGCGCGTAAAGGCGTCGCGCATCTCGTGATCGGGATTGTGTTCAATCTCCAGCAGCAGCTGCTCAATCTTGCTGATGATCGTGCCGACGACCTTGTTGTCGACCGCGCCGGGCACAAACCACGGACTTTCCTTTTTGATGCGATCGCGCAGGGCGTGGCGGTTTTCCGCCAGAAAACGCGAGGCGATTTTGATGCTTTCGGTCAGCAGGTCCTGGTGTTTGTTGCTGTCGGTCAGCGCGCCGAGCAGGCGCGCGGCCAGCGGTGAGGCCTCGATGTTCTGCAGCCCGGTTTTCAACTGTTTGTCGACGAAGTTTTCGACCTTGGCGTCGTCGATCTGCAGCAGGAATTGCGGTGCGTGGTTGATCACCTGGCGGCTGATGACCGAGCTGTTTTCTTCATTGTCCAGCCACCGGCCCAGCGAGGTGGCCACGTCCAGGTCGCCCAGCTTGCGGCTGATCGCTTCTTCCGTCAGGAAGTTTTTCTGCACAAAGTTGCCGAGGCTCTCGCCGATGCGGTCTTTCTGGTTCTGTACGACGGCGGTATGCGGAATCGGAATGCCGAGCGGGTAGCGGAACAGCGCCGTAACGGCGAACCAGTCCGCCAGCGCGCCGATCATGGCCGCTTCTGCAAATGCGCCGATATAGGCCACCCAGCCGAATTGCGACTCCAGCAAACGCGCCGCGATAAAAACCAGCACCATGCCGGCCAGCAGCAGCGTTGCGAACATACGCATGCGCAGAAAGTCGCGTTTTTTCTGCTCCAGCATTTCTTCCGACGCCCAGGTGGCAAACCCCGCCGCCTGTCCATTCGATTTGACCTCGTCCGTCCGAACGTCTTTTGTCATTTGTTCTCTCCTGTTATTCAGCGTGCGGCTGTCTACGCACAAAGCGCTCAAGAGATTCTACATCAGGTTCATCGCCATGAAGTTCAGGACGGTGGTGACGGAGACAAAGGCGAACATGATGATAAATGCCATCAGTCCAAACAGGATGCCGCGGCTGCTGTTCATGCCGGCCGCCGCTGCTGCTGCGATGCCCACGGCAAGGTATTTCCAGATGTCGAAAACATTGGCGTTCATGAGAATGACCGTCACGACGTCCAGCTGGTCCGTTTCCCCGGTGTAGAGCAGCGCCGGCGAGGGACTGTAGAGCAGGGAACCGCCTGCCGCCTGCATCAGCCCTGTGACGATCATCCCCAATCCGCCGATCGCCACGCCGTAGCCCGCCAGTGCGGCCACGTCGATAAACGAAGGCGGCGACTCGGTCAACAGGCGCACAAAGAGCCACAGGATGCCGCCGAGCAGCAGGATATAGAAGAGCCCGCCCACAAACCCCGTTGTTACCTGTTGTGTGATGTAGCCCGGGGTGATTGGATCGGCAAAATAGGCTTCCATTGATTCGCGATTGGCGCTGTAGTCTTCTTCGGTGATCAGACTGTCGGCTTTTGCTCGTTCCAGCGATTCGAACATCTGGCGCGCATTTGCCTCCACGACGGCGGGAGATGAGGTTGCTATCACCTGCGCCACGGTAAAACAGAGGACGTAGAGAAGCAGACCCGTCGCGACAATCGCGCCGCCGCGCTGAATCGGCTGCCGGCCCAGTTGGACCGGCGCACTGAATATTTGCAGGAAGCCGCCGTAGTTGGGTTTCGGCTGCGCTTGCGGCGATGTGGCGTTGTCTTCAGTTGAATTGCCGTTCTGAGAGGTCATGAGCGCTGATTTCCCGTACTGAGGGTAAATAAAAAGGGCGTGAAGCTCGCTCTGCCGCGTAACTTCACGCCCATTTCAATGTGCTGCCGCACGTGTGCGGACTCTATTATTCGGCCGGTCGGAAGATCGAGTCGTCGAATTTAACATTCGTTTTGTATTCCACCGTCTGGCTGATGACGATGGGACCCTGATTGACCGTCACTTTGCTCGGCATCATGACGCCGGCGTCGACCTTGACGTAGTTTTCCTGCACTTCTTTTACCGGCATCTCACCCTGCGGGCCGGCCTGAACGTATTCCAGCGAATTGATGAGGAAGGTGTTTTCGTCCACCTTGATCAGGCGTTCGCCGCCGTTCGGACCTTTTGCTTTTACGAGGTAGTAGCCGTTCTGGCGTCCTTGCAGGTCAAACTGGAAGCCGTGATTGCCGCCGTCCACCAGCGGGAAGATCAGCGCGCTGAAGACCGACTGATCGAGATCGGCGCCTTCCGAGCTTACGACCGGATTTGCGCCCTGGCGCTGCCAGGCGTTGGTTTTGTCGACCCAGTTGTATGCTTCAAAAACGCCGGGGATTACGAACTTGGTTGCCTGCTGTGCGTTGCGCGTGTTTTTGACTTCCGCCGTGCCCTGGAGCGACTGCGGACCGGCCTGCAATGCGGCGTTGCTGTTCAGCTGTACCGTTTTGACGTTGCCGACGGCGTTTTTACCGCCGAGCGCTTCAATGTGTTTGGCCAGGAACTCGGCCCAGGACATGCCCGCGCCCTGCACCGCTTTGAGCGGGCTCAGGTCGAGGTCATAACGCGTGACCGGGCCGTATTTTGCCAGCTGATCGGCGATTTCCGGTTTGCCTACAACCACGATGCGCATTTCGTCCGGGTTCAGGTATTTGTTCGCCAGCTTTTTCACGTCGCTCGGCGTGACGGACATCACCGTATTCGGGTAGTTCTTGGCGCGGTCGATGCTGACGCTCTTGATTTCGGCGTTCAGCAGCAGGCCGGCGATGAACTGCGTGCTTTCGAAGTTCATGAGGTAGGAACCCGTCATGAAGCGCTGAATGCGATTG
Source organism: bacterium (assembly GCA_030430495.1). Taxonomy (GTDB): domain Bacteria; phylum Bacteroidota; class Ignavibacteria; order Kapaibacteriales; family UBA7675; genus JAUIKM01. The sequence goes on along the minus strand of JAUIKM010000028.1, from coordinate 67,091 downwards.
AGCTCATCCGGCGCCGGACCGTTGGTCGCCAGGTCGCCCAGTTCGCGTTTGATCACAATGATCGTCGAGTCCGTCACGGCGTTGCGGACGTCCGCGCCGGCCGCAAAACGGTTGGCGTGCGTCGCGCTCGTCAGGAAACCGAATGGCGTGTACGTAAAGGCGTAGGTTTCGCGCAGCGTGCGGAACAGTCGACCGCCGAAGCCAAGACCAATCACGTTGCTGGCTACCTGCAGCGGGTCGTATTCAGGGCTGCTGTAAGGAACGGCCAGGTTCGTCAGCAGGACCGTGGACTGAACGGATGCCGGACGCTCAATGTAGTAGACGCCTTTTGGCATCGGCTTCGGTTCCGGCATTTTCATCGCCGGAACATCGGCCTTTTTCCAGTCGCCGAAAGCTTTTTCCAGTGCCGCCTTGGCTTCCGCAACCGTGATGTCGCCAACGACGGCAATCGTCGTGATGTTCGGCTTGAAGAAGGTGGCGTGGAATTTGCGCAGGTCGTCCAGCGTCAGTTGGGCGACGGATTCTTCCGTCGAGCGCATGGCGTAGGGGTGGTCTTTGCCGTAGGCCACCCGGCGCGCCAGATTCTGTGCCATTGTGCCGGGGTCGGATTTTTCACCGCGTTTGGAGGCGACGAACTGCTCCTGGGATTTGACAAATTCTTCCTGCGTCAGTGCGGGTTTGCGAATGACGTCGGACAGAACTTCCAGAATGGTCGGCATGTGTTTTTTGAGGCCGGAAGCAAAGATGGTGAACTGCTCGCCGGCGGCATTCGCGCCTATGTTGGCGCCGAGGCCGTCCATGGTAGCCGCAAGTTGCAGGGCGTTGCGTTTGCCCGCGCCCTTGGTCAGCAGACCGGACAGCAGTTCCGCCGTGCCCTGTTTGTCGCCGTCGACGTTGGAACCGGCTTTGATCTGAGCGCTGAACGCGATCGTCGGCTGCTCCGTGTCTTCGATGACAAAGACCTTCATGCCGTTGGCAAGGTTCAGTTCCGTGTACTTCGGAAAAGTAAATTCCTTCACGGGCAGTGCGCCCGGCTTCGCGCTCGGATCGATGTCACCGGCATAGGCGAAGGAGGTAACAAGGAAGGCGGACAGAACAAATGCCCAGGTCCGCTTCATAATGATTGCACGATTCATTGCTGTTAATGCTCTAGGTTTATGGGATAAATTTCCTGTTGTTCAATCGTAGAGTCGCCGGATGGAAGTTATTCACCCGAGCCGGACGGCGGCGTGTTCTCGCCACCGGACGCCGGAACGTAGGTCAACACCACGCGGTCGTCCTTGCCGAAGTACTTTTTAGCCACGCGCTGAAGGTCTTCGCGCGTCACGTTCTGGAAGTACTCGATCTCGGTATTGATCAGGTTCGCGTCGCCAAAGTAGGTGTGGTAACGCGCAAGCGCCTGCGACTTGGAGAAGACATTTTTCTTGCCCTGGACAAATTCGGCTTCCTTGATGTTCTTGGCTTTCTGGAACTCCTCTTCCGTCACGCCTTCCGCAATCACGCGGTCAATTTCCTCGTAAATGGTCTTTTCAACCATGCCGATGTCTTTGCCGACGTCGGAAACACCGATAAACGCCACGATGCCGGACTGCTGGAAGCTCCAGGGGCTGGCGGCGGCCTGGACGGCAATGCGATCCTGCGACACAAGGCGCTGGAACAGGCGCGAGCTTTCACCGGAGGACATGACGTCCAGCAGCATGGACATGGGATAGAAGTCTTCCGCGCCGATCTCCGGGCCGCGGTAACCAACAAAAACAGCCGGAAGCTGGGCTTTGTCGTCGTAGATTTTCTCGCGTTGTTCGCCTTTCAGCGCCGGCATGTTCAGCTCTGCGCGTTTGGGGTCTTTGCCTTCCTCGTACTGGCCGAAGTAGGTGTTGATGTACTCGCGCGCCAGATCGTCGTCAAAGTCGCCCGCAACCACGAGCGTGGCGTTGTTCGGCTGATAGAATCGGCGGTAGAAATCCTGAAATTCGGAGATAGCCGCGGAGTCGATGTGCTGGGCGGAACCGATCGGCGTCCAGGAATAGTAGCCGCCTTCAAAGATGCGCGAGCACATTTTCTCAAACAGCGAGCCGTAAGCCTGGTTGTCGTAGCGCTGGTTGCGCTCTTCCTTGACAACGCTGCGCTGTGTTTCAACACCCTTTTTGTCAACGAGCAACTGGCCCATGCGCTGCGACTCAATCCACAGTGCCAGCGGCATTTCATTGGCGGGCATCTGGAAGAAATACACCGTTTCGTCAAACGAGGTGTAGGCGTTCAGCGAGCCGCCGGCTTCCTGGATGTACTTGTCGATAGTCGCGCGCGGAATGTTGTTTGTGCCTTCGAACATCAGGTGCTCGAAAAAGTGCGCAAAGCCGGTGCGATTCTGTTCTTCGTCCCGCGAGCCGACGCGATAGTGCAGCAGAGTCGAGACAACCGGAGCGGACTTGTCGTGATGCAGAATCACGTGCAGGCCGTTGTCCAGCGTATACTCCGTGAACTCGATTTTATTCATCTGAGCTTGACCGGCGCCGGCAGCCAGAAAGAGCAGCCCGCCAATCAGTCCCGTCAGGCGAATGTTAAATCCGAATTTCATAGAAATTGGTCCTTGAATAATTCAGAAGTATGAAGGTGTATTGAACGTTTTTGAGCGTATTAGCTGGTCTGCGCATAAGCGAGCGAACGCAAACCTTTCCAGATCCGGCTTCAATTGATATTGCTCAACCTGTCTGTCGTGCCGTACCATACTCGTCAGGACATAGAATCGCAGTTTTGCCCTGTTCACCCGGCCGGTCTGTTTGTCAGCGAGCGCGATCGGCTTTGTTCATATCAACGTAGTGTACTGGAGTTTGTCTGCGCCCTGCCGCCGATCGATCGCACCGCGTATACTATTCATCGAATTCGAAGTTACAATTTTTTCTTCTGTCAAACGGTGTCTTTGCTTTTTCGGTTGTGGTCCTTAAGAGGTGGAAGACCGGTCCCGATCCAGTTCGGGATCTGCGCGCCGCCCACCGCCGCAATACGGCTTCAAATCGGGATTTCCAGTAATGAGCACTTCTCCGTCCACCGACCGGCCGCACGGCCCTGCGCCGATTGCACCGCCGCCGCGGAAACTGATCTTTCCGGAGTACCGGACGGTCCGGCTCGCCAACAACTGCCGCCTGATTCTGGTTGAAGATCACACCCAGACGCTGGTGTCGCTCAGCGTGGTGATCAAGAACGGCGCACTGCACGAACCCATCGCCGGTCTGGCGTCGTTTACGGCCAAAATGCTCAAGAAAGGCACGGCTACGCGCTCGGCCCAGACAATAGCCGCGGAAATCGACTTCCTCGGCGGCACCCTGCGCGTCGGCGTTGACTGGGACGCCGCCAACATCTCGCTGAACGTGCTGAGTGAGTTCCTGGATCAGGGACTGGACCTGATGGCCGACGTGCTGCTGAATCCCGCGTTTAATGCGGACGACATCGAACGCATGCAGCGTCAGTCGATCGCCGGCCTGCAGCAGCAGGAAGTCGATCCCGCCTACCTTTCCTCCCGGGCGCTTTCGCACGGCCTTTACGCCGGTCATCCCTACGGCCACCCGGCCATGGGCACGCAGGAGACAATTGCCTCAATTCGCTCTGAAGATTGCCGCGCCTGGTACGAAGCCGCCTTTGCTTCCGGTCGGGCCTTTTTTGTCGCCGCGGGCGACGTCGATGAGCAGACGATCAGCGGCATGCTCAACGCGCGATTCGGCGGCTGGAACAATGCCGGGACGGCCTTTGCCGCTCCCCCCGCGCCGGCAATGCTCAATGGACGCAGTGTGCTGATTGCGCCCAAGAAAGACGCCGTGCAAGCCTCCGTGCGCGTTGGACTGCGCGCGCCGCTGCACGACAATCCCGACTACGTGCCCATCCAGGTGTGCAACACACTCTTTGGCGCCATGTTTGTTTCGCGTCTGAGCAGCAAAATTCGCGAGGAAAAAGGTTATACCTACGGCATCGATTCGTATATCGACGCGCGCCGGCACGCCTCGGCGATCATTATCGGTTCCAACTTCGGCAATGCGGTGACGACGCCCGCCATGCACGACCTGTTTGCCGAGCTTGAGCGCATTCGCCGCGAGGCCATCAGCGCGGAGGAACTGGACCTGACCCGCAACTACCTGCTGGGTTCATTTGCCTTGCGCTTTGAAACGCCGCAGCAGATCGTCGGGCTGATCAGCATATTGGAACTCTACGACCTGCCGGTTGACTACTACCAGAACTTCTTTGAGCGCATTGTGGCGCTGGACGCGGACGAGCTGCTGGAGGTGCAGGGCCGTTGGTTCGACGAGGAAAATCTGGTGATCGGCGTGTGCGGCGACGAAGCGCAGGTGCGCGGCGCGCTGGCGGATTTCGGTGAGTCGCGCGTAATCGACATCAACAAAGTCGACGTCTGACATTGACCAAAAATCGCGGAACTATGAACTTTTTAGCCGGATGTTCGTCAATATCCGGCCTGCGACCGCAAGGCTAACAAGAAGGCCAGGAAAAGAGCCGGCGCAAATCACAAAACAGTCATCAATTCAAAACGGAAGATACACGCATGAGCGACGTAAAGGCGATTGAACAACTGGCGCAATCGGTCAAACAGATTCGGTCGGAAATGGGCAAGGTGATCGTCGGGCAGGAAGAAATCATCGAACAACTGCTCATCTCCCTTTTTGCCCGCGGACATTGCCTGCTCGTCGGCGTGCCCGGGCTCGCCAAAACGCTGATTATCCGCACGCTGGCCGACGTGCTCGACCTGTCGTTCTCGCGCATTCAGTTTACGCCTGACCTGATGCCCTCCGACATCACCGGCACCGAGATTATCGAGGACAATCGCAGCACGGGACAAAAAGATTTCCGCTTTGTCAAAGGCCCGATCTTTGCCAACATCGTGCTGGCCGACGAGATTAACCGGACGCCGCCGAAAACGCAGGCGGCCCTGCTGGAAGCGATGCAGGAATACAATGTCACCGCCGCGGGGACGACCTACTCGCTCAAACAGCCCTTTTTTGTGCTGGCCACGCAGAACCCGATTGAACAGGAAGGAACCTACCCGCTGCCTGAAGCGCAGGAGGACCGTTTTATGTTCAACCTGTGGCTGGATTATCCTTCGTTCAAGGATGAAGTCGATATCGTGCGCACGACCACGACCAATTACAAGGCCGACCTGAAAACGGTGCTTTCCGGCGAGCGGATCGTCGAGTTCCAGGAACTCGTACGCCGCGTGCCGGTGGCCGACAACGTCATCGAGTACGCCGTCAAACTCGTGCACGCCACGCGCCCGAACGACAAGGGTTCGGCGCAGATCGTGAAAGACTTCCTCAGTTACGGCGCCGGACCGCGCGCCTCGCAGTTCCTGACGCTCGGCGCCAAGACGCGTGCGGCGATCAACGGCAAAACCGCGCCCGACATCGAAGATGTGCGCGCCGTGGCCGCGCCCGTGCTGCGACATCGCATCGTCACCAATTTCAATGCGGAAGCCGACAATGTTTCCAAAGTCGACATCATTCGTCGACTAATGGACCAGATTTGATCAACGTGCTCCGGCCGCAGCGGCCGGTAGTCTGTGTGGAGGCCCGTCGCGGCTCATGAATATTATCGCAATCGTCGGCCGTCCCAATGTCGGCAAATCGACGCTGTTCAACCGTATTATCGGTCGACGGCATGCAATTATCGAAGAGGAGCCCGGCGTCACGCGTGACAGGCTCTACGCCGAGGCGGAGTGGGCCGGCGTGTTCTTTACACTGATCGACACCGGCGGGATTCTGCCGCACAGCGAGGACGTGATCGACCGCGCCATCCGCGAGCAGGCATTTATTGCCATGGAGGAAGCGGATTCCATCATCTTCGTGGTGGACAGCCGCGGTGGCCTGACGGCGATGGATGAAGACCTGGCGCGGGAGTTGCAGCGCTCCGGCAAGCACATTACCCTGGCCGTCAACAAGGTAGACAACGAAAAACACGAAAATCAGATTTACGAGTTTTCGAGCCTCGGCCTCGGCGATCCCTTCGGTTTTTCGGCACTCAGCGGCCGCAGCCTGGGCGACCTGCTGGACCACGCCGTCATTCCGCTGCGCGACCGCCCCGAACCGCCGGAAGACACACGCCTGAAAATCGCCGTCGTCGGCCGTCCAAACGCCGGCAAATCCAGCCTCGTCAATGCCCTTCTCGGCGAAGAACGCAATATCGTCACGCCCGTGGCCGGTACGACGCGCGACGCCATCGACAGCGTGGTCAAATACCACGGTCAGGAGATTGTGCTGATCGACACGGCCGGCCTGCGCCGCCGCAGCAGAGTGAAGGAAAACGTGGAGATGTACAGCGTGATTCGCACGAGCCGCGCGATCGATCGCTGCGACGTGGCGGTGGTGCTCATCGACGCGGAGTTCGGCCTGGAGGCGCAGGACAAACGCATTCTCAACGACGTTGCCGACGCGCGCAAAGGCCTGATCCTGGCGATCAACAAGTGGGATCTGATCGAAAAGACGGACCGCACCGCCGACGAACGCCGCAAGGAGATGCTGGAAGACATCCCGACGCTGGACTACGTCGTGACCTCCTTCATCTCGGCACTGACGCGCCAGCGCATTCACAAGATTATCGACCTGGCGCTGGAGGTGCAGGAGCGCCGCGAACACCGCATTGCGACGCATGAACTGAACACCAACCTGCTGGCGGAAATCGCCAAAAACCCGCCGCCGAGCGTGCGCGGCCGCGACCTGCGCATCAACTACATCACGCAGGTGAGTACGGCGCCGCCCGTCTTTGCCTTTTTCCTCAACCATCCCGAACTCCTGCCGGACGCCTACAAGCGTTTTCTGGAGCGCCGCCTGCGCGAGATGTACGACCTGCGCGGCGTGCCGATTTCCTTTGTCTTCCGCCGTAAAAGCCCCAAAAGAGAGGACTAAACATGGCTGTGATGAAGCTGATCAGTTGGAACGTCAACGGCATTCGCGCCTGGAAAAAGAAAGGCAAACTGGACTGGCTGGCGCAGGAGGCGCCGGATGTCTTCTGCGTGCAGGAAACCAAGGCGCATCCCGACCAGCTGGACGACGACCTGCTGATGCCGCCGGGTTATGTGTACGGCGAGTTCCACTCCTGTTCGATCAAGCGCGGCTACAGCGGCGTGGCCACCTGGTCCAAAAGCATGCCGCAGGCGACGGTGCGCGAGTTCGGCGTTCAAAAATTCGACCAGGAGGGCCGCGTGCTCTGCACGGATTTCGGCGACTTTATCCTGGTCAATGTCTACTTCCCCAAGGGCGAGACCGATTCGCCGCGCCTGCAGTACAAGTACGAATTCTACGACGCGCTGTTTGAGTACCTGGACGAACTGCGCGCCGACGGCCGCTCGCTGATCATCTGCGGCGACTACAACATTGCGCACAAGGAGATCGATCTGGCGCGCCCCAAACAGAACGTCAACACCTCGGGTTTTCTGCCTGAGGAACGCGCCATCATGGATAAACTGGTGGAAAAGGGTTACCTCGACACCTTCCGCCTGTTCGAGCCGGAGGGCGGCCACTACAGCTGGTGGAGTTTCCGCTCGGGCGCGCGCGGGCGCAACGTGGGCTGGCGGCTGGACTACTTTTTCGTGACCGAGGAGCTGCGGCCGCGCGTCGTCGGCGCCGGGATTCTACGCGAGGTCGAGGGCTCGGATCACTGCCCGGTTACCTTGGAACTGGAGGTCTGAACGGCTATATTCGGGCCTTCACGTTCGCACCGGAGGGAATATGACTAGCCGATTATTTGTCGTTTTTGGCTTGTTTTCTTGTTTGTCACTGGGGGCGCAGTCACTGGTGGCCGCCGAGTTCAAAAGCTGGGAAACCACGCTGTCTTCCGCGCTGACGCTGATGGAAGGCAATGTAGACGCCATCCAGATTTCCAATGACCTGACGGTCACACATCGCGACAGCCTGCTGGAGCTCTCCTATTCCGGCGGCCTGGACTACGCCGAGCAGGAAGACATCAAAGTTCAGCAGTACCTCAGTTCGCGCCTCACCGCCGACTGGTGGTACGACAAAACCTGGTCTCCCTTTGTATTCGCTTCAATCGAACAGAATTATCAAAAAGCCGTCGACATGCGCTGGCAACTGGGCGTGGGCGGCAAGTACACTTTCTGGAGCGACGACGACAACACAGTGTCGATCAGCGCGGCGATAGTGCGCGATCAGACCGACTATATCGAAGGCGCCGGAGTGGACGACATCGAGGGCGCGGCGCGCGCATCGATCAGACTGAAAGGCAAACACCGCCTGACCGAAGCCGGCCTGACCTTTCAGCACGTCACGTATTACCTGCCTTCCCTGAAGCTGATCAAAAACGACGAGAGCGACATCCGCTGGAATACGGACCTCAAACTGTTGGTGCCGTTGGCTTCAGTGCTCTCGCTCACCGTTTCTTATTCCTACGACTTTGAGAACATCTCCGGCGATCGCGCGCCGGCGGACAGCGAACTGGAAATCGGTTTGCAACTGCGTCTCTGACGCGCCCCGATACAACCGCGCCGATGAACACAGCGCGGCGCCGCACCGACTCAATGCCTGCCGACTGATCTCCGCACGACGAACAAAAAGCTCATAAAAAAGGGGAAACGGCCCAGAAGCCGCTTCCCCGCATGTATTCCATCCAGCGATTTTTCAACCGCATTACAACCATTCAACCGCGATCAACGCAGCACGCTGAATTGACCGGTGTGATGTTGCGCGCCCTGCGTGAGCGCAAAGAAGTACTGCCCCGGGGCCAGTCCGCGCAAATCGAGCTTAAAGTCGTTGAAACCGGTCGTGTTCAAGGTTGTGCGGCGCTCCCGCAGCACAAGCCTGCCGTGCAGGTCGTACACCATGACTTCAATTGGCGCGGGTGTTGCCGCGGCTGAAACACGCAGCGTAATCACGTCCGTGGCCGGCAAGGGCGTGGCCGAGATTATCTGTGCGGCACCCGGGTTATCATCGACGGGCGACGCCTTGTCGGCGATGGCGCTCAGCATTGCAACCGCGTTCGGTTGGTCGGGGTCGTCGGAGAGAATCCGGACGTCCTGTTGGAATTCGCCGTCGCGGGTCGGGGTAAAACAGATCGGTCCGAGTCTCAGGTCAAATCCGGGCGCCAACGTCAGCGGCGTCGTGGCCTGCGCATTGAGCACAAAGGGAGCGACGACGTCGTCCACAGACGTCAACACCAGCTCAAAGGTGCCGACGTTGCGGACCACAATGCCCGGATTGCGGCAGTCCTGCTCGCCGACTCTTGTCGTGCTGAAGGCCGCGGTTTCGATCTCGATGTGCGGCAGGCCGCCGTGGCCCGCCAGGTCGACTTCGAGCTCAAATCCGCCGCTGAAAATCAGCGCGACTTTTGCGCGGTCGGGCATCGCCATGTTGACGGCGGTTTCCTCAACCGGCGCATAGGTGATGTCGAGCGAGATCGATTGAGCCGGGGCAATCGACAGCGGCAGGGCCGGAGGTGTAAGCGTGAACACGCCGGCGGGTTCGAGGACGATGTTTTCCAGTACGTTCGGCGATTCGCCGTTGTTTGTGGCGGTGAACGTCAGAGTCGCATCACGTCCGACGCGCACGATTTCAAAGTCGAGTTCGCTGTCGCTCAGTACGATGCTGGGCGAGGAATACTCAAAGAAGATGTGGCTGACGTTGCCTGCGCGGTCGCGCGCGATGACGAGGCCGTGCGCATCCTGAGCGGCGTCCTCCACGGCGATCACCACGCTGCCGCTTTCGTGTTTGCCGGGGCGCGACAGGTTTTCATCGAGCACGATACTCATATTGGCGCTTTCATCGCGGACCAGTTCAATGGCGGCCAGGCCGCTGTCATCCATGCGCAGTTCCTCGGCCGTGATTGCCAGCCTGGCATCGCCATCGGGCACGGCGACCATCCCGGGCGCTGATGTATCGCCGGTATTGAGCTGGTTGGTGCCGATGCCGCTGGTCCAGGCATAACTTTCGAACTGCGAAAATCCATAGATCCAGTGTGAAGTCGGGATCGGGCTCGCGATTTTGTGCGCGCCGGGCTGAATGTTGATCCGGGCCCAGTAGATGTTGGTTTCGGGGATTTGATTCACCAGGAACAAAGGGTCTTTGGATGCCACAGCAGAGCCGTTCACCTTGACTGCGCGCAGCGGCGTTTTTTCTGCATCCATGTCTGCCGGCGCCTGCGCCAGAATCGTAAACCAGTTGGTGTTGAACTCGGCGCGCGACGGCGTGGCGCAGGGTGTCTCGCCCATGAGCATCTGGCGCTGCGGCGGGATGACTGTCATGAAGGGATCGTATTCCTCGTCATTGTCCCAAATGGCGGAATAGGCGTAGAGCATGACGGCCGTTGGTTTGTCGCTTTCGAAGATGGCCGTGCCGCGGATGGACGTCACATCGGGGTTTTGGGCGGGATTGACGTTTTCAAACTCCGCCCACTGGCCTGCGTTGGACAAGGTGCCGTTCTTTATGCCGATCAGCGATTTGTCGCCGTCCTTGTCGTAGTAGCGTATTTCGTAGCGTGTTTCAGGCTCGGATGCAACTATCCGGAAGTAGTCGCCGCGGTTCTTGCGATGTAGTTCCAGCGAGATATGGCGCGTGCCCCAGGCCGAAATCGGCGGTATCATCTCGCAAATATTGTCGCGCGAAATCGGCGGTACGCCGCCGGCCGCGGCCGGAATAATTGTGCGTTCGTGGAAGGAAACAAGACCAATGGGTTTGGAGGCGCTGATCTTTGTTCCCGTTATATCAAAGCCGGCGTCCAGCCCGTTGCCGCGCACCATATAGGTTTGTCCGCGATTGAGCGTTATCGCAAAAGGTTCGCCGATACTGGCGCCCTCGCGGGTTGTACCGCCGTTGTTCGTGCCGCTGAGCTTGAAAACAACCTCTGTTTCATCCTCCTGCGCCATAACAACAAATCCGCCGCCGCGGTGGAGATTAAACTGCGGCTCGGGGTAGTCGTAGTAGCCGATGTGCATGTACACGCGGTCCCAGGTGTCGACGGGCAGCGCGGCATAACCTTCCGAACTGAATTGTTTGGCCGTCATCACCCAGACGGAGATCGGATCGGGCGCGCTGATAATGATGCCTTTGCTCGAAATCACTTCGTCTTCGCGGACTTCCATCGCCCAGCTCAGGTCGCCGCTGTCGTCCGAAAAGGTCGTGATGGAATAGGGCTCAACCGCTTTTTTGATCGGTCCGATGCCGAGGCCCGGCATGCTCAGGGAGACTACAGTCTCAAAGCGCGAGGTCACGTAGATCTCGATCGCCCGGGTCTGGATTGCCACGTCGTCGGCCTCGTTCGGCGGAAAAGCGACGATAAACTCACGGCCTTCTATCGAGTTGTTGATGTCTCCCGCCGCGCCGGGATATTTCGCCAGGAGTTCCGTTTTTGTCATCTGTGCGGCGGTCGGCAAGTTGTACACCAGGAGCGCACATGCCACCAACAAAAAGTATTTGAGTGTTTTCATGACTTATGCCTGTCCGTTTTCAGGTTCAATTGATTTGCTGATCGGGGGTATGAAGACAATCGAGTTTTTCTCAGGGCATCAGGACAAATGACGAGGTCATGTGCAGCTCCGGTCCGCGCAGGACAACAAAGTAGCGGCCGGCGGCAAACTGCGTCATTTCCAGCGCGAAGTCATTGCGTCCCGCCTGACGCAGCCCGAGCGGCATTGACCGACAGAGCCGGCCATGCGAGTCGTAGATGCGCAGCTCCAGTTTGCGGGGCTGTTCAAGTGTCCAGTTCAGACTCAGTCCGTTGTCGCCGGGGGCTGCCGCGGCGGTCAAAGCGTTGTAATCCGGAAGGTCTTCATCGACGCTGGAAGCCGGGTCAGCATCGCCGACCAGCGTCGCAAAAACCGACGGCATCTCCGGGTCGTCTGATCTTATTCTCACATTCTGCGCAAAACTGCCTTCTTCCGTCGGGGCAAAACAGATTGGACCCAATTCAAGCGACGCTGCGGGTGCAATCGACAGCGGGGTTTCCGCGGGTGTTTCCAGCACAAAGGGCGGCTCAAGCGGATCTATCTCCGTCAGCGTCAGGTCAAAGGTGCCGACGTTGCGAATAACAATACCCGGGTTGCGGCAGTCCTGTGCGCCGACGGCGGTCGCGCTGAATTCGGTGTATTCGACTTCTATGTGCGGCAGGCCGCCGCGGCCCGTAAGCCGCAATTGAATGACGGGCAGCCCGGTAAAATGCAGTTCCGCCGTGGCCGCGTCGTCCTCCAGATCGTCGCGCGCGGTCTCCGCTGTCGGCAGATAGCTGATGTTCAGTTGGGCGGTACTGTTCGCGCCGATGTTCAGCGGCAGCGTTTCGTCGAGGCGAAAGACGCCTTCGGGCGCGATGTCGACGCTCTCCAGCGTGGCGGCCTCTGTGCCCGTGTTTGATACCGTCGCCGCTCGCTGCAACTCGCCCTGCACCCGTACCAGGCCAAAGTCCAGGACGTCGTCGAGCGTCACGCCCTGCGGCGAGTAGCGGAATTCTTCCACATTGACGTTGCCGGCGCGATCGCGTGCCAGGAGCAGGCCGTAAGCTCCAAGTTCGGGATCGACGGCGTTCAGCCTGACGTGCATCGACTGGACAAAACCGGCCCGCTCGATGGCCTCGGGGTAGGTGATTTCCATGTTGTCGCTTTCGGCGAGGATTAACTCAACGGCTGAAATCCCGCTGTCGTCGCGCCGGGTCTCCGAGACTTCAATCTCGAAGACTGCGTTCGACTGATCGACTTCTGACGCGGCGATATCCGGCGCGACGGCGTCGCGTGTATTCGTGAAATTTGTTGTCATCAGGTCGGTCCAGCCGTAAGACTCGAAACGCGAATAACCGTGCATCGTGGCCGCGATGCCGACCGGACTGACGATGTCGTGGCGGCCGGGCCCCACGGACAATTGCGTCAGATGGTAGTTTGTGTTCGGAATTTTTCTGATTGCAATTTCCGGCGTCAGCGCCATCAGTTGGGTTCCGTCAATCGTGACGTCCTTCAGCAGAAGAAGTGAAGTTTCCGAATCGTCGGGCAGCCGAACCAGCAGACTGATTTTGTTGCTCGTGAATTCACTGTTGGACGCAGCCGCGCTGCCTGCCGCGCCGGACGCAAGCTGATCTGTCGACGGCACGAGCATGCAGAATGGATCGTAGTTCTGCGCATTATCCCAGACGCCGGAGTAGGAATACTGCATCACAATCACCGGATGATTGCTCTGCCACAGGGTCATGCCGCGCAGGGACTGCGCACCGCCCGATTGCGGATTGACTTCCTCGTATTCGACCCACCGGCCCGCTTTTTCCAGAAAGGCTTCGCGCTGCATCAGCAGTTCGCCGGTGAATTTGTTATAGCTGCGAACGAAAATCTCGGTGTTGTTTTCCAGCGCCATTACCCGGAAGTAGTCGCCGCGGTCATTGCGCGGCAATTCGAGCGAAACATGCTCCGTGCCGCCGGCCTCCACCGGCGGCATCATTTCCATCAGGGCGTCGCGCGAGGTCTGTCCGATAGCCGTCGGAATGATGGTGCGCTGGTGGAAGGAAATCAGGCCGACGGGTTTGTCGGAGCTGACAAGCGATCCGGTCAGGTCAAAGCTGCGGTCCACGCCGTTGCCGCGCACCATAAAGGTCTGGCCGCGATTCATCGTCAGGGTGCTGTCCTGCCCCGGCCGGCGGCCGCCGACGGTCCGGCCGTCGGTGAATTGTCCCTCCAACTGAATGTTGACCGTAGTGTTGTCCTCCTGTGCGACGACCACAAAACCGCCGCCGCGTTTGGTGTTGGTTTCGGGGTAGTCGTAGTAGCCCAGGTGTCTGTAGCTGTTGCCCCAGGACTGTACCGGCCGCACTGCAAAACCCTCGCTGGAAAACTGTTTTGCCGAAAGCACATAGACCTGTACGGGCTGCCGCGCGGAGACGACGATGCCTTTGTCTGTCACGCTTTCGCTCTGGCGTACTTCAAAGGCCCAGGAGAACGTGTCGTCAAGATCGCTGAATATGGCCGGTTTGTCGGGCGCGACCCTTTTGCTGATGACACCGAATTCGAGCCCCGGAACGGACAAAAACACTTCCGTCTCAAAGCGCGAGGTTACGTAGACTTCCAGCGCGCGCGTTTGAATCGTGGCCGCGTCGGCTTCGTTGGGCGGAATGGCAAAAACAAACTCACGGCCTTCCATCGAGTTGTTGATGTCCGCGCCGATGCCCGGATATTCCCGCAGCAACTCCACGGGCGTCTGGGCCTGCCCCACGGCGGTCAACGCGACAAAACAGGCAAACAAGATCAGACTTTTACAGGCATTCGCAATCAAATCCATAGGGCACCTTCGGCAATGAACTTCCCTCCGTCCGGACAGGACGGGCAGATAATAATCAGGACAATTGCGAACGCATGGGGGGCTCGCGTTCGATCAACTGGCGGGGACTGCGCCACTGAAATCTGAATGATTCGAGGGGACTGCTCAGGACGCAATATACACATTGACATTTAAACGCGGCAATCGTCTCTTGCACATGAGCCTCTACCGGCGGCAGGGAGTTTGTCCCACACATAAGGTCCATTGGCCGGGCGCGTCAATTTCTCTTCCGGCTGACATTGCTTCGCCGCTTCGCACTGCTCGTCGGCTTGCTTTTCTCTTTTGTTCGTCGCGCAGCGTCGCGTTTTCAGCACATCGGTCTGTCTCTGAATCCCGAAGTGATTCTTCGTCGGGTCAAAGTCCCGGCGGCGGCTTTGCCGCCGCCGCGGCTCTCCGGATGTTCAGTCGGCGGCAGCTTTCAGCACGAGGATCTGGAGCATTGCATGCGTCTTTTGGTGCCGGGGATGCGTTTACTTTGGGTGTTGGGATTGATTCGGAACTTGGTTGCTACGCGAACGGTGGCGAGCAAAAAGTCAAAAGAGCCTGAGTGCGTAGCGTCAGCGAGCAGTCAAAGCGATCAGCCGGGTGTGGTGGAGCCGGCGCGTTGCGAGACATGTTGATCGAGCTGCGAATTTGTTGGTGTGTTGGCTGTTGGTGCGAGGAGGAAAGCGGCGATTTTTGGGCAAAAACGTCGATTATTATATTTTGGGCATACTCCTCCGTTGATCTTGGGGTCCTCCCCACCGCCGCCTCGAGTTATCCATATACCGGTGCGCACACTCCTCCCACCCTGCATCTTTCAGCAGATTTTTTTTTGAGTGAATGCCGTCGCGGAAGTACGCGCCGCATGCTGCGCGCTTCTCCTGCAAGCTTAGCCCCCACACCGTGCATTTACCAGTGGAAAAAATTGAACGTAGCTCAGGACATAGATGAACGGTCGCCAAACGCCTTTGAACGGACATTTGTCGTCGCGCGACCGTAGCAGCTGTTCTCCTTAAAGCTCGGAAAACCGGAAGCTAGAGCGGAATGTTGCCGTGTTTTTTGGCCGGGTTGGAGTCGACCTTGGTCTCCAGTATATCCAGCGCTTCGATCAGGCGCAGGCGTGTGTTGCGCGGTAAAATGACGTCGTCGATATAGCCGCGCTCGGCGGCGATATAAGGGTTGCAGAAGGTGGTGTTGTATTCCTCCTCCAGCTGTTTGATGATCTCGTCTTTGTTATCGGCGTTTTTGATCTGTTTGCGGTGCAGAATTTCCACCGCTCCCTTGGCGCCCATCACGGCAATTTCAGCGCTCGGCCAGGCAAAGTTGAAGTCGCCGCGGATGTGTTTGGAGTTCATGACGTCATACGCGCCGCCGTAAGCTTTGCGCGTGATGACGGTGATTTTCGGGACGGTCGCCTCGCAAAAAGCATACAGCAGCTTGGCGCCGTGGCGGATGATGCCGCGCCACTCCTGGTCGGTGCCGGGCAGGAAACCGGGGACGTCCTCAAAAACCACGAGCGGGATATTGAAGGCGTCGCAGAATCGCACAAAACGGGCGCCTTTGACGCTCGATGCGATGTCGAGCACGCCCGCCAGCTGCGCCGGCTGGTTGGCCACAATGCCCACGGGCTTGCCGTCGAGCGTCGCAAATCCGACGATGATGTTCGGGGCGAAGTCGGCGTGCATCTCCATGAAATCGCCCTCGTCGACGATCTCGGCGATGACTTCCAGCATGTCGTAGGGTTTGTTGGGGTTCTCCGGCACGATCGTGTCGAGCTTGTCGCTCGTGCGCTCACGCGGATCTTCCGTCGGCAGCTTCGGTGCGTCGTCGCGATTGTTGGACGGTACAAAGTTGAGCATCCGGCGAACTGCCAGCAGGCACTCTACCTCGTTTTCAGCTGCATAGTGCGCAACTCCCGAACGCGAAGCATGTGTGTCCGCGCCGCCGAGCTCCTCCAGCGTCACTTCCTCGTGTGTGACGGTCTTGACCACTTCCGGTCCGGTGACGAACATATAAGAAGAGCCGCGCGTCATGAACACAAAGTCGGTGATGGCGGGCGAGTACACCGCGCCGCCGGCGCAGGGACCGAGGATAACCGAAATCTGCGGGATGACGCCGCTGGCCAGCGTATTGCGCAGAAAAACGTCGGCATAACCGCCCAGCGAAACCACGCCCTCCTGAATGCGCGCGCCGCCCGAGTCGTTCAGGCCGATAACCGGCGCGCCGATTTTCATCGCCAGGTCCATGATCTTGCAGATCTTTTCAGCATGCGCCTCCGACAGCGAGCCGCCGAAAACCGTGAAGTCCTGTGAGAACACACAGACCACGCGTCCGTCGATCGTGCCGGTGCCGGTCACGACTCCATCGCCCAGCGGTTTGTTTTTCTCCAGCCCGAACCCGCGCGAACGGTGCCGCACCAACATGTCGAGTTCGCGAAACGATCCTTCGTCCAACAGCACGTCCAGGCGCTCGCGCGCCGTGAGTTTACCGCGTTTGTGCTGCGCGGCAATGCGATCCGCACCGCCGCCCAGTTGAGCTTCCTTGCGCAATTGTTCCAGTTGTTCGAGCTGTGCCTGACGTTTGTCCATGGGGTTGTGCCGCTATGACGTGGTCGTAATTTCGGGTTGACGGAATGAATGTTCGGGAGCAGAAAAAATCAAATTACGAAGGGCGGCGGGATCGACCAACTGCCTCGTGGTCAGTTCGATCGGAAGGCCGGTCCCAACAGCAGGGAGCTGTCGCCGTAGGAGAGAAAGCGATAGTTTTTGTCCAGCGCAGCATCGTAGACCGCGCGCCAGAACGAGCGGCCCAGGAAAGCGCCGACCAGCAGAATCAGGCTGCTGTTGGGCTGATGAAAATTGGTGACCAGCGCATCACACAACTGAAAGCGGTAACCGGGCAGTATCATCAGCTGCGTCTCACCTTCCAGGCGCGCCAGATTGTGCTCGCGCAGCCAGTTGCTGACGGCCTTCAGGGCCCGCTCCGGCTGTACCGTCGGATTGCAGTCGCCGTCCGGATCGTACGGCGCCCATTGCCCGACGTAGAACGACGCCTGTTCGGGGCGTCGTCCGGCGAGTAAATCCACGCCAAACCAATAGAGCGATTCCAGGGTGCGCACCGAGGTGGTTCCAACCGGAACGACAGGTGAAATATTGGCCCCGGTGCGCTCGCGCTGCCCGCAGTGTTCGGCCAGCGCGGCGATCGTTGCAGCCTCCACCACGATCTGTTCGGCGTGCATGTTGTGGTCCGCCGGATTCGGGCCGGCCAGGGGTTTGAACGTACCCGCGCCGACGTGCAGCGTCAGCCGCTGCAGTGAGATGCCTTTGCCTTGAAGCTTGCGCAGCAATTCTTCGCTGAAATGCAGCCCGGCCGTCGGCGCGGCTACTGATCCTCCGCGTTCCGCATAGACCGTCTGGTAGCGTTGTTTGTCCTCCTCGTCCGCCGCGCGTTTGATATAGGGCGGCAGGGGCGTATCGCCGAACAAATCCAGGATTTCGGCAAAACTCAGTCCGCTGTTGCTCCACGTCAGCCGCACTTCCGCTTCACTCTCCATGCGCTGCACAACTTCCGCCCTGAGGACGATGCCATTTTTTTCTGTTTGTACCACGGCGCCGGGGAGAAGTCGACGTCCGCCGAGCAGACATCGCCATGTCCCGCCGTTGCGAGCTGCAAGCGCCACGGCCGGATCGGTGGACGGCAGTACCGGCCGCAGTAAAAAGACTTCGGCCGCGCCGCCGCCGGCCTTCAGCATGCGCAGCCTGGCGGCTATCACGCGAGTGTGATTAACCACCAGCATCGCGCCCGCGGGCAGCAGCGCTTCAATATCACCGAAGCTGCGATGTTCGATTTGTTGTTCGCCCGCAAAAGCCGTCAGCAGGCGCCCGGCTGTGCGTTTTCCGGCCGGCCGCGCGGCGATGCGCTCCGGCGGCAACTCGTAGGTGTAGTCACTTGCATCAAAGTCTGAAAACTGCGGCGCCTGCATGCTGTGGACTCAACTCCCGGACGAACCAAGCTGAAACAAAAACGAGGGGACGTTGCAGCGCGGCGTGCATTGACAGGAATGCGGGTTTTGTGTTTCGCATTTGAGACGGGACGGCGCTGCCGCAGCTTTTGCCGTCAAAGTATTTGGACGGCACGCCTGCGAGCAGTACATTCTGTCCACCCCCCCCACCATCATCAATTCCTGGTGCACCGGAACCGAAATCCACTTGGATCACGCTGCCCTTTATCCGTTGCATTTCTTCTTTTTCATTTATTGCTTTTAGGAGTCAGACTTATGCGATCATACGCAAAGTTCATTGTCGCCGCATTATTTGTAGGCGCGCTTGCGATGGTAGAAATCCAGGCGCAAACGATCACGTACGAAGTCAGGAACTGCACAGACGAAACCTGGTGTGTGATAGCCGCACCGCACAACCCGCTGCCGCCGGGCTGCTCGCCCACGCTTGAAGCCTGCGTCGGTTCAAACCTGCTGGCCGCCAATTCCGTCACGACCCGAACCATTGACACGCACTGTTACTACCTGCTTGTTTCGCAGCAGCCGGGCAACTCGCCGCGGATCACGAGTTTCGACCCGAGCGGCAAGTACGGCAGTTACTGCGCCTGCTGGGATTACAGCGGTGCGAATCCGGTATTGACTATCTACCAGGGCCCCTGTTCGCCGCCCTGTCCCGCACCGGCCTGTCCGTAATTGATTGAATTGAGTTTTGACGTGTTGACAGCCCGGTTTTCCTGCGGAATACCGGGCTGTTTTCCTGCGGACCGCAAGCAAATCGACGGAGCACTTGCGTGTGAGTGGGCTGTAGTCACCGGCAGCAATCGCGCATTTTTCGCAAAATTGGCCGACATATTTCGCAACTGGAATAATACAGAGCCTGTGAGCATGTCGGACAAGATTGTCTCTTGCGGAATCAGGAATTCACTCTATCTTTACACCACTGCCAAAAGACTATAAAAGTTTTGTTCTGTCAGTTCTTCACCGCAGGATCCCGGTGAAGCACTGCATCAAATCCACTCTCAACTCCTTTTTTTGGAGGTTTACATGAAAAAGCTCGGAATGTCGAGTTTATTCGTTTTGGCTCTGTCCCTGTTTGCCTTTGCGCAAGCTCAGGCCCAGAACGTTACGATTGAAGTTCGAAACTGCACCGATGAAACGTGGTGTGCGGTCGCCAATTCCATCTATCCCGTTCCTTCCGGCTGCCCGGCGTTTAGCTTGGGCGTTTGTACCGGTTCGAATCTGATAAGTGCCAATTCGACCACAACCCGCACTTTTGATCCTAATTGCCAATATCTGGTCGTTTCGCAGCAAACCGGCGGCTCCGCATTATTTACAAACAATGATCCCAGCGGCTCTTACGGCGATTTCTGCGTCTGCTGGGACTACACGGGAACCGATCCAGTTGTGACGATCTACGAAGGCGACTGTTCGCCGCCCTGTCCCGCACCGGCGTGCCCGTAATTGATTGAGTGTTGACAAGTCTGCCTGCGACTGCGCTTCCACCGTTTTTTCACTTTGGCGGCGCAGTCGCTTCCCGTGTTTGTCCCCTGTCTTCCACTCGTGAAGTCGAGTGGGAACGTTTTTCCATTCACTGCCGCACCAATATTGAGGATACACTATGAAAAGGTCCATTCTAACAGGTCTGTGCATACTTGTGCTGGCCTTATTTTCTAACGTCACTTTATCGGCGCAATCCCAGGCATTTGAAGTTCGAAACTGCACCTCAGATCTTGATCTGTGTGCCGGTCCGTTTCCAATCATTCCCACACCTTCCGGATGCGGATATCCGAATCTGTTTACCTGCGGCGGCACTCCCAACCTTCCAGCGGGTGATGTTGTCAACTTGACGGTAGACCTGGCTTGTTACTATCTGCTGGTGTATGACGACGACAATTCTTTCTACGTATCCAGTAACGACCCCAGTGGAAGTTATGATGGTTATTGTGTATGCTGGGACCGCAGCGGCGCGACACATATCATGACGATCTACGAAGGCGACTGTATGCCGCCCTGTCCCGCACCCGACTGCCCGTAATAACAGAACAGCCTGAAAAACTGACCGCAATAAAAAAACGCCCGATTTCGCTGAAATCGGGCGTTTCTCTTTTCTCGACTCTGAGGCAGTTTACTCAGAGCATCTCAACGATCAACGCGCTGGCTTCGCCGCCGCCGATGCAGAGCGTCGTCAGTCCGTATTTTTTGCCCTGTAGTTTGAGCGCGTGCAGCAGCGTGGTCAGCAAACGAGCGCCGGAAGCGCCGATCGGGTGACCGAGCGCGATAGCCCCGCCGTGCACGTTGATCTTTTCGACCGGAATGCCGAGTTGATCGCTGGCGGCAAGCGTGACAACCGCAAAGGCTTCGTTGATCTCAAACAGATCGATGTCGTCGAGTTTCATGTTCGCCTTCGCGAGCACGCGTTTGATGCCGTCCACCGGCGCCGTCGTGAACCACTCCGGCTTCTGTGCAAACGAGGCGTGCGCCACAATCCGCGCAATCGGCGTGACGCCCATCGCCGCCGCTTTGCTCTCCGACGCAATCACCAACGCTGCCGCGCCGTCGTCGATCGTGCTGGCGTTGGCCGCCGTCACCGTGCCGTCTTTTTTAAAGACCGGACGCAGCGAAGGAATTTTGTCGAATTTCACGCGGGCGGGCTCTTCATCCGCGTCGACCACAATGTCGCCTTTGCGATTGGCGATCGTCACCGGCGTGATCTCATCGTTGAACCAGCCTTTCTCCTGCGCTTCCAACGCGCGTTTGTACGAGAGCACCGTGTAGTTGTCCTGTCCGTCGCGCGTGATGTTGCACTCGCTGGCGCAGAGCTCGGCGGCTACGCCCATGTGGAAGTTGTTGTAGACGTCCCACAGTCCGTCATGCACCATCAGGTCGACCAGTTCGCCGTTGCCCATTTTGTATCCGCTGCGCGCTTTCGGCAACGCGTAGGGCGTGTTCGACATAGACTCCTGTCCGCCGGCGACCACGATCTCGGCATCGCCGCAGCGGATAGCCTGGTCGGCCAGCATGACAGACTTCAGACCGCTGCCGCAGACTTTGTTGATTGTCATACAGGGCACGGATTCCGGCATGCCCGCGTAAATGGCGGCCTGGCGCGCCGGCGCCTGTCCGACGCCGCCCGTCAGCACGTTGCCCATGATCACTTCGCTGACCTGGCCGGCTTCAATACCGGCGCGCTCCAGCGCGGCTTTAATGGCGACGGAGCCGAGCTGCGGTGCGCTCTGCGTTGACAGCGATCCCATGAATGCACCAATCGGCGTGCGCGCCGACGACAGAATGACAGACTTTTCCATGTGGGTCTACCTCAGTATCTCTATGATATTCTACAAGCTGATTTACACAACCGGAGTGAAACGCGACTCCTGGTCTGCAATCCTGAACGGATGAAAGCGTCCTTGCACCGCTGTTTCTGGGTGCTTCGCTTGTCATTGCAGCCAGGTGCGCTAATTTTGCGCCGTTATGGAAGGAAAAGAGCTGAAAATATTTCCCGTTGAGTCCGGGCCGGCGTATACCTTTGGCTATTTTGTCATGGATGCCTCCGTGGCGGAGGCCATTGTATTCGATGTGCCCTACGGCGCGGCGGAACATTTTCTTGCGCTGGCGGCGGAACATCGCGTGCGTATCTCGCGCATCATTCTGACCCATTCGCACTGGGACCACGTCGCCGATGCTGAAAAACTGCGGCGCGAAACGTCCGCTCCGATTGAAATCCACGCCGACGACGTCTACCGGCTGCAGGACCCGGCCAGGTATGCTTCCATGGCCTTGCCCTTTGTCATCGACCCGTTTGAGCCCGACCGCCTGATATCCGAAGGCGAAACAGTCGAGTTTGGACGCTGGAAATTTGACGTCCTGAAAACGCCTGGACACAGCGAGGGCAGCCTCAGCTTCGTCGATAAACAACGGAACCTGGCCATTACAGGCGATGTTCTCTTTGCCGGTTCAATCGGACGCACCGATCTGCCGGGCGGCGATACTGCATTGCTGCTCAGCACAATCAAAGAAGTATTGTTGCCTCTGGGCGACGAGATGAGCATTCTTCCCGGCCATGGACCGCACACGACGATTGGACAGGAACGGCGGACAAATCCCTTCCTGCGTGGCGCCGTCTGAGCGACAACCGGATATCATGAGCCGTAACCATCTATGAACAAACATCTTACGGGAATTACTCTGCGGCTGTTGACCTTTGTGTTTCTCAGTTGCAGTCTGGCCGGATGTTATTCCTTTACCGGAGCTTCGGTTCCGGCCCACCTCAAAACCCTGCAGATTCCTACCGTGGAGGATCGCAGCGGTTTCGGGGACGCCCCGCGCTATCGCAGTGTTCTGACCGAACTGCTCATAGACCAGTTTCAGAACGACAATTCATTTACGCTCGAAACTGAAAATGCCGATGCATTGCTCGAAGTTGCCATCGTCTCCGTGCGCGACGACATCGCAAACGTCGGCGAGGGCGAAATCGAGAACGAGCGCAAGCTTACGGTGACGATCAAAGCAGTCTACAGCGATCAGGTGAAAAACATCCAGGTCTGGGACAAGACAATCGCCGGCTTTGAGTTTTACGAAGCCGGCGGCGGCACGGCGGCACGCGACGCCGCGGTCGAGGTCATTCTGGAACGACTGGCTGAAGACACGCTGCTGGAGGTCGTTTCCGGTTGGTAAGTTCTTCCGCGACACTGTCCGCCCGCTTCCCGCGCGGCGGCCTCCTCACATAAAAATTCCAAGGATTTCGCAGTAAGAATCCCTATTTTTGGGGTTTGTGCCTTGCTGCGGCAATTCGCGCTGTTCATCAAGCCGGAACTCCCCTATGGAAAGTGTAATACTCGGTATTTACTTTCTTTCCCTGTTTATTCTCTGTCTTTTTGGACTGCACGGTCTTGTGATGATCTTCTACTATCACAGAACCGCAGGCGCAGAAAAACCCAGGCCTGAACTGCCGGAAGACCTTCCGAACGTCACGGTTCAGTTGCCCATTTTCAATGAAATGTACGTCGTGGAACGCCTGGTCAAGGCCGTGTGCGAACTCGACTACCCCCGCGATCTGCTCGAAATTCAACTGCTCGACGACTCGACGGACGAAACCTACGATATCTCCGCCAAGGTTGCCGCTAAATTCCGCGAATGTGGTTTTGATATCAAGCACATTCACCGTGCCGACAGAACCGGGTTCAAAGCAGGCGCGCTGCGCGCCGGTCTGGACAGTGCGAGCGGTGAATTTGTGGCCATTTTTGACGCCGATTTTGTTCCGCGCCCGGAGTTCCTGAAATCGACGCTGCCGCATTTTCTGGCCGACGAAAAGGTCGGCATGGTGCAGACGCGCTGGGAACACCTGAACGAAGACTATTCCTTCCTGACCCGCGCCCAGGCCATGGCCCTCGACGGCCACTTTGTCATTGAACAGCAAGTGCGCAACCGCGCCGGCTTTTTCATCAATTTCAACGGTACGGCCGGCATCTGGCGCAAGTCCTGCATTGTCGATGCCGGCAACTGGCAGAGCGACACGCTCACCGAGGATCTGGACCTCAGCTATCGCGCGCAGCTGCGCGGCTGGCGCTTTGTCTTTCTCAACGACGTCACCAGCCCGGCGGAACTCCCCGCCGAAATCAATGCGCTCAAATCGCAGCAGTTCCGCTGGACCAAGGGCGCTATTGAGACTGCCAAAAAAATGCTGCCGCAGGTCTGGAAATCGCCGGATCTCTCGCTTGAAGTAAAACTGCAAAGCACGGTTCATCTGGCCAACAATATCGTTTTTCCCTTTATCCTGCTCGTGGCCATCCTGAATGTGCCCATCGTCATCATCAAGAACAGTTTTGCCGGCTACGACGAGTTTTACACCCTGATGTCGGTCTTTGTGCTGGCTTCCATTTCGACCTTCATGTTCTACATGTACGCTCAACGCGCTATTCACTTTGACTGGCGCCGGCGCATCCTGCTCTTCCCGATCTTCATGGCCGGCAGTATGGGACTGGCGGTCAACAACTCGCGCGCCGTCATCGAAGCGCTCATGAACAAAAAGAGCGAGTTCGTGCGCACGCCGAAATATTCGGTCAAGGACATCGGCGATACCTGGCAGGACAAAAAATACGTCCGCAAAAAACTCGACAAGACGGTCTTTGTGGAAATCGGCCTGGCGGTCTACTACCTCTTCGGCATCGCGGCATCGCTGTTTTACCTCGAAATCGCGGCTATTCCGTTCCAGTTGATGTTCTTCGCCGGTTTCGGTTTTGTGGGTTTTCTCTCGCTGCGCCACTCACTTGGCAGCAAACAGGGATGATGTCCGGCCGGGTAATCCTTCAGCGCCCGCATGTAACCGCCAATCTGTAACCGATCCATCCGCGGCGCTGTCCGTGCTGCGGTTCGACGGCAACATTCAAAGCGGATTTCAGGGTGAAAGTGGACACGTTTCCTTCCAATCCAGATGCAATGAATATCAGCAAAAACTCTTCGCGCTTTCTGGGCAGTCTGATGTGCTCTCTGCTCGTCGTCGGACTTCTGGCCTGCGGTGCGGGCGAAGAAAATCCCCAGCCCGCGGCCGACGAAGCCTACGATGGTCCGCTGCCCAACATCCTCGATACCATCTGCCTTTCCTGGCGTTTTACTCCGGGCGACTCGCTCGTCTACGATGCCATTTCCTTCGATTCCATCGTTGCATTCAACTCCGCTCCGCTCTTGAAAGTCCGCCGCGAAACCTGGTCGCTCGTCTGCGAATCGGTCGACGAGAACGGACGTTATCACATGCGCCGCCGGCTGGAAGATTTCGAAGGCCGCGAATCCAAGGGCGCGGAAACAGATGTCATTCGCGATGACAGTCCCTGGCTTGGTCGCACAATCGCATTTACCATCGACTCTCTGGGAGATACCCGCGACTATTTCGTTTCCGACACCAGCGCCGCTATGGGGCCGGGCGGTCCTTTTCAGCCGCAGTTTTTTGTCGATCTGAACGAAAGCTGCAAAGGACTCGACGAGGCCTGGTTGCTGGAGCGTCGGATCGACACGCTCTACGAAAACGGCATTCCAGCGCCGTTGCGCCGCGGCAGCTACAAATACCGCATCAAGGGCCGGACCGACACGCTCGGGCAGCGCTGTGTTCGCTTTGAATACATTCTCTCTGGCCAGGGATCTTCCGCCACGCCGCCCACCCACACGCCTCTGCTTACGACTTCGGTTATCGCCGAATTTGGCTCGAATGTTTTGCGCCTCGACGACATGCTGCCGGTGGCGCTCTTCCGCAGCAGCGAGATCAAACTGACGGTCAAAACACCCAGCGGCCGCGAATCGCGTGCAACGCATCACATCAGCACCGATATGCGCATCCGCGAGCACTTTCGTCACGGCGAGCCCGTTGCCGCATTCCCGGCTTTTTCCGGCGCAGAATAACCTGGTTTTACTCTCTTGCCGATCCGACTGCCTTGACCGCTTTGAGGGCTCGCCGGGGCTTCACCCTCAGGCTCCTTTGAGCTTCTGTTTGTCGTCGGGTTTGACGCGGCAAGTTGTTGCGCTGTCGTCGTTTGTCGCGGCCGGCGATGCGAATCCTCTCCTGTATTGATCTCGAATACATGCATGCTGCCGGACAGTTCAGGCTGTTTGCAGACTTGCTGTTGAGCGCTGTTTTGTCGTCGACCGGAATCGGCGGCGCGAAACGCCGCACCCGCTGACGAACAAGAAGGAAAAGCAAGCCGCCGAAGCGGATGCGAGGAGGCGAAGCGGTTCAGGCGGCGGGAGAACGACGGCGGTGAAACATCAGGCGGAAAAAAGAAGGCCGTTCCCCCTTGGCGGAGGAACGGCCTTTTAACTGCGGTCTATTGCCTTTGAGCGAGATTAACGAACCACTTGCAGTGTCTCGGTCAGCTCGTAACGGTCGGTCGTGAGTTTGTACACGTAGTTGCCTGCGGGCAGGTTTTCACAGCTGACGTTGACGCTGTGGCTGCCGCCCGGCAGTTGTTTGTTGACCAGAACAGCCACGCGTTCGCCGCGCATGTCGAACAATTCCAGGCTGACATTTTGCAGGCCGGGAATGCTGAATTCGACGACGGTCGAGTTGTGAACCGGGTTCGGCGCAGCAGGCGAAAGGGCGTAGCCTTCGGCTTTGGCCTGTTCGATGACGTCCGTAACCGAGCCGTTGAAGGTAATTTCAAACGGGTTCGGATCGCCGTTGGAGGCCAGGTTCAGAGTCGCTGTGGCATTGCCGCTTGAAGGCGTGAATTCCACAACCACGGTGACCATGTCGTTCGGCGCGATTTCCGTCGACGGAATGTCGATGATGGAGAAATCGCCGGCGTTGGTACCGGAGAAGTTGCTGCTTGCGGGGTCGAGCGTCAGCGGCAGGTCGCCGATGTTCGTGACATCGATGTTGATCTGCTCGGGCACGTACTCGCCGCGAATCCAGTTGGCCATAACGGTAATGTTCTGTTGGGCATCCGGACGACGCAGACCGACGTAGCCGCCCAGCTGGACTTCAACGGGATCGAGGTTGGTCGAGTTGTTGCTGATCGTCATCGTGCCGGACTTGTCTTCGGAGGTCGTGCTGCTCAGCGTCACGTTGATCGTGATCGATTCACCGACGAGAATGGTTCCGCCGTTGAAGTCGCTGCTGTAGTCGCCGCTGCTGAAGACCGGAGCGTTGAGGTCGAGATCCGTCGTACCGACGTTCGTGATTTCGACCATTTCGGTGACGCTTTCACCCGTGCCGATGCGTGCGTCCACAAAGAGCGTGGCGTCCGGAGCGGAAACGAGGCGCGTATCGGCAATACCCGTCAGCAGAATCGATTGATCGCCTTCGGCCGCATTGCTTTCGATCACCAGTCTGGCGTCTTTGGCCGGACCTTCGGTTTTCGGCTCAAACTGTACCGTAATGACGCGGCTGCCGAGTTCGTCGAGCGGGCCGGTGTTGTCAGTGGACACAACGGCGTAGTCGGCGGCATCCGGGCCTTCCAGGCGCACGTTCGTGATTACCAGCGTCGGACCGCCCAGGTGGCTGACCGTAATGTCGGCCGTCTGGTAGGTGGACGGAGCGTCCACAATGGCGGAGAGATTCTGGAACAGCGGCTGTGCGTCTGTGGTCGACACGCCGATTTTGGCATTGGCTTCACCCACGCCGTAGACGGTGATGTAGCGTTCGCCGATGAGGCCTTCGGGCGTCGGCGTCGAGTCGTTGCTCTGGAAGTAGAGCGTCGTGAAACGCGTGCCGGCGCGCTGCGGCGTGAAGTTCATGTAGATGCGGCCCGTTGAATCTTCGGGGATGATGGCTTTGCCGAGTTCCGTGCGCTGACGGTTCGGGAAAACATCGCCCACGGTGAAGTCGTGGTCGCCCGGCAGCAGTTTGATTGAGTTGATGTCGATCAGCAGGCGCGAATCGCCGGTGTTTTTGATTTCGATGAAAGCGGGCGCGGCCGGCTGACCGACTTCCGTGTTCTCGAAACCGATGGAGCCGAGCTGTTCGATGCGGCCGTTGCGCGCGCCGAAGCCGTAGAGGTCGTAGGACAGCAGTTGCGGCGTCAGCATGTCGGCCGGGTCGAGCGCTTCGATCGGCGAGAATTGCTGATCGACCGTGGCGTCCGTGTTGAAGAACATGCGGACGTACTTCTGACCGGGGCGATGCGGTGCAAAAACGGCGCGCAGCTCGATGCCTTCTTTGGCGTCCAGCGTAATGCGATCGCCGTCCATCACGCGCACCCAGGAGCCGTTCTGGTTGCGTTCGACGAAGAAGTCTTTGGAGATCAGCGGCATGCCCATGCCGAAACCTTCGGACCAGCGAACGCGGAAGCGGTTGTTGACCGGCTCGGAGCGATCCAGTTCGTAGAACATGAAGTTCTCGAGGTTGATCGCGCCGATAGCGCCCGTGTTCGTGATTTTGAAGTAGCGGTAGTTGGGCGTTTCACCAACCGAAGCGACGCCGTTGCGGCCCAGGAGCGAGCCGTCGGGCGCATGTGAACCTTCGTTGTTGATCAGGAATTCAAGGCGCGTCGGCGTAGCATCGCCGATAACGTCGACGTCGATGGGATTCGAGAAAATCTGACCGTTGACGTCGGAATAGATGAGCTGGATCGTGCCCGTCTGCAGACCCTGGTCGCTCGGCGTAAAGCGCACGGGAACGCGTGCCGCTTCGCCGGGACCAACGATGGCCGTGTAGCTGCTCACCGGGTTGCCCGCATCGTCGGTCAGCTGGAACTCGGTACCGGCCAGGCCGGCATCCGTAAAGGTATAGCTGATGTCGCCGGGCGAGTCGTTGGTAAACAGGTCGGTAAAGCGCAGCGTATTGGAGTTGACGCCTACTTCGCCGAAGTCGACGATCGGCTCTTCTTCTTCATCGATCGGAATCAGACCGGGCACGAGGCCGAGCATGTTGACGGTGCCGGAGGGCTTGACGACGGGGCAGTCCGCACCGTCCATCGTGGAGATGCCGACTTCGATTTCGGCTTCCTGTTCGCCGAAGCCGGCGGGTTTGAGCGTGACGTTGAAGACCTGGCTCTTGCCGGGCTCGAGTGCGTCGACCATCGGAGGATCAATGACGTAGGACGCGGCGCCGGCGCCGGTCAGGTCCATTGTGACTTTAATCGGTTCGTCCGACGTGGCCGGGTTCGAAACGCGATAGGTTTTGGTCAGTTCGGCGTCGGCCGCAACCACGTCGATCGGGTTGTTTGTGTAGTCAAACAGAATCGAGTTGGTCGCCGTAGCCGTAATGTCCGGCGAGAGGCAGAAGCGAATGTTTTTCGTGGGCCACTCGCCGACGGTACCGTAGCGGCCGCCGTCGTCGGACGCGTCGCTTGTACTTTCCCACTGACCATTGACCCAGCGTGCGGCGACGTAGTTGCCGGTCTGGCCATTGTACTTTTTGACCGCAACAGTTCCTCCGTTAGACGCGGTTCCGTCATTGAGACCAGTGTAGTAAAACTGATTGGGGATGGTACTTTCGTTCGGGCCGTAGACAAAGTGAATCTCAGGCGTGAAGCTGTCATTTGACAGGAATATCTGGAACGAAATCGGACCGCCATCCGCAAAAAAGAACTCGGCGTTGCGCCACTCAACGATTCCATAGGTTTTGCCGTTGATAAAACGCGAACCCATGAAAATACCGGCGTCTTTGCTGGTCAGGTCGAGGTCGCCATGGAAGGCGAACGCTCTTGACCATAATTGAGCGTTGCCATAGTAACCCGCACCGCCGGGATTCCATAGTGGATCGTCAGTAAGTGTTCCACTTCCGGTATTTGTGCCCCGAAGGAAAGTGATACCGCCATTGGTCGAAATTCCCATTGCGCCGAAAATGGAGACATCCCCCATAAATCCAAACGTAAAGGGGAAATTCTTGGGTTGCGTACCAAACGGACCAATAAGAATAACACCTTCGTCATAGTCGCCTAACAAGGTGCCGGCCACGCCGTCGTACTCGGTCTCGTTGGACAAATCCACAAAGTTGTCCGCGTTGCTCTTGTCAAGCGGCACATAGATAAAGTCAGACTCGGTAACCGAATAGTATTCGGCGGTTTGATCCCGCTGAGCAAAAATATCGCTCGTGCCCAGAAGCAGGATTACTGCAACCGCTATCAAAGCAGTCGGTCGTAATTTCATAACTCAAAACTCCATTGCTGATGAATAAGGGCGCATGATTACTTGTGTCAAGTTCAGTCAGATGTACTCGGATATATTGGATCTGAGCCGTCGTCCGCGGCGGCGAAAGAACATGTGGCTGCCGATGTCGATGAGCCGGGATGTTACCGGGGGGGGGCATGAACATCCGGTACGCCCGGACGAATGCGGCCGGGGGGCAGTGGCTCACATTTATCGGCGAAGAACTCGTAAAATGCACAATTAATTTGACTTAACCGACAGGAAGCTGCTACTGTACAGGATCGTGCAACTCTGGCCGGGTACTGCATTTTCGAGCGTATAATAATATCAAGTGTTGCGGAAGAATTCAATAAAAAAGTTGGCAGGCCCGTGAAATTAGGCTGCACAGCGGCAGTCATGCATTCAACTGATAAGACTTCCATCGTATTGTAGCTCCCTGTTATCGCAACTTTGTACGGGCTGCCCGGAACCAATAGAACGGTCAGGGCATTATCCCGGGCAAGCGCGTGGTGGAAGAAATTTCATTTTTACCGATTGAAAGCCGTACAAAGCGATATCAGGGTGTGACAAAGAATCGAACATGCGTGTCATAATGCCCGCAAACGCGAGATACGCATTGTAAAATGCAGGTGCGTAACCGCGATTGAACGAATCTGAGCTGTACGAGAGTCGTACGCCCCGCACAATTTCAGGCTCATCCGGTTCAACGCCGGTCGCTTTGCTTGCAAGTTGTTTGAATTATCCGTAAGCTTTGAACCTTGCGCTTGCTGGCGTCTGCGTACACTGTAAACTTTAGACCAATCATATAATACTGTTTCCCTCTTCTCTCTTAGGAGTATCAGAATGGCTAAAACGTACCGATTGCTGTTATCGGCCCTGTTTGCGCTTGTGTGCGCAGGCTTGCCGGCATATGCTGCCGGTGAAGATGCGGGCGATCTGACCGAAGATCAGATACGCGAACTGGTGGAGGAATCCATCTCCTGCAACAACAACCTTGGTAATGAATTCTGGATGTCCTTTCCCCCCTGCTATGAGCAAGGCGGCAACGACAACCAGCTCGTCCTTTATGTTTCGTCGCAGGTCGAAACAAATGTGAAAGTCGAAATTCCGGGCCGTGGCGTTGTGAAAACGCAGAAAACGGTTCCCAATGACATTATTTTCTTCTCTCTCTCTCCCGCTGAAGGCCAGCCCTTCAACAAAAGCCCGAACCAGGCTGCTCCCTCGCAAGACTTGTACACGGGCGCCGGCGTACACGTGATCGCAGATGATCCGGTGGTGGTCTACGGTGTGACGCGCTTTCAATTTACGTCGGACAGTTTCCTTGCTATTCCGGTGAACTCGCTCGGTACTGAATATGTCGTCTCTGCATATGCAGACATGTCTGCCATGTACCCCGGTTTCAACCTGCCGAGTGAAACGACCATTACCGCCGCCTATGACGACACCAAAGTGTTTTTTACGCTTGGCGGTAACGCTCTGACAACGACGAACAACGGTATGACCGAAGGTAAAACGAGAACATACACTCTGAACAAGGGTGATGTGGTTGCGATCAGCTCCGTTACGTCCGAAGGCGACGTTTCCGGTAGCTACGTCCGCTCGACGAAGCCTGTTGCCGTTGTATCCGGTAACCAGTGCGCCAACGTTCCTACGATTATCCGCTGGTGCGACTACATTGTCGAAATGCAGCAGCCGATGCACGCCTGGTCGACGGCATACCACGTACCCTCCTTTGCTACGCGCCAACACACTCCCTATGTAAAAGTGTATGCCAAAAAACCTGGTACCGTTGTCTGGATGGACAATACCCAGTTCGGTATCATCCAAAAAGGCAAAGGCGGCTCGGAGGGTCTTGGTTTCATTCACAAGCCTGTTGCCGACGGCGAACCGACGCCGCACGTGATCTGGTCTGAAGATCCGATTTATGTCGAGGTCTTCAACCGTGGTCAGGAAGCTGACAACATCACGAGCGATCCTTTCCAGATGACCATGACGCCGTCGGATCAGTACCAGAAAGAAATCGTCTTCAATACGCCGGGTGTGGCTCAATTGCAGTTCGCCAAGAACTGGGCCAACATCGTGTATGAACTCGATGAAAACGGCGTAGTGCCCGACGACCTTGAAATGGCTGTTGTGAGCGGCGGTGAATTTACGTGGTCTCGCATCAAAGACACCTACGGCAGTACGCCCGGTTATGTCTTTGTAAAAGAGATCGACGGTAAAAAATATGCCATGAAGTCGATCGAACTTCCCGATCCCGCCGGCGTGTACAAAATCCGCGCCGACAAGCCGATTGCTTGTTACATCAACGGCGCCCAGGACTATGATACTTATGGTCACCCGGCCAGTATCGCTTTGCGCGACCTTGAAAATGTTGAAGATGAAGACAAACCTGTTGTGACGTATACGGTTGGTTGTGACGGCAACGTTGAAGACGGTATCGTTCGCGACAAACCCGAAGACGATGCGATTCGCTCGAACATGGCGCGCATCTTCATGGTGAAAGACTTCTCCTGCAACTACGAGCTGATCTACGATGAGTTCGTTCCGGGGCAGGCCAACCAGGTTGAGTGGCAGCTGCGCGTCATTGATCCCAAACAAAGCGGCCGCGCCGTGGTTGTGTTCACGGACCGCAACTGTAACTTTGAAACGGTCATCGTGGAATACGATGCATTCAATGTTGCGATCGTCGAAGAGGAAACCGACTTCGGCAAATTCAAACCGGGTGATTCTCGCGTTGAGACAATCAAAGTCATCAACATGAACCCGACCGGTCCTGTGACGATTGAGCGCCTTGAACTGCGCGACGGCGGCCAGGGCTTTGAAATTCTGAACTCCTCGCCCGCACTTCCGGCGACTCTGGAAGCATATGATGTGAACAGCCCCGATGAAGGCGCACACATCATGACTGTGAGCGTCCAATTCACCGCCTCCGAGTCCGGCGAATTCGAAGACGTCCTGGTTGCAGGCAACGAATGCCAGGAAGTTGAAGGCACCGTCAAAGCCAAAGTGGGCAGTCTCGCAATTACCGTTGGTGATTACTCCTTCGGTCAGGTCAACGTTAACCTGACGCGCACGCGTAACATTGAAGTTCAAAACGCCGGTGAGTCCGCTTTAACGATTACCGAAATTCAAAACGCCGCCGGCGATGCGAACTGGTCATTCAACTGGGCGATCAGCACGAACGAAGACGGTGTGTCCTTCGATGATCTCATTAGTGGCCGAGTTACCGAAATGGTGCTGCAGCCGAATGAAATCGTGACCTTTGAATCGCAGTTCACGCCGACCGACGCTGTACCCTACTCGTTTGTCGCTACGTTTGTCAGCGACGCCGGCACGGAAATCGACAATATTGCCGAACTGGACGGCGAAGGCATCACATCCGACCTTATACTCGAGGTCGTTGACTGGACGCGTCATCGCATCAACAAAGGTCCGTACGGCGATGGTTTGATCTCTCTGACCAACCAGGGCGACGTTGAAATCCGCATTCTCACGGGTGCAAACAACAAGGTCGCCATCAATAACGGCGAGAGTTTTGCTCCGGCTGGCGCAAACGCGGTTGACGCCTTCACGGCGCAGGCGTTTGTCAATTCGCTGAACGACAACCAGGGCAATGCCACGCTGGATCCGGGCGAGACCTACGTTTACCCGATGGAATTCAGCCCGACGATCGCCGGTGAACATCGCATCGCAATCGACATTCCCTATGTCATCAACGGCGAGAACTTCAGCGTGCAGGCCGTCCTGAATGGTACCGGTATCCAGACGGTTCTCACCTCGACGGACATCGATTTCGGCAACATGCTGATCAACGACGACAACAACCCGCTGACGGAGTCGGCCTACTTTGAAGCTGTGACGGGCGAGTTCAACACGACCGTGAACGTCACCGGCTTTATGCTCGACGCCGCCTGGGATGTCAACGAGTTCTCGGACCCGAACGACGCCAATGAAGTTCAGTACTTCGTTGACGGCACGGCCACAACCCTGCCTGTCGATCTGGATCCGGGTGAAATCCTGGAAGTTCGCAACGCATGGTTCGTAGCTCGCCAGCCGGGCAATCGTCAGGTCGTCGCAACGCCGGAAGGCGACATCGACTTCCTTGAGCGCTCCTCGACCTGGAACGGTATCGGCGATCCGCCGGAAGGCATCGATCTGGTCGGACCGGAACCCATCAGAATCTGTGTTGACGCTGAGGGTGTTCTGACTGCGATGCTGTCCTCACAGGACATGCGCATCGACGCTATCACGCTTGAAAACCCGAATGACCCGAACTTCACGCTGACGGGCGTTCGCCTGCCCGACGGTACGCTGCTGACGCCGGACCAGTCCTTCACTTTGAATGGAACGGCCGAAATCAATGTGCGCTACACGCCGTCCGCCGCT
Source organism: bacterium (assembly GCA_030430495.1). Lineage (GTDB taxonomy): Bacteria > Bacteroidota > Ignavibacteria > Kapaibacteriales > UBA7675 > JAUIKM01. The sequence continues at coordinate 32,858 of JAUIKM010000028.1, read as the reverse complement.
GGCGACCACAGCAATCGCATCATCGTCAACTACACGCTGGCGACGAACGAGTCGGAAGTGATTGGCGTCGACATCAGCAGCAGCGCTCTGCTGTTTGAAGCCTCGACGGCTCTGGCCGCCGACATTCGCGGCGACGGCCAGGCTCGCATCACTCCTGGTGACGATCTGGAAGTTGACCTCAACATCGTTGGCAACATCGGTGCGGAAGCCGGCGTGCGTGAAGTTGTCGTGACAATGGACTACGATATGGAAGTCCTCAAAGTCGACCTCAACTCCGTGCGCGTCAACGCGAACGTCGGTACTCTGGTTGACTTCAATCCGAACTCGCCGCGCGACCACCTGTTCGACCTGGGCAATGGTCGTCAGGAACTGCGTCTGACCATCAGCATTACGACCGATGGCGCTATCCCGACCGGCAACCTGATTGAAGCGACCTTCGACACCTTCCTGGCTGAATACCACACGAAGTCGTTCGCGACGAACATCAATGCACAGGTTATCGTCACGGAAAGCGACTACACCTGCGTTACGATCGCACCGACCTCCGACGAAACCGGTCTGAGCGTTGTCTGCGCCATCAACCTGCGTCCCTTCGTTACGAGCGGAATCACGTATGGTCTGAGCCAGAATTCGCCGAACCCGGCCGCCGTCAACACGGCGATCCAGTTCTCGGTTGGCCTCGAAGCACAAACAACGCTGGTTCTGCGCGACGCCAATGGCGACGTGGTGAAAACGCTGGTGGATGCACGACTGAATCCGGGCGAGTATGAAGTCATGCTGGAAACGGCCGACCTGGCCTCCGGTACGTACTTCTACTCGATCGACTCTGGTCCGTACAGCGAAACCAAACGCATGGTAATTACCCGCTAAATCTTCAGATTTAACGGCATGAACTGATAACGGGCAGTGTCCTTTCGACACTGCCCGTTTTTTTTGTTTAAACCTCGTTTGAGGCAGACTGTCAGGGGAATTAATTTTTGGATAGCATGGCGATCACAGCTAACTTTAAGTTTGCGGCCCATTTACTACTTATCGTTATCGCTTAACGCTCTTTGTACCTCCTCCATACCAATTTAAGCTAGAGACAGAATGAAGCTCACTTCTGCAATTCTATTGGCGGGCTTGCTTTTTGCAATGGTTCCGCTCAATCGATCCTTGGCGCAAAATGCCGGTACTACAAACGCCGCAGATCCCGCCGACACAGTTTTATGGAATTACATAGGCTTGTACGGCGGTTTTAACCTCAATAGTCATACTGCTGATTTCAGGGCGCTCCCCGGAGTACCGAACTGTTGTCCCCAATTTGCCGACGGTTCGGGTACGGGTCTTGCCTTTGGATTGCTGTATGAGTTCCCTTTTTCGCGTCAATGGTGGTTTGAAATGCGCGCCGGCTATTCACAGCGCGACGCCGAGCTTTCCCGCGAGGAGAACATTGGCAATGCAGAGGAGTTGTCCGGCAACACTTCTGTTCCGGCATTCAGCGAGCACACGCTCGATGCCACGCTGAACTACATTGGCCTGGAACCGACAGCTGAATTCCGCGGATTTGGACCTGTTTCCATAAACGCGGGGATCGTGCTTGGTTTCTGGATGACATCTGAGTACGACCAGATCGAAACGCTCACCCGCCCGTCCGATGTGACCTTCCTTGACGGTTCGCGTGAACGCAATGCATCAGCCGGTGAAATTCCGGAAAAAGAGTCGATGTACATGGGCGCCGTGCTTGGCGCCGGTTACGATCTGCCCGTCGGCGAGCGCATGTTCCTGGCCCCGGAAATCCGACTGCACGTCCCGTTCAACGACGTGGCGTCTGTTTCCTGGAAGGCGGAGGCGATTCAGCTCGGTGCGTCGTTCAAGATGCAACTGGGCTCGCTGGAAAAAGACATTGTGCTCGATACGATCTATATCCGCGATACGGTCGAGACGATTGTCGCGGGTCTCAAAACACGGAAACTTGAGATGGTGGACTCGCGAGATGAAACCACGACGGAGGAATTTGACGACTACATCCTCGAACGCACGACGATCACGGAAAATTATCGCCTTGACATTCCGCGTCCCTTTGTACTTGAATCCAGTCTGGCCGTCTATGGAATCGATAAAAACGGCCGTCGGATTGAAAATCCCAAAGTAGTCATAGAAGAGACAGAAATCTTCGAAACGCTGCCGCTGCTGCCGCACGTGTTCTTTGAGCAGGGCAGCGCTGATCTCGGTGGAGCGCGCATCAATGAGCTCGACAATGTGGAGGCGAGCAAATTTACCATTAACAGCATTCCAGCCTCCGCGCTGAAAGTCTACGCAAACTCGCTCAATGTTGTAGGTTTGCGTCTGCGCGAAAATCCGGGAACCAGTATCACACTGCGTGGGCACAATAATAATTTGGGCGAAGAAAAAGGCAATACGCAGCTATCACAGCAGCGCGCGGAAGCCGTCAAGACCTACCTGGTGAATGTCTGGGGTATCGACGCCGGTCGCATTTCCACACAATCGCGCAATCTTCCGGATAAACCGTCGAACAACACGACCGAGGACGGTCAGGCCGAAAACCGCCGCGTTGAAATCCTGTCCTCAAACGCCGATCTGTTGCAGCCCGTCAGCATCGAAGAAGTTGAAGTGGAAGCTATCCCCTCCGAGCTGGAAGCAGTTGGTACGACCTATGCCGAAGGCGGACTGGACAGCTACACTCTCGACGTCATGCAGGGCCGCGCGCGCCTCCGCAGCTTTGACGGCGGCGACACCTCCGCGGTACATCGCTGGGCAGTGCTCGACGAGCCGCGGCCGGCTGATGAAAAGCAGAATCTGACCGTGCGTTATACGAGCAACGACGAAAGCGGGCAGAAGGTGGAGCAGACAGTCGATGTGCCGCTGGAGCAATTGACGCTTACAGTCAAGCGCGCCGAACTAAAGGATGACAAACGCATTGAAATCTTCTCGCTTATTCTGTTCGACTTCGGCAAGGCGACGCTCGACTCACGCAACCGCCGCATCATGGACCGCGTGCGCGCAGCCATCGAGCCGAATTCAACCGTCAAGATCTACGGTTATGCCGACCGTCAGGGCGAAGCGGATTACAACCGCGCACTGGCCCGCAAACGGAGCGCGGAAGCGCGTGCGGCGTTGGGCAATGCCGTGTCTGAAGACCGCGTTGAAGTCATTGCCATAGGCAGCGATCAGCTGATCTACGACAACGACCTGCCGGAAGGTCGTTCGTATTCGCGGACGGTGCGGATCGTGATAGAGACGCCGGTAAGTGAATAATCGGAACAGTGACCGGTGAGTGCCGGTGGTGTAATTATCAGGCAAAGGCCGCTCTTTCAGGAGCGGCCTTTGTGTTTTCCGGGCAGGCTGCAACGAATGACGTCGTACAGCTGGTTCAGCAGCGTGGCGGACGACTGGCCGTTGATGTAAACAAAACGGCCCACATCGCGGTGGCGGTGCAGCCAGGCCGCGATGATGCGCATTTCATCGACTTCTTTTCGTATTTCCGCAAACGATTCGCTGTGGCCTTCCACGATCGCATCGGGGTCAAAGTACACGCGTCGTACGTAGCGCTCCACATCGCTTTCGTCGACCGAGCCCGGGTGTACATACTGAAACTGCAGGCGGCCGTGCCGCACCATAAATACTTCGACGTGTTCCCTGCCGGCGGTCGGCGCAACGATGATCACATTATTGTCGTGTACCGCCGCTGAAATCGGCTCGCGCCGGAAGAGCATGCGTTCCACATCACTGATTCTGTCGCGCAGCCAGCCTGCTTCCTCAAACTCCATTGCTTCGGCGTGATCGTGCATGCGTTCCCGCAGCGTTTGTATGATGCCTTCGTGGCGGCCGTTCAGAAAACGGCGCACGCGCTCTACTTCGCGCAGGTAATCTTCGCGGCTTTGTTTGCCGGCACAGGGAGCGGCGCAACGGTCGATCTGGTGAAAGAGACAGGGCGTGCGCTGCCGGTCTTCGCGTATAGCTTCCGAACACTCGCGCAAGTTGAACATGCGGTTGACGATCTCGATAATCATCTCCGCCACCGCACGGCCGCGAAAGGGACCGAAGTACTCGGCGCCGTCCACCTGTATCTCTTCGCTCCACTCCAGGCGTGGAAAGGCGTCCTTGCTGCTGAGCCGCACAAATGAATGCCGGCCGTAGCGCTTGATCAGCGCGTTGTAGCGCGGCTGGTGACGTTTGATTTCACGCGACTCCAGCAGCAGTGCCGACAGCTCCGTCTGTGTCTCAACCCAGCCTATGTCGGACACGCGGCGCACCAGGTCTTTTACCTTGCCGTTGTGGTTTGCACCGCGCCGGAAGTAGCCGGCCACGCGCTCCCGCAGCACCTTGGCTTTGCCGATGTACAGCACTTCGCCTTTGCTGGAATAATAGAAGTACACGCCCGGCCGGCGCGGAATTTTTTGCAGAGTGTTGACGAGGTAGCGTCGCGACTTGCTGCGCGCCGAGCGCGGCTGTGTGTCGCTTGTGCTGACGCGTTTGCGCTGCAGTTGCAGCAGCTCGGCCAGCGTGTCGATCTTGTGGTTGTCGCGCGCCAGCTTGAGCAATTCCGAGAGAATGGTTGCCGTTGCGCGCGCGTCGTCGCCGGCGCGGTGGTGTTTGCCGTCGTCACAGGCAAAGTGTTTGGACAGGGCCGCCAGGTTGAATTTGCGCTTGTTTTCCAGCAGACGGCGCGCCAGTCGGTAGGTGCACAGTCGCGGTGGCTCGATCGGCGGCAGGCCCAGACGGACAAAAGTCTGGTGCACAAATGACCAGTCGAATTCGACATTGTGACCAACAAAAACGGCATTGGGTTGGCTCAGCAGGCTGTGAAGACGCGGAAAAATCTGCTGTGCCGAAGGCGCGCGCCGCAACATGTGGCTTTTGATACCCGTCATGCGCGCCACAAAAGGCGGAATAATCTGGTCGGTTTGTACCAGTGAAGAGAAATGGTCGCCGATGGAGCCGTCCTGCATGACGCTGCTGCCGAGCTCCATCACCCGGTGTTTGCGCGGGTCCGTCCCGGTTGTCTCAACATCAACAACCACGAAAGCCAGCTCATCCAGGCGTGCTTCGGCAAACAACATGCATTATTCCTGCTGCTTCGTTCTATCGCAGTAGAAGGTCGGCCAATCCCGGCAAGGCGTCCGGATGTTCCAACAGAATGGCGGGCATGCCGAAATGTTCCGCGGCGCGGACGTTCAGCGCGTTGTCGTCGATCAGCATGATGTCACGCGCCGGAGCGCCTATGTGCCGAACGACCTTTTCGTAGATAGCCGCATCCGGTTTGCGCTCGCCGAGTTCGTGCGAATAAAAACAATGCCGGAACATTGCCAGCACGTCCGCCGCCGGTTCGATAAATGCATCGTGATGCAACTGGTTGGTATTGCTCAGGAGGTACAGTTCGTACCGTTGGGACAGGCGCTGCAGAAGCTCGAGCCTTCCGGCAAAAACATTGCCCAGAATACAGTTCCATGCTGCGTCGATTGCGTCGTCGTCGGCCTCAATAGCATGCCGCTCGCGCATCGTCTGCCGAAACTGCGCCGGTGAAACAGCGCCGATTTCGAGCTGCGTAAACACCTCGGACTGGCGATATTTGTTGTACTGCGGCGCGAGTTCCGGCTTGGACGGATTGGAAAGCAATCGCCGGAAAGCCGGCTCTGCGCGGTCGAAAAACACTTCAATCAGAACCTGACCGAAGTCGAACAGCAAAATCGGTACACTGGGAATTCGTGATTCGCCTGACATCGGTCTCCCGGAATGCTGCTTGAAGGATCAGCGTTTTTTATCGCGACCGCTTTTCTTGGGGCGAGTTTTACCGTTAGTTTGTCGCCAGATTTTACCGCGTTTTGAGCGGCGGTCTCCCCTACCCATAGTCTGTTTCCCGAATATGATTGATATGCTAAAATTCACCGGCAAAAATAACAATAAAGCGCAAAGGCGGCAGCCTGCCCCCCCGCGCGGGAGGAAATAAGCGTGCCGCAATCAGGTGGTTTTGACCTCATAGTTCTGGGAATCGGACAGGATGCCGGCAACCCGCATGCAGGTTGCCTGAAACTCTGCTGCCGCGATCCTCGCCGTCGCTGCCTGCCTGCCGCAATGGCGATTCTGGACCGCGCGGAGAATCGCTTCTGGCTGCTCGACGCCACGCCGCGCCTGCCCGAACAACTGCGCCGCATGAATGACCTTGCCGGAAATCGGGAGCAGCCGCCCACCCTGGTCGGAATTCTGTTGACGCACGCGCACATCGGCCACTACACCGGACTGATGTACTGCGGCCGCGAGGCCATGAACACCAAAAGTCTTCCTGTTTATGTGATGCCGCGCATGCGCGCCTTCCTGCAGGAAAATGGACCCTGGAGCCAGCTGATTCAACTGGGGAACATCAAACTTCACGATCTGGATGAAAAAGCGGCGCTGTCGCCGGCGCCCGGCCTGTCCGTCAGAAGTCTCCGCGTCCCGCACCGCGGCGAATATTCGGAAACCGTCGCATTTGTCGTTTCCGGTCCGCGGCGCTCGGCCCTGTATCTGCCGGATATCGACGCCTGGGATGAAATGTCGCCGCCGCTCGCCGCGCTGCTCGGCGAGGTCGACGCGGCCTGGATCGACGCCACGTTCTACGATGACGCCGAGCTGCCCGCCGGCCGCCTTGGAACTGTGCCGCATCCGCCGGCGGTCGCGACGCTGAAACTTTTGGCGCCCCTGGACGACGCCTTGCGCGCCCGCGTGCGCCTGCTGCATTTTAATCATACAAATCCGCTGCTCGATCCGGATTCGCATGCAGTGGAAACAATTCGCGCTGCCGGTCTTCACCTGGCGCGTGAAGGCGAACGCTTTGAACTTTGAGCCACACTCCTGCCGCCGCGGCACTCAGACTGCAAACGCATTTTTACGCGGCGGCTTGTGGACTTCAGTGCGCTTTCATTCGTCTGCCCGCTTCTGGATTGAACACTCATTTGCAGGTTGGAACTCATGGACGGCGAGCGCGACGACGCGGATGAACAGAGCTGGAACGGCGTCAGGATTGTCACGGACGGCATACACCTGGCCTCGGCGGACCTGGCGGCGCTGCACGACTTTGCCGCCGGCATCGGCTTGCCGCGCCGCTGGTTCCACCCGCATCGCCGTCATCCGCACTACGACCTGCTGACGGTCGATGCGCGCCGCCGCGCACGTGAGGCCGGCGCAGTTGTCGTGCGCTCGCGCGATATCGTTGCGCTGCTCAAAGCCAATTTTGAGGGAGATGCCGGCCGGCGCTGGCTACAGGATGCGCGCCGCCTTGTTGCCAACGACAAACCGGAGTCAATTATGATCAGTTATGCCGTTACTGTGTCCATCGACGCGGACATTGCCGAAGAATGGATTCAGTGGATGCGCAGCGTACATATTCCCGACGTTCTGGCTACGGGACTCTTCCGCGGCGCGCGCATGATGCGCGTCACCGAGCCGCCCGCCGCAGCGCGTCCGACCTTTCGTTTTGAGTACACATTGGCCGATCGCGCTGCATTTGACGCGTACCAGCGCGAGCATGCGCCGCGCCTGCAGGCCGATCACACCGAGCGTTATGCCGGTCGTTTCGAGGCGTCGCGCAGCGTGGCGGAGCTGCATGACGAGTGGAAAGTCTGAAAACCGCAAACAAAAAGGCGCGCAGCCCGTGGCGGGCCGTCGCGCCTTGCAGTTTTACGTCTGTTTCAATCGATTGAAATCGTGCGTCCGCTTCTGGCGGATCAGCGCTTGACCTGAAGTTTGCTGCTGTAGCGGTGGCCGCCCGCGCGCAGCTCCAGCATGTAGTTGCCGTTGGCCAGCCCGCTCGTCTCCACCGCGTGCAGGTGTTCGCCCGGCTCCAGCGTGCCCAGGCCGATTTCAAAGGCCGTCTGTCCGCGGAAGTCCAGCACGCGCAGGCTGATTTCCGCCGCTTCGCGCAGCGCAAATCCCACCTGAATCACATCGTCCGCCGGATTCGGCGCAATGGTCAGTTCGCTCTGCGGTTCCAGCGGACCTTCGTCGACGCCGACGCGCAGCACGCCTTTGCCGGTTGTTTCGATGAACAGCGGCGTCAGGCCGCCCTCAAAAATCACCGCCAGCGTGCCGCTGATTTCGCCCAGTTCGTCCGGCGTGAACAACAGCGGAATATCTTTGACTTCCTGCGGCTGCATCGCAATGGGATTGCTGAAGCCGTGTGCGAAGACGTCGCGCGGGTTGTCCGTGTATTCCACGCCGCTGATCGTGATTTCGCCGTTGCCGATGTTGCGCAGTTGCAGCGTCGCCGATCCCTGCGTGTCGCGCGGCACGTCGCCGAAGTCGACGACTCCCGGCGTCTCGCCGACCACTTCCACTTCGGCCGATTCCAGGTACCAGACGATGACGTTGAAGTCGGAGCCGCTGCTGATAACCGTACCGCTGTTGGAACCGAAGTTGGCGTAGCGCACCGAGCCGCTGTGCCCTTCCAGCTTCTCGATTTCCGACTGGTCTTCCACCTTCCAGACACGCACCGTGGCGTCGCCCGCGGCAGAAACCATGCGCGCTCCGTCTTTGCTGAACTTTACGCTGTTGACCGTGCCTTCGTGGCCGGTAAAGCGCGCCGCCTCGTTGAAGTTATTGAGGTCCCAGAGGATGATGTTGTAATCGAGTCCGCCCGTCGCCAGGCGTCCGTCGGGGTGAAACTCCACCCAGCGCGTGCCGCCTTCGTTGCCGCCGACCTGGCCAAGGTAACTGCCGTTGGTCGCGTCCCAGATCTGCACGTAGCCGTCCGTTGTTGTGCTTGCCACGCGCGTGGCGTCATTGTTGATCGCCACGGACTGAACAACCGAAGTCTCGATGGCGATGCGCTGCACCACCGTTTGTGTGTTCGGGTCCGTGATCAGAATCTCCGTGTCGCGTCCGGCGCTTGCCACGCGCGTGCCGTCGCCCGAAAAACTGACCGTCAGTACGTCGCCCTGGTGGCGCACCACCGTGTCTTTCAGCGTCAGGTCGTCCGGATCCCAGCGCAGGATCAGGCCGTCCCAGCCGCTGGTGACGATGCAGTCGTAGTCCGGGCTGTACTGCGCCGTGTAGACCGCCGTCAGGTGCGCAAATTCATCTTTGATGCTTTCGGTGCGGAAGGGATCCCACAGCCGGATAAACTGGTCGCTGCTGCCGCTGACGGCGCGCGAGGCGTCGGCGTTGAGGTTGGCCATAAACACCGTGCTGGTGTGGCCTTCGAGCACGTAGGACTCAACCGCCGCGGCCGTTGAAAATTGACAGAAAAGACAGAGGACTGCTGCAAGTAAAGTCCACGCCGCGGGCGCAATGGGGCGCGAACATGCATGCGCATGGCTAGCGTTCATCTGGAACACCTGTATCGTTCTTATTGTGAAAACACGATGAGGGGGCGTGAGATCTGACCTGCCGCGGAATGGCGACGGCTGCCTGGCTCTCTTCCCTCTGTTATGCTGCTGCTGGAGACAATAACGCCGCACGGGGATGTACGGCGCAGTTTGCATGTTACAAAATGCCCTCGACCTGAGCAAGGTTGGCGGCTGCATTGGCGTTTCAGCGCATTCTTTTGGCGCATTTTCACTGCCCGGCCCGACAAATCCGCTTGAGCACTTCGCCCTTTCGGGCTTGTTTTTTTCCTCTTGTTTGTCACCGCTCGACGGGCCTGAAGTCGCTGAGCTGCTGTTTCATTCCGGTGCGATGACGAGCAGAAAGAAAAAGAGCAAGCCACCGAGTGAAACGAGAGGGGCGCGGCGCTCAGTCGCGCCACGCCCCAATGAGAAGTCGGTCAAAAAACGGCCGGTTTCAGGCTTCAAACCAGTTGCCGTTTATCAGCGGATGAGCGTGAAACTGCGCTGCGTCACGAAGCCGTCGCCCACCTGTAGGCGCAGTTCGTAGACGCCCGCGCCGAGCGCCGGACCGTTGCCCTGGCCGTTGCTCCACTCAATGTGATGTTCGCCTGCGGCAAAATTGCCGTCGGCCAGCGTCGCCACGCGCCGCCCGGTCACGTCGTAGATGCCGAGCGTGATGTCGGCCGCGTCATCAAGCACAAAACTGAACACCGTCGATTCGGCGACGGGGTGTGGCTGCGGCGTGAGCAGTCGTACCGGAACGTCGGCTGCAATCTCATCCACGCCGCGTTTCGGCACGTTGCTTTGGTGGACGACAATGACGACCTGATCGCATGTGCCTTCCGCCTGAATCGTGATGGTCGCCTCGCGCGGATTATCGCTTGTGTTGGCATCCACGTCGGCGTGCATAATGCCGACGCCGGTGCCGTTGTCCGGCGTAAGCGTGATCCAGGGAGCGGAGGAAGTCGCCGTCCAGTTCAACAGGTGGTTTGTGCCGGGAACTGCGTTGCCGATGAAAATCTCGAGCGATTGTGCGAGCGAGCCGACCTGGTATTCGGTCAGTTCGATGTACAGCGTCGGTTCCGTGCGTTGAGCAAGCGTCTGCTGGTAGAGTGGGCCGCACCAGGCGGTCAGCGCGTCGATATCGTTGCCGTTGTAATCGAAGAACTCGCCGAAAGTTCCATCCATGAAAGAGTAATAGATGACGCTGTTGTCCAGTCCGCCGCTTTCGTCTTCCGGCGTCTGCGGATCATCCTGATCGACGCTGAACAGGAGCGCCAGCGCCGGCTGGCTTGACTGCGGATCAAAAAGCGAGACAAATTCAAACGCGTCGATGTCCACTTCGTCGCCGCCGGGAATGGCGAGGTGTGCTACTGGATCAACGACGGGGATGACGCCGCCCGGCTGGACCTCGTAGATGATGCCCGGATTCAGCGGCAGGCCCGAACCGGGATCAAATCCGCGCGCCTCGTGGTCGGCTGAGATGTACCAGACGTCGCAGCCGGAGTTGGTTTCATGGATGTCGAGTGCATCTATGTCGTCGTCGTGTTCCGGCTCGGCTTGCGACGGGTTGGGCGCCAGTCCCGGATGCAGCGACTCTTCGTCCGACATTCCATAGTAGCGATAAATCAGGCCCTGCGCCAGTGCGGTCGGCAGCAGGTCGAGCCCGATGATTTCATCCTGATTTGCCGTCTCGCCGTAGATAATTCCGCCGGAAGACACAGGGGCGCTCGGCGGGTTTGAGCTCGTGTAGTGATCGGGGTCGTCGTCGTCCATCGAGATGAAGAGATGTTCGGGTGAGTACAGACAGGCGCTGTTCAGGCTCGCAGTCGGAATCACCTGTCCGAGCGGCAGGCCGCTCAGCGCGATAGCGAGATTGTCGCTGCCGTCAAGATCGAAATACTCTTCGACTATGATGGGAATTGGCTGATCCTGCTCTACCGGCGCTGCGCTTGCCGGCGGAGAAGCGCCGTCGGGTGCGTCCGGATACGGGTCGAATCCCGCAAAAATGTCTTCGTCGTCCTGCAGCCCGTCAATACAGGCCTGACCGATGCTCGTTTTTGAGGCGTAGGCGTACATGTCGCCGGGATCAAAACACTCGTCGCCGTCAACGAAGGGGTCGCTCAGCTCCGTGTCGGAGCCGATGTCCGTCGACCAGGTGAAATAATCGCATTCGAGCTGGCACAGGGGGATTTCGGGGGCGGGTTGAGGAGTGGTTACTGGAGACAAGTGTAGGATGACTGCGCCGGAGTAGGAAGCGGAGGCCTGGTCGCTGTACGGACAGAAAGGCGGAAACGGTCTCATGGCGCGGCCCGGATCCACAATTTCGGCCAGGAGGCCGGAACCGACTACTACCGAGACAATCGCGCCGTTTGAAAGAGTACTATTTCCTGACCAGGATTGAGATTTCCATCCATTTGTACCGGTCGGACCAGGAAATGAATACATGCCATTTGTGAGTGAAACACCGTCGACCATCAGCTCGACGGGATCTGAATGTCTTTTATCATCTTCGCTGTTTTCGGGTTTACCACCGGCACCGGAAAAAATGCCCGCATTGTATGAAAAGTATGCCTGTCCTGAGGGAGCGTCAACCTGGAAATGAAGTTCAATTGTCATGTTGCTCAATGCTTGCGCTGAAAAAGAATTCACATCACACTTTGCCCAGGATTGCGCCCAGTGTTTCCAGTCGATACCTACTGTGGAAGTTAGAACTCCGCCGACTGCCGCACGAGCTTCAATCCGGGCTGTGACCTTATTGGTTTTTGAACAGTCGCAGATCCAGTCCGGAGTTTTAATGGAAGCGTAAGCGTTGCGAGCAACGCTGAAATCAGTGGGAGATAGCAAATCCCAATCAGCCGCCAAATAATTTGCATTGTCATTTAGATTCTGGCAAAGTCCGCTTGCAACAGCCTGACCACCGATATTGACAGTGTATCCGATCAACTCAAAATGCTGCGCCGAGCTGCGCGCTGCGCTCAGCAAGGGGATCAATAAAACCAGAGCGTACAGATAGTGAAAATGTACGGCTGAATTCAATGCTGAATTAATAGTACGCATAGAGATTCTTGCCTCCTTTTTACGGAAAAAGGTGGAAATGATCACACGTGCATGCGGAGTCATTGCCGCTTTGCGACGTTGTGTTTTGTTAGATGGGTATAGGTACGCGTCTGCAGGAAATATCAGGAAACACTGCCGCGAGCGGCTGTGAAATGGCGTCGGTGTATCGGGATGGCAGTGATATACCGAAGAGCGTCAGGTGTTTTTGTTTGTTTCGGGCGTGCAAACAAAATGTATCGATGGGGTGAATATATCATCCATCTTTATGCAATGCAACATTTTTTTGTGTTGTAAAGGGGGCGCGGCGCTCAGTCGCGCCACGCCCCGAAGTGAGAAGTCGGTCAAAAAACGGCCGATTTCAGGCTTGAAGCCAGTTGCCGCTTATCAGCGGATAAGCGTGAAGCTGCGCTGCGTCACAAAACCGCCGTCCAGCTGCAGGCGCAGTTCGTAGACGCCCGCGCCGAGCGCCGGACCGTTGCCCTCGCCGTTGTTCCACTCAATCTGGTGTTCGCCTGCGGCGAAACTGCCGTCGGCCAGGGTTGCCACGCGCCGTCCGGTCACGTCGTAGATGCCCAGCGTGACGTCGGCCGCGTTTTCAAGCGCAAAACTGAAAACGGTCGATTCGGCGACGGGGTGCGGCTGCGGCGTGAGCAGCCTTGCCGGATCGCTTTCGACAAGTCTGTCCTCGGCTCCGCGTTTGGGTACGTCGCTCTGGAAGACGTGGATCGTGATGTCCGGACAGGAAGCGCTGTTGGACGTGATCTCAACCGTGCCGTTGCGCGGCGTGCCGCCGACGTTGTCGTCCAGATCGATCTGAATCCAGGCCGGTCCCGTGCCGGAGAGCTGGCTTATCGTGATCCAGGGATAGGTCGTTGCAGCGTTCCAATTGAGCGTCGTATTGGGCGCGGTGTTGCCGATCAGCACGTCGTGGGTCGACGGCGAGCCGCTGGAGTTGATATCCAGCGGGTTGACGAAGAGGCGCGGATCGCCGTTGCCGACCATCGCATCCTCGGCCAGCGGACAGTGCCAGGCGGCGATGCCGTCGATGTCTTCGTTTGAGTTGTCCAGGAAGACGTCGAAATTCCCGTCCAGGAACGAGTAGTAGATCACCGTCGGGTCGAGTCCGCCGGACTCGTCGAGCGTCACCGTGAACGGGTCGTCTTCATCGACGCTGAAGAGCAGGGCCACACCGTTGCGCGTCTGTGCCGGGTCCCAGAGCCAGACAAATTCAAACGCGTCTATATCAACCATGTCGCCGAGGGGAATACCCAGGTGGAAAACGGGGTCCACGACGGGAATCGGTCCGCCGGGCGTGACTTCGTAGATGATTCCGGGAACCAGGGCCGTGCCGCTGTTGGGGTCGATGCCCGTGGCTTCGTGATCGGCCGAGATGTACCACAGTTCACAGCCGCCGTCGGGGTTGATGAAGTCGAGCGCGTCGACGTCGTCGTCATCCTGCTCGCTGATCAGGTCGGGGTTCGGGGCCAGATAGCTGTGCAGCCACTCTTCGTCCGTCAGGCCGTATTCGTGGCCGACCGTGGCGGGTACGCCGAAGGGCGAGAGATAGACATTCCAGCCGACGATTTCATCGTTCTGTCCGGTGCGGCCATAGGTATTATTCAGCGGGCTGCTTTCCTCGGACGGCACGCTCAAAACAGCGTTGCTGATGTAGTGTGTGGCTTTGTCGTCGTCATAAGACAACATCAGGAATTTGGGTTCGGGCAGGCAGACGTCGTAGGGCTGCTGGATAGAAGGCAAGCCGGGGCCGTAGCTGCGGCCGGACAGCGCAAAACTGAGGTTGTCGCTGCCGTCCAGGTCAAAGTACTCTTTGGCGATGTCGGGAACACTGGAGAACTGACCGACGGGCGCAGCCGTTGCCGGCGGATTGACCGGGTCCGGCGCGTCGGGGAAACGATCGAATCCGGCGAAGATGTTCTCATCGTCCAGGAATCCGTCTTCGCCGCCGATCGGCGGCGCGGCCCAGCCGAAGTCGGCGTACATGTCGCCCGGATCAAAGTACTCGTCGCCGGCGGGCAGCGGGTCGCTCAGTTCCATGTCGGAGCCGATGTCGAGCGAGAAGAGCGGGAAGGTGCAGCCGATGCCGCAGGGTTCGGATTCGACCGTCGGCGGGATGACGGCGATAGGCGCACCGGAAATCTGGAAGGACATTGCGCCGTTGAGCGCTGCTTCGGCACGGTCGTACATCAGGCAAGGATTGCTCAGATTCGGGTCTTCCGGCAGCCCGATGAATGTGCTCACATCCGTGTTGAGATAAACATCGATTAACTCACCGTCCAGAACATTCATGCTGACAGATGAGTAGGGCGTGACGGGCTGGCCGTTCACTTCCAGCGTAAAGGGCAGCGGCGTCGCGTCGTCATCCGCGCCGGCTTCGGGGTTGTCAATCTCCGTCAGCCAGGTGGACGTGTTGAAACTGACGACGGCGGAACCGGATGGCGCCACGACCTGAAGCGTGAACGAGACCTCCAGCGTGTTGTTTGCGCTGCCGGCGTAGCCGTCGACCTGGCAGTCCATTTGGCAGTTTGCCGGGCAGGGAAGGAAAAACTCGCAGATTCCCCACAAGCAACAGTCCGAGGGAATCACGTTCGATTTTGCATTGACGATGTTCACCCAGTCGAATCCGACCGAAGCGGAGTTGTTGCCTGTGATTCGCGCCCTGGAAATTCCATTGGAAATCACTTCGGATGGATTTGAGAGGGTCGGGCACGGACACTCCCCTTCACAATCGTGAAACTCGCCGCCGTCGTCCTGCGGCAGGCAGGATTTGTTGACACTGGAAACCGCTTCGGCGCGGCGGTAAATGCCGAAGTCGGCGCCCGGATAGTTAGTATTGAAAGCGTTGCCCAGGACGTTGACGTCTGTCGGCAGCAATTCACAGAATTCATGGGCGGATGCATTGGCATCGATGTCGACTTGAGGATTCAGCACCACCAGATGGTTGGCCGTCAGCGGCACGGCAAACTGCAAATTGACTGCAAAAGCCAGGCACATGATGATCTTCCACATGCGGCCGGGCGGGCTGAAAAACGAGAAATTACACATAGATTCATGCCTCCATTTCGAATGAAAAGGTGGGAAACAGCGCAGGCACATGCAGCAACATTACCGTGCGGCATCGCTGTGCTTTGTTAGATGGATTATTAGGTACTCGTCTGCAGGAAAGAACAGGGGTAAACAGCTGCGAGCGGCTGCAGATATGGGGACGTCGCCTCGGAACGGCAGTGAAAAATCCGGGAAACGTCGGGTGTTCGTTGGCTAAATGGCCCGAAAGCAAATTCAGCGATCGGCTGAATATAGGATGTACTTTTCTGCCATGCAAACAAAACTGTCGGAACAACAGCAGGGCGCTGCGCCCGAAGTGAGAAGTCGGTCGGAAACAGACGAATTTCAGGCCTGAAACCATCCGCAGGCGATTATCGCACGATCGCAAAGCTGCGTCGCAGGCCGCCGCCGGCGCCGCCGATCTGCAGGCGTAATTCGTACACGCCCGCCGGCAACTGCGCGCCCTCGGCGTCGCGGCTGAGCGTTTTTGAAGATCACGCCGGGATGCAGCGCCGTGCCGGAGCCGGGATGTTTGCCGACCGCTTCGTGATCGGCCGAGAAATACCAGGGGTCGCATCCGGCGTGTACCGTCGGTGCGTCCAGCGCGTCGACGTCGACTTCCTGCAGCGAGAGGTCGGGGTCGAAGCCGGCTGGTTCTTTCTGGCCGGTCCGCGACTGTTGCGAACTCCGATGCAATCTCCACGATGAACGGGAAAACCCGGCGATACAGGCGAACAATTTGATTGATTTGGCAGTGTGGTCAGAAAGTACGGCGATTTATTCTGTGCAGCAAACTCCTGGCTCTTCGCATGATTTTTTTGTTTGTCGCGCAGTGACGTGTTCGAAACCGGCGCCGCGCCGATGCTGCACAAACCCGCCGCATGCCGCTGCGCTCTCGCTGACAAACAAGAGGAAAAAGCAAGCCGCCGAATGAATAATGAGGAGGCGAAGCGCTCGGAAATCCGCTCAGATAAACAGGCCGGTGCTGGAGCCGCTCCAGGGGACGTTGTTGTAGCGCACGCCCATCATGGGGCCGCGGCCCGTGCGGATGAGCGACATGACGGGGAGTGGGTCGGCGGCGTGTTCGGGCCAGATAAGCATGATGCGAATCTCGATTTTGTTGAGGCCCTCGGGCGTGATGACGCAGGGTTTGTAGTCGACTTTTTCCTGCAGGATGTAGTTGGCGGCCTGTTCGCTGCGGGCGCGCTCGACGTCGGATTTGTTCGGGTTGACGTTGACGCCTTTGCCGGCGAAGGAATAGAGCGGTTTGAGCACGAAGTTTTCGAGGTCGTCCGGCATGTGATCCATGCGGTCCAGGCGCCAGGTGCGCGGGACGGCGTCGTGTTCGAGGAAAGGCAGCAGGAATTTGCTGATGCGGAAGTACCAGTTGGGATGGCCGGCCCATTCGACCCTGAGTTGATCGCCCCACTGGAAGGCGAGTTCGGCCTTGTGTTCGTCGAGTTCGTCGATAATGGCGCGGTTGAAAATGCGTTTGATCGGTACCCAGCGGCCCTTGCGTTCGTGCAGCAGGGTGTCGCCCTCCTTGCGCACGCGGCGGATGTCGGTTTCCTCGATGCCGATAAGTCGTTGCAGCGCAAGGAAATCCGGGCGCGTCTTTTGTTCCCGCGGCGCAAATTCCAGCAGGGCGACCTGATCGGGATCGTGGTCGCCGAGGATGGAATCCCTGAGCATCTGAATGTAAGTGTCTTCGCCGAGGCCGCTGAGCGTGGTGTCGAGCGCCGGGTCGAGTTCGTAGACGTCCTTGGCGGTCTGTCCGTAGAGGAGTTGGTAGCCGAAGAGCGAGGGGAAACCCTGCATCTCGATCAGTTTTGGACGATATTCGCCATCTGGCGTCTGCGTGACAGCAAAGTCGAGCACGGCAAAGAGCGGGCGGCCTTCGTCGCCCGGCACGCGATAGCGATCTTCCAGGGTGTGTTCGGACTCGCGCCGCATGGCGGGGCTGACGCATTCGCGCAGGATTTCCGCCGCGGCGCGTTCGAGTTTGCCGCGGAAGTCGTGCGACATAAAGACGGGGCACTCACACACGCGGAATTCGATGTGCATGCCGATGCGCTGTTCGAGCGTTTGCAGGAAGCGCTCAAAACGCGCCGGTTTGAAGTTGTCGAGGAATTGCTGCTGCAGGTCTGGGCGCATGCCGGCTCCGGAGGTCTATGGATCGTGAAGCGGAAAAAATACGCAATCGCTCCCGAAATGCCAGCTGCGCGCCGCCGATTCAAAGGATGCGGCGCGCGCCCATATAGCGACCGGTGAAGTAGGGCGCGGTCATCATTTCCCGCACCACGCCCTGCGATGAAGAGGCGTGGATAAACGCGTCGTTGCCGATGAACAGCCCGACATGCGAAACGCCGCTGCCGCTGGTGTTGAAAAACACGAGGTCGCCGGCGCGCAGGTCGCGTCGTTCCACGGCGCTGCCGACCATAAACTGCTGGCGCGAGGTGCGCGGCAGACTTTCCCCGGCCTCGCGGAACACAAACATCATGAGCGCCGAGCAGTCGACGCCCTGCCGGCTGGTGCCGCCGTATTTATAGGGCGTGCCGAGCCAGCTTCGCGCGGCCGCGACAGCTTTGGCCACCGGCGAGTCGTTGACGTACTCGCGGCCGGAGTTTGCGCTCCCCGCGCTTTTGCCCGAAGAATAACGCACGCTGGAACCGCAGGCGTTGAACAGGACAATGCCGCAGGAAAAAATGACGATTGGAAACAGACGCCGAAACATGTCTGAGTCCGCTGCAAATAGCGGGCCAAAAAGTGGCGCTTATTCGGCTTCGAGAATGCCGTGTATCGCCAGCCAGACGGCGGGCGGTGCGTCGCTGGTTGCGGCGACGCGGTGGCGGGTGTGCGCCGGCAGAAAAACGTAATCACCCGGCTGCATCGGCAGGATGTTGCCGTCGTCCAGCTCAAGCGAGGCTTTTCCGCGCAGGAGCATAACCCACTCGTCGTGGTCCTGATCGTACCATTCGCCGGCGGGCGTGGCGTGAGCGCGAGAAACGATTCGCTCGATATGCACGTCGCTACCCGACGCCAAAACCTGCATGATTTCGTCGCCGACGGGCGGCGTATCGGCGGAAGTGAAGATGTTGCGGATTTGAAGCGGCATGGAATTCACTTGGAAAATGCTGATTGAACTCGACAAAACTAAAAAAATTGCACGATGCGGCCTATCTGGACATTTGACGACTTAGCCGGAAAATCACAAGAGAAGCGCGCCGTTGGATTGCGGCGCGGGCTGACGACAATTCTGTGCCTGACGCTGCTGCTGGCGGCGACGGCATGCAACGATCAGGCCGCTCCGAAACGCGGCGACGAAGCCGGGAGCGCCGCGCCCGCCAACGTGATGAGGCTGGACACGGTTCCGCTGATGGGCGCGCTGCGCGAAGGCGAAAACAAGGACGCCGTGCGCATGTCACGCGCCATGCTGCAGAGCAATGCGGAGTCGATCGCGCCGGCGGACGAAGCGGTGCTGTACTACGTGATCGCCACGGCCTACAACCGCCTCGGCGGCCGCGACACGGCTTCGCTCTACAGCCAGCGCGCGCTGACCGCCTGGAAACGCGCCGGAGCGCCGGCGGACGCGATGCAACTGGAAGCGGCGCACCTGGCGCTGAAAACGCAGTTGCACTCGGCGCAGTCGGGCTACGCCGAACCATTTTTCGGGCAGGTGATGGAACTCAGCAAAACGCTGCACGGCGCGGAGTCGGCCGCATACGCCGCCGTGGCGGTGGAGTTCGCCGGCTGGCTGACGGAGCAGCGCCGCGAGCAAATTGCGCTGGACCAGCTGAAAGAGGCGCACCGCATTTATACGGCGCTGGACTCGACGGCGGCGGCGGCGCGCTGCCTGCAACTGCAGGGCGTGGCGATGTTCCGCGCCGGCGACCTGCGCTCCGCCGGCGAGATCTTTGACGAGGTGTACAAGGTGCGCCGCGAACTGTACAGCGGCGACCACGTTGAGCTGGCCGAATCGCTCAACAGCCGCGGCATCATCGCCTTTGCCGACAAACGTTATGAAGATGCGGCGGAGAACTTCGGCCTGGCGGCCAACATGCACGCCAACCTGCATGGGGACACGGACGCGGGCCTGATCGACATTCTGCAAAATTTGCGCTCGTCCTACGAACGCCTCGGGGAGTCGGGCAAAGCCGCGGCCATCACCGAACACCTGGAACGCATAGAGCAGGCGCGCGAATCATGAAACACCGGCGGCGGCAGGTACTCGAAAGTCCGGCGCTGAACGAGCTCTTCGGCGGCCCGGTTGACGTGTTCGACAGCGGCGCACAGTCGCCGCAGGACAATATGGACTTCGACACGGAGCGGGCGCTGGCGCTGGGCCGCGGCGACGCACTGCCGATGCTGCGACTCTACGCCTGGCGTCCCTGGGCCGTCTCGCTCGGCAAACACCAGAACGAGGACGACATCGACGCGGCGCGTCTGGCGGAGCGCGGTTATGAAATGGTGCGGCGTCCGACGGGCGGACGGGCGGTTTTCCACGCCGAGGAGTTGACCTATGCGGTGACCGTGCGCCTGGACGAAGGGCGCGGTCCGACGGAGATCTACCGCCTGGTCAACGAGCGCCTGCTCGACGGGCTGCAAGCGTTGGCGGAGGCGCTGAGCTACGAAAAATCACAGACGGATTTCCGCAAACACTACAGCGTGCCGAAGCGCTCGCTGCCCTGTTTTTCGAGTTCGGCGCGCTACGAGATTGTCTTTGAGGGTCGCAAACTGGTCGGCAGCGCACAGCGGCGTCTTGGCAACGTCGTGTTGCAACACGGCTCCATCCTGCTGGGCGGAGCGCATGCCGAACTGGCCGACCTGGCGCAGCTCGACTCCGACGCGGCGCGGCGCGCGATGCGCATGGCGCTCAAAAAACAGACGGCTACGTTGAGCGAACTGCACGGTTCGCGTGTAGATTACGACGCGGCCGCGGCGGCTGTGCTGAGCGGATTTGTGCGCGACGCGGACGAGCAGGCGCGCCTCACCGCGATCTGACGTTTCAAGACGGTACGATCACATTCCCGGCGACTGAAAACTCCAAACCGGAGGGCGCGACGTGCGGCTCCACACCTGCCTGCTACTTGCACTTTTACTCCCCTTTTGTTTGTCAATGAGCGGCTGTGCTTTCATTCACAATGCGGCCGCCGACTCCATTATCGTGCCCTACCGGCCGGGCAAGGCCGAATTGCGGCGGCACTTCACCCGCGGGATTACGCCGGGAGAGTACGGCCTGCGTGCCGTGGACAAGATCATTCCGGTAAGCGACAGCATCGACCTGGCCGCCTGGTTTTTTGCGGCGGATTCGGCCGTGGCCACGGTCATCGTGTTGCACGGTTTCGGCGGCACGCGCGAGCAGCAGCTGGGCGCGGCCGAGATGCTGCTGGATGAGGGCTACAACGTCGTGCTCTTTGACGCTCGCGGCCACGGCGCCAGCGGCGGAAGGTACTGCACACACGGCGTGCGCGAGCGCTACGATCTGATGCGGGTCATCGATTCGGCGCAGGCGGCCTTCGGCCGTGATCTGCCGCTGGGAGTGATGGGACATTCCTTCGGCGGGTCGGTGGTGTTGCAGACAATGGCCATCGACAAACGCATCAGCTGCGGCGTGGTGGAGTCGACCTATTCTTCCCTGCGGGCGGCGGTGAACGACTACGCCGGCAGCATCCCCATTTTGAGTGCGCCCTCGGTCAAACGCACGTCGTACCGACTGGCCGGTCAAAAGGCGGGCTTCGACCCGGATTCGGCCAACAACATTTGGGCGGCGCGGCGCATCACGCAGCCGGTTTTTCTCTCGCACGGAACGGAGGACGAACGCCTGGACTTCGACAACGGCGAGCGCATCCGCGCCGCGCTGAGTCCGGGGCTGGTGACCTGGCGTCCGGTGGAGGGCGCGGGACACAACACCGTCTGGCAGTACGGCGGCGCGGAATACAGAGCTGATATCCTGGCGTTTTTTGAAAAAAATCTGAAGAAGTCGGGTCGGGCGGCAGAATGAGGGGGCTGCGCTCACTCCGCCCGGCTCATCCTGCTTTCACGACGTGCGGGCAATGTGTGTCGATGCCCGCGTCGTATTCCTCCGGCAGGCGCACAGTTGAGAACCAGTAGTTCCACAACTGGTTGACGCGTTCGGTAAACTCATCCAGGTCGACGGGTTTGCTGATGTAGGAGCTTGCGCCGAGTCGGTAGCAGGTCTGGATCTCGCGCTGGTTGTCCGACGTGGACAGCACCACCACCGGAATCGTCTGCAGGTTCGGATCGCTTTTGATCGATTTCAGAATTGAAATGCCGTCGACTCCGGGCAGGTTGAGGTCCAGCAGGATCAGGGCCGGCCGCGAGCAGCTTTCCATGCGGCACAGTTGACAGGTGTGGCGCAGGAAATTCAGGGCGTGCAGTCCATCGCTGCTGTGATGCAGAGCGATGCGCTTCTGATCGCGTCTTCGGAGGGCGCGTTCGACGACTTCAAAATCATCTTCGCTGTCGTCCACCATCAGAATGTGCGCCATGTGTTTGTGTTTATTCATGCTTTATCGTCCATTGCGCAGTGTGAAACAGACAGTTGTTCCCTCTCCGGGCGTCGATTCCAGCCATACCTTGCCGCCGTGTTGCTCTACAATTCGCTGTACAAATGTCAGGCCCGAGCCGCCGCCGCCGCCGTAGGCTTTTGGTCCATGCAGCCGCTTGAAAATTCTGAAGGCGTCTTCCCTGTGTTCTTCTGCAATTCCGATTCCGTTGTCCCTGACGTACAGAACCGGATTTTCCCCTTTGGGGCGCGCTCCGATGTTGATTGTGCGTTTGTGGTTGTCGTTGTACTTGATCGCATTGGTAAGCAGGTTCCGGAACAACTCGGTCAGGCGCACCTTGTCGCCCAGGAGTTCCGGCAGTTCGTTGTCGAATTCGACGGAGGCCGTGTAGTCTTCCGTTTCGAGTTCGAGCATGGATACCACGTCGTGCACGATAGCGTTCAGATCGACGGCCTCCGAGTTAACAGCCTCGCGGTTCAGTCGCGAGTAGTGGAACAGATCGGAGATCAGGCCGGTCATGCGGTGTGACAGGTAGACGATGCGCTCCAGGCGCGCGACGGCCTTTTCGTCGAGCGAGCCTGCGTAGTCTTCCAGCGTGAAGGCGGCCTGGTTGCTGATGGCGCGTAGCGGCTCCTTCAGGTCGTGGCTGGCGATGTGCGCAAAGTTGTCCAGCTCCTCGTTGGACAGGCGCAGCTTTTCGTTGATCGCCGCCAGCGTGTGATTGGTTTGCTCCAGCGCAAATTCGGCATCCTTGCGCGCTGTAATATCCTGGATGACGGCGATAGCCGCGGTCGCTTCCCCGCTCTGCGGGTCGACGGCCAGGGAGACGCTCAGGTCGCCCCAGATGGTGCGGCCGTCGCGGCGGATGTAGCGCTTTTCCAGGCGGTAGTGCAGAATCTCGCGTTTCAGCAGGTGCCCGAACTGCTCCAGATCCGCGTCGACGTCGTCCGGATGCGTGAACTGCGCAAATGACATCTGCATCAGATCGGATTCGTTGTAGTCCAGCATGGTCTGCATGAAACCGTTGACCTGCAGCGGTTTGCCGTCGAGCCCGACCACGGCCATGCCGACGCCGGCGTGTTCAAACGTTTTGCGGAAGCGTTCTTCACTCTGTGCCAGATCGGCCGCGGCATTTTTGAGACTGGTGATGTCCACGTGGCTGCCGATCATGCGCAGCGGCTCGTCCTTGTCGTTCCACTTGATGACTTTGCCCTTGCACAGCACGTGGACAATGCTGCCGTTCTTGTGAAAGTAACGCACTTCATTGTTGTAGGGGATTTCACCTCTGCTTTCGACGTGGCGCGTGAAACACTCCAGCACGTAGGGCAGATCGTCGGGATGAATGATCTTCTGCCAGGAATCCGGCGAGTTGGGCAACTCGTGGTCCTCGTAGCCGAACATGGACTTGAATGTGGGGCTCAGATACTCCGTGCCTTCCTGGATGGCCCAATCCCAGTATCCCGCCAATGTCGACTCCAGGACGGTCTCGAGAACCAGCGTTTTCTCCCCCAACTGCTGCTTCGTTTCCTCCAGTTCCGCCTTCGTCGTCGTCAACTCTGCCTCGAGTTGCCGGATGCGTTCTTGTGTGTCGCTCACGATCATGGTATTCCTTACAGCCGATTGGAGTGATTTGAAATGGGTCGTTCGGAGATTCGCGCCGCATTTCCGACTGAAAATAGTAAGAAGGTTTTACCAAAATTGCAATAGTTTCAGACCCGATCGGCGATCGCTTCCTCCCGACGGGACGACTGCCTGCGTTGATTTTTGCTTGTCGTGCAGTGACAAACAAGAAGGCCTTTTCAAAGCTGTAAAAGCAGTCAAGGCCCCGAATCGGCCCCGAATCGAGAGTTAATCAGGGAAGGTGGAACATGACGGATTGCGCCGAACCGCCCCAGATGGGCGCGCCCAGGCCCGCGATATCGAGCGCCTCGGCCGTCCACGAGTTGCAGGTGTAAATGAGCGAGTAGGCGCCCTCCGCCGGGTAAAAAGCCGACCAGCCGCCGTAGAGTCCCTTGTCCAGCGGCACGGTGGTAGTGCCGCCGTTGCGCGTAAACGAGCCGCGCATAAAATCAGACAGATCCGCCAGTTTTGAGCGACAAACCGCCACTTCGCGCACCTGGGAAGAGCTGAAGACCTCCGCGGGGTCGCCGTCGGGAACTCCGACAACGTGCATCACCGCGTCCGTCGGCGTCAGCAGCGCCAGGATGCCCAGCCGGACGTCCTGCCCGCCCGCCATGTAAAAATCGCGGTCGCCCCAGCCGATTTCAAAGGTGGAGTAACGCGCGGGCGCATTCAGTGAGTCCAGCCACTCGAAGTTCGGCGTGCCGCGTTTGACCACGATGCCGGTGTGGTAGCCGTGGTTGACGACGTGCAGGCGTTCGTAGCCGATGTCGCAGGGCCCGGGGGCGATGAACATGCGCCGCGGCAGCAGGGAGAGAACCAGCAGCAGCAGGCAGACGCCAATAACTGCCGTCAGCAGCGTGCGCAGAAAGCGACCGATGGATTTGAACATGCGGGCGTCACCTACTCCGCTTCGGCGATGGCGCGCTGGAGTTTTTTGGTCAGCCCGCTTACCACCAGATCGTAGGAACTGTCGATCCAGTCTTTGATGTCGGCATCGCTGTAGGGACCGTCCAGTTTGACTGTAATCCAGTGTTTTTTGTTCATGTGCCAGCCGGGCGTGATTGAGTCGTATTGCGCTCGCAGTTCAATACCCACGTCCGGCCTGCACTTGAGGTTGATGGAATCGCGGGAGATGCTGTTGGTCAGGGCGAACATCTTGCCGGCGACTTTGTACACCAGCGTCGACTCGTCAAAGGGCAATTCCTCCGTGACCATCTTTTTGGCCAGGCAATGCTCGGCGATTGCTTCGATTGTCATACCGTGTTTCGCTTGAATTTGTGAAGCGGAAAAAGACTCCGGACGCGTTTCAGAGCGCGCCGGAGAGGCCGATAACGCGGCGCATGATGCCGATCTGACCGGCGTGATAACTTTCGTGGAAGGCAAAGCCGCCCAGTTTGATGCCGAGCGGCGGTCCGTTCTCGGGCGCGGTGGTCAGATCCTCGTCTTTACTTGCACCGAGAAGCGCCTTGAGTTGTTCCTGTGATTGTTCCAGGGCCTGTTCCATCTCTGCCAGCGGCATGGCCCGCGCCGCGTCGACCTCGACGCCGCTTTTACTGACAAAACGGGCGCGTTGTTCATCCGACCAGAACGGCTCGCCGCCGAGCAGCGCGATGAAGACGTTGCGTGTGGCGAGAATGTGTCCCAGGATCCAGTTGATATTTGCACCGTCCTCGCCGACGCGGATAACGGCGTCCTCGGTTTCAATTCCGTCCAGGTTGCGCCTGATCACGAAGTAGGTCATGTTAAACTGGTGTAAAAGCGTGTCTTTCAGCATGATTTGATTAAACTCCCGAATGGGCTGCAAAGAATTGGGTCGTGAGCGGCGACCGTTAAGCGCAGAATGGAGTTTTGGAGCCCGTGTACAGCGGAGTGAAGGCCTGATTGAAGCTTGGCGCAAAATACAAAAAGTCGGTATGTTTGCTATATCTGTCCGGATTCCCGCCGAAAATTGAGACCTGTGCGACAATGAAAAAGAGACATTATCACGCCGGATTAACGGCCGCGCCGCTTCTGTTCTGCCTTCTTCTGTTTGCCGGCGCGCTGGAAGTCACTGCGCAGAGCAACCTTGGACGCGATTTTTACGTGAGTTTTCCGCCGAATTTCCGCGCCGCTTCGGCGACGGATTCGGTGTACATCGTGATTGTGGCGAGCGAGCGCAGCGCGGGGCGCATCGACTATCGCAACCGGCGCTGGGAGTCGTTCACGGAAAACTGGGGCATCGTCGATCCGAGCCGGCCCTACGTCCTGGCCCTGCCTGCCGCCGACTTTGAGCTGCGCGGCGTCAACACGGCGCGGATTTTTGCCGTGCAGGGCGATACCGCCAGCCATGACGTGGAGCGCCCGGCTCCGGCGAGCATCCGCATTCGCGTGTCCGCCGGGCGGCAGGCCGTTACCGTCTTTGCGCTCAGCCGCGCCGCGGGCAGCAGCGGCGCGACCTCCGTCCTGCCCGTCTCCGCTCTCGGCACGGAGTACATGGTTCTGGCGTTCAACGGCGACGGGCGCACGCGCAACGGCACCTCGCTTGAAAGTCGCAGCACGCCCTCGCAATGCGCCATCGTGGCGACCGCCAACGACACGAGGGTGCGCATCGAGCTGGCGACGCGCCGCAGCTATTTCAACCGCGACAGCGTGCTGGAAACCACGCTGCAGCGCGGCGACGTTTACCTGGTGCAGGCCAACCTCGGAATTCCGGACAACCTGCGCGACGACCTGAGCGGCACGCGCATCATCGCCGACAAAGCGGTGGCGGTGTTCGGCGGACAGCAAAGCGCTCAGGTGCCGTCCGTCAGCGGCCGCGACGAGGCGTCGCGCTCCAATCTGCTCGCGCAGATGCCGCCGCTCGAAACCTGGGGCAAACGCTACTTTGTCCTGCCATTCCCCGGCGCGGCGACGCCGGCGGCGGACGACCTGTTCCGCGTGTTGGCCAAGGACGACAACACCGTCGTCACGCTGGACGACGGCGCGCCGCAGTTGCTGAACGAAGGTGAGATGATCGAACTGCCGCTGACCGCGCCGGTTGAAATCACGTCGAGTAAATCCGTCCTGGTGGGCGCGTATAAAAGCAGCGTGCGCGGCGCGGCGGACGATCCCGCCGGTCAGTTTTCCGACCCCGCCTTTGTGATAGTTAATCCAGTTGAACAATACCTTGAAGAAATGACGTTTGCGCCGCCCTTTCCGGGCGACGAGCAGGGCCCGTTCTACGCGGCCGATCAGGTGTTTCTCTCCTGCATTGTGCGCGCGGACCGCGTGGAGCAGATACTGCTCGACGGCGCGGCGGCTCAGGGGGTTTTCAGCTTTGCGCCGATCGGATCGGGCGAGTACGTTCACGGCAGCGCGGCGGTGGCGGCCGGCGTGCACGATTTCAACGCGCCGGGCGGCGGCATGCTGCAGGCGACGATCTACGGCGTTGAAGACGGTTTTGCCTTCTGCGCCGGGCGCGGCCTGGCGGGAATCACCGATGCGCACGAACTCGACATCACGACCGAGCTGAGCGTGGTGGAGGAACGCGTCCTGCGCGGCGAACCGCACGACCTGGCGATCCGCCTGGACGCGCTCGACGTGCCGGCGCGCTTTGGCTCCACGCCGTCGCTGTTCGACGTTGAACTGGTGATGGACGCGGCCTGCCTGATACCGACGGAAGCTGAAAATCAGGGCGTGATTGAAAACGGCATGCGCCGCCTGCGCCTGCGCGGACGTTATGAAGACCAGCAGCCGGGCGATATTCTGATTGATTTGCCGGTCGATGTCGCGGCCGACGGACCGCCCTGCACCAGCGTTGAAATCACGGACTTCAACTGGCTGGACGCCGCGGAGCAGGAACTTTCGACGATATGGGAAGCGCCGATCGGCGAGATCTGCAAACGCGGCGACTCGCTGGAGGTGCGCCTGTCGGTCGACGATGCGCGCGGTGCGGATACGGATGTGCGCCGCCTGCGCATCACAGTCGAAAATGTGTTTGTTCCCGATGATTTTGAACTCAGCGAACTGGCGCGCATTGAATTCAGTCTTGAAATTGACGCCGGCCTGGAGCCGCTGGAGGCGGCGCTGGCGGGCACGGTTGTGGCCGGACGCCGGCTCATCGACATCGACGCGCCTTACACCGGTGAGGCAACTATGGAGTTTGGCCTGGATGTGCGCGTCAACGCGGCGGCGCTGGCGGCGGAATGCACGCCCATGGCGATCGGACGCGCGGCCTGGTTCGACGCCGACGGCGAACAACTGCGCGCGACGGCCGAACGCGAGGACGGCGAGTTCTGCCTGATCGACAATCGCCTTGCGCTGACTCTCGGCATCAACGATATGGAGGGGGCGCCGGGCGAGTCCGTCACGGCCCGCGTGACGCTGGATTCATTTGAAGTCAGCCCGGATTTTGCGGCCGAGTTTGCCGCCAGATACGGCGCGGCGCGGCTGGAAATCAGCTACAACGCCACGGTGCTGACGCCCGCCGTTGCCGCCCTGCGCGGCGTGCTCAACGAGGGTTTCCGCCGCACGACCTTTGACCTGGACCTGAGCAACGCGTCTGCGGGCATGCAGCTGGCGGAACTGCCGCTGCTGGTCGGTCTGGGCGACGCCGAGTTTTCCGACGTTACGGCTTTTGTTCGTTTCACGGATCTGGACGACGTGGCGGTGTCGGTCGACGCGGATTCGGCGACGGCGGTCATGAGCCTGCTCGACGTCTGGCGCGATGACATACAAGGTGTACGTCTGTTGAATCCGCAGCGCGGTGTTTTGCAGATGACGCTGGAGCCGAACCCGGCGAGCACGGCGGTGCGCCTGACGTTGGATGCGCCGGGCGAACTGGATCTTGCGGGCCTGCGCGTATACGACGCGCGCGGCGTGGAGCGGCTGCGGCTCGACGCGCAGGTGCAGGAACTGGCCACGCAGGGCAGCCTTGACGTTGATCTCTCGCAACTTTCTTCCGGACTTTATTTTGTGCGCCTGGGCGTCGGCAGCGACGTGCTGGTGCGCACCCTGATCATCCGCTGAGAACTGTACATTCATGAGCAGCACACGACGCGTTTCCCGCGGCGGCCGGAGCCGGTCCGTCCCGCACTATTTGCACTTGTTTGGGCTGATTCTCTTGTTCGTCGCCGGGCCGGCAGGCCTCGCGGCGCAGGACAACGACACAAGCGCGAGCCTGACATACGGAGTGTATGCCAATTTTCAGGCGGTCAGCCACAGCGCCGACTTCAACGAAATACCGGGTTTTCCCAAAGCGCCGGCGTTGTTTGAGGACGGCGACGGCAGCGGTTTGGGCGCGGGCCTGCTCCTCGGCATTCCGGCGGCTAAACTCCTGGGCCGCGGCGGTTTCAGCGACAAACTGAATCTGGAATTGCGCGGCGGCATTGAGCTGCGGAGCGCCACGCTGGAAACGGACGAGCCGACATTTGTGATTTTGCGCAGCGGTGAGCGCGTGCCGGGCAACTTCCGTCACACGATTGACGCGGACTTCCGGACACTGGCGCTGGCCGCGCTGCTGCGATACGAAGTGTTCGACGGTTTTCACATGCAGGCCGGCCCGCAGTTTGGATTCGACATGGGCGCGGACTTCAGCCAGCGCCAGGAACTGACCGAGCCCGCTGAGGCAGAATTACTCAGCGGCGAGCGTGCGGTGGATCTCTACAGCGCCGATCTGGCGGGGCGTTCTTCGCCCGCGCCGGGGCTGAAAATTGGCGCGGCGTACCAGCTGCCGCTGAGCGAGACCTGGAGCGTCGCGCTCGAGGGCTCATATGTTATGGCCTTCGGCGATGTGGTGGAGAATCTGAACTGGCAGGCCGCCGCGCTTGAGTTCGGCGCGGTACTGCGCTTTCAGCCGCCGCCTTCACTTCCGGTTCTGCGCGATACGATTTATCTCCGCGACACCGTTGAGCGCGAAACGCCGGGGCTCGCCGCCGCTCGCATACGCCGGACCGACAGCTCGGTGGAAAACAAAAGCGGATTTGAAAAAGACCGGGAATACGAACAAACCATCATCAGCGAGCAGTACCTGCGCGAAGTGCCGGCGGCCGTGGTTGAGGCTGAAGTTGAAGCGCCCGCCGTGAAACGAGAGATTGCCGTGCGCCTGGGGCTGGAGCTGCAAATGGCGGACAAAAGTACGGCCGCGCCGCGGGCGCCGGTGGAGGTGGAAGAGACGGTTTCGACGCGTTATACGCCGCTGCTGAACTACGTGTTTTTTGACGAAAATCAGTCGGCGCTGCCGGCGCGCTACCGTCGCCTGACGCGGAACGAAACCGCCGGGTTTAACGCAGACAGTCTGTATGCAAGTTCGACGCTACAGATTTACCACAACGTACTGAATGTCATCGGCGCGCGGATGCAGGCCGATCCGGCGGCAAACCTGCGCCTGCGCGGGCACATTGACGAAAGCGCCGAATCCGGCAACGCACAACTGGCCGGCGCGCGCGCAGAGGCGGTGCGCGACTATCTGATGCGCGTGTGGGACATCGATCCGGCGCGTCTGAAAATTGAGTCGCGCGGTCGGCCTGCACGGCCGTCGAATGCGGCACGGGCGGAGGGCCGCGCCGAAAACCGCCGCGTGGAGATTTTGTCCGACGAATCGACGCTGCTGGAGCCGCTCTTTGCGCGCAATACGATCTACCGCAGCGAGGTGCAAGGCCTCATTTTTCAGCCAATTGTTACGGGTGACGGCGCGGACGTCAAAAGCTGGCGCATAAGGACGCGGCGCGGCGGGCTGCCGTTGAGCGACACATCCGGGACGGGCCTGCCGCCGCGGCAGGTGCTGCGCACGCTGGACGAGACTTTTGCGCAGCGTTATGCGGCACAGCCGGTGGAAAGCTTGCTGGAGATTAAGACCGCGGACGGCCGCACGATCCGTTCGCAACCGGTCGGCTTTGATCTGGTGGTGAACACGCGCTCCGAGCAGCTGGCGGGCGGCCAGGGCGTGACGCACATCGAGCGATATTCACTGCTGTTGTTTGACTTCGACGATGTCAGCTTGAGCGACGAAAACCGGAGCATTCTGCGCTTTATCACGTCGCGTCTGCGTCCGGGCGCGCGGGTGCGCATTATCGGCAAAACGGACGAAGTGGGCGATGCGGCCTACAACCGCGACCTGTCCTATCGAAGGGCGCAGTCTGTGGCGCGTGCGCTGGACATTGACGGGGCCGAAGTGGCGGGGCTGGGCGAGGACCACGGCGGCCCGTCGAACGCGCTGCCGGAGGGCCGTTTTTACAATCGGACGGTAGTGGTGGAGATTGAGAGCGTGCGCCAGGACGACTGACGTCCGGCGCGCCGCGGGTTTTGAGTGCCGTTCACCCACGAAATATTGACCGTTCAGCGGAGCAACAGGCGCGTTCAGTCTTTTCGGCTTGATTGATCCGGCGTGTGGAGGCATGTTGCGTGGGTCGGATCCTCCGGAGGGTTTGGCCGCGCCGCAGCAGGGGACGCCGCAATGAGGCAGGCCCCGCTTAAAAAAAAACACCTCGTCGCACGGGGCAGGCGGACCGTGGGGTGATGTTGGAAGAAGTGGTAAAAATGGCAAGGCGGAGGAGGGGGTGGGGGCCCATTTATGGGCCCAAAAAGGCCTCGAACTTTGTTGCCTGGGCAACAATTTTACCTACTCGCTTTGAGCTGCTCGTTGCACGTCGCACCTCAGGCTCGATGATTTTTTTGCTCGTCATGCGGTGCGGAGGCTTGCGGCTCTGAGATTGTCTTGTGGACCTGCGGTTCACGGGCTGAAACCGGACTTCAAACTTGCGGCTCGGGGGCTTGCGGCACAGAAGCTGAAAACTCAGGGACTGGTGGCCGGTGATACATTGACCAACAAAGAGAACAAGCAAGCCGCCGCAATGAAATGAAGGAGGCGAAGCGCTCCGGGCAGGGCGTGAGAGGGCGGCAGAGATTTTTGCACCGCAAAAACGGCAGGCGTCGTGTATCTTTACGGCTTTGTTTGTGCGACAGACGAACAGGATGTACGTGAAAACCAAGGGAATTATTCTGGCGGGCGGGCGCGGCACGCGGCTCTATCCGATGACGGGCGTATTCAGCAAACAACTGCAGCCGGTGTACGACAAGCCGATGATCTACTATCCGCTGTCGACGCTGATGCTGGCGGGCATCCGCGATGTGCTGATCATTTCCACGCCGCAGGACACACCGAACTTTGAGGCGCTGCTGGGCGACGGCGGTCAGTGGGGAATCAATCTTGAATACGCCGTGCAGGACAGACCGGGCGGCATTGCCGAGGCTTTTCTCTACGGCCGCGACTTTATCGGCGGCGACCAGGTCTGCCTGATCCTGGGCGACAATCTGTTCTACGGCAAGCTGGACTATCTGCGGCGCGCACTGGCGCGCAACGGCGACGGGGCGACGATTTTTGGTTATCAGGTGCAGCATCCGGAGCGCTACGGCGTGGTGGAATTCAACCGCGATGGGCGCGTGCTGGGGATCGAAGAAAAACCGTTGCGGCCCAGATCCAAATTTGCGGTGCCGGGGCTGTACGTGTACGAACCGGGCGTGGTGCAGGTGGCCGAAGAGGTCAAACCGAGTGCGCGCGGCGAACGCGAAATCACCGACGTCAACCTGGAATACCTGCGGCGCGACAAACTGCAGGTGGAGCGCATGGGGCGCGGTATCGCCTGGCTGGACACGGGCACGCCGGACAGTCTTATAGAAGCGGGCATGTTCATCCACACGGTGGAAAAGCGCCAGGGTTATAAGATCGCCTGCCTGGAGGAAATAGCGGTGGGGCGTGAATACATCAGCCGCGAGGACTATGCGCGGATTGTGGCGGCGATGCCGAACGGGACTTATCGCGACTACTGTGCGCGGATTTTACAGGAAATCGAGCAGGGATTGTAGATTTTTTCACTTTTTTTCAATTAACCTGCAATAGGCGCTGCGGGCAGTCGTCACCGCGATTTCCCCTGACAAATTACAGCATGGGCCTGGCTGACGGATCGGATTTCAGGCTGAGAAAGTGAGGGTTTCGGGGGGCCTCTTTTGAGCGCTGACTTCTTGTTAGTCTCAGTTTGCAAATTTGAGCGGCTTTGGGAAGTACAACCCTCGAATTTTAGCTGAAATCGGCGCTTTGAAAATTTTCTTTTGTTCTGCTGCATTTATTTCTTGCACAGGCGAAAAAGAAACCTTATGTTTGTTGCTCTTCTGCAAAACGGAAGGGGGCGCGAAAGCGCGGCAGTTCTTTGGAAACGTGAAGCGCGTGAAGAGAGATAAAGTGAACGTCAATTCACGAGAGTGATAGACAGCCGGAGAGGAACTCACGTTGGAAAAAAAGACAACGGAGAGTTTGATCCTGGCTCAGGAC